>CAMYMG010000001.1 GCA_947259295.1 uncultured Rhizobiaceae bacterium
CGCCGAGCCAAGTCGCGTCGAGCAGCGCCAGCGGCACCAGCGTCGTCTTGCCGGCACCGGGCGGCGCGACAAGCACCGCACTGCGGCCGGCCTCGAGCGCTTCGGCGAGCGCCGGCAACACCTCCGTCACCGGCAGGACTGGCAGGTCCCTCATCAGCAGTCATCGATGCGCAGGATGGCGCCGCCGGCGGCCTCGGCGTCGGCCTCGTCATGCGTCACCAGCACCACCGGCAGGTGCATGGCGCGCGCCTTGTCGAAGACCAGCTGGCGCGCCTGCTCCCGCAGCCCGGCATCGAGCTTGGAAAACGGCTCGTCGAGCAAAAGCATGCGCGGGCCCGACAGCAGCGAGCGGGCGAGCGCCACGCGCGCCTTCTCGCCGCCCGACAGCGTGTCGGGATCGCGCGCGCCGGAACCGGCGAGGCCGACATCCTCCAGCGCCTTTTCGACAAGCGCTGCCCGCGCCGACCGGCCCTTCACGCTGGCCGGGATGGCAAAGGCAAGGTTGGCCGAGACCGACATATGCGGAAACAGCAGCGGGTCCTGGAACAGGATGCCGGCATGGCGGTCCTGCGCGGCAAGACCCGTCAGCTCGTCGCCGTCGATGAACACTTTTCCCGATGCCGAGAAGGCCGGATCGAGGAAGCCACCGATGAAGGCGAGCAGCGTCGACTTGCCCGAGCCCGATGGCCCCATCACCGTGAACACTTCGCCCGGCCCCACGCGCCGGTCGACGGAGAGCAGGGTCTTGCCCTTCAGCGCGATCGACACGTGGTCGAGGTGGAGACCCTGTTCAGTCATGCAATCCCGTATCCGCCTGCCCGGTCTATGCGCGCATAGCGCGGCGATGCCGGAATATCAGCGCCGGACCGAAGATCGCAACCAGAAAGCCCAGCGCCGGCAGCACCATCTGCAGGAAGGCATAGACGCCGATGATGCGCCGGTTGCCGCCGGAGGCCAGCGCCACGGCCTCGGTGGTGATCGTCTCTAGCCGCCCGGCGCCGATCAGCACGGTCGGCAGATAGAGGCCGACGGAAACGGCAAATCCGACGGCCGCCGCGGTCAGCACCGGGCGCGCCAGCATAGGCAGCTTGACGCGGAAGAACACTGTCCAGCGCCGCTTGCCGAGCCCGGCGGCAACCGCTTCGTAGCGCCTGTCATAGGCGCGCCAGGGATCCGACAGCGACAGGAAGACATAGGGCATGACGAAGACGAGATGCGCAAACACAAGCGACGGCAGGCTTGCAGCCGCGCCGGCCAGGATCAGCAGCAACTGCAGGCCGAACAGGAAGGCCACCTGCGGCACGATCAGCGGCAGGTAAAGCAGCATCAGCGCCCCGCGTCCGCCGCGCCGTCCCGTCTCGTCCTCACGTAGCAGCGACAAGAGCGAAAGGGCGACCGCGATCAGCGTCGACAGCGTGGCAACAGCAACCGTGGTTCCGAGCGGCCCGGCGACGCGCGGCAGCGACTTCATCCAGGTCTTCAGGGTCAGCCAGTCCGGCAGCGCGTCCGGATATTGCCACAGGCCCGCCACTGACCACAGCGCCAGCGTCGCGAGGCCGGCGAATACGGCAAAGGCTGCCAGCGTCACCGCCGCGAGTGCGGCACCGCGCAGCCAGGCATCGCCGCGAAACCGCCAGCCGGTATCGCGGATCTGCCGGCACATGACAGAGGAGATGCGCTCGAGGCCGATCCAGATGACGATCGCCAGCGCCGTCACGCCGAGCTGCAGCAGCGCGCCGGCCGAGGCAAGGAAGCGCATCGAGAGATCTGGATCGCGCATCCATTCGATCAGCCGGACGGCGAGCGGCGCCGGCGTCGTCGGACCGAGGATTTGCGCGACGTCCACCACCGAGGTCGAAAAGGCGATGACGGCGAAGACCGCCAGTCGTATCTGCCTGTATAGCGGCGGCCATGTGCCGTGCAGGAAGCCGGCGACCTGGCCGTAGCCGAGCGACGCGGCGAGCGCCCTGGTGCGGACCGGGTTGGTCTGCGGCAGGGCGGCCAGCGCGATGAGCAGCAGGAAGGGGATTTCCTTGACGATCAGCCCCGCCGTCATCGTCAGCCCGGCGGGATCGTGCACGATGAGCACATCCGGCGGCTGGTCCCAGCCGGTCAGCGTCGGCGACACGATGCGTGCCAGCATTCCCGATGGCGCGATCAGGAAGGCGAGGCCAAAGGCCACCGCCGCATGCGGCACCGACAGCAGCGGCGAAATGAGATGCTGGATGCGCGCGAAGATCCGCGTGCCCGACCAGCCTGCGACGAACAGCATGACCGCGCCGAGCGAGATGGCGGTCGCGGCAAGGCCGGTACCGAGGCTGATCGCCACCGACATCGCGATACCGGGCTCGGCAAGAACGGCAGCGAAGGGCGCAAGGCTGAAGGAAAACCCGCCGAGCGTCGGGAAATAGCCTAGCGCCGGCAGGACCGTGCCGGCGAGACCTGCGACGATCGGGCCGGCAAGCAACAGGATCGCGAGCGGCGGCCCGAGTCTGGTCAGCATGGCGCTGTCGATGCTTGGCCGCGGCCGGCCCGCCTCATGGGGTCGGCGGCCTGTGACGCCGGCAATGGCTCAGTTGGCAGCCCCATAGCGCCGCTTCCATTCGGTTTCCAGCCGATCCATCCAGCTTGGATGAGGCTCGTCAAGTGCCGGGCCGAGTTCGTCGGGCTTGAGGGTCGCGACGCCGAGGTCCAGCGCGTCGAAGCGGGCGCGGTCGGCGGCGTCGAGCTTGGAGAGTGCCAGCACGGTCGGGTCGCCCCACACTGTCGGGTCCTGCTTGTGCGCCTGCGCTTCCGGCGAGATCAGGAAGTTGGCGGCCACCAGCGCGCCGGCCTTGGCGGCGGCATTGTAGGGGATCGCTACGAAATGCGTGTTGGAGAGCGTGCCGCCCGGAAAGGTGAAGGAGCGCACCGTATCCGGCAGTTCCCCGGCCGCGATCGCGCTCGACGCCTCCGACGGATTGAAGGCGAAGATGATGTCCACCTCGTTGTCGGCAAGCAGCTGTTTCATGGCCGAATAGTTCTGCGGGAAGCTCTTGCCGCCGCGCCACAGCAGCGGGTTGATCGCGTCAAGCCATTCAAACAGCGGTGCCGTGACCTCCTCGAAGGCAGCTTCGTCCACTGGCTTCAGCAAAAGGCTTCGGTCGTCGACGAGTTCGGTGAGAACCTGCTTGAGGAAGGACGAGCCGACGAAATCCGGCGGCTGCGGATAGGAGAAGCGGCCCGGGTTTTGCTTCGCCCAGGCGAGCAGTTCCCTGGCCGACCCAGGCATTGAGGCCGCATCGGTGCGCGCCGAATCGTGAAAAAAGACCAGCTTGCCCATGCCCCAGGGACTTTCCAGACCCTCGACGGGAATGGTGAAGTCGGTGCGGATCGTCGGCTTGTTCTCGATGTCGACATAGCGCCAGTTGGGCAGGTTCTCGGCCCAGCCGGGCGAGAACAGCAGGCCCTGCTCTTTCATCGAGGCAAAATTCTCGCCGTTGATCCAGATCAGGTCGACCGTGCCGCCCTCATCCTTGCCGCCGGCCTTTTCGGCAACGACCTTGGCCACCGCATTGGCAGTGTCGTCGAGCTTCACATGGACAAGCTTGACGCCGTAGCGCTTGGCCATCTCGCCGCCGGCCCAGTCGAGATAGGCGTTGATGTTCTCGGCGCCGCCCCAGGCGTTGAAATAGACGGTCTCGCCCTTGGCCTCGGCCATAACGGCATCCCACTTGGTCGCGTCCGGCGCTTCCGCCGCCGCGCCGAATGTTAGCGCAAGCAGCGATGCGATGCCCAAAAGTGCCTGTTTCAATGCGGCCTCCCGATCAATAGAGTTCTGACCGGCGTTTGAGCATTTGCGCAGGAGAACGGTCAATGTTCCGCAGCGCCGACGCGTTCACTTCAGGGTGAGACCGGGGTGAAGCGCGCGGACGCTAGCCGATATCGACCCAGCGCTCCTCCTTGAAGGAACGCGCCATGGCATCGACCGCCCGCTCGATCAGGATGCCCTCCTCGAAAGTGACCGCCACGCAGTCCTCGCCGAGCATGCGTCCGATCAGCTGCCGGCATTCGACGGTCTTGAGCTCATTGAAGCCCAGGCTGTGGCCGGGCGCCGGGATGAAGCGGTCATAGGGCCGGTGGTGCGGCGCCGACAGGATGGTGCGAAAACCCTGCTCGGTCGGCCGGTCGGCCGTCAGATAGAGCTGGAACTCGTTCATCCGCTCCTGGTCGTAAAGGATCGACCCCTTGGCGCCGAAGATCTGGATGGCGATGCGCCCCTTGCGTCCCCAGGCCGTTCGGTTGACGGCGATGTAGCCCGATGCGCCGTTCGCCAGCCGGAGCAGGATGGTGGCGATGTCATAGACCTCGACTTCGCGCTCGCCGTCGGTCGTCCGGCGCGTCGGATAGGGCTTGGCCATGTCGCACATCACGCGGGTGACGCGGCCGAACAGCGTCTGGATGAGCGACAGCGGATGCACGGCGAAATCGTCGAGCGCGCCATAGCCGTTCGAGGCCTCGTGGCGCTGCTGGAACGGCGCTTCCGGGTCGGCCAGGAAATCCTCGTCCATCTCGATGCGGACATGGTTCACCGCGCCGATCGCGTCCTCGTCGAGCAGCTTGCGGATGTGACGTATCGTCGGATTCTGGATATAGTTGTAGCCGAGTACCGCCATCCTGCCTGATGCGCGGGCGGCCGCCAGCATCTCTTCGGCCTCGCCGAGACTGGGCGCCATCGGCTTTTCGCACCAGACATGCTTGCCGGCCTCGAGTGCTGCCCGCGCCATTTCGAGGTGGAAGCGGTTCGGCGTGGTGATCGACACGACATCGACCGCCGGGTCTGCGATCACCTGCCGCCAGTCGCCCGATGCCTTGGCGAAACCAAATTCGGCGGCCTTTTTCTCGGCAAGCTCCACATTGGCTTCGCCGAGATGCACCAGCCGCACCGCCGGCACGTCGCCGAATACCGGCCGCACCGAATTCCAGGCCAGCGCATGGGCCTTGCCCATGAATCCGGTTCCGATCAGGCCGACGCCGATCTCTTGCATGCAACAGCTCCATCCGACCACCGCCAGCGGCGGCGCATTTCCGATCTAGCGCGTCGCAGAATGGAATAGAAGCTGCATCGACTGTTCGGTCTGGAATTTTTGTTCTATTCCTGTCGAAACGTTTCGAACGGGCAGGGCGATGACGGCCACGCAGGATGCACCCAGGGACTACCAGGCCTTGCGCACGGCCATTGCCGGCCGCGCCGGGGACCTGCCCCGCAGGCTCGCGCAGGTCGCCGCCTATGCGCTCGAATTTCCCGACGAGATCGCCTTCGGCACCGTCGCCAGCATCGCGGCAAGCGCCGAGGTGCAGCCGTCCGCGCTGGTGCGCTTTTCGCACGCGCTCGGCTACCAGGGCTTTTCCGAACTGCAGGAAGTGTTCCGCTCGCGGCTGCGCGAACGCGTGCTGAACTATGACGAGCGCCTGGCGCAGTTGCGCGACCACGGCATCGCCGGCAGCAAGTCGGGGCTGGTGCTCGACGGCTTCCTCGAAGCCAGCGAGCGGTCCATAGCCAGCTTCCGCGAGAAGCTCGACCACGCGGCGATCGACCGGGCGGTGGATGTGCTCGCAGGCGCCGAGATCATCTATCTGATCGGCCTGCGCCGCTCCTTCCCCATCGCCTCCTATCTGAGTTACGCCATGGGCAAGCTCGGCGTGCGCAGCATCCTGGTCGACGGGGTCGCCGGCATGGGCTCCGAACAGGCGAGCTTCATCACCCCGAAGGACGCCGCGCTTGCGATCAGCTTCGCGCCCTATGCCAGCGAGACGGTGGCACTGACCGGGGCGGCCAGGACGCGTGGCGCCAGCATCGTCAGCATCACGGATTCGGTGATGTCGCCGATTGCCGCGCCGGCCGACGTGCTGATCGAGGTCGCCGAGGCGAATTTCGAGGGTTTCCGCTCGCTGGCAACCACCATGGCGGTCGCCATGACGCTCGCCGTCGCCGTCGCCGGCCGGCGCAGCGAGCGCTAGGCGCCGCCCTCAGACAGCCGGCGGGATCGGCGGCGAGTCGCCGGTGCCCAGAACCTGCTGGTCGAAGTCGATGATCGAGCCGGTCATCATGCCGCTTTCGGCGCTCGACAGATAGGCGACGGCGCGCGAAACCTCGGCAATATCGAGCAGGCGGCCGAACGGCTTCTGCTTCTTCGCATCCTCGATCCAGCCTTCCTGCGCACCGTGATAGGTCTTCATGATGCGGTCCTCGCCTGGCGTGTCCATGTGGCCGATTGTAAGGCCGTTGACGCGGATGCGGTGGTTGAGCACCGAGAAGGCGACGTTCTTGGTCAGCGTGATGAGCGCGCCCTTCGACGAGCAGTAGGCGGTGATGAAGCTCTGCCCGCCATGCCCCGACATCGAGATGATGTTGACGATCGAACCCTCGATCTTCTCCCGCTTCATCACCTTCAGCGTGTCCTGCATCAGGAAGAACGGCGCGCGCACATTGACGGCGAACATCTGGTCGAAGAGTTCCGGGTCGGTGTCCCAGATCGTGCCGCGGTCGGTGATGCCGGCCGAGTTGACCAGTATGTCGATGCGGCCGAACGCCTTGTCGGCCTCGGCGACCAGCTTGCGGGTGTCGTCCATGTCGGCGAGGTCGGCGGCGACGAAGACCGTCTTCACGCCCTTCGCTTCGAGTGCCGCCTTCACCTTGGCGCCGCGCTCCGCATTGCGTCCAGTGATCGCCAGCCCGGCTATCCCGCGCTCGGCGAAGAGATGCGCGACCGCCTCGCCAAGCCCCTGTGTCGAGCCGGTGACGATGGCGACCTTGCCTTCGAGCGAAGACAGTTTCAGCGACGATGCATCGAACATTCTTTCCTCCTCAGCCGATCGAAACCGGCTTGCCGGTCTCGCGGGATTGCGTGGCCGCATCGGCCATCATCTGCGCCTTGAGCCCGTCAGTGCCGTCGGGGCTCGGCTTGCTCCCCTTTTCCACGACGTCGACAAAAGCCTCGATCTCGGCGCGGTAGGCGCCGGCATAGCGCTCGAGAAAAAAGTTCTGTACCGGATCGGCGACGAAGCCGGCAGCGCCCGCGAAGGTCACCGTCGTCTCGTGCACATTGGCAGCCGACAGCATGCCCTTCGAGCCATGCACCTCGATGCGCTGATCGTAGCCATAGGTGGCGCGGCGCGAATTCGAGATCTGGCAGATCTTTCCGGACGCCGTCTTCAGCACCACAGCGGCGGTATCGACGTCGCCGGCCTCGCCGATTGCCGGATCGACCAGCGCCGAGCCGACGGCAAAGACTTCCGTCGCATCCTCGCCGAGCAGGAAGCGCGCCATGTCGAAATCGTGGATCATCATGTCGCGGAACAGGCCGCCCGAATGCTTGATGTAGGAGACCGGCGGCGGTGCGGGATCGCGCGACAGGATGGTGACCAACTCGACATTGCCGGCCGCGCCGTCGGCGAGTCGCTTCTGGAGCGCCGCGAAGTTCGGATCGAAGCGCCGGTTGAAACCGATCATCAGCGCCACGCTGGCCTTCTCGACGCGTTCCAGCGTCTCTCTGATCCGCGCCGAGCTCATGTCGACCGGCTTCTCGCAGAACACCGCCTTGCCGGCGCTCGCCGCCGCGTCGATATAGTCGGCATGGGTGTCGGTCGGCGTGCCGATCAGCACCGCGTCGATGCTCTTGTCCGCCAGGATCTCGTCGGCCGTGCGAACCGGCGCCCCGGTCGCGTCCGACAGCGCCTTGGCGCCCTCCGGGAACGGGTCGGCGATGGCCGCCAGTTTCGCGCGCGGCGAGGCGGCGATGTTCCTGCCGTGAATCTGGCCGATGCGGCCGGCGCCAAGCAGCGCGATGGAAATCATGGAGCCGTCCTTATTGTCGTGGTGCTGTGAATGTGTGCGCAGAATAAATATTCCACATTGACTGTCAAATGAAATGTGTGTTTCATTCCACGCTTCCTATTCAGTTGTGCAAGATGCTAGCAGCCGTTCGACGGGAGGCAACACCATGACCGAAACGCACGCAGACGATCGGCCGCTCGACGTCATCTGCATCGGCCGTGCCTCGGTCGATCTCTATGGCCAGCAGATCGGTTCGCGCCTCGAAGACATTGCCTCTTTCGCCAAGTCGGTCGGCGGGTGCCCGGCCAATATTTCGGTCGGCACCGCGCGCCTCGGCCTGCGCTCGGCGCTGCTCACCCGCGTCGGCGCCGAGCAGATGGGCAGCTTCATCCGCGAGCAGCTTGTGCGCGAGGGCGTCTCGGTCGAGGGCATCACCACCGACAGGGAGCGCCTGACGGCCCTGGTGCTGCTGTCCGTCGAGGCCGAGGGCGTCTCGCCGATGATCTTCGTGCGCACCGATTGCGCCGACATAGCGCTGTCGGAAGACGATATCGACGAAGCCTTCATCCGCTCGGCCCGCGCCATCGTCGTCACCGGCACGCATTTTTCGCGCGACAACAGCGACGCCGCGCAACGCAAGGCGATCCGCATCACCAAGGCCGGTGGCGGCAAGGTCGTCTTCGACATCGACTACCGCCCCAACCTCTGGGGCCTCGCCGGCCACGCCGAGGGTTTCGAGCGCTACGTCAAGTCGGACCATGTCTCGTCGCGGCTGAAGACCGTGCTGCCCGACTGCGACCTGATCGTCGGCACCGAGGAAGAAATCATGATCGCGTCCGGCGCAGACGACGTGCTTGGCGCGCTGAAGACCATCCGTTCGCTGTCGTCCGCCACCATCGTCCTGAAGCGCGGCGCGATGGGCTGCATCGTCTATGACGGCGCCATTAGCGACGACCTCGAGGATGGCATCGTCGGCAAGGGTTTCCCCATCGAGATCTACAATGTGCTCGGCGCCGGCGACGCCTTCATGTCGGGCCTGCTGCGCGGCTGGCTCGGCGGCGAGAGCCTTCAGACTGCCGCCACCTGGGCCAACGCCTGCGGCGCCTTTGCGGTGTCGCGGCTGCTCTGCGCGCCGGAATATCCGAGTTTCGAGGAACTGCAGTATTTCCTCGAGAACGGCAGCCCGCATCGCGCGCTCCGCAAGGACGAGGCGCTGAACCACATTCACTGGGCGACGACGCGCCGCAACGATGTCCCGTCGCTGATGGCTTTCGCCTGCGACCATCGCATCCAGCTCGAGGACATCGCCGCCCGCGTCGGCGCCGATCCCGCGCGCATCGGCGACTTCAAGGTGCTCGCCGTCAAGGCCGCCGCGCGCGTCGCCGATGGCCGGCCCGGCTACGGCATGCTGCTCGACGAGAAGCACGGCCGCAGGGCGATGTTCGAATATGCAAGGCTCGGCTTTTCCTGGCTCGGCCGCCCGGTCGAGCTGCCCGGCTCGCGCCCGCTGCGCTTCGAGTTCAGCCAGGACATAGGCTCGCAACTGGTCGAATGGCCGGTCGATCACTGCATCAAGTGCCTGAGCTTCTACCACCCCGACGACCCCGCCGAGCTGAAGACGGAACAGCAGCAGAAAATCCGCACCCTGTTCGAGGCGGCCCGCAAGATCGGCCGCGAACTCCTCGTCGAAATCATCGCCGGCAAGCACGGCGCGCTCGCCGAAGATACCATCCCGCGCGCGCTGGAAGAACTCTATGCGCTCGGCATCAAGCCCGACTGGTGGAAGCTCGAGCCGCAGGCCTCGCCCGAGGCCTGGGCGAAGATCGAGGCTGTCATCGCGAAACACGACCCCTGGTGCCGCGGCATCGTGCTGCTCGGCCTCGAGGCGCCGCAGGCCGAACTCGAGGCGGCCTTCGCCGCCACCGCCGATGCGCCCATCGTCAAGGGCTTCGCCGTCGGCCGCACGTTGTTTGCCGACGCAGCCGCAAAGTGGCTGGCCGGCGAGATTTCCGATGCGGCCGCCATCGACGACATGGCATCGCGTTTCCAGCGCCTGACGGAATCCTGGCTTGCCGTGCGCGGCCGGAAAGCGGCATAGAGAGACGGGAGGAGAAGACGATGACGAATACCATCCGCCTGACCATGGCGCAGGCGCTGACCCGTTTCATGGCGCGCCAGATGACGGTGATCGACGGCGAGAAGCTGCCGATTTTCGGCGGCGTCTGGGCGATCTTCGGCCACGGCAACGTCGCCGGCGTCGGCGAGGCGCTCTACCGGTTGCGCGACGAGCTGCCGACCTACCGCGCCCACAACGAGCAGGGCATGGCGCATGCGGCGATCGGCTTTGCCAAGGCCAGCTTCCGCCGCCGTTTCATGGCCGCCACCTCATCGATCGGGCCGGGCGCCACCAACATGGTCACCGCCGCTGCCCTTGCCCATGTCAACCGCATTCCGGTGCTGTTCCTGCCCGGCGACGTTTTCGCCAACCGCGCGCCCGACCCGGTGCTGCAGCAGGTCGAGAGCTTCGGCGACGGCACGGTCAGCGCCAATGACTGCTTCCGCCCTGTCTCGCGCTACTTCGACCGCATCACGCGGCCCGAGCAGATCATCCCGGCGCTCCACCGCGCCATGCAGGTTCTGACCGATCCGGCAGAGTGTGGCCCGGTCACGCTGTCGCTCTGCCAGGACGTACAGGCCGAGGCCTTCGACTATCCGCAAACCTTCTTCGAGGAGCGCATCTGGACGCCGCGCCGGCCGCAGCCGGACGCTGGCGAACTCGACGCGGCGGTTGCCGCGCTGAAGGCCGCGAAGAAGCCGGTCATCATCGCCGGCGGCGGCGTGCTCTATTCCGAAGCCGCCGCGACGCTGAAGGCTTTCGTAGAGACGCACGGTATCCCGGTGATGGAGACCAATGCCGGCAAGTCGAGCCTGCCGCACGACCATCCGCTCAACATGGGGTCCGTCGGCGTCACCGGCTCGTCGGCCTCCAACCTGCTCGCCGAGCAGGCCGACGTGGTGCTTGCCGTCGGCTCGCGCCTGCAGGATTTCACCACCGGTTCATGGGCACTCTTCAAGGCCGATGGCGTTAGGATTATCGGGCTGAACGCGCAGGCCTTCGATGCCGGCAAGCACCGCGCCCTGCCGCTGGTCGCCGACGCCAAGGCCGGTCTTGAAGCCCTTGAAGCGAAGCTTGGCAGCTGGAAGTCGCCGGACGCCTGGGTTGCGACGGCGAAATCGGCCAAGATCGACTGGCTGAAGGCCGCCAAGGCCGTCACCGACCCGACCAATTCGCTGCCCTCCGACGCCCATGTCATCGGCGCCGTGCACCGGGCACGCGGCTCCGGCGCGACGCTGGTCTGCGCCTCCGGCGGTCTGCCCGGCGAATTGCACAAGCTTTGGCCCTCCGGCGCGCCGGGCAGCTACCACATGGAATACGGCTTCTCAACAATGGGCTACGAGATTGCCGGCGGGCTCGGTGTCAAGCTGGCGAAGCCCGATGCCGACGTCGTCGTGATGCTCGGCGACGGCAGCTACATGATGCTGAATTCCGAAATCGCCACCTCCGTCATGCTGGGCCAGAAGCTCACCATCGTGGTGCTCGACAATCGTGGCTTCGGCTGCATCAACCGGCTGCAGATGGCGACCGGCGGTGCCAACTTCAACAATCTGCTGAAGGACGCCAAACACGAGGTGATGCCGGAAATCGACTTCGCCGCGCATGCCGCCTCGATGGGTGCCGTTGCGCGCAAGGTCGCCTCGATCGCCGAACTCGAGCGCGCGCTGAAGGAGGCCGAGGCCGACACGAAGACAAGTGTCATCGTCATCGACACCGACCCGCTGATCGCGACCGACGCCGGCGGCCACTGGTGGGATGTCGCGGTGCCGGAAGTCTCGGAACGCCCGAGCGTCAACAAGGCGCGCGCGGATTATGTGAAGAACCGCAGGATGCAGCACTTGGTGAATTGAAACGGGCCCCTCACCCTTACCCTCTCCCCGTTAAGAACGGGGAGAGGGGGCGCCAACGTTGCGCCCAGCTCTCCTCTCCCCGTCGTTACGGGGAGAGGATGCCGGCAGGCAGGTGAGGGGCGACGTGCCGCAAGTAGGAACAGGAGCGAAAGACTTGAAAGCCAGACTGGGCATGTCCCCCATCGCATGGTGGAACGACGATCTCGCCGAACTCTCCGACGACGTGTCGCTGGAGGAGTGCCTGGCGCAGTCGCGTTCCGCCGGCTTTACCGGCATGGAGATGGGTCGCCGCTTCCCGAGCGACCCGAAGATCATGTTGCCGATCCTGAAGAAGGCCGACGTGACGCTCTGCGGCGGCTGGTTCTCGGGCACGCTGGTCAACGAGGAGATGGCGGCCAACAAGGACCGCATCCGCCCGATGATCGAGCTGTTCAAGGCGGTCGACGCGCCCTGCATCGTCTATGGCGAGGTCGGCCGCTCGATCCAGGGCGACCGCTCTAAGCCGCTGGCGACGAAGCCAAGACTCTCGGACGACGAGATGAAGGCCTACGCCAGAAAGCTCACCGAGTTCGGCGAATGGTGCGCAGGCGAGGGCATGCCGCTCGCCTATCATCACCACATGGCGGCGGTGGTCGAGACCGAGCCGGAGCTCGATGCCTTCATGCGCCATTCGGGCGAGGGCATCCCGCTGCTGCTCGATGCGGGACACCTGGCCTTTGCCGGCGGGAACGTGCTGCGCGCCATCGACAATCACCACGCCCGCATCGGCCATGTCCACGTCAAGGACGTGCGCATGTCGGTCATCGACGGCCTCGACCGCACCAAGCAATCCTTCCTCGATGCCGTGGCGCTCGGTGCCTTCACTGTGCCGGGCGACGGGTCGCTCGATTTCGGCGCCATCGTTCAAAAGTTCGCCGATTACGGCTATGAGGGCTGGTTCGTCGTCGAGGCCGAGCAGGACCCGAAAAAGAACCCGCCGCTGAAGATGGCGCAGGTCGGCCACAAGGAACTGATGCGGGTGATGACGGCCGCCGGCTACACCGTCGAAACAAGGGGTTTCCCGCAATGAAAAGGCATGGTGGACAGGCATGAAGGATCACGAGCACCCGTTCTTCCGGCCGCTCTGGCGGCGCATCCTGGTGGTGCTCGTCTGCGCAGGCTGGGCGGTTTTCGAATACTCCATGGGCTCCACGGGATGGGCCCTGGCGGCGTCCGCCTTCACCGCCTACGCGGTCTGGCAGTTCTTCTACCTCTACAAGCCAGCCGACCCGAATGCAGCGGCGCCAGATGCCGGCGAGGCGCCCGCCGACGAAAAGGAGACGTGAGATGTCCAGGCTGATCATCAAAGCCGACAAGGGTCATGGCCGCGTCGCCCATGTCACGCCGGAGACGGCCGGCTGGACCTATGTCGGCTTCGACCTGCACCGCCTGAAGCCCGGTGAAACGGTATCGGCCAGCACCGAGGGCCGAGAGGTCTGCCTGGTCTTCGTCACCGGCAAGGGCAAGGTCACCGCCGCCGGCGAGGATCTCGGCCTGCTCGGCGAGCGCATGTCGCCCTTCGAGGGCAAGCCATGGTCGGTTTACGTGCCCGAAAATTCCGACTGGAGCGTCACCGCCGACACCGATCTCGAACTCGCAGTCTGCAGTGCTCCCGGTCTCGGCGGCGGCCTGCCAGCGCGCGTCATCGCGCCCGACAGTCTCGGCCAGGAAGTGCGCGGCAAGGGCAGCAATGTCCGCCACGTCACCAACATCCTGCCGGAGAACGAGCCGGCGGACTCGCTGCTCGTCGTCGAGGTCATCACGCCGGCCGGCAACACCTCGAGCTACCCGCCGCACAAGCACGACCAGGACAATCTGCCGGCCGAATCCTATCTCGAGGAAACCTACTACCACCGCCTCAACCCGCCGCAGGGTTTCGGCTTCCAGCGCGTCTATACCGACGACCGCTCGCTCGACGAGGCGATGGCCATCGAGGACGGCGATGTCGTGCTGGTGCCGAAAGGCTATCACCCCTGCGCCACCTGCCACGGCTACGACCTCTATTATCTCAACGTCATGGCCGGGCCGAAGCGGACATGGAAATTCCACAACGCGGCCGAGCACGAATGGCTGATGAAGGCGTGACGCCGCGCTTTCGGTCAGCCTGCCCGCGCTGGCTGGCATGATGACTTGGGGCCAGCCCTCTGCTATCAGCCGGGCCAATTAAGCCGGCTTCGTCATTTCGTCATGCAAATCGCCTAATGGGTCGAAGCCGACGAGGATTTTCGATGCGTTACGCCATTTATTTCACCCCGGGTCATGACGATCCGCTTGCGCGCACAGCCGCGAGCTGGCTTGGCCGCGACCCCTTCACGGGCACCGTCCCGCCGGCGCCGGCGGTGACCACACTGTCGCCCGCCGAGATCGCCTATCACACGGCAAGCGCGCGCCGCTACGGCTTCCACGCGACGCTGAAGGCGCCCTTCGTGCTGGCCGACGGCAAGACCGAAGCCGAGCTCGACGCGGCGCTGGCATCCTTTGCGTCCGCCGCCGACCCGGTCCCCTTGGCAGGACTGGCGCCCGCCCGGCTAGACGGTTTTCTTGCCCTGATCCCGGCATCGCCATCACCCGAACTCGACCGTTTCGCCGGCGAAATCGTCAAGGCGTTCGAGCCCTTCCGCGCCCCCTTGTCGGAGGCCGACATCCGCCGCCGCAATCCTGACAAGCTGTCGCAGGAAGAGTTCCGCAACCTCTGCCAGTGGGGCTATCCCTACGTCTTCGAATGTTTCCGCTTCCACATGACGCTGACCGGCCGCGTTGCCGACCACGACCTGCCGCGCCTGCGCGCCGCCATCGACGAGGTCTTTGCCCCGGCGCTCGCCGGCCCCATATCGATCAACGGCCTCGCGCTGTTCGTCGAACCGGAGCCCGGCGCGCCTTTCGTGGTGAAATCCTGGCACAGGCTCGGCCGCCGACACGAAAGAAAGACAGCCTGAATGAACGAAACGGTACTCACCAACGCCAGGATCGTGCTAGCCGACGAAGTCGTGACGGGCTCGCTGGTCATGCGCGATGGCAAGATCGCCGAGGTCGCTAGCGGCGCCGTGCGTGCCGGCGAGGACATGGACGGCGACTATGTCATCCCCGGCCTCGTCGAACTCCACACCGACCATCTCGAGGGCCACTACGCGCCCCGCCCGAAAGTGCGCTGGAACCCGGTCGCCTCGGTGCTGGCGCATGACGCCCAGGTGGCGACTGCCGGCATCACCACCGTCTTTGACGCGCTGCGCGTCGGCATGGACTACGACGCCGACCTGACCATCGAGGACATGCGCAAGCTCGCCGACGCCATCGAGGACAGCGTCGCGCGCGACCGGCTGCGCGCTGACCACTTCATCCATCTGCGCTGCGAGGTCTCGGCGACCGATTGCGTCGAGGCCTTCAGTCAGTTCGACGGCGACGACCGGGTGAAGCTCGCCTCGCTGATGGACCACGCGCCCGGCCAGCGCCAGTTCGCCCGGCTCGAGGCCTACGCGCTCTACTACCAGGGCAAGCTGAAGATGTCGGACGAGGCCTTCCGCGACTATTGCGAGAAGCGCATGGCGCAGTCGGCGAAGAATTCCGGCCCCAACCGCATCGCCATTTCGCAAGCCTGCCGCGAGCGCGGCATCGTGCTCGCCAGTCACGACGACGCCACCATCGCGCATGTCGACGAGGCGATCGAGCAGGGCATCCGCGTCGCCGAATTCCCGACCACCGAGGAGGCGGCGCGCGCTTCCAAGGATGCCGGCCTCGGCGTGCTGATGGGCGCCCCCAACGTCATGCGCGGCGGCTCCCACTCGGGCAATGTCTCGGCCCGCACGCTGGCGGCCGGCGGCATGCTCGACATCCTGTCGTCCGACTACATACCCTTCAGCCTCATCCAGTCGGCCTTCTTCCTCGGCGATGCCGTCGAGGCGATCTCGCTGCCGCAGGCCGTCGCCATGGTGTCGAAGAACCCCGCCGATGCCGTCGGGCTCGACGACCGCGGCGTCATCGAGGCCGGCCGCCGTGCCGACCTGGTGCGGGTGCGCGTCGACGACCACATTCCCGTCGTGCGAACCGTCTGGCGCGAAGGGCGCCGCGTCGCATGATGGTGTCCGCCATGCTGGAGCGCGCGCAGGACAGCGCCTATCCGATCCGCAACGGCGCCTTCGTCGCCGTCGTCGGCCCGAGCGGCGCAGGCAAGGACACGCTGATCGCGCACGCCCGCGCAGCCCTCGCCGACGAGCCGCAGGTCGACTTCGTGCGCCGCGTCATTACCCGGCCCTGCGACGGCCAGACCGAGGAGCACGACAGCCTGTCGGACGCCGCCTTCGCCAAGGCGCTGGCCGAAGGCGCCTTCGCCCTGTCATGGCAGGCGCACGGCCTCAGCTACGGCCTGCCTGCCGCGATCGACCGGGCGCTGGAGAACGGCCATGTCGCCGTCGCCAACCTGTCGCGCGGCGCCCTGCCGGCGCTGCGCCAGCGCTACGCCAATGTCGCCGTCGTCGAAATCACCGCCGACCCGGAAATCCTCGCCGCCCGGCTGGCCGGCCGTGGACGGGAGTCGCGCGAAGAGGTCCTGGCGCGGCTCGCCCGCACCTTTTCCTGCGAAATGACCGGCAGCGCCATCGCCATCGACAACAGCGGCGCGCCTGAAATCGCCGGCGACAGGCTGGTCGGCATTATCCGCAAGGCGATGGCCTTCGCCGACATCTCCGGCACCGTCTGAATTCTGCCGGGCGATTGCGCAAATTTCCGATGCCAGAGCGCCGGCCTTTCGCTATTGTGACTTGTCGGAACACAGTCGGAGGCGGCGATGACAGGCAACCGGGACGAACAGATCCGCAAGCGCGCGCATGCGATCTGGGAAGCGGAAGGACGGCCAAGCGGTTCGCATGACAGGCACTGGCAGCAGGCCGAGCGCGAGATAGACATGGGCGCAAGCAAGCCCGCCAAGGCGGCGAAGCCGGCCAAGGCGGCCGCAAAGCCTTCGACGGCGGCGGCAAAACCCAAGGCGCGAGCGAAGCCAAAGACCCCGGCCAAGCCGAAGAAGTAGCGCACGCCGGGACGATTGGCATCGCTGCCGGCGGTCAGGCCGCCGGAGCCATCCTCAGCACGTGGTTGTCCCAGACGCGGTCGTCGTCCTGCGCGGTCGTGCCGTCCGGCTCGATGACGGAACCGGTGCCGGTGGTCGCCATGAAGCCGGCATGGTCGGGCGCCAGGCCGCAGACTTCCGTGAGCGCCGTCGCCGAGACCACGTCGCCGGTCGCCGCATCCATCACCACCAGGCAGTTGCCCTGCGGCGAGGTGACCGCCACCGTGCCGGCCTGCCGGTTGGCCGCCACCGACCCGATATAGTTGCGGAAGCCCGACAGCACCTTGTCCGGCATTTCCAGCAGCGCGAGTTCCTTGCCGCGCACGGCGCGCCCGACCAGCGCCGGCCGTTCGGTCGCCGGACCCTCGTTCTGGCAGCCGAACCACACCGTTCCCGCGGCGTCGATGTCCATGTGGCGGATCGACAGCTTGTGCAGTTCGGCCGGCAGCTCGTGTTTCTCGATCAGTTCGCCCGTCGTCCGGTCGGCCAGCACGAAGGACGGCTTCATGGTCGGGATGTTGAGCTTGGCGCGGCCGAAATCAGGATGCGTCTCGATGCCGCCATTGGCGATCGCGATGGTGCGGCCGTCGTCGAGGAGCAGGAGTTCGTGCGGCCCGACGCCATGCGTCGGAAACTCGCCGACGCGCTCGAAATTCGCCCGCGCATCGTAGACGCCGACCATGCCGGCCGCATTCTCGAAATCGTTCTCGGTGGCGTAGAGCAGCGCGCCGTCCGGCGAGAACACGCCATGGCCGAAGAAGTGGCGGCCGGCGACGCTGCGGATGGTCAGCGGCGCCTCCCTGCCCTTCGGATCGAAGACCACCGCGAAGGTGCCCGGCTGCCGCGCGAAGGCGACCGAACGGCCGGATACCGCGTCGAAGGTGATGTCGTGGCCGCGGTCGGGCAGGTCGACCGTGTGCAGGATCCTGCCGGCTTCCGACAGGATCGCCACGCCATAGGCGCCGCTGCGCTGCTGATAAGCGGTGGCGAAGACGGCATCCGTTTCGAGCGTCGCGGCGAGCGCGGCAGGTGCGAGGGACGACACGAAGGTCAGTCCCGCGGCCTTGAGGAGATCCCTGCGGTCGATCAGCGGGCGCTTCATGCTCAGTCTCCGTCGAGCGAGGAGAAGCCGGCGGTCAGGCCGAGTTCGCCCGACAGGCTGGTGCCGAAAATGTCGGACAGGCTCGAGGTGACGAGACCGAGATAGACGAGTTTTTCGCGCCGTGCCGGATCGCCCAGCACCTCGGCGACAGGCCCGTTCGCGGCGGCCGCGGCATTCGCCGCATTGCCGAATTCGAAGAGCGCCGAATTCTCGATCCAGCCGGCCTCCTCGCGCACCGCCCGGCCGAGCCCGGAGACCTCGAGCAGTTCCTTCATCCCGGCTAGGTTGGCGGCGATCGAATCGAGCGTCTTCGCCGAGCGCCAGAACAGCGCCTGCTTCGGCTTGTCGTCGGCGGGCGTCTCGCCCAAAAAGCCGCCGATGCGCACGTCGCGCACCAGTTCGAAGCCGGTGACGAAGACGTCCATCAGTTCGGTCACCGCCTCGGTGCCGTCGCGGTAAAGCGGGTCGTCGGGTCCGGGGTTGGCCCATTGCCTGGCAAAGCCGTCCGGCTCGGCCCAGGCCGTCTCGAGTTCTCCGGCAATGGTGTCGAGATTGCCGCCTATCGCCGCGCCATAGGCGCAGCGATACGCCTCGCTTGGCTGGGCCAATCCCTCCGAGCCGGTGCCGAACAGCACGAATTCGAGCGCCCCCAGCCCCTGCATGGCGACGCTCTTCTTCGCCAGGCTGCTGGCCTCGGTCGCCGTCTCGTCCTTCGCCGCGATTGCTGCCTGCACCTGCTTCAGCCCGGTGCTCTTGCGGTCCGGCCAGAACAGCACGCGCTCCAGCCGGTTCTCTTCGGTCACAGGGCCGAAGCGGATGATCTCGATCGTCGACCAGGCGTCGACTGTCTTGCCGAAGGATTGTCGCGCCGCGTCGAGCGCCTGCTGCGACGGCGCAGCGCAGAGCGCCTGTTCGGCCTCGATAAGTTCGCCTGTCGCCTGATGGAAGGCGGCATAGCCTGGGCGGATGAACCCGTCGATCGCGCCGGTGACGATGTCAGTCGCCTTCTCGTTGGCGAGTCCCGGCGTGGCGACCGAGGACAAGAACGCGAGCAGC
Organism: uncultured Rhizobiaceae bacterium; assembly: GCA_947259295.1. Taxonomy (GTDB): domain Bacteria; phylum Pseudomonadota; class Alphaproteobacteria; order Rhizobiales; family Rhizobiaceae; genus CAMYMG01. The sequence goes on from CAMYMG010000001.1 coordinate 19,039, forward strand.
AGCCCGCCGGCGATATTGATGCGCATCAGAGCGACTCCAGGAATTTGACCAGCGCTTCGCGCTCGGCGGCGGAGGCCGCGGCAAAGCCGTCGCGCGCGGCTTGCGCCTCGCCGCCATGCCACAGGATGGCCTCATCGAGATTGCGGGCGCGCCCGTCATGCAGGAAGAAGGTGTGGCCGTTCACCCGCTTGGTCAGCCCGATGCCCCAGAGCGGCGGCGTGCGCCATTCCGTGCCCGTGGCGTCGCCGACCTGCTGGCCGTCGGCCAGCCCCTCGCCCATGTCGTGCAGCAGGAAATCCGAATAGGGCCAGATCAGCTGGAAGGACTGCGCCTTGTTGGGCGCATCGCGCCGGGTGACGAATTTCGGCGTGTGGCAGGAGGCGCAGCCGAACTCGTAGAACATCTTCTTGCCCTGCAGGACGTTCGGGTCGCCGACCTTGCGGCGCGCCGGCACGGCGAGGTTCTGCGAATAGAAGGTCACCAGGTCGAGCACGGGATCGGGCGCTTCCGTGTCGCCCAGCCGCTCCTGCACGCCGGTCGGCATGGCAAGGCACGCGGCTTGCGTCTCGGTGCAGTCGCCATGCGCGCGCTTGATGTCGGGGTTGGAGATGCCGAGGTCGCCGACGAAGGCCTCCGCCGTCTGTTCGCGGATCGAGGCGCGCGACGCCTTCCAGCCGAAGCGACCGAGCGTCAGCTCGCCGCTCTTGCCGTCGCGCACGATCGAGGCCTTGCCCGAGATGCCGTCGCCGTCGCGGTCGTCGGGGTCCGCATGAGCGAGAATGTCGGCGGGGTGGATCTGCTCGACGAGGCCGAGCCCGATCATCTGTGGCGTCACGCGCGGCGACAGCGTGGTCGTTGCGCCGAGCGGTCCGTAGCCGGGGTTCTCGACGCTGTAGCTCGGCTTGCGCAGCGACAGTGCCGTGCCGTCGGCGAGCTTGACGGGCATCTCGCTGTAGGAGATCGCCATCTTGCCTTCCCCGGCAAGGCCGGGAACCGCAAGGTCCTGCAACTGCCCGCCATAGACCGGATCGGGGAAGTTCAGCACCCTGCGGTCGGCAATCGCCGCCTTCTCCTCGGCGGTCTCGGCCTCGCGCGCCAGGCGCAGGAACATCGAGGTCGCGTCGGGATTGGCCTCCGGCGGATGGCCGCGGCCGTCCTTCAGATGGCAGCTCTGGCAGGCGCGCGCGTTGAACAGCGGCCCGAGCCCGTCCGAGGCCTGTGTCGAGGAGGGCGAGGAGACCCAGAGCTTGCGGAACAGGCCGTTGCCGAGCTTGAAGGTGCCTTCTTCCTCGAAGGTCAGGTTGGCCGAGGAATGCGAGAAGGCGTCCTGGTTGACGCGCTTGCGCGACGTCGCGGCGCCTCCCTGCATCAGTTCGAACGGCTCGGCCTTGGAGAAGTCGGATGTCGGCCGGGTGATGGCCTTGACGCGGGCCAGATCCTCGGCGGTCAGGTCGTGGCGTGTCGTCTCGAGGCCGGCCGGCACGTCGCCGGCAATGGCGAGCAAGCCGGGCGCCAGGAAAATGGCGACACCGGCAGCGACGCAGACGCGTCGCGCCAGCCGCATCGGCATGCGAAGGAGTCTAGGCGAGAACGCGCGCGGCGAAGAAGTCAGGTCGTGCCGCACGCTCTCATGTCCTAGTCGGCCTCGTCGGCCGAGGCTGCGTTGAGCTGTCCGTATTTCTCCTCGCCGATCCTGGCGAAGAGGTCGAGCTGCGTCTCGAGGAAGTCGATATGACCCTCCTCGTCCTTGAGCAGTTCCTCGAACAATTTCATCGTCACGTAGTCGCCTGCCTCCTGGCAGATTTCGTAGGATTTCTTGTAGGACGTCCGCGCGTCGTATTCGCCCGCCAGATCCGATTCCAGCACTTCCCTGACATTCTGGCCGATGCGCAGCGGCGCCAGCGACTGCAGGTTCGGGTGGCCTTCCAGGAAGATGATCCGCTCGATGATCCGGTCGGCGTGATGCATCTCCTCGATCGATTCCTCGCGCTCCTTCTTGGCGAGCTTCTTGAAGCCCCAGTCATCGAGCAGGCGGTAGTGCAGCCAATACTGGTTGACGGCGCCAAGCTCGAGGAAAAGAGCCTCGTTAAGCCGCTCGATGATCTGCTTTTCGCCCTTCATGGCCTCTGCTCCCGAATTGGCCGCGCAACCCTCGCACGCGGTCCAGGTGTGAAACGACATCCACCCCGCTCACCACTGAACGGGAATGGTAGTTCTCCGTAACTCTTATGATCGTTTCCACCACATTCGGGAAGCAGCCGCAACAGCGCCCGCGCTTCTGCAGGGTGTGATACACCTTGGCCGGCACGATCAGGTTCCAGGGATCCTGGTCGAGCAGCTGGATGATCGTGTCCTCGATCTCCTTTTCCGTGATCAGGTTGCAGTGACAGACAAGCATCGGAAGCTCTGGAAGGTGGCTGGCGGCACGCGTTGCGCGCGCCGCCTGGCTGGAACTTAGGTATTGGGTTGGCTCACTGGAAGACCTTGTCCGGCGAGTCGAGGCTGTCGGAGCCCTCGAAGGCGATGCTGTCGAGCTTGAGCGCGGCGACAGCGCGCTCGATCGACCGCGTCTGGTCGACCAGCCCGTCGATGGCGGCCTGCACGGCGGCGTTGCCCTCGGCATTGCCTTCGCCGATCTGCTGGTCGTAGGCCTCGCCGCCCTCGGCGCGCTTCGCCATCGCCTGCATGGCCTCGACCGTTATATCGAGCTTTGCCGACAGTTCGGTGTCGAGCGCGGCATCCGTCTCCTTCACCATGTCGGAAACTGAGGGGCCCTCGATCTTCGAACCGTCAACCCGCGTGTAGGAGCCGTGATAGGCATTGCGGATGCCGATCGCGTCGTAGAGATGCGAGATGTGGGTGTTGTCGGAGAAGCAGTCATGCTCTTCCTCCGGATCGTGCAGCAGCAGGCCGAGCTTCATGCGCTCGCCGGCAAGTTCGCCGTAGGAGAGCGATCCCATGCCGGTCAGGATGACGCCGATGCCGGCATTGGCGTCGCCGTCCATCAGGGTCTTGCGCGCTTCGCCGTCCGGACCCCAGTTCGCAACCATCTCCTCCAGGTCGGTGACCAGCAGGCCGCTCGCCGCGTTGAGATAGGCGGCGCGGCGGTCGCAGTTGCCGCCGGTGCAGTTGGCGGTGTCGAAGTCGGTATAGGGCCGCTTGCCGGCGCCCGGCCCGGTGCCGTTCAGGTCCTGGCCCCAGAGCAGGAATTCGATGGCGTGGTAACCGGTCGCCACATTGGCCTCGATGTCGCCGGCCTCCTGCAGCGTGCCGGACAGCAATTCCGGCGTGATGTTGGTGGCGTCGACCGTCTCGCCGTTGATCTCGATCGACGGGTTGGCGATGACATTGGCGGTGTAGAGCGTGTTCTCGTCGGATTCGGTGCCGTATCCGGCGTCGACATAGTCGATCAGCCCCTCGTCGAGTGGCCAGGCGTTGACGCGGCCCTCCCAGTCGTCGACGATCGGGTTGCCGAAACGGTAGACCTCGGTCTGCTGGTAGGGGATGCGCGCCGCCTTCCAGGCGTCACGCGCGGCGGCCAGGGTTTCCTCGGAGGGTTTTGCGATGAGCGCCTCGACGGCGGCGTCGAGCGCCTTGGCCGTGGTGAGCGAATCCTCGTACTTGGCCTGCGCAATGTCGGCATAGGTGGTCAGCACAGCCTTCGGATCGGTCTCGGCGCGCGCCGACATGGCAAGCGCGGTCAGCATGGCGGTCGCGGCAATCGCTGCCAGCTTGCTCTGCCCTGTCCCCGTAGTTCTGATCATCTCTCTCTCCTCGGTGAATTGATTGTCGCGACCATGAAGGCGGCCAAAGCAACGCGCTCGCCCGTCAGGCGTCCGGCCATGCACGAAATCGGGATCGGCTGAAGCGTCCGCACGAAGCCCCGGACGGAAAAAGACAGCCATGCGATCCTTCAATCGAACGGGTTAAAGGCCCGGACACCAAAGGCGGGTGCTCGTCAGAGCATGCGCCTCTAAACAGCATCTTGACTGCCGTTGTCAACAATAAAGCCGACGCGAAAAGCCATTGAGATCAATAGTTTAGAATTATTCTAAACTGGAATGGTCATGTTTTACGCAAGGCACCCGTCAGCACCGCCGAAGGGCGGCGGCTTGACAGGCCGCCGTCCCGAGTGCGACCCGGAACCCGCCTTCCGCGGCGCCGCCAGCACAGCGCCGCATCGGGGGCGGTGTTACCAGAAGGGCAGGCAGAAAGCGGAGCGGCATGAAGAACGGCGTCGTCATCATCGGAGCGGGACATGCCGGCGTGCAGGCCGCGGCCAGCCTGCGCGAGGAAGGCTATGACGGCAGGATCGCGCTGATCGGCGACGAGGTCGAATTGCCCTACCACAAGCCGCCTTTGTCCAAGACCTTCATCAAGGATGCCGAGGCAAAGCCGCAGATCCTGCGCGCCGAGGCTTTCTATAGCGGCGCGTCCATCGAGCTGATCGGCGGCGAGACCGTCGCCTCCCTCGACACGGCCGCCAATCGCGTAGAACTGCGGAGCGGCGCCGCCGTCCCCTTCGACCATGCCATCATCGCCACCGGGGCGCGGCCGCGCGAACTGGCCATCGAGGGTGGGCCGCTCGGCGGTGTGATGTCGCTGCGCTCGCTGGCCGACGCGCGCGCCATCCGCGACCGCGCCG
>CAMYMG010000002.1 GCA_947259295.1 uncultured Rhizobiaceae bacterium
CCACCGGCTCGATCGTCACGCCCCAGTCGGCGCGCCCCTGCGCGACGGCGGCGGCGACCGCATTGTGCGAGCGCGGCTGGTTGCGGTAACCCTCAGGCCGCGCCGCGCCGAGCAGCCTGTCGATCAGGATGCGCGTGCCGGCGCCGTGGTTGCGGTTGACCATCAGGCATTCGGGGTCGGCCAACGCGTTGCGCATCGCTTCTTCCGCATTGAACCCCTCGAAGCGAATGTCGCTAAACCGGTGGACGATGCCCTGCATGCGCCGCCAGCCGGGCACCAGTTCAAGGCCATCGACGAGGAACGGCGTGTTGTAGGTACCGCTCTTGTCGTCGAGGAGATGGATCGGCGCGAGGTCGCACTCGCCGCGCCGGGCCGCCGCCAGTCCGGCCATGCTGCCCACCGTCAGCGAGCGCACGGCAAATCCGTCGCGCACAAGCGGAGTCAGCGCGAGGTCGAGGCCGGTGCAATGGCTGCCGATGATGACGAGGTCGGGAACGCGCACCTGCGGGGTGAGCAGCGTCACCGAAACGTCGCTCTGTGCCGGCAGGTGGTCGGCCAGTGCTTCGATCCGCAGGAAGCCGTCTGCCTGCGCGAAGGAGGTGATGGCGCCCGAACCCTTGCCGGTCGGGTAGGCGACGAGGCCGTCCGTCCCTTCGACCAGCGACACCATGACGAATTCGGTGCGGCCGGCCTCCGAGGAAATGCGCACCGGGGTTTTCGCCGCAACGACGCCGTCGACGCGGGGGCCCAACCCCGCCAAGCGGCGCAGCACCGGCACGATCATGTCGTGGAAGGTGAACATCGCCGATGTCGGGAAGCCAGGCAGGATCACCACCGGCTTGCCGTCGCAGACCGCCAGGCAGAGCGGCTTGCCGGGCTTCAGTGCCACTCCATGCGCGACGATGCCGGGCTTGCCGAGCCGTTCGACGATGCGGTGGCTGACGTCGCCGGCTCCCTTGGAGGTGCCGCCTGACAGGATCAGGACGTCGAATTCGGCCAGCGCCTTGCGCATCGCCGCCTCGAGTGTCGCCTCGTCATCGGCAAAGGCGCCGAGGAAGCTCGGCTCACCGCCGTTCTCGGCCACGGACGCGGCGATGATGGCGCCGTTCGAATCGTAGATGCCTGCCGGCACGAGCGGCTGGCCCGGCTGCACCAGTTCGTCGCCGGTCGACAGGATGCCTACGCGCGGCTTGGGCACGACCGGCACCGAGGCGATGCCGCAGGCCGCCAGCATGCCGATTTCGCGCGAGCTGACCGTCGCGCCGGCACGCAGCAAAAGCTCGCCGCTGGCGATGTCGGAACCGGCATTGGAGACGAACTGGCCGGGGGTGGCGGCGCGCCGCACCTCGATGGCGTTGTCGCCGGCGGGCTGGGTGTGCTCGACCATAATGATGGCGTCTGCGCCGCGTGGCACCGGGCCGCCGGTGGCAATGGTCGTGGCGGTGCCGGTCCGCACGGGCTCACGCGGTTCGACGCCGCAGGCAATCACCTCGCCATTGAGGGCAAGCTCGACAGGGTGGCCTTCGCCGGCGCTCGCGAGATCGGCCGAACGGACCGCAAAGCCGTCGACATTCGAGCGGTCGAAGGGCGGCACGTCGACCGCCGCTGTCACGTCGGCGGCGAGCGCCAGTCCGAGCGCCTCGCCAATCGGCACCTCGACGATAGCGTTGTCCCGCGGAAAGAGGGCCGCCTCGAAACGCGCCAGCGCCTCCTCACGCGACAGGATGGTCAGAAACTGCTGCTGGTCGGCTGCCTTGCCGGACATGGCGGCGGCGGATGGGGCTTTCGTACCGGTCACGGCGTGTCGCGCAGCGGCCAGGCACTGACGGTGGCCCCGGCGGCATTACCCTCGCTGTCAGCCGGCACCACCAGCCATGCGTCGGCGGAAGCGACTTGCGCGAGCGAGAAGGCGCCGGTCGCCATCGGCGACAGCTCATCGCCCTCGCGGGCAAGCAGCACGATCTCGCAAAAACCGATCGCCGACGAGATTTTTCGCGACAGCCAACCGGGCGCGGGACGTCGCGCTACGAGGCCTGCAAGCTGGTGGATCAACGGTTCGGCCATCAGCAGCCAACCGCCCAACGCCTGGTCCGGCAAGCCGGGCAGCGCGATGATCGGCGTCCGGCCGATCCTGCCGATGGCCATGCGCTGGCCCGGCCTGATGGCAAGCCCATGGGCAAGGAGCGTGCCGCAGGAGGCAATCGCCTCGGCCACCGCGTCGGTGCGACCGTCGCCGGTGCCACCGACGGTGATGATGAGGTCGCAGGAAGCGGCCCCGAGCGCAGCGGCAATCGCAGGCGAATCGCGCTCGACCGTCAGCCGTTGCGCAACCGCTGCGCCGGCCTGCGCGGCGAGATCGGCCACCGTGACCGAAGTCAAGCGCCCGCCGTCGGCCGCGGCGATGTCGATGACGGCAAGCGAGGGCCTGCGCACCGAGAGGCGCTCCAGCCCGCCGCGTCGGGCGGCGAGAAGGTCCAGCGCCGTGACGCGCCGTCCGGGCCGTAAAAAGGCGCGGCCGGCCGCAATATCCTCGCCGGCGCGCCGCACGCCCTGGCCGGGCACCGCTTCGCAGAGCACTTCGACGAGCGGGCCATCGGCATCGACGCAGGGCGCTTCGAGCACGCAGTCGCAACCGCCGGGCAGGGGATCGCCGACTTCGACCCATTGTGGCCTGTTGGAAGAGATGGCCGGCGCATAGGCGGAAGCGCCCGACAGGTCGGCAGAGGCGAAGGCGTAACCGTCGATCGCCGCGATGTCCGACGCCGGCCAGCCTGTGGCGGATGCGTGCGCCCCGGCGCAAACGGCGCCAAGCGCAGCCTCGATCGGCACCGAAACAGGCTCGACCGCGCCCACCCCGTCGAAAAACGCAGCGCGGGCGGTCTCGAAGTCAGTCAGGGCAGGGGCGGGCGATCGAACCAGGTTCATCCCCGTCTTATGGTCCAAGTCTCGTGATGCGTGCAACTGTCGAGCAGGGACGGCCCGCGGCGCGTCGCTGACCTCAGCCCTCCAAGTATGCCCAATGTCTCGGGCAGGGGCCTCCGACCAGGCCCTGCGGCCAACCCGGAGCGGCCTTCCGACAGCCGAATCACTAGCGACAAGATTGCGCGGCAGAATCGCCCCGCAACGAGCAAACGCGCACGCGATCCTTGGTTTGCCCGCCAATGCACCATGTCCGCGGCCCGCCCTGGCGCCTTTCAGGGCCTTCATGGCCACCCGTGCCACATTCCTGCCCGGTTCCGGACATAGTCGGTTAACAGCCTGATAATCACTTGCCGGGCATAAGGGTAGGGGGGCCTCAGGGCCAAAAAGGACGGCGCGTCCGCGTTCGTCAGGGGACAATGAAACATGCTTGATTCGGCGCGCACGCGTCTCCGCGGCGCCACCACCATCGCTGTCCTTGTCATCGCCAGTGCCTGTCTGGCTGCCTGCAGCACGACGCAGCCGAAATCGATGGTCGTCCCCAAGAAGAAATCCAAGGAATATTTTTCCGAGGCCGAATATGGCGTCAAGGCAAGCCCGCGCGTCTCGACGAAGGAGACCAAGCTGGCGCGTGGCGGCGGCCGCGACCAGATCGGCAAGCCCTACAAGGTGCGCGGCAAGGTCTATTACCCCAAGGAAGAGAAAAACTACAAGAAGACGGGACTTGCCTCCTGGTATGGGGACGCCTTCCATGGCCGGCTGACCGCAAATGGCGAAATCTACGACATGACGCACCTGACTGCAGCGCATCCGACGATGCCGCTGCCGAGCTATGCGAAGGTGACCAACACCGAAAATGGCAGTTCCGTCATCGTTCGGGTCAATGACCGCGGGCCCTATTCGCACGGCCGGCTGATTGACCTGTCAAAGCGCGCCGCCGAAATGCTCGACTACACCCATTCCGGCACGGCCAAGGTTCAGGTCGAATATATCGGCCGTGCGCCGCTCGACGGCGCGGACGACGAATATCTGATGGCCTCCTACCGGCCCGGCAACCGTGCTCCCGACCCGTCCGACGGCCTTGCGACCGGCGTCATGATCGCCATGAACGGTCCGACGCCGTCTGCGAGCGTCGGCTCGCTCGCCAGCGCATTTCCCGGCCAGATGGCCGACGCAGGCGCCGGCGGCCTGGGCAATCTCGACCTGCCGGCCTTCGGCCCGATCGCCCCGGAACGTCCCGCCCCCGACGGTATGGGCGGCGCACAGCTGGCCCTGGCCTCGCTGTCGTACGCCGAGAACACACGACCGGGTTCGGCCGCGGCGTTTGCCGCGCTTACCTCCGAAAAAGTCGTCGAATCGTGGAAGCGCATGAATTCGGATCTGGCCGGCACGACGGCAACGGAGCCTTACATCGCCGCTGGTTCGTTCACCGAAGCGGAAGATGCCGACCGGCTGGCGCGCAAGCTGGCCGCTTTCGGGCGCACCGAGATCGAGAAATCCGATATCGACGGCACCGTCTGGTACGGCGTCAACCTGCGCGCCGATGGCCGCCGGTCGCTCGACGACCTTCTCCAGGCCGCCTGGGACAGCGGCGCTGCCGACGCCATCACGGTACGCGACTGAGACATCTGAAATCCCTGCTGTTCTCACGCGTTTTTGACCGACACCTGTTGATCCCGCAGCGTCAGGCCTGATACCGTCCACGCCTATCCAACTCATTCCGGACGGCGTGCTCCATGTCATTTCGCGGCTCCACCCTGATCGTCGCCTTTGTCGCCCTGCTGACGCTCGCGGCCGCGCCGGCGCATGCCCAGTCGACCCTCTACGACACCCGCGCCCGCCAGGCCGTGATGATCGATGCTGAAACCGGCACGATCCTGTTTTCCAAGGATGCCGACAAGTTGATCCCGCCGGCGTCGTTGGCCAAGCTCATGACGATGGAGGTCGTCTTCCATGCGCTGAAGGTCGGCCGCCTGTCGCTCGACGACAAGTTTCCCGTCAGTGAGAACGCCTGGCGCAAGGGCGGCGCCAAGGCCGGCGGCTCGACGATGTTCGCCAAGGTCAAGTCGACCATCCGCATCGAGGATCTGATCAAGGGCGTCATCGTTCATTCGGCCAATGACGGCTGCATCGTCCTGGCGGAAGGCATGGCGGGCTCCGAGGAGAATTTCGCCAAGCTGATGACAGAGCGTGCCCGCGAGATCGGCATGACCCAGTCCGTGTTCAAGAATTCCAACGGACTTCCGGCGGAGGGGCAGGTCGTGACGGTACGCGAGCTTGCCATGCTCGCCCGCCACATCTGGCAGGAATACCCGGAGTACTACAAATATTATTCGATCCGCGAGTTCGAGTGGAACAAGATCAAGCAGCCGAACCGCAATCCCCTGCTCGGCATGGATATCGGCGCCGACGGCATGAAGACCGGCTACACCGAGGCATCCGGCTATGCGATCGTCGGCTCGATCAGCCAGAACGGCAATCGTCTGTTCCTGGCAATGAGCGGAATGTCCGGTGAACAGGAGCGTGCTGAAGAGTCGCGCAAGATGCTGCAATGGGGCCTGCGCGCCTTCGAGCGGACCAAACTGTTCTCCGGCGACGAGATCATCGGCGAGGCGCAGGTCTTCGGCGGCGAAAAGTCGGGCGTTGCATTGAAGGCGGCCGGACCGGTCAGCATCTTCATACCGCTCACCAACACCAACAGGCTCGTCGCCCGCATCGTCTATCGCGGACCGCTCACCGCGCCCGTGGAGGAGGGCACTCCGGTCGGGGTGCTGAAGGTCTGGATCGGCGACGTCATGAGCCAGGAGACGCCGCTCTACGCCGCCGAGACGGTCAAGCTCGGCACGTTGCAGCAACGCTCGCTCGATGCGCTCGGCGAACTGCTGGTCGGCTGGCTAAGGTGACGCAGCCCGTCTGCGGGTAGCGAATGTCCCTCATTTCATTGCGGCGTCCAGTGCGCTAAGGCAGAAGCGGCGGCGTCGGGGTCGCCTCAGACGGACTGGCGAATTTGACGCGCGGCTTTTTCATTACATTCGAAGGCGGAGAGGGGGCTGGAAAGTCGACCCAGATCCGTCGGCTGGCCGAGAAGCTGCGCGCCAAGGGCTACAAGATCGTCGTGACGCGCGAGCCCGGCGGCTCACCGGGCGCCGAAGCCGTGCGCCACGTCCTGCTGTCGGGTGCGGCCGAGCCCTTCGGCCCGGAGATGGAGGCGCTGCTCTTTGCGGCGGCGCGTTCGGACCATGTCGAGCAGGTCATCCGCCCGGCCATTCAGAGCGGCAAGATCGTGCTTTGCGACCGCTTCCTCGACTCCTCGCGTGTCTACCAGGGCGGTACCGGAAGCCTCGACGCGACCTATATGGCGGAGATCGAACGCATTGCGATCAACGGCATGATGCCCGACATGACCCTGATCATGGACATCGACCCGGCCGAGGGCCTGAAGCGGGCTGCGGCGCGACGCGGGGCCGGCGAGGCGGACCGCTTCGAGAAGGAGGATCTGGCCATCCATCAGCGCCGCCGTCAGGCTTTTTTGGCCATTGCCGAGCAGGAACCTGACCGCTGCATCGTCATCGATGCGTCGGCAGATGTCGACGCGGTCGAAAACCAGATCACGGCGGCCGTCTTTGCGGCGATCGAGGCGCGCTCGAAGGTGCCGCACGGTCGTGCGAAAGGCGCATGATGTTCGAGCGCATCGCCCCCGAACAGCACGACACACTGGAAGGCGTGCCCGAGCCCGCCGAAAACCCTCGTCTTATCGGCCACGAGCAGGCGGCCGGGATGATGGCGGGCGCCTATCGTGCCAACAAGCTTCCGCACGCTCTGCTTTTCAGCGGACCGGCCGGCATCGGCAAGGCAACGCTAGCCTTCCATCTCGCCCACCATTTGCTGAAGTACCCGTCGAATGGCGACGCGCCCGACGCGCTGACCGAGCCCGACCCCGCATCCTCGCTGTTTCGTCAGATCGCCATCGGTTCGCATCCGTCGGTGCTGCATCTCACGCGCCCGGCCAACGACAAGACCAAGGGTTTTAAAACCGCAGTCACCGTCGACGAGGTTCGCAGGGTAAGCCGGTTCCTGTCGATGACGTCGCACGACGGAGCCTACCGCATCGTCATCGTCGACTCTGCCGACGACATGAACACCAATGCCGCCAACGCCTTGTTGAAGAACCTCGAGGAGCCGCCGTCGCGGACGGTCTTCATCCTGATTTCTCACTCGCCCGGCGCATTGCTGCCGACCATCCGCTCGCGCTGCCAGGTGGTGCGCCTGTCGCCGCTCGGTGCCGACGAGCTGATCGCAGCGCTTGGCAACTTCGAACCCCCGCCGCCGCAGGACGCCGCCGCACGCCGGGCACTGTGGGAGAGGGCGGGCGGCAGCGTGCGTGAGGCGATCATGCTCAGCCAGTATGGCGGCCTGGAAATCGCCGAGGCGACCGATCGACTGGCGAAGGCGGGGCATCTCGACATCGCCGTCGCACATCGTCTGGCGGACGCGGTCAGCGGGCGCGACAAGAACATGCAGTTCGAGATCTTCAACCGCCACGCGCTCGACCTGCTGGCCGATGCCGCGAGCGACGCAGCCCTGAAGGGCGATGCCGAACGGGCAAGCCGCTACTCGGAGAGCTGGAACGAGTCGCGAATTGCGATCGACGAAGCGCAGACTTACAATCTTGATCGCAAGCAGCACGCGCTGAACCTCATCGCGCGGCTGCAAGACACGTTTCGAATGTGATGTCGCCTCGGCGCGGCGGGATGGTCTTGGCCGGCCCGATGCGCTATCTCCCCGGCAACCATTACCTGCACCCAGAACGGCTTCTTATGTCCCGCGAAAAATTCTATCTGACGACGCCCATTTTTTACCCGAACGGCAAGCCGCATATCGGCCACGCCTACAACGTCATTGCGACCGACGCCCTGGCCCGCTTCCACCGGCTCGACGGCAAGGATGTTTTCTTCGTCTCCGGCACCGACGAGCACGGCCTCAAGATGCAGCAGACCGCCGAGGCCGAGGGTGTCACTCCGCGCGAACTTGCCGACCGTAACTCGGCGATCTTCCGCTCCATGCTCGAAGCTGTGGGCGCATCGAACGACGTCTTCATCCGCACCACCGAGCAGCGCCACTACGAAGCCTGCCAGGCGCTCTGGAAGCGCATGGCGGCAAACGGCGACATCTATCTCGATCGATACAGTGGCTGGTACTCGGTCCGCCAGGAGGCCTATTTCGACGAGGGAGAAACGACTGTCGGCGACGACGGCGTCCGTCGCGAGCCGCTCGGTTCGCCGGTCGAGTGGAACGAGGAAGAGAGCTATTTCTTCCGCCTGTCGGCCTATCAGGACCGCCTGCTCGAACTCTACGACAAGCAGCCCGACTTCATCGGCCCGCAGGAGCGCCGCAACGAGGTCCTCAGCTTTGTGAAGTCCGGCCTGAACGACCTGTCGATCTCGCGCACCACCTTCGACTGGGGCGTGCCCGTTCCGGGCGACGAGAAGCACGTCATGTATGTCTGGGTCGACGCCCTGACGAATTACATCACCGCTGCCGGATATCCCGATGAAAATGCAGAGAAATGGGACTTCTGGCCGGCGAATGTCCACGTCATCGGCAAGGACATCCTCCGCTTCCATTCCGTCTACTGGCCGGCCTTCCTCCTGTCCGCCGGCGTCGAGCTTCCGAAGCGCGTCTTCGCGCACGGCTTCCTGTTCAACCGCGGCGAGAAGATGTCGAAGTCGGTCGGCAATGTCGTCGACCCCTTCTCGATGATCGAGCACTACGGGCTCGACCAGGTGCGCTACTTCTTCCTGCGCGAAGTGTCATTCGGCCAGGACGGCAGCTACAGCCACGACGCGATCGTCAACCGCACGAATGCCGATCTCGCCAACGACCTCGGCAATCTGGCTCAGCGCTCGCTGTCGATGATCGGCAAGAACTGCGGCGGCGTCGTGCCGGGCAGGGGCGAGCCGACCGCCGCCGATACGGCCATCCTCGACCAGGCGCTCGCCGCGCTCGAGACGGCGCGCACGGCCATGGCCGAGCAGAGCGTCCACCATGCCCTGGCTTCGATCTTCGCAGTCGTCGCCGAGGCCAACCGCTACTTTGCCGGCCAGGAACCCTGGGCGCTGAAGAAGACCGATCCCGCGCGCATGGAAACCGTGCTGTGGACCACGGCCGAGATCCTGCGGCGCGTCGGCATTCTGTGCCAGCCCTACATGCCGCAATCCTCGGCCCGGCTGCTTGACCTGCTGGCGGTGCCGGCCGACCGGCGCGACTTCGCTCATGTCGATGCCGCCAACGCGCTCGTTCCAGGCACGCCGCTCCCGGCTCCGGCGGGCATCTTCCCGCGCTACGTCGAACCCGCGGCGCAAGACGCCTAGGCCGGTCGAAGCATGCTCGTCGACAGCCACTGCCACCTCGACTTTCCGGACTTCGACGCCGACCGCGACGCGCTCATCGAGCGCGCCCGCACGGCCGGGGTCGAGCGCATGGTCACCATCTCGACGCGCGTAAGAAAGTTTCCGCAAGTGATTGCGATTGCAGAGCAATATGATCGTGTCTACTGCTCCGTCGGGACACATCCCCACAACGCCGCCGAGGAAACAGACGTCACCGCCGATGAACTCGTGCGGCTGACGGCACACCCCAAGGTCGTGGCGATCGGCGAGGCCGGTCTCGACTACCACTACGACAAGAGCCCGCGCGACCTGCAGATGCAGGGTTTCGTCACCCATATCGAGGCGGCGCGCCGCACCGGCCTGCCGCTGGTCATCCATGCCCGCAGCGCCGACGAGGACATCGCGGCAACCCTCGAAGCCGAAACAGGGAAGGGCGCCTTCCCCTTCATTCTGCATTGCTTTTCGTCCGGCCGGGAACTGGCCCGCGTCGGCGTCGCGCTCGGCGGCTATGTCTCCTTCTCGGGCATCCTGACGTTCAAGAACTCGGAGGAACTGCGCTCGATTGCAAGGGACGTGCCGCACGATCGGTTGCTGGTCGAGACCGACGCACCCTTTCTCGCCCCGGTGCCGATGCGCGGCAAGCGCAACGAGCCGGCCTTCGTCGCGCACACCGCTGGTGTTCTCGCCGATACGCTCGGCGTGAGCCTCGACCAGGTATCGAAGATGACGACCGACAATTTCTTCCGGCTCTTCGCCAAGATGCCCCGCCCAGTCGGCATGGGTGCCTAGATCGTGCCCGCCACTCTGCGTTTCACCATGCTGGGCTGCGGGTCGTCTCCCGGCGTGCCGCGCATCAATGGCGACTGGGGCAGTTGCGACCCCGCCAACCCGCGGAACCGGCGCTGGCGCACCTCGGCCATGATCGAGCGCGTGGCGGCCGACGGCGGCGTGACCCGCGTCGTCATTGACACCGGCCCCGATTTTCGCGAGCAGATGCTGGCGTCGAGCGTCAGGCACATCGACGCGGTGGCCTACACGCATTCCCATGCCGACCACATACACGGCATCGACGACCTGCGCGGCTACTGGCTCGAGCAGCGCGAACTGATCGACGTGTTCGCTGACCGTCCGACGCTCAGCAGGCTCCGGCAGGCATTCGAATACTGTTTCGAAACGCCGGCCGGCGGCAACTATCCGCCGATCGTCCGCGCCAACGAGATCGACCACGGCCGGCCGTTCACCGTCACGGGAGAGGGGGGTGCCCTCACCCTCGAGCCGCTGCCGCAGATCCATGGCGAGATCGTCACGCTGGGATTTCGTGTCGGTCCGATCGCCTATTGCCCCGACGTCAGCCAGTTCCCCGCAGCGACCGCAGAGCGTCTGTCAGGGCTCGAACTGCTGGTCATCGACGCGCTGCAGTACCGCACGCACCCGAGCCATTTTTCGCTTGGCCAGGCGCTGGAATGGATCGACCGGCTGAAGCCGCGCCGCAGCATCCTGACCCACATGCACGTGCCGCTGGACTACGACACGGTGATGAAGGAGACGCCGGCCCATGTCGAGCCCGGCCATGACGGATTGGTCGTTGAAATTCCCATTGAATCAGCCTGATGGAGAAAATTGCTGATGGCCGGAAGCATCGAGCGCGTCACTGAGGCAGCGAGCCAGGCAGGTCTCGACATCGAAATTCGCCGCATGGGTGCTTCAACCCGCACGGCCGAGGAAGCGGCAGAGCAATGCGGCTGCACGGTCGACCAGATCGTCAAGTCGCTCATCTTCCAGGGCAACGGCAGCGGCGATCTCTATCTCTTCATGCTTGCCGGCTCGAGCCGTCTCGACCTCGCCAAGGCCGCATCCGTGGCCGGCGAAGAACTGCAGCGCGCAGATCCGATGCTGGTACGCGACAGGACGGGATTTGCGATCGGTGGCGTATCGCCGATCGGCCACCTGGCGCCGATCGCAGCTTTCGCCGACGAGGGACTGCTGCAGCACACACGGGTCTGGGCGGCTGCCGGCGCCCATGACGCGGTCTTCGCCGCTGAACCTGGTGCGCTCGCCAGGGCGGCGAAATCCCGCGTTTGCGACCTTTCGGCATCGGCATAAGTTCCATAATATATCTTATGCGACATTGATGTCTATCAGTCGAGTGGCTGACTTCGACGTCCGCCCGGCGCCTTCCACCTGCCAGAACGAAGCAAATCCCCTGTGCCCTCGCCGCACACTCGGCGCTTAAGCGTGGGTGGCCTTGACGTTGGCCAATCGCAAGCGATAGTCCCATGCACGGGAATGGGCGCAGGCGAAAGGTTGCCGACACAATGGAAATTTTCACGGCGGCCGGGTTCGCAGCGCTGCTGCAGGTCATCGCCATCGATCTGGTCCTTGCTGGCGACAACGCCATTGTCATCGGCCTGGCGGCGGCCGGCCTGCCGACAGACCAGCGCAAGAAGGCAATCCTGATCGGCGTGATCGCCGCGACCGTCCTGCGCATCGGCTTCGCCGCGATAACCGTCCAGCTCCTGGCCATCGTCGGCCTTCTCCTGGCGGGCGGCATATTGCTGCTTTGGGTCTGCTGGAAAATGTGGCGGGAGCTGCGCATCTCGGCCAAGGAAGCGGACGACGCCGCCGAGGCACTGGCCAACGCCGACCTCAACGCGGACGGGACGGTCGCCGGCACGGGTCCTCGCAAGACGCTCGGCCAGGCTGCCGTGCAGATCGTCATTGCCGACGTTTCGATGTCGCTCGACAACGTGCTGGCCGTGGCCGGCGCCGCACGCGACCATTTTACGGTCCTCATCATCGGCCTTGTCCTGTCGATCGCCCTGATGGGGCTTGCCGCAACCTTCATCGCCAGGCTGCTGCACAAGCACCGCTGGATCGCCTATGTCGGCCTGCTGATCATCCTCTATGTCGCCGTCGACATGATCTATCGCGGCGCCATGGAGGTCTGGCCGCTCGTCGACGCCGCCGTCTGATCGCGGCGGAGCATGTCGGCCGAAACGAAAAAGGGCGCCGCGAGGCGCCCTTCCCGTTTTCTGATCGCGCAGAAGTTTACTGCGGCAGCTTGTCGTCGACGCCTTCGACGTAGAAGTTGAGGCCGAGAAGCACGCCGTCCTCGGCGACCTCGCCGTCCTTAAGCCACTCGGAGCCGTCCTGCTTGGTGATCGGGCCGGTGAACGGGTTGAGCTCGCCGGACGTGATCTTTGCCTGTGCCTCTTCGGCGGCTGCCTTAACGTCGTCGGGCATGTTGGTGTAGGGCGCCATGACGACGTGACCATCATGCATGCCGCCCCAGATGTCGACCTGCTCCCAGTTGCCGTCAATCACGGCCTTGATCCGCTTGGTGTAGTACGGGCCCCAGTCGTCGACGATCGAGGTCAGCTGGGTCTCGGGACCGAACTTGATCATGTCCGAGGCCTGGCCAAAGGCCTTGATGCCGCGCTCGGCGGCAACCTGCATCGGCGCGGTGGAATCCGTATGCTGCGTGATGATGTCGACCCCCTGGTCGATCAGCGCCTTGGCAGCGTCGGCTTCCTTGCCCGGGTCGAACCAGGTGTTGGCCCAGACCACCTTGACCTTGAAGTCGGGATTGACCGACTGCGCGCCGAGCAGGAAGGCGTTGATGCCCATCACCACTTCCGGGATCGGGAAGGAAGCGATGTAGCCGGCGACGCCCGCCTTCGACATCTTGGCCGCGATGATGCCCTGCACGTAGCGGCCTTCGTGGAACTTCGAGTTGTAGGTCGAGACGTTCGGCGACTCGCGCTTGAAGCCGGTCGCATGCTCGAATTTTACGTCCGGAAACTTCTTCGCGACCGCATTGGTGGCGTCCATGTAGCCGAACGAAGTCGTGAAGATGATGTTGCAGCCCGAACGCGCGAAACGCTCGATGGCGCGTTCCGCGTCGGCCCCTTCCGGCACGCTTTCGAGATAGGCCAGTTCGACCTGCTCCTCGCCGCCGAGAGCCTCCTGCGCCTCGAGGGCGCCCTGGTGATGCTGATACGACCAGCCGAAGTCGCCGATCGGACCGACATAGATGAAGCAGGCTTTGGTCTTGGCTTCTGCGGCCATCGTCCCGAAGGCGATTGCCGCGGCCGCGGCCGCCATTGTGAGCAATTTTGTTTTCATTTGGTCCTATCCTCTTGAGGTTCTTGTTGGGGTCTCATCCCGTTGTTTCTTCTAGCGATCTGGCACGAACGGCCGCCCCAGTGATGCCGGTGTGTTTATCAGCGTCAATCGCCTGTTCCTGGAGATTAGAACAAGGACGACGATGGTTGCCAGATAGGGAAGCGAAGAAAGCAGCTGCGAGGGTATGCCTATCCCCAGCGCTTGTGCGTGGAGCTGGCCGATCGACACCGCGCCGAACAGATAGGCGCCGGCCAGCACCCGCAGCGGCCGCCATGATGCGAAGACCACCAGCGCCAGCGCGATCCACCCTCGCCCGGCCGACATGTTCTCGATCCATTGCGGCGTGTAGACCAGCGACAGGAAACCGCCGGCAAGTCCCGCGCAGGCGCCGCCGAACATCACGGCGAGATAGCGTATGCCGATGACGTTGATGCCCAGCGCATGGGCCGAGGTGTGGTTGTCGCCGACCGAGCGCAGCGTCAGGCCGGCGCGCGTCCTGAAAAGGAACCACGCCACCGCGAATGTCAGCAGGATCGACAGGTAGAAGATCGGATCCTGGCCGAAGAACAGCCTGCCGACGAGCGGAATGTCGGTCAGGCCCGGTATGTAGATCTGGCCAAGCTTGACGCCCGGCTGGCCGACGAAGCTCTCGCCGATCATCCCCGACAGGCCGATACCAAGCAAAGTGAGCGCCAGGCCGGTCGCAACCTGGTTGGTCACCAGCGTCAGCGTCAGGAAACCGAAAAGCAGCGAGAACAGCGCCCCGACAATGATGGCGGCCAGCACGCCGAGCCACGGCGACCCGGTGGTGAGCGCCACGGCGAAGCCGCTGACGGCGCCCATCACCATCATGCCTTCGACGCCGAGGTTGAGCACGCCGGAGCGCTCCACGACCAGTTCGCCGAGTGCGGCGATCAGCAGCGGCGTCGCCGCGGTCGCGATGGTGATGATGATCTGCTCAAACATGCTGCGCGGCTCCCTCTGCCTTGGCAGTCGCGCCGACGATGCGCACGCGGTAGTGGATCAGCGTGTCGCAGGCCAGCACGAAGAACAGCAGCATGCCCTGGAAGGCGCGCACCGCCTTGTCGGATACGCCGATGGCGATCTGCGCCGACTCGCCGCCGAGATAGGTCAAGGCGAGGATCAGCCCCGCCGCCACGATGCCGAGCGGATTGAGCCGGCCGAGAAACGCGACGATGATCGCCGTGAAGCCGTAGCCGATGGAGATTTTCTCGTTCAGATGTTCGATCGGGCCGGCCACCTCGGAAATGCCGGCAAGCCCGGCGAGCGCGCCCGACAGCATGAAGACGAAGAATACCATGCGTCCGGAAGAGAAGCCGGCAAAGCGCCCTGCCCGCGGGCTCTGGCCGAGAACCTTGATCTCGAAGCCCTTCTGCATCTTCGCCAGCATGAACCAGACCAGCACGGCGGCAATCAGCGCGAAGACGAAGCCGTAATGCGCGCGCCCGGCGTCGGGCCAGATCTGCGGCAGGATGGCGTATTCGGAGAAGCGGATGGTGCCCGGAAAGCTCATGCCCTCGGGATTGCGCCAGATGCCGCGCACCAGCCAGTCGTTGAAGAGTTGCGCGACATAGACCAGCATCAGGCTGGTCAGGATTTCGTTGGTGTTGAAGCGCACCTTGAAGAAGGCCGGGAGCGCTGCGTAGGCGGCGCCGCCGGCCATGCCGAGGATCAGCATCAGCGGCAGAACGATCCAGGACTGGAAGCCCGGAAACATCACCGGAATGATGGACCCTGCCATCGCCCCGGCGATGAACTGGCCTTCCGCGCCGATGTTCCAGTTGTTCGACAGGTAGCAGACCGAGAGACCGACGGCGATCAGGATGAGCGGCGCCGCCTTGATGGCGAGTTCATGCAACTGCCAGCGGTTGCCGGGGTCCCAGATGCCGGTCAACGGGTCGATGAAATAGTAGTAGAGCGCATCGAACGGGTTCTTGCCGAGCAGCGAGAACATGATGGCGCCGGCGATCAGCGTCAGGCCGAGTGCGATGAAGGGCGACAGCGCCGAAAACAGCGCCGAATGCTGCGGCCGCTTGACGAGTTCGATGCGCATCAGACGGCCTCCATCGAGTGGTCGGCATGGCCCGGTTCGGCGCCGCCCATCAGCAGGCCGATCTTTTCGAGTGTTGCCTCGGCGATCGGCAGAGGCTTCGACAGATGTCCGTTGTGCATCACCGCGATGGCGTCGGAGATCTCGAACAGCTCGTCGAGATCCTGGCTGATGATCAGCACCGCCGATCCGCTGCGGGCAAGCTCGATCAGCGATTGGCGGATCTTGGCGGCTGCGCCGGCATCGACGCCCCATGTCGGCTGGTTGACCACCATCACGGTCGGGCGGCGGTCGAGCTCTCGCCCGACGATGAACTTTTGCAGATTGCCGCCGGACAAGGCCGCCGCCTCCGGATCGCGGCCGCTCTTGCGCACGTCCATCTCCTCGATGATGCGTTGCGTAGCGGTGTCGATGGCACCTTCCTTGACCAGTCCGCCTGCGCCGAGAAACGCTTTTGCATCAGTAGCATAGCGCGACAGGAAGAGGTTTTCCGACAGCTTCATGCGCGGTGCGGCGCCGTGGCCGAGCCTTTCTTCCGGCACGAAGGCAGCGCCCAGCATGCGGCGGCCGGTGATCGACAGCCTGCCGGCATCGTTGCCGCGAATGCGGATCGTGGCCCCGTCCTCCTGCATCGCCTCGCCCGAGACGGCCTCGAAGAACTCGCCCTGCCCGTTGCCGGCGACACCGGCGATGCCGATGACCTCGCCTGCCCGAACGTCGAGCGAGATGTCGCGCAGGGGCGTCGAGAACGGCGTCGCAGGCTTGCGGGCGAGGCCGCGGATCTCGAGCAGCGGCTCGGCCTTGTCCATGCCCTCGACAGGCTCGCGCACGACGGCCTGCACTTCGTTGCCGACCATCATGCGGGCGAGCGAGGCCGCCGTCTCCTGGCGCGGATCGCAATGGCCGACCACCTTGCCGTGACGCATGACGGTTGCGCCGTCGCACATG
Source organism: uncultured Rhizobiaceae bacterium (assembly GCA_947259295.1). Classification (GTDB taxonomy): domain Bacteria; phylum Pseudomonadota; class Alphaproteobacteria; order Rhizobiales; family Rhizobiaceae; genus CAMYMG01. The sequence goes on from CAMYMG010000002.1 coordinate 16,453, forward strand.
CGCTTCACCTCTTCGAGGCGGTGCGAGATGTAGAGGATTGACTTGCCCTCGGAACGAAGCCGCTCAAGTGTCTCGAACAGCTTGTCCGCCTCCTGCGGCGTCAGCACCGAGGTCGGTTCGTCGAGGATGATCAGGTCGGGCGTCTGCAGCAGGCAACGGATGATCTCGATGCGTTGGCGTTCGCCGACCGACAGGTCGCCGACCATCGAGTAGGGATCGAGCGGCAGGCCGTAGCTGTAAGACAGCGCCTGCGCCTTAGCTGCGATCGTGCCGATCGGCGTCTTGTCGTCGAGGGAAAGCGCGATGTTTTCCGCGGCCGAGAGCGCCTCGAACAGTGAAAAATGCTGGAAAACCATGCCGATGCCGAGTTTCTTTGCGATGCTCGGACTGCTGATCTTCACCGCTTCGCCGTTCCAGCGTATCTCGCCGGAATAGGGCTCCAGCGAGCCGAACAGCATCTTCACCAGGGTCGATTTGCCTGCCCCGTTCTCGCCGAGCAGCGCGTGGATCTCGCCCTTGCCGATCGTCAGGTCGACGCTGTCGCAGGCCTTCAGCGTACCGAAGATCTTCGTCAGGCCGCGCACTTCAAGCAGGCTGGCGCCGCTTGGTTCAAGGGTTGTCTGCACAACGCCCCCCGTTATGTTTTTTCTGTTCCCGGCAGGCATGGTAGGCGCGACTCTGCCGTAACGCAAAGTGTCGGTGGCCTTGAAAGATTTTCAAGATATTCAGCGATAACGGGACCGACTTCTCAGGGAATCAGAACGGTCGTGCCCGTCGTCTTGCGGTTCTCCAGATCCTGATGGGCCTGGCCCGCATCCTTCAGGGCGTAGCGCTGGTTGACCATCACGCGCACCTTGCCGGAACCGACGACATCGAACAGGGCGCGTGCCCCCGCCTCCAGGTCATCGCGCTCCGCGATATAGGTGAACAGCGTCGGCCTGGTGGCGAAGAGCGAACCCTTCTGCGCCAGCAGCGACATGCTGAAGGGCGGTATGGAGCCGGACGACTGGCCGAAGCTGACGAACATGCCGCGCGGCTTGAGGCAGTCGAGCGAACCGGGGAAGGTGTCGTTGCCGACGGAATCGTAGACCACGTCGCACATCTTGCCGCCGGTGATCTCCGCGACCTCCTCGACGAAATTCTGGTCGCGGTAGTTGATGACATGGTCGAAGCCATGGCTGCCGGCAAGCGCCACCTTTTCGGGCGAGCCTGCCGTGCCGATGACGGTGGCGCCGAGATGCTTCGCCCATTGCCCGGCAAGCAGCCCTACCCCGCCTGCGGCCGCGTGAAACAGGATCGTGTCCCCTGCCTTGACCTTGAAGGTGCGGCGCAGCAGATATTCGGCCGTCAGCCCCTTCAGCATCATGCCCGCTGCCTGTTCGTCCGAAATCGTGTCCGGAAGCTTGACCAGCCTGTCGGCGGCGATCACGCGCTCCTCGCAATAGGCGCCGAGCGGCGTCGTATAGGCGATGCGGTCCCCGGGCTTCAGCCAGTCGACCCCCTCGCCCGTCTCCAGCACCACGCCCGCCGCCTCGCCTCCAGGAATGAGGGGCAGGCCGTTCGGCGGCGGGTAGAGTCCGCTGCGGAAATAGACGTCGAGAAAATTGAGGCCGATGGCTGTGTGGCGGACCAGCGCCTGGCCGGCTCCAGGCTTGCCCGGATCCATATCCTCATAGGTCAGCTCTTCCGGGCCGCCCTGGGCATAGACCTTCAATGCTTTCGACATGTTCAGTTCTTCTTCAATCCAAGTGTTGGAAACATCTGCATGATTCCGCCGATGCAGAACAGGTAGATGCCGGTGATGGCGATGCCGAACTTGGTGAACTCGCTGACATTTGCCGCAAGCACGCCGATCTGGCTGTAGAACTCGGCAAGAGCCGCCTCGGCGAGCGCCAGCATGCCGAAGGCGCACCACAGCAGCGTCATGCCGAGGTTGAGCGTCCTCAGCCGCTTCACCCGCACCGGATGCAGGAAGTTGACCGGCAGGAAGGTCATGATTCCGGCGATCACGACCACCGCGAAGGACACCCACTCGCCCGGACCGACCACGAAGAGCGTGAACACGATCATGTTCCAGACCACCGGGAACCCCTTGAAGAAGTTCTCCTTCGTCTTCATGCCCGTGTCGGCGTAGTAGATCGCGCTGGAGACCACGATGATGGCGGCCGAGAGGAACGAAAGCCCCTCGCCCATCAGCCCGCGCTGATAGAGCGCGAAGGCCGGGATCAGCACATAGGTGACATAGTCGATGATGTTGTCGAGCAGCTCGCCCGACCATGTCGGCAGGATTTCCTTGACGTCGAGCTTGCGCGCGATCGGCCCGTCGATGCCATCGACGAACAGCGCCAGCCCGAGCCACCAGAACATCGCCGTCCAACGCTGCTCGCTTGCCGCGACAAGCGACAGGAACGCAAGGAACGAGCCGGAAGCGGTAAGCAGGTGGACCGAAAAGGCCCGCGCCTGCGGCCAGGTGACTTTTCTCGGTTTCACGGGCCCCGCCAGTCGAGCTTGCAGATCTCTGCCGAGCGCCCGGCGAAGTTCCAGTTGCGTCCAAATACCCGAAGCTTGCTCTTGTCGGCCTTGGCGACCGTGATTTCCGGGGCGATCCAGTATTCCGAATTGGTGATTACCGTATCCTTGTCCCGATCCTTGCCGCGAATCGGCGTCACCGCGCCGTCGATGATGTCGGGTATCTTGAACAGGCGCGTCTTGTCCTTGGTCTCGTAGCTGATCGGAACCTGCTCGACGCGGAGAAACTTGCCGACCAGGATTGACAGCAACGCCGTCGTGCCGCCCGCCTTGCCGGTGAAGATCTTGGTCAGCGCCTTGACCGCATAGATCGACGCCCGCTTGTCGATGAACAGGCCGGCGGTCCAGTTGCCGCGGCTCATCTGGCCCGGAATCTCCATGATCAGGCCGAGATTGAGGCCTGACAGATCGACGTCACCGAAATGCCCCGCGTCGATGCGAAATCCCGCCCAGGTCTGGCAGTAGCCCTCGGTCGGCGGGTGCGTTCCAAGCGACAGCACACAGGGACAAAACACCGTGCAGTTGCAGGACAGGACGAGTTCCCCCTTCATCGCCCAGCTTTCGTCGGCCATCAATCCTCCCATGCGCTCACAGCGAGACTACTAGCAGCGCCGTCGCCCATACAAGCAGTATCGCACCCGCCGTCCGCGTGGCCAGTGGGCCGTCCGTCTGTTTCTCAACCAGGGTAAACAGCCCGAGCAGCGCCATCCAGAATATGTTCATGGCGCCCACAGCAAACATCACCAGCATCAGCGCCCAGCAGCAGCCGAGGCACCATACGCCCTGCTCGACGCCGAGGCGCAGCACGCCGGCCGGACGGGTCGTCCATCGCGCGAAGAGCGTCCCGAACGGGTTGCGGCACTTCTTCAGGCAGGCTTCCTTCAGCCCGCTGAATTGGTAGAGCCCGGCGACGCCAAGGGCAGCCGCGCCCGCCATGCCGAGCACCGGGTCGAAAGCCCTGCCGCCCGCGACCGTCTGCAGGGCGATGGTCAGTCCGGCAAATCCGATCGATGCGGCGAGCCACACCGACAGATAGCCTGCGATCAGCGCCAGCGGATGGACGGCGTGTTCGCCCTTCCCGGCGGCAGTGTCGGCGATTTCGCAATAGGTGCGCACCATCGGCGCGGCTGACGGGAGCATCATGGCCACCGCCATCAAGAACCACATGGCGGTCATTGCCAGGAAAGCAGCCGGACCTGCCGGGCCGAATGAAACCGGGGTCAGGCAAAGCGCGAAGAACCGCTCGGCGAAATCCGGCAGCGGGACATGAAAAAAGCCGGAAAACAGGCCATCGCCCGGCGCCGCGGCCGGCCCGACCCGCGTCTCGGCCCCGCGCAGCGCCATGGCCGCGATCACCGTCCAGGAGAGCACGACCGAAACCGCGACGGCACCGTAGACGACCGCCTTCGGCTGTCGCGCGACGTGGCCGGCCGCCCTGCCTGTCGGGTCGAGATGGCTCAGCCCGTGATCTTCCGCTGTCATGCCACCGGAATGGGCCAAATCGCCACGTTGTTCAATCCGTCGCGACTGAACTATATGAATGGGATCGATGCAGGAACTGATGCAGTTGGAAACCGACGTCTCGAAGCGCATCCTCGTAGCCGGCACCGGTCCAGCCGGCCTGATCGGCGCATTGGCCATCGCCAGGCTCGGGATCGACGTCGTGCTCGTCGGACCGAGAGCCGGGCAGGATGACGGCCGCACGACGGCCCTGATGCGCCCTGCCCTGAAGCTGCTCGAGGATATCGGCGTCCTGGCCGGGCTTGCCTACAAGGCGGCCCCGCTGAAGGTGATGCGAATCGTCGACGCTACAACGCGGCTGATCCGCAGCCCCGTCGTCACCTTCCGCGCCAGCGAGATCGGCGAGGACGCCTTCGGCCTCAACATTCCCAATCCCGAGCTGAATGCGGCCCTCGAAACGGCCGTCTCCGCCGAACCGCGCATCGAGCGCCGCGAGCAGATGGTGACGTCCTGGACCATTGAGCCGGACCATGTCGAGGCGACGCTTGCCGACGGAAGCTCCATTGCCGCGGCACTTGTCGTTGCCGCCGACGGCCGCCTTTCACCGGCGCGCGAGGCCGCCGGCATATCGGTGTCGACCAAAACCTATCCGCAATCGGCGCTGGTTCTGAGCTTCGAACACAGCCGCGACCATGCCGATACCTCGACCGAATTCCATACCGAGACCGGGCCCTTCACGCAGGTTCCCCTGCCCGGCAGGCGCTCCAGCCTCGTCTGGGTCGTCGCTCCCGAAACGGCCCGCGACCTCGAGGCGATGGACGACGCGGCGCTGTCACGCCGGATCGAGCAGCAGATGCAGTCGATGCTCGGACGCGTATCGGTCAGCGGGCATCGCCAGGTCTATCCGCTCTCTGCCATTTTGCCTGGTCGTTTCGCGCAGAACCGGGTGGCGCTCATCGGCGAGGCCGCCCATGTGTTTCCACCGATCGGCGCCCAGGGGCTGAATCTCGGCATCCGCGACGTCGTCGATCTGGTTGCCATGATCTCGGACAATGCCGGCGACCCTGGTGCGGCGCGGAGTCTCTCAGCCTACGACCGAAAGCGGCGCCCCGACATCCTTGCCCGCTCGGGAGCGGTCAATCTCCTCAACATGTCGCTCCTCTCCCACATGCTTCCGGCGCAGATTGCGCGCACCGCCGGGCTCGGCGTCATCGGCGGATTCGCGCCGTTGCGGGCATTTTTCATGCGCGAGGGACTGCAGCCCGGCAGCGGGTTCGCCTCGATCTTCTCCGGTCTACGGGAACAGGTCAGGCGGTAGCGTTCCGCTCTTGATCAGCCACAACAGCCCGGTCACCGTCGCGATGGACATGCAGGTGGTCAACAGCACGCTTGCCGAGGCCCGCTCGACCCAGACGTGATATTGCTGGGCGATGACGAAAACGTTGGTCGCCGTCGGCAGCGCCGCCAGCAGGACTGCCGAGAAGATCCACGTCTCCGAAAAATTGCCGGTCCAGCTCAGCACCACGTAGCAGATCAGCGGATGCAGGATGAGCTTCAGCATCGCGATCGGGAGCAGTTCGCTCGGCACCCGCTTCAGCGGCCGGAGCGCCAGCGTCACCCCCATGGCAAAGAGCGCGCAGGGCGCGGCGGCACTCGACAGGTATTCGAGCAGCCGCTCGACCGGTGTCGGCGGGACGAACTGGAGATAGGCCGCAAACACCCCGATCGCTGTCGCGATGATGAATGGATGCAGCAGGATCTTGCGCGCCACTTCCGAAAAGAGCTCTGCTGGCGAACTTTTCTCGTCGCCCGATAGCGCCATCATCATCGGCGCGATGGCAAAATGCAGGATGTTCTCGAAGCAGAAGATCAGCGCCACCGGCACCGCCGCTTCCGGCCCGAAGGCAAGCAGCGCAAGGCCCGCACCCATGTAGCCGATATTGCCGTAGGCCGCCGCCAGGCTCTTGATCGTCGAGGCGGCAATCTCGCCGCGCGACACGATCGCCGAGCCGACGAACATCAGAGAAAAGATGATGTAGGTGGAAAAAACCGAGCCGAAGATGAACTTCCACTCGGTCAGCCGCTCGAACGGCGTCTTGGCCAGCAGCTGGAAGAAAAGCGCCGGCAGCGCCACATAGATGATGAACGTGTTCATCCAGCCGAGCGCCTCGACCGGCTGTCTTGTGATGCGGGCCACAAGGAACCCCAGAATGATCAAACCGAAGAACGGCAGAACGAGACCGATGACGTCCGACATGTTCGAGTCCGTTCCCAATACCTCCTGTGCGGTAACGCGCTGCCTTGCGCGAGGTCAAGCGCTTCGGCATTGAAATCCCGGGCCGGCTGCGCCAAATAAATGGCAGAGGCTTGGATGATGAACGAAATGAAGACGGCAAAATTTGCGATCGGCCAGGTGGTGCGTCACCGCCTCTTCCCGTTCCGCGGCGTGATCTTCGACGTCGATCCGCAATTCAGCAACACTGAGGAGTGGTACGAGGCGATCCCGAGGGACGTCAGGCCACGCAAGGACCAGCCATTCTACCATCTGCTGGCGGAAAACTCGGACTCCGAATACATCGCCTACGTCTCCGAGCAGAACCTGCTCGAGGACGATTCAGGCGAGCCTGTCCGGCACCCCCAGTTGCAGCAGATGTTCGATAGGACACCGGACGGGCACTACGCCCCGAAAGACCGATTGAAGCACTGACGATCGGCGGTTCGAGAAAGCAAAAAAGCGGGGAAATCCCCGCTTTTTTTGGTCTCGCGCCAAAAGGATCAGTTGCCGGCCTTGGCCTTTTCCTGCTCTTCCTTGAGCTTCTTGGCGAAGTCCTCGTTGTTCTTCGCAACGAACTCCTGAAGCTTCTTCTGGCGATCCTCGATGTCGGACTGCTGCAGAGGCGCACCGTCGAATGCGTCGGTGAAACCGGCCAGCGACACCTTGACCGGATTTCCCTGGTTCTGGGAATTCACCGAGGTCAGGGTCAGTTCCGAGCCCTTCTTGAAGCTGGCGACCAGCTGATCCGACAGCGGTGCCTCGGCGATGCAGCGATCGGGGAAGCACAGAACGTAGTCGAGCTTCTGCGCCTTGCCGCCGTCGATCTGAAGGCCGATTCCGGGAGGAACGAGACGGCCGGTCGGCACGGTGACCTGGAACACCTTCTTGTTCACCTTGCCCTTGATCTCCAGCAGGCTGACGCCTGTCACGACCTGTCCGGTGCTGGCGCTGACGATGTTCTGCACGTTGCAGATGTCGACATCCTCCTGCTTGGCGCAGGCCTTGAACCAGCCCTTCGGCGGCTGCTGCGGCTGCTGCTGGGCCGTCGATGGAACGGTGGCCGCGGCCAGAAGTCCCAGAACGCCGGCAGCCAGGACCGAAGCGCGGCAAATATCGGTTGTCAGGCTCGTCATTTTGTCAATTTCCTCTCGCATCGTGCGGTAGCGGCGCTGGCCACCGCATTTCCCCGCTACCTGTTGCGCAATTGAGGCAACAGGATGACTTCGAATGGGGTGTTACACTGGGGTGGGCTCCGAATCCAGCCCGAAGAGGGCAAAACCGCAACCGCCTCCGCGATGAGGGCATGTTTCCGCGCCATGCTAGTTTGCGCTACGAATCAACACGCATTGATTAATGCGGGAGACCTGAATGCGTCGAATATTCCTGGGCCTGGCTGCCGCGCTGAGCGGCATGATGATTGCCGGACACGCAGCGAGAGCCGAACCCACCCACGCCCTGGCCATGCATGGCGACCCCGCGCTCGAAGCGGGCTTCAAGCACTTCCCCTATGTCAATCCGGATGCGCCCAAGGGCGGACGGATCGACTATGCGGTTCAGGGCACGTTCAACAGCCTCAATCCCTTCATCGTCCAGGGCGACGGCGCGCGCGGCCTGTTCGACCAGGATTTTGGCGTCAACACCTTCGACTCGCTGATGATGCGCTCGAGGGACGAGCCGTTCACGCTTTATCCGCTGCTGGCCGAGACCGTGGAGACCGACGACGATCGTAGCTTCGTCGAATTCACCCTAGACGCGCGTGCGACCTTCTCGGACGGCAAGCCGGTCACCCCCGACGACGTCATCTTCACGATGGAGCTTTTTCGCGACAAGGCTAGGCCGCTCTATCAGAACTGGATCAAGACGGTCGACCGGATGGAACAGGTCGGCGACCGCGGCGTACGGTTCACGTTCAACGAGAGGGCCGACCGCGAATCTCCGATGTTGCTGGCGCTGTTGCCGATCCTCCCCAGGCATGCGACGGACGCCGAGAATTTTGACAAGTCGACGCTCGACCCCCTGCCCGGCTCCGGCCCCTATATCGTCGATAGCGTCAGGCCCGGCGAATATGTCAGCCTGAAGAGACGGCCCGACTACTGGGCAAAGGACATTCCCTCCAAGATCGGCTTCGACAATTACGACGAGATCCGCATCAACTACATCCGCGACGAGAACACGATGTTCGAATCGTTCAAGAAGGGCAACACCGACATCCAGATCGAGCGGGACAGCGGGCGATGGGCGACCGGCTACGATTTCCCGGCGGTGGCCGACGGACGCGTCGTGAAGGAAGCGTTCGTCAGCCGGCTGCCTTCGGGCATGTACGGCTTCGTGCTCAATACGCGCCGCGACGTGTTCAAGGACCGCGCGGTCAGGGCGGCCCTCGCCGATCTCTTTGACTTCGAATGGGCCAACAAGAACCTTTTTTCCGGTGCCTATACCCGCACCAAAAGCTATTTCGATGGCTCCGCACTTGCCTCCACAGGCGTGCCGGCGGACGACCGGGAGAAAGCGCTGCTGGCACCGTTTCCGGACGCGGTCCTGCCCGAGATCATGGCCGGCACCTGGACGCCTTCAAAGTCGGACGGCAGTGGCCGCGACAGGGAGTTTCTGAAGAACGGGCTCGATGCGCTGGCCGCCGCCGGCTACACGCTCGAAGGCGGCAAGATGCTCGATCCTAACGGCCAGCCTCTCGCTTTCGAGATCCTCCTGAATGGCCCGTCCGGCCAGGCACTTGCCACGGCATGGCAACGTACACTGGGCCGCCTCGGCATCGCGGTGACAATCCGCTCGGTAGATAGCGCGCAATATCTGAAGCGTCAGCAGACCTACGACTACGACTCCATGCTGGTGCGTTATATATCCTCGCTGTCACCCGGCGGCGAGCAGGTCGGGCGCTGGGGCACTGCGTCTCGGGACCTTCCAGGCACCTACAACTTCGCCGGCGTCTCGGAGCCTTCCATCGATGCGGTGATCGACGCACTCGTCCAAGCCCGCGGGCAGGACGATTTCGATAGCGCCGTGCGCGCGCTCGATCGTCTTCTGCTGAGCGGCTACTATGTCGTGCCGCTCTATCACCAGCCCGAACAGTGGCTCGGCCGCTGGGCCCACATAAAACATCCTGAAACGACGCCTATTTACGGTTATCAGCTGCCCACGTGGTGGCGCCAAGACTGACGGGAGCTGCACATGACCAATTCCATCACCGTCGACGTCGTCTCGGATGTCGTATGCCCATGGTGCTTCATCGGGCAGAAGCGCCTCGACAGCGCCATCGCATCGCTGCCCGACATCGATGTCGAGGTTCGCTGGCGGCCATTCCAGCTCGACGCGACCATCCCGAGCGAAGGCATGGACCGCAAGGCCTATATGCTTGCCAAGTTCGGCAGCGAGGAGAAGCTTCGCGAGATGCATGCCCGCATCGTGCCGCTCGGCGAAGCCGAGGGCATCCATTTCGACTTCGATGCTATCAAGGTGTCGCCCAACACGCTCGATGCACATCGCGTGATCCGCTGGGCAGGCACCGCCGGCAACGATGCGCAGAACCGTCTGGTGCGCAATCTCTTCCAGCTCTATTTCGAGAAGGGCGTCAATATCGGCGACCACGGAGCCTTGATCGACGCGGCACGGGGAGCGGGCCTCGATGCGCCTGTCATCGAGACGCTGCTCTCGGGCGATGCCGACCGCGAGGCCGTGTCCGAAGAGGTCGTGACGGCGTCCAAGATGGGCATCACCGGGGTCCCCTGCTTCCTGCTGGAAAGCAAATACGCCGTGATGGGCGCCCAGGATGCCGCGACCCTGGCCGACGCGATCAGCCAGGTGGCGGCCGCAAAAGCCCGCGGTGAGCTCGAAACCACGCCCTCCTGAGGCGCGCCGCCTGCCTCAGACGAGGCGCGACTGCTCGACGGCCGCGCCGATGAAGCTTGCAAACAGCGGGTGCGGATCCAGCGGACGGCTCTTCAGCTCGGGATGATACTGCACGCCGATGAACCAGGGATGGTCCGGATATTCCACCGTTTCGGGCAGCACGCCGTCGGGTGACATCCCCGAAAACATCAGGCCGCATTCCTCGAGCCGTTCCTTGTAGTCGATATTGACCTCGAAGCGGTGACGGTGGCGTTCCGATATCTCTTCGCCGCCATAGATTTCGGCAATCTTGGAATCCCGGGCCAGCCGCGCATCATAGGCACCGAGCCGCATCGTGCCGCCGAGATCGCCGGTCTCGCGGCGCTTCTCCAGCATGTTGCCCTTCAGCCATTCCGTCATCAGGCCGACGACGGGCTCCTCGGTCGGGCCGAACTCGGTCGAGGAGGCGTCCTCGATGCCGGCGAGCGAGCGCGCTGCCTCGATGCAGGCCATCTGCATGCCGAAGCAGATGCCGAAATAAGGCACCTTGCGTTCGCGCGCGAATTTCGCTGCCAGTATCTTGCCCTCGGAGCCGCGCTCGCCGAAGCCGCCCGGGACCAGGATTCCGTGCACCTTTTCGAGCCAGGGCGACGGATCCTCCTTTTCGAAGATCTCGCTCTCGATCCATTCGAGCTTCACCTTGACGCGATTGGCCATGCCGCCATGCGACAGCGCCTCTATCAGCGATTTGTAGGCGTCCTTGAGGCCGGTGTATTTGCCGACCACGGCAATCGTCACCTCGCCTTCCGGATTGTGGATCAGCGACGAGACGCCCTGCCAGCGCTCCATGCGCGGCTTCGGCGCCGGTTCGATGCCGAACGCCGCCAGCACTTCCGAATCCAGCCCCTCGCGGTGATAGGCCATCGGCACATCGTAGATATGGGCAACGTCGAGCGCCTGGATCACGGCGCTTTCGCGAACGTTGCAGAACAGCGAAAGCTTGCGCCGCTCTTCCTTGGGGATCGCACGGTCTGCCCGAACGAGCAGAATGTCGGGCGCGATGCCGATCGACCGCAACTCCTTGACGGAATGCTGCGTCGGCTTGGTCTTCAGCTCGCCGGCGGTCGGAATGTAAGGCATCAGCGTCAGGTGGACATAGACGGCGTTGTTGCGCGGCAAATCGTTGCCGAGCTGGCGAATCGCCTCGAGGAATGGCATCGCCTCGATGTCGCCCACCGTGCCGCCGATCTCGCACAGCACGAAGTCGAAGTCGTCATTGCCCTCGACGACGAAATTCTTGATCTCGTCGGTGACGTGCGGAATGACCTGCACCGTGGCGCCAAGATAGTCGCCGCGCCGCTCGCGCTCGATGATGTTCTTGTAGATCCGGCCGGTCGTAATGTTGTCGGCCTGGTTCGCCGAGCGGCCGGTAAAGCGCTCGTAGTGGCCAAGGTCGAGATCGGTCTCCGCCCCGTCGTCGGTAACGAACACCTCGCCATGCTGGTACGGGCTCATCGTGCCCGGATCGACATTGAGGTAGGGATCGAGCTTCTTTATCCGCGCGCGATAGCCGCGCGCCTGCAACAGGGCACCGAGTGCCGCTGCTGCTATGCCTTTTCCAAGCGAGGAGACCACGCCGCCGGTGATGAATACATATCGCGCCATGGGATTCATCGCTTAACGCCGCTGGATTGATTCCACCAGCAAAAAAAGTTCAGGCCGGCGGATTTCCACCTGCCCTGCGAAAACCCTGCCAAAACAGGAAACAGGCGCCGGAAGGAGTAACCGGCGCCTGCTCTGCGTCTGGAAGGAGATGGGTCTAGAGGACGACGACCTGGGTGCCGACCGGAACGCGCCGGTAGAGATCCATGACGTGCTCGTTGATCATGCGGAAGCAGCCGTTCGACGAATCGGTGCCGATCGATTCCGGCGCGATCGTGCCGTGGATTCGCAGATGCGTGTCGCGGCCGTTCTCGTAGAGATAGATGGCGCGCGCACCGAGCGGGTTCTGCCCGCCACCCGGCATGCCGTCGGCATATTTGCCGTATTTCGCAGGTTCGCGCTTCTGCATTTCCTTGGTCGGGATCCAGCGCGGCCATTCCTGCTTGTCGCCGACCTTCACCATGCCCTTGTACTGAAGACCGTCCTTGCCGACCGCGATCGCGTAGCGGCGGGCACGGTTCGAGCCTTCGACGAGATAGAGGTAGTGCGCAGCCGTGTCGATCACGATCGTCCCGCGCGGATAGCCGGAGAACTGAACTTCCTGCGGCATGAATTCAGGCCGGACGACGAACTTCTTCTTGGTCTTCAGTTCGAGCGCTGCGTCGAGCGCCCGCGTCTCGGGCAGCATCGACTGCTTCTGCACGGGCGCGCCGCCGAACAGCGTGGCGAACAGGTCCGTCTGCTTCGGCGCTTCCTGGACTTCGCTGCGCAGTTCGCCGTTGTTGCCGGTCTGGACGACTTCCATCGACGCAAGCCGTGCGATCTCTGCCTGGCGCGCTGCCTCGGCCGCGGCCGCAGCCTGCTGGCGGCGCTCCTCTTCGGCGCGCAGCCGTGCTAGGCGCTGCTCTTCCTTTGCCTTGGCTTTCGCCTCCTGCTGGAGCCTGCGCTCCTCGGCCGCCTTGGCCCTGGCGATCTTGCGTTCCTCGGCGGCCTTTTCGCGCGCTGCCTTGCGCTCGGCCGCGGCCTGCGCCTGGGCGATCTTGCGCTCTTCGGCTGCCTTGGCCCTTGCCACCTTCTTTTCCTCGTCGGCCTTGCGCTTGGCGGCGAGCTGCTTTTCGCGCTCCGCCTTGGCCTTGGCGGCAATCTTTGCCTTCTCGTCGGCCTTTGCCTTGGCGGCGGCCAGCTGCTTCTTCTTCGCGTCGGCTTTCGCCTTGTCGGCGAGCTTCTTCTCCTTCGCCGCTTTTGCGTCGGCGGCAGCCTTTGCCTTCTCCTTGGCCTTCGCTTCGGCGGCGAGCTTCTTCTTCTTTTTCAGCGCCGCCGCGTCGTCCTTGCTGGCGACCTTGAGGACGTCCTCTGTCGAGGAAGCGGACGAAACGCCGGGTTTGACGGACGACGGCGCGGCCACGCAGGCCTGCGTGCCGAAAGCAAGGCTGCCGAGAAGTACGAGAAGGCGAAGCTTCATGATGGTGATCCCGAAGGAATGAGGTTGATGCCCTAGACGACCGAAAAGCTCCCAGCCCGGGCTGAGAATGCGATCGGCCGCTTTATAAGGCATTAATGCGAAGCCTCTCAAGCACGGCCCCGCCGGCGAGGCATCGATTCTTCGTGATCCAGCAGCATTTGCCGCCACTGTGCCCAAAGCAACACAGGTGGCGGCGGAAACGGCCCGGATAAGCCGGCTTACTGGTTGGGGACCTGCGGTTCCGCGGGCTCTGCCGGCGCGGCCGGGGTAGCCGGCGCAGGCGCAGGCGCCGGCGCAGCATCCGTCGCCGGAGCCGGTGCCG
>CAMYMG010000003.1 GCA_947259295.1 uncultured Rhizobiaceae bacterium
CCTCGTCGGGCGCGTGCCATGCCGCCGGCTCCTGCGCCTCGCCATCGGTCGCCGCCGACCGGGCAATGACGACCGAGCGTATCGCCACCGCCGCATCGATGCCGCCGCAGCTGCCGATGCGCACCAGCGTCTTCACGCCGTAGAGCGTCACCAGTTCGTGCACGTAGATCGCCAGCGACGGGCGGCCCATGCCGGTCGACTGCACGCTGACCGGCCGGCCGCGATACGCCCCGGTGAAGCCGAGCTCCCCGCGGATGGCGTTAACCTGCCGCGGCATGTCTAGAAAGGTCTCGGCAATCCAGGCCGCGCGTTCGGGGCAGCCCGGAAGCAGTGCCGCCACTGCATAGTCACCCACACGCGCTTCATTGTGCGGCGTCATCGGCATCCCCGTCCGGCATCGACGCGCCAAGCGTCAGCGCCTGTCACCACGCATGTCGCGGCCGATAATAGACGCCGGCCTACTTCTCCTCCAGCATTTCCTTCACCACGGTCGCCAGCTGCTTCAGCGAGAACGGCTTCGGCAGGAAGCCGAACTTCGCATCCGCAGGCAGGTTCTTGGCGAAGGCGTCCTCCGCATAGCCCGAGACGAAGACGAACTTGATGTCCGGCCGGATCTTGCGCAGTTCGCCGAGCAGCGTCGGCCCGTCCATCTCCGGCATCACGACGTCGGAGACGACGATGTCCACCTTGCCCTCGAGCTCGTGGTAGACTTCCAGCGCCTCGACGCCCGACGACGCCTCGTGAACCGTGTAGCCGCGCGACGTGAGGGCACGCACGCCGCCCATCCGCACCGCGTCCTCGTCTTCCACCAGAAGCACGGTGGCCGAGCCCGACAGGTCCTTGGCCGCATCGGCGGCCTTGGCGACGGCCGCCGCTTCCGTCGTCGCGCGCTTGGCCTCGACCTCGCCTGCCGTCTTCACTTCGGGAATGTGCCGCGGCAGGAAGATGCGGAAGGTCGAGCCCTTGCCGACCTCGGAATCGCAATAGATGAAGCCGCCCGTCTGCTTGATGATGCCATAGACCATCGACAGGCCGAGCCCGGTGCCCTTGCCCACTTCCTTGGTGGTGAAGAACGGCTCGAAGATCTGTTTCAGCACCTCGGGCGCGATGCCGCTGCCGGTATCCTCGATTTCGACCAGCACGTAATCGGCCGCCACCATTTCGCGGTAGCCGAAGGCCTGCGTCTCGTCGGCCCGCAGGTTCTTCGTCCGCACCGTGAGATCGCCGCCCTCCGGCATGGCGTCGCGGGCATTGACCGCGAGGTTGACGATCACCTGCTCGAACTGTCCGATGTCGACCTTCACCGGCCAAAGGTCGCGGCCATGGTCGACCTTGAGCTTGATCGAGTTGCCGACCAGCCTCGCCAGCAGCATGCGCAGATCGGCCAGCACGTCGGTGAGATTCAGCACCTCGGGCCTGAGCGTCTGCTTGCGCGAGAAGGCCAAGAGCTGCCGTACCAGCGAGGCCGCTCGGTTGGCGTTCTGCTTGATGTTCATGATGTCGGGGAAGGACGGGTCCGACGGCCGGTGGTTGGTCAGCAGCAGGTCCGAGGCCATGATGATGGCGGTGAGCACATTGTTGAAGTCATGCGCGATCCCACCCGCCAGCTGCCCGACGGCCTGCATCTTCTGGCTTTGCGCCATCTGCCCCTCGAGCGCCTTCTGCTCCGTCGTCTCGACGGCATAGACGATGGCCGCCTCCTCGGCGCCCTCGCCGCCGGTCCCGTCGGCAACGGCATTCACGTAGTAGCGGATGTGCCGCTCCTCGTTGTCGGGCAGCAGCGTGTCGATCGGCGCGATGTCGGCCTGGCGCAACCTCGCCTTCTCCAGCGCCGCTGCGAAGGCCGCACGGTCGCGCTCGTGGATCACCGTGTCGAGCCGCACCTTGCGGTCGACCGCGTCGCGGTCCACCACGGCGGCAAACAGCGACAGGAAGGGCGCGTTGGTGCGCAGGATTCGGCCCTCGAGGTCGACCGCCGCAATCGCCATCGGCGTAGAGTTGAAGAACCGGGTAAAGCGGATCTCGGAGGCGCGGAGCTGCGCCGAGGCGTCCTCCCCCTGCGTGCGGTTGAGCACGATCGTGCGGGTCGGTCCGTTGATGCCTTCGCGGCTCGCCGAAACGCGGTGCATGAAGCGCACCGGCAGCGCCTGCCCCGTCACGGTAGCAAGGTCGAGGTCTATCACCGCGTTGCGCGTGGTTCCGGGATCGGCCTTCACCGCCCGCACCAAGGCTATGCCGTCGCCCGCCACGATGTCCTTGAGCGCCATCGACCCCGGCGTGAAGCTCGCAAGGTCGATGCCCAGCCACTCGGCAAGCGTCGCGTTGATATAGGTGACGCGGCCTTCCTGGTCGGCCGAGAAGAAGCCCGCCGGCGCGTGGTCGAGATGGTCGATCGCCTTCTGCAGGTCGAGAAAGAAGCGCTCCTGCTCGGCGCGCTCCTTAGAGATGTCGGCCAGCTGCCAGGCCAGCAGCGGCTGGCGCTGGCCGGGCACGTTGAAGGTCCGCGCCCGCGCCCTGTACCATCGTGCACCCGGCTCGGCACCCGGCCGGATGGCCTGCGACAGCCGGAACTCGCCATCGTTCTCCTGGCCGTCGGTAAGGCCGGCGGCGAGCCGGAAGATGGTCGACGAGGCTTCCGGCACGTCCGACAGCAGGTTCTCGACCGTCCTGATGTCGGCAGCCGAAGTCGCACCGGTCATCTCGCCATAGGCGCGGTTGGCATAGATGACCCGGCCCTTGGTGTCGGTGACGAGGAGACCCTGCCCCATCGAATCGACGAATGCCTTCGACAGTTCGTCGGTCGTCGACCGCGGCGCGATCTGCACGAAGCCGATTGCCGTGGCGAACAGGTAGCCGACGCCGATCATCGCGAGCACGCCGAGCATGCCGAGCAGGAAGGGATCGCCAAGGCGTTCGCGGAAAATGCCGAAGACGATCGCCGCGCCTGTCAGGACGACGATGAAGACGATCAGCCTTACGATGGCGCCGGGACGCGTGTTCTGATCGACGATCGAAACCGGATAGAAATCGCCGCGCGTTTCTCGTGCCATACGAACCTGATTCCCGAAAACGGCGGCTCCCCTGCCGCGAACCGGTTGAATCACATTCTCAATGGCTGGAAAAGGTCTTCACGGAAAAAGCGGCGGTATAACCGCGCGATCCGCACTTTTTGGTCGACCGCAACGCCGTTTCAGCATCATAAAGGCAACTTGCAGATGCGGCCTGTCCGGGTCTAGTGTCGCGTGGCTGTGTGGCGGAAGTATTGGGGAACTCTATGTCCGATTGGATTGATGGTCTGGCAGGTCCAGCATTTGCCACCGCAGTCATCTGGACGTTCGCCGCCCTCCTCCTGCTGGTCATTGTTCTGGTCATCATCAAGCTGATCCGCAGCATGACTTTCGGCACTTTCGTGGCCGGCGGACGCAACCGCAAGACGCGTCTTGCGGTCATGGACGCGACGGCCGTCGACAGTCACCGCCGCCTCGTCCTGGTGCGGCGCGACGATGTCGAGCATCTCATCCTGATCGGCGGGCCGACCGACGTGGTCGTCGAGCGGGAGATCCGCTACGGCCAGTCGCGCAGGCCGGCATTTATAGGCGACAATGCCAGCGAGCCGACGCCCCCCCGGGCGCGTCATCCCGAACCCCTCCCGGCGAGGGTCCAGGCTCCCGCCATGGCGGAGCCCGATTATGTTCAGCAGCCACCCGTGCACAGGACGCCACCGCCACAGCCCGCCCGTCCTGCGGAGCGGCCGCGCCCGGCACCCGCGCCA
>CAMYMG010000004.1 GCA_947259295.1 uncultured Rhizobiaceae bacterium
CCGCGCCGCGCGCGCGGCGCCGTCGGCACGCGCAGCATCAGCGTCGGCTTGTCGCGAAGGAAGTCGCGGCCGGCGGGCGCAATCGACAGGCCGCCATGTCCGGCAAGGTCGACGCCGACCAGGCGCAGCGCGATCATCTGGCGCAGGATGGCGCGCCAGGTGCGGCTGTCATGCTCGGTGCCGATGCCAAAGGTCGACACCTGGTCGTGGCCGAACTGGACGATGCGGTCGTTCACATTGCCGAGCAGAACATCGACGATATAGGCCTGCCCGAAGCGCTCGCCGGTGCGGTAGATGCATGACAGCGCCTTTTGTGCCGCCGTCGTGCCATCGAACAGTCTGGGCGGCTGGGCGCAGGTATCGCAATTGCCGCACGGCTCGCACTGGTCGCCGAAATAGGACAGCAGAACCTGCCGCCGGCAACCTGCCGTCTCGGCCAGCCCCAGAAGCGCGTCGAGCTTGCGCCGCTCGGTGCGCTTGCGCGCGTCGGGCGCGTCCGATTCCTCGATGAAGCGGCTGCGCAGCGCAATGTCCTCGGTACCGTAGAGCATCAGCGTGTCGGACGGCAGGCCGTCGCGCCCGGCGCGTCCGGTCTCCTGGTAGTAGGCTTCGATGCTGCCCGGCAGGTCGAGATGGGCGACGAAGCGCACGTCCGGCTTGTCGATGCCCATGCCGAAGGCGATGGTGGCCACCATGACGATTGCCTCGCCATGCTGGAAGCGCTGCTGGTTGGCCTCGCGCGCCGCCTTGTCCACGCCGGCGTGATAGGCCAGCGCGTCATAGCCCTGGTCGCGAAGCCAGGCGGCAGTTTCCTCGGTCTTGCGCTTCGACAGGCAGTAGACGATGCCGCTCTCGCCCTCGTAGCGCTTGAGAAAATCCTTCAGCTGCGCGCGTGGATTGTCTTTTTCCTCGATGGCATAGCGGATGTTCGGGCGATCGAAGCCGGCGCTGAAGGCGTCGACCTGCGCGATCTCGAGATGCGCCAGGATCTCTTCGCGGGTCGGTTCGTCCGCCGTCGCCGTCAGCGCCACCCGCGGCGTGCCCGGAAACTGTTCCACGAGCACGTCGAGCTGGCGATAGGAAGGCCGGAAATCGTGCCCCCATTGCGACAGGCAGTGCGCTTCGTCGATGGCGATCAGCGACAGCTTGACGCCGCCCAGCCGCCGCAGCACGTCCGGACGCAACAAGGTCTCGGGCGCGACATAGAGCAGGTCCACTTCGCCGCTTTCGACGGCGTTCCACAAGGTGCGCCGATCGTCCGGCGCGAGATCGGAATTGAGGGCGGCAGCCTTGACGCCAGCCTGCCTCAGCGCCGCGACCTGGTCGGCCATCAGAGCCAGCAGCGGCGACACGATGAGCCCCATGCCCGGCCTGACGATGGCGGGGATCTGGTAGCAGAGCGACTTGCCGCCGCCCGTCGGCATCAGCACGAAGGCGTTGTTCCCGGCGATGATGTGGTCGACGATCCGCGCCTGCGGGCCCCGGAAGGCATCATAGCCATAGACGGTCTTGAGGATTTCGAGCGGGTTGGCGGTCATCGGCTGCTGCACGGAGAATCAGGAAGGGCCCGTCATAGCAGCTTCGCCGCGGCAGCGACCATCGCCGGCCCGACACAACGGTCTACAGACTGACAGCGTCGCCCGGTCAGCCGAAGGACGTGGTCGCTTCCCTGAGCTTCGACGTCGGCGCCCTCACCCGAAACACGAGACCCTCGGGCGCAAAGCTCAGTTCCGGGTCGACGCCGAAATCGGCCGCCAGCACACGCTCGATCAGCCGCGACCCGAAGCCGCGCCGCGTCGGCGCGTCGACCTGCGGTCCGCCGATCTCCCGCCATTCGAACTGGAACTGGGGCTGCTGATCCTCAACGACGATCGCCCAGCTGATATCGACGTGACCTTTGGCAACGCTGAGCGCACCGTATTTCGACGCGTTCGTCGCAAGTTCATGCAGCGCCAGCGACAGCGACAATGCCTGCTTGGAACCGAGCGTGACGTCGGCTCCATGCCAGGAAATGCGGCCGTCATTCTGCGATTCCAGAGCGGCCGAGACGACATCGAGCAGTTCGGCCGTCGCCCAAGTTTCGGCCGTCAAAATGTCGTGCGCGCGGCCGAACGCCTCCAGTCGCCCGCGGAAGGCATCCAGGCGCGAATCGGGAACCGTCGACTGCAGGGTCTGGCTGGCTATCGCACTGACCATGGCCAGCGTGTTCTTGACGCGATGCTTGAGTTCGAAATTGATCAGCCGGAGATGGCCTTGTGCGTTGACATGGTCGGTCACGTCCGAACCCTCGACGAAGACGCCCGAGACGGTGCCGTCGGGCTCGAAAATGGGCTGGTAGACGAAATCGACATAAACGGTCCGCTGTCCCCCGTCTTCGTCAAGCGTCAGCGGAAACTGCCGCCCGACATAGGGCTCGCCCGACTCCAGGATGCCGTCGAGGAGTTCGAAGAACCCCTGCCCCTCCGCATCGGGAACGACGTCGCGAGCCGCCTTGCCGATGAAGGGCCTGTCGCCGACCATCCGGCGATAGCTGGCATTGGTGAGCTCAAAGACATGCTGCGGGCCACGCAGGATCGCCATGAACCCTGGCGCCTGCTCGAAGAGCGTCCGCATGCGTTCGGACTCGCCCCGCAAACGCTCCCGGGCCATGTGCTGGTCGGTCACATCGGTGCAGACCACCAGCACGCCGCCGACGCCGCCCTCCAGATCGATCGGGCCATAGCTGTATGTCCAATAGACCTGTTCCAGCTTGCCGTGGCGTGTCACGGGGACAAGCGCGTCCTCGTTCCAGGTAGAGCCCTTGCCGGCCATGACATGCTCGATCTGCGGACCGATGATGTCCCAGATTTCGTCCCAGCATTCGCGCCCGCGCTGGCCGAGCGCGCTCGGGTGCCGTTCCGGCCCCATCGTCTGCCGGTAGGCGTCGTTGTAGAACTGGACAAGATTGGGTCCCCACCAGATGAACATCGGGTGCCGCGTGTTCAGCACGAGGCGAACCGTCAGCCTGAGACTTTGCGGCCATGTCTCGGGCGCCCCGATTTCGGAGTTGCGCCAGTCATAGGCACGGATCAGCTCCCCCATCTCGCCACCGCCGGAGAGGAAGTCGTGGTCAATCGTCGCGTCGTTCATGGTCGCAGCATACTCCTATCACCGACCGTAACAGCCGAGCACCATGGCCGCGAGCCCAAAGCCGGACGAATTTTCCGTGGCGTTTGCGGCCGCGCGCCGCAATCAGCGGCCAGACGACCAATGTGCGAGGAGGCCCGGCTCAGCCCTGCCGGACAATCCTGCCGATCACATTGACGAGGATGCGAGCTGCGGCAAGCGCAGAGATTCCGTCGATGTCGGCAGGCGGGTACAGCTCGACCAGATCAAAGCCTGCGATCTTCCCACGCCTGCCGGCAGCCTCGATCAGGTCGATCACCTGCAGGTAGCTGAGGCCGCCCGGCGTGCGGGCGAACACGCCGGGCATCACGCTCGGGTCGAGGCCGTCGCAGTCGAGCGTCACGACGATGCTTGCACCTTCCGGGATTTGGCGGATCGCCGCTTCGACGCCCTGCGCATGGAGTTCCCGCGACGTGACGATCCTGGCGCCGTAGGCCCTGGCGTCCTCCAGTTCGGAGGCCCGCGCGCTGCCCACCGCACGCATGCCGACCTGCACGATGCCGTCGACATGGCTCATCTCGCTGGCTCGCCGCATCGGGCTCGAATATCCGAAGCGCTCGCCATGCACTTCGTCGCGCCAGTCGATATGGGCGTCGATCTGCAGGATCCAGACCGGGCCAGCATCCGCAAACCCGGCCAGGAAGGGTATCGGCACGGAATCGTCGCCGCCGATCATCAGCGGAATGGCATTCGTACCGAGGATGGCGCGCGTCTTCGCCTCGATGAGAGAGCGATTGCCGGGGTTGTCGCCCCGGATTGTGGGAAGATCGCCGGTGTCGACGCAGCAAGGCGCCTGGCCGGCGAAAAGTGGCCCGTCGAGATCAAAATCCCAGTTGCCGACGAGGCCTGCGTCTTCCAGGCTCGCCGCCCGTATTTGCGCAGCGGCGCCGGCGTGGCTATTGCCGTCTTCGCCGGCATAGTCGCTGCCGTGGGGCGCGCCGAAAAGCACGATACGCGGGGCGGTGCCGCCCGGAAGGGTTTTCGGAAACCCGAGGAAGCCTTTCATCGTCGCGTGTCCTCCGTCGGCCAGGAACCGGGCACCTAACCCTTCCACCAGTCGCGGCCGCGCGGCAGCCTTTCGATGCCGGCCGTGTCGGCACCGGCCACATGGTCGGCGAGCCGCCTGCCGCCTGCCACGAAATCCGGGGCGATTTCGGCCAGCGGAACCAGCACGAAGGCGCGCTCCAGCATACGCGGATGCGGGACCTCGAGCCCCTCCTCGTGCACCGCCAGATCGCCGAACACCAGAATGTCAATGTCGATCAGGCGTGGTCCCCAGCGTTCCTGGCGCACGCGCTTGAGCTTGCGCTCGGCCTCGAGGCAGAGGTCGAGCAGGCCGCGCGGCGTCAGCCCGGTCGAGACCTCGGCGGCGGCGTTGAGGAAATCAGGCTGGTCTAGCTTGCCCCAGGGCGGCGTGCGGTAGAGCGAGGACACCACGACGACCGCTGTATCGGCGTGCGCGTCGAGCATGCGCAAGGCGGCGCCCATCGACTTCGCCGGGTCGCCGAGATTGCCGCCGAGGCTGAGATAGGCGGTCCGCCTATTGTGGCCAGACAATTGTCACCTCGACATGATCGAGCACGCCCGGCACCGGCGCGTTCGGCTTCCTGACGGTGATCTCGGCGCGCTTGATCTGCGGGAAGCGCGCCGTCAGCGCCTTGCCGACCTCGAGCGCCAGGGCCTCGATAAGGAAGCGGCGCTCGCCGGTGATGATCTTCTCGATGACCTCGAAGGCCTCGCCGTAATTCACCGTGCCGTCGATCGAATCCTCTTCCAGCGCCCTGCCCGGATCGACGGTGAGCTCGGCGTCGACATAGAATCGCTGGCCGAGCCGCTCCTCCTCATCGTGCACGCCATGCCTTGCGAAGAACGCGCAATTCTTCATGCGGATGAGATACATGGCGGCTCAGCTTTCGACGGCGGGTTGTTGACGGGCGAGCATAGCATCCGCGACGGCGAGCGCGTCCACGTTGATTGCGACATCGTGGACGCGGAAAAGGTCGGCGCCCTGCAGCCGCAGGATGACGCTGGTGGCGGCGGTGCCGGCAGCCCGCTCGCCGGCGTCGCGGCCGGTGACATGGCCGATAAAGCGCTTGCGCGAGGTGCCGGCCATCAGCGGATAGCCGAATGCCACGAGCTCCGAGAACCGCGCCATCAGCTGCAGGTTCTCCTCGGCGTCCTTGGCGAAGCCGAAGCCCGGGTCGAGCACAATCGCTTCCCGCGCGACGCCGGCCTTCTCCGCGATCTCCAGCGATTTTTGCAGGAAGGCGAACTGGTCGGCGATCACGTCGGACAGTTTTTCGCGCTCGCGACCGGTGTGCATGATGACGAGCCCGGCCCCTGTCTCAGCGGCGAGGCGGGCGATTGCCGGATCGCGCTGCAGACCCCAGACATCGTTGACGATATGCGCGCCCGCGCTGACTGCCAGCCGCGCCGTCTCTTCGCGGTAGGTATCGACCGAGATCAGGCAATCGCGTCCGGCGAGCGCTTCGATGATCGGCAGGATGCGCTGCTGTTCCTCGGCGGCCGTGACCGGATCGGCTCCCGGACGCGTCGATTCCCCGCCGACATCGACAATGACCGCGCCCTCGGCCAGCATCCGCTCGGCCTGCGCCAGCGCGCGGTCGAGCGCGTCGTAGCGGCCGCCATCGGAAAAACTGTCGGGGGTGACGTTGAGCACGCCCATCACCTGCGCCTTGCCGCCAAGGTCGAGGTGGCGGCCATGCGCCAGGGTCCATCGTCTGTCTGTCATAGGCTTGGCCGCGTTTCGAACTGGCGGAGCCATGCGGGCTGGCGCTGCGAAAATCAACGATTTTCGTTCGAGCCCGAAGGCTGAAATGCCGGCACCGACATCGATTTCCGTTGCGCCGGAGCGCCGTCTGTCGCTAGCTTGGCCAACGAGGGCATCGTCGATGATACGCATCCTGTTCGCAGCAACCCTGGCCGGCATGACCGCACTTCCCGCGGCGGCCGCGAACCTGTCGAAGACCTACAGCTATTTTTCGATCGGCGGCAGCACGCTGGAGCAGCTGGAAATGGAGCTGAGCGCGCGCGGCCCGCAGGTCAAGAGCACCGGCCAGCGCCACCCCGGCGCGACGCGAATGGAGTTTTCGACCAAGATCGGCTACCGCGAACGCGGCGGCTACTGCCGCATTGAGAAGGCCACCGTGACGGTGAAGGCCAAGCTGATCCTGCCGCGGTGGCGCCAGCGCGGCAAGGCGTCGGAGGACGTGCGGCTGATCTGGGACACACTGTCGAGCGACATCAAGCGGCATGAGGAAAGCCACGTGGTGATCGCAAAGAACCATGCCCGGGAGCTGGAGCAGGCGCTGCTCAAGTTGCGTCGACAGAAGAGCTGCACGAAGCTTGCCGAAATGGCCAAGGCGACGTCGGCCAAGATCCTCGCCAAGCACGACCGCGCGCAGGCACAGTTCGACCGCGTCGAGGGCATCAATTTCGACCGCCGCATGATGCGCCTGCTGCGCTACCGGATGGAGCGCATCGAGAACGGCCGGCTGCCCGGCTGAGGCTACGAGACGCCGAGTTTCTTCTGCAGACTGGTCGACGAGGTCGTGTACTGGAAGACGATGCGCTCGCCGGGGCTGACGATGCGCTTTGCCGCCTGCGCCATCAGCGCCACCTCGTGGAAGCCGGACAGGATGAGCTTCAGCTTGCCGGGGTACCAGTTGATGTCGCCGACCGCGAAGATGCCGGGGATCGATGTCTCGAACTTCTCGGTGTCGACGGGGATCAGGTTCTCGTGAAGGTTGAGCCCCCATTCGGCGATCGGGCCGAGCTTCATGGTCAGGCCGAAGAAGGGCAGCATGCGGGTGCAGGGCACTTCGGTATCGCCGTGCTGGCCCTTGATGGTGGCAGAGGAGAGCTTGCCGCCCTCGCCTGCAAGCCCCGTCACCTGGCCAACGAGGAACTCGAGCTCCTCCATCTCCTGCATGGCGTACATCTTGTTGACGCTGTCTGGCGCGGCGCGGAACTCGGGCCGGCGATGAACGAGCGTGACGCTTTTCGCGATCGGCTGCAGGTTGAGCGTCCAGTCGAGGGCTGAATCGCCGCCGCCGACGATGACGAGGTCGTGGCCGCGGAATTCCTCCATGCGGCGCACCGAATAGAAGACGCTCTCGCCCTCATAGGCCTCGATGCCGGGGATCGGCGGGCGCTTTGGCTGGAACGAGCCGCCGCCGGCCGCGATGACGACGATCTTCGCCTCGAAGATCTCGCCCTCGTCGGTGGTGACGCGGAACGAACCGTCCTCGAGCTTCTCGAGGCCGGAGACCATGCGGTTGAAGGTGAATTGCGGGTTGAACGGCCTGATCTGCTCCATCAGCCGGTCGACCAGTTCCTGCGCCGAGACGGAGGGCAGCGCAGGAATGTCGTAGATCGGCTTTTCCGGATAGAGCTCGGCGCACTGGCCGCCCGGGCGATCGAGAATGTCGATCAGATGGCACTTCATGTCGAAAAGGCCGAGTTCGAAGACGGCAAACAGGCCGACCGGCCCTGCCCCGACAATCAGAACGTCCGTCCTGGTGACTTCGCTCATCGTGCGCCCTCCCGGCGATTCCGCCTGCCAGCAGCCCTATCGCCGCGGCAGTATCTCAGCCCTGCCGCTCCGGCACTTCCACCACCAGGCCGTCGAGCGCGTCGCGCACCTTGATCTGGCAGGAAAGCCGCGAATTCGGCCTGACGTCGTAGGCGAAATCCAGCATGTCCTCTTCCATCGCCTCCGGCTCGCCGACCTCGGCCGTCCAGGCCTCGTCGACATAGACGTGGCATGTGGCGCAGGCGCAGGCGCCGCCGCACTCGGCCTCGATGCCCGGCACGGCGTTGCGGATGGCATTCTCCATGACGGTCGAGCCATTTTCGACATCGACGTCGAAGCGCGTGCCATCATGCGTCACGTAGGAAATCTTGGTCATCATTGTTCCCGAGGATTGGTCTCCCGAGATAATGACTCCGCGGCGCGAGTCAACTGCCGCGCGAAAACGCCGCAAAGCGCGGCAATATTGGTCTTGCAGGGCGGATGAGGCTAGCGGCTGATCGCTGCGATGAAATCGCGCACGTCGTCGATGAGGCCCGAAAGCCGCTTCAGGCCATGACGATCGTCGGGATTTTCCTCGACCGTTTCGGCCCATTCGGCGATCGTCATCGCGCCGACGCTGCGTGCCGAACCCTTCAGCGAATGCGCCATGAGCCGGCGTTCGTTAACCCCGATGGAGCCGAACTGGTCGCGAATGGTGATCGCCTGGTCGACGAAGAGGTCGAGAACCTCCCGTTCCAGTTCTCGGTCGCCCATGGTCTGGCGTGACAGATGCGCGAGATCAATGGGACGCGTCTTGGCCTTGGCGACGGCCGAAACTTCCCCGCCCGGCATGGAAAACGCCACGACGTCATTCTTGTTGATGGCGGCCAAGGAAACCCTCCGGAACACTCACGAACAGCTGGCCCAGAATAGGTCGGCTAACATGGACAAGCCGTTAATCGGCCGGCCGCCGCACTGCGGCCCAAATCGGCCGAAATCATGGTGATGTTAACCTTATGTTTAAACTTTTACGTATCCGCCGGTTTCCATGTTTCCTTTACCAGTATGTGTCAGTACGATACGGCGGGTCCATATCAAGCCTCCAGCGCGGACCGCGTAAAACAACAAGAATGCGTTTGCGCACATCGAGTAAAGGGTAACGGCGGCATGGCGAAAAAATCCACTCCCACGAAGAATATCGACCACGATGTCTCCGACGAACTGGAGTACGCGCTGGACCTCGACCTTTCGGGTTCGCCCGAAGAGGAGGTGGACATGTCGTCTTCGATGGACGACCTGGAGGCACAGATATCCCAGGCCGCCGACGAACTCGTGCGCGAGGGCCGCGGCAAGCGCCAGACCGAGCAGACGTTCGAGCCCACGCCAGCGCCGACGCCTACCCCGACCTCGGAGCTTCGCCCGGTAGAGCGCAGCACCTCGAGCCAGCCCGCGTCGTTCGCACCCGCCAATGACGACCGGCAGAAGGATTTCCGCTCGACGCTGAGCGGCATCAACAAGCGCGCCTCGAATTCCGTGAACTGGGTGGTCGCCGTCCTTTCGGTGGTCTGGCTCGGCGCATCGGTGCTGCTTGCCGACCAGCTGTTCGGCCCGCAGATCTGGCAGACGCGCACCATCGAGCAGGTGCTGTCACGCCCGCAATGGGTGATGTTCGCCATCGGCGCACTGGTGCCGATCATCCTGTTCTGGGCCTTCGCCGCGATGGTGCGGCGCGCGCAGGAAATGCGCATGGCCGCAGAATCCATGACTGAAATGGCGTTCCGCCTCGCCGAGCCGGAAAACCTGGCCCAGGACCGCGTCATGATGGTCGGCCAGGCCGTGCGCCGCGAAGTCGCGGCGATGGGCGAAGGCATCGAACGTACGCTGGCCCGCGCCGTCGAGCTCGAAACGCTGGTCCACACCGAAGTCAACCAGATCGAGCGCTCCTATTCCGAGAACGCCGCGCGCATCCGCCTGCTGGTGGATGGCCTTGGCAGCGAACGCGAAGCCGTCGTCACCCATGCCGAGCGCGTGCGCGCCTCGATCACTGGCGCGCATGAGACACTGCGCGACGAGATCGGCCAGGCGAGCGACATCATTCGCGACTCGATCCTCAACGCATCGACCAACCTGTCGATGACGATCACCAATTCCGGCGACACGCTGATCGACCGCATCAACGAAAGCGGAATGAACCTGTTCGACTCGATGGATACGCGCGTCGATTCCATCACCGACCGCCTGTCGACGTCGGGCGAGGCTTTCGCCAGCCTGCTCGACACGCGCATCGCCAAGCTGACCGATTCCACCGACAATTTGACGCGTTCGCTGACCGACCTGCTCGACGACCGGACCTCCGGCATGGTGTCGCTGCTGGGCGGCGCCGCGCGCACGCTGAGCTCCGAATTCGAGGCGAGCCTGAGCAGCATCGAACGGACACTTTCCGAACGCGGCCAGGGACTTATCAGCGAATTCGAAACCAGGGCGCAGGCTCTCGACACCGGCACGGCCAAGCTCAACGCCGCGCTCGAAGCACGCGCCAAGCAGATCAACGAGACGCTGGTCGAGCGCGCCAAGGAAATCGCCACCACCTTCACCGAGGGTCGCGATACGCTGTTCGGCATGATCGACGAGGGCAAGTCGCGCATCGGCGCCGAAATGTCCGACATCGTCGAATCGACCTCCTCCATGCTCGAGGCCCGCGCCGGCGACTTCGCCGGCCGCCTCGACCACGCGCGCCACGTCGTGTCGCGCGCCTTCGACGCCGATATCGAGAAGCTGGCCGAGGCCCGCGCCGGTATCGACCATGCGGTCGAGAACCATACCCGCAAGCTTTCCGAAGGCCGCGACCGCATGGCCGCTGCCCTGCAGGCCGATCTCGCCAAGTTCGCCGAAGGCCGCGCCAGCATCGACGCCGCCGTCAGCAACCAGGTCCAGAAGCTGGCCGAAGGCCGCAACGCGATCTCGCGCGCCCTCGAAGACGATCTGCGCAAGATCAACGACCAGCGCATTACCATCGACACGGCGCTCGAGGGCCACCTCGAAAGGCTGGCAGCCGGACGCGAGAACCTGTCGAAGGTGCTGCAGGAAGACACGCACAAGCTTACCCAGACCAAGCTCAACATCGACGAGATGGTGGCCGGCCATGTCGGCAAGCTGGCCGAAGGCCGCAACATCCTGTCGCGCGCCCTCGAAGCGGATCTGGAGAAACTGTCCGAGACCCGCACGACCATCGACGGCATCGTCGCCACGCAGGTCGAGAAGCTTACCGAAGGCCGCGACATTCTCTCGCGCGCCCTGAAGGCCGATCTGTCGGCGATCGACGACCTCGTCGAAAGCCAGATCCAGAAATTCGCCGACGGCCGCAATTCCATCTCCGAACTGCTCGAAAGCGACGTCGACAAGCTCAAGGAAGGCCGCAAGGTCGTCGAGGGCATGGTCGAAGATCAGGTCAAGCACCTCGACAGGAGCCGCCAGATCCTCGCCGAGGCCCTGGAAGCCGACATCGAGGGCATCAACGGCCTGCTTTCCAGCCAGGTAGAGAAGTTCGCCGTCGGGCGTGCAGGTCTTACCAAGGCCCTGCAGGAAGACCTCGACAAGCTGGCCGAGAGCCGCAGCAGCATCGACGGACTGGTCGCAGGCCAGGTCGAGAAGCTGGCCGAGGGGCGTGACATACTGAGGCGCGCACTCGAGGCTGACCTCGGCAAGCTTTCGGAAGCGCGCGGCGAAGTCGATGGTCTGGTTACCGGCCATATCGACAAGCTGGCAGAGGGACGCAGCGCCCTCACCAAGGCGCTTGAAAGCGACCTCGGCAAGCTGGAAGAAACCCGCAACAGCATCGACTCGCTGGTTGCCGGGCAGGTCGAGCGCATCGCCGAAGGCCGCGAAATCCTCACCAAGGCACTAGAAGAGGATCTGAGCAAGGTCGCCGTCAGCCGCGGCACGATCGACGCCTTCATCACCGGCCAGGTGCAGAAGTTCGCCGAAGGCCGCACCCTGCTGACCCAAGCGCTCGAAGACGACCTTAAGAAGCTCGCCGAGAGCCGCAGCGGCATCGACGGTCTGGTTGCCGGACAGGTCGAGAAGCTGGCGCAGGGCCGTGACATCCTGACCCGTGCGCTCGAGACCGACCTCGGCAAGCTGGCCGAGACCCGCGAGAACATCGACAAGATCGTCGCCGAGCAGGTCCGCAAAGTCGCCGAAGGCCGCGAGACGCTCTCCCAGGCCCTGCAGGCCGATCTGCAGAAGGTCGCCGAGGGACGCGCCGTGTTCGACGACGTCGTCGCCGGCCATGTCGCCCGCCTTGCCGAAGGCCGCGACAACCTGGCGGCCGCGCTGGAACAGGATCTCGGCAAGCTGGCAGCCGCCCGCAAGGAGATCGACGACGCCATCTCGGTCCATATCGACACGATCGCCGCAAGGCGCGTCGATATCTCCGATGCCGTCGCATCCGATGTCGAGAAGATCGAGGAAGCGTTCCGCCGCCAGACCGGCGTCATCGAGGAGCGCACCGGCACGATGGAGCGCGCCCTGTCGCTCGGCGTCGACAATGTCCGCCAGGTGCTCGAGAAGAGCGCCGTGACGGTTGCCGGCGCATTGCGCGAGAAGGTGCTCGAAGTCACCGCGGCGCTCAACGACGAGGCCGGCAACGCGCTGACCGAGGCCGACAGGAAGATGGCTGAGCGCGCGGAACAGACCTCCGCCGCCCTGCTCAAGCGCGTCGAGGACATCGCCCGCGCCTTCGACGAGGCCGACGGCAAGATCGTCGCCCGCGTCGACGAGACCTCCAAGACGCTGGTGTCGCGCGGCGAAGAGGTCGCCAACATCATGGCGTCGCGCGCTGGCGAAATCCGCCAAACCTTCGACGAGGCCGACCAGAAGCTGGTCGCCCGCGCCATGGAGACGGCCGGCTCGCTGGCATCGCGTGCCGGCGACATCCTGCGCAACTTCGACGAGGCCGATCAGCGGCTTGGCATGCGCATCGGCGAGTCGGCCGACGCTCTGGCCGCCCGTGCAGCCGAACTCGGCCGCATCTTCGACAAGGCCGACGAGAGCCTGGTCGCCCGCATCGCCGACGGCGCCGAGAAGCTCGAAGCCCGTGCCGGCGAACTCGGCAGCATCTTCGATGCCGCCGACAAGCGCATCGCCGAACGCGTTGCCGACAGCGCCGCAACGCTCGGCACCAAGGCCGGCGAGATCGTCTTCAACTTCGAGGAAGCCGACAAGCGGCTGGCAGCGCGCGTCAACGAGACCGCGCGCGTGCTTTCGGGCCGTGCCGTAGAGATCGGCAATGTCTTCGTCGCCGCCGACCAGCAGGTTGCTGCCCGCGTGGACGAGACGAGCCAGGCGCTCGCCGCCCGCGCGGCAGAAATCGGCAGCCTGTTCGACAAGGCCGACGCCAACCTGTCGGCCCGCATCAGCGAAAGCGCCATGGCCATCGGCGACCATGCCGACGGCATTGCCAACGCCTTCGCCGAAACCGAGCAGCGCGTCGTTGCCCGCACCCAGCAGACATCGGCCGAACTCGAGGCCCGCGCCCAGGCGATCGCCGAAACGCTGGCCAGTGCCGACGAGCGGCTTGCTGCCGGCGCCAAGGCGGTGGCCGAACGCGTCAACGCCCATGTCGAGGACGCCGAAAGCCGCCTCGCCTACGGTGCCGAGACGATGGGCCAGAAGCTCGGCGAACAGGTCGCACAGGCAGAATCGCAGCTTGTCTCACGTGCCAACGTGATCGCCGAGACCTTCGCCGCCGTCGGCCAGCATATCGGCCAGAGCACGAACGAGGCGGCCAAGACGATCGGCACCAACACCCGCGAGCTCAACTCGATGCTGGCCGAGCGTTCCGCCGAGATCACGAAGATCCTCGACGAAACCGCCCGTCCCTTGGTCGACCGCTTCTCATCGACCGGCGACGAACTGGCCAAGACGCTCGACGAGACGACCAGCCGCGCCACGGAGCGCTTGCGCGCCGAAAACGCCACGCTGGTCAACGCACTCGCCAACCGCACCGCAGAGACCCTGTCGGCTGTCGAAGGCGCCCGCGAGAGCCTGGCGTCCGGCGTCAGCGGCCTGATTGACAATCTCGGCAGGTCGAGCGCGCAGCTCAACGAGCTGATCGAGGCCGCGGCGCAGAACCTCGCCCATGTCGATGGCCGCTTGAGCGACAGCACGCAGAACTTCGCGGCGACCACCGAGAAGGCGGCGATGACCTTCGCGAGCTCGGCACGCCTCGTCGACCAGAACACGACGCGCCTGACCGAACTGTCGTCGAACACGCTGCGCGAGGTTGCCTCGATCGCCACCAAGTTCGACGAGCACAGCCGCCTGCTGGCGAGCGCTTCGGACCTGCTCGGCTCCGCGCAGAGCAACCTGGAGCACACGCTGGAGCGTCAGTCGTCGCTCGAAGACCTGGCCGTCGGCCTGGTCAAGAAGTCGGAAGACCTCGAACAGGTCATGCGCTCCTTCGAGGACCTCGTCGGCAGTGCGATGGAGAAGGCCGAGGGCCGGACCCTGCAGTCGACCGAGAAGATGCGCCAGGCATTCGCCGAGGTCATCGAATCGGCGACGGCGCGCTTTGCCGATGCGACCGAGGACATGCGCCAGACCGCAAGCTCGATCCGCAACGAACTCGAGGACACGCGCGCCGAAATCAAGAAGGGCGTGTTCGAACTGCCGATGGAAGCCAAGGAATCGACCACGGCCATCCGCCGCGCCGTCAGCGAGCAGATCAACGCGCTGAAGGAACTGTCGGACATCGTTGCCAAGTCGGGCCGCAACAACGACGTGTCGGAAGTCCGCTCGGCGCCGCGCCCTGCGGCACCGGCGCCGCGGGCTGCC
>CAMYMG010000005.1 GCA_947259295.1 uncultured Rhizobiaceae bacterium
ACTGGCTCGGCCTGATGAAAGGGGTTCTCGAGGAGGAGGTGAACAAGGGCGGCAAGACCTTCACCCGCAAACTCAATCCGGACCTCGACTACAATGCCTCGGACGGCTCCACCTTCGTTGCGAAATGCCGCTCCTTGATGCTGGTGCGCAATGTCGGCCACCTGATGACCAACCCGGCGATCCTCGACCGCGATGGCAATGAGGTTCCGGAAGGTATCATGGACGCGATGATCACCAGCCTGATCGCGCTGCACGATGTCGGCCCTAATGGCCGCCGTGCCAATTCGCGGACAGGCTCGGTCTATATCGTCAAGCCGAAGATGCACGGGCCGGAGGAGGTGGCTTTTACTGTCGAACTCTTCGGCCGCGTCGAGGCCGCACTTGGCATGGCGCCCAACACGCTGAAGATGGGCATCATGGATGAGGAACGCCGCACCACGGTCAACCTCAAGGAATGCATCCGCGCCGCCAGGGAACGCGTCGTCTTCATCAACACCGGCTTCCTCGACCGCACCGGCGACGAGATCCACACCTCGATGGAAGCGGGGCCGATGATCCGCAAGGGCGACATGAAGCAGGCGGCGTGGATTTCCGCCTATGAAGCGTGGAATGTCGACACCGGCCTGGAATGCGGGCTCGCCGGTCATGCCCAGATCGGCAAGGGCATGTGGGCGATGCCCGACCTGATGGCGGCGATGCTCGACCAGAAGATCGCCCACCCGAAGGCCGGCGCCAACACCGCCTGGGTGCCGTCGCCGACCGCCGCGACGCTGCATGCGACGCACTACCACAAGGTCGATGTGCACGCCGTGCAGGAAGGTTTCAAAAACCGGCCGAAGGCCAAGCTCGACGACATCCTGTCGATCCCCGTTGCCCTGCGGCCGAACTGGACGCCCGAAGAGATCCAGAAGGAGCTCGACAACAATGCGCAGGGCATCCTGGGCTACGTCGTGCGCTGGATCGACCAGGGTGTAGGCTGCTCGAAAGTGCCCGACATCAACGATGTCGGCCTGATGGAGGATCGTGCCACGCTGCGCATCTCCTCGCAGCACATCGCCAATTGG
Source organism: uncultured Rhizobiaceae bacterium (assembly GCA_947259295.1). Lineage (GTDB taxonomy): Bacteria > Pseudomonadota > Alphaproteobacteria > Rhizobiales > Rhizobiaceae > CAMYMG01. The sequence goes on from CAMYMG010000005.1 coordinate 1,065, forward strand.
CTGCATCACGGCGTTTGTACGCGCGATCAGGTGATGGAGACGATGAAACGCATGGCAACGGTCGTCGACCGGCAGAACGAGGGCGACCCGCTTTATCGGCCGATGGCGCCGGTTTTCGAGAATTCGATCGCCTTCCAGGCCGCGTGTGATCTGGTCATCAAGGGCCGCGCTCAGCCGAGCGGCTACACCGAGCCGGTGCTGCATGCCCGCCGGTTGGAGCTGAAGGCCAGTGGGGCAGGCGAGAACGTTCTCGGAACGGGATAAAACAATGAATACCATCACGTTGAATGTCGCCAATCGCATCATCGAATCCGCGCTGGATCGAGGGCGGGAGCTCAACCTGAAGCCGCTTTCGGTCGCGGTGCTCGATGCAGGCGGCCACCTCATCGCATTCCAGAAGCAGGATGGTTCTTCCATGCTCCGCTTCGAGATCGCCTTTGGCAAAGCCTATGGCGCGCTGGCGGTCGGCTCGGGCTCCCGCTGGCTGAACGCGGCCGCCGCCGAGCGTGTTCATTTTGTCCAAGCCCTGTCCGGCGTTTCCGGCGGGAAGATCGTGCCGGTTCCCGGTGGTGTCCTGATACGCGGGGAAGCGGGCGAAACCCTCGGTGCTGTCGGAATCTCCGGCGATACATCGGACAACGACGAAATCTGCGCGGCGCACGCTGTCGAACAGGTAGGCCTGGCCGCGGACAAGGGCTAACCCATTTCCAAGCAAAAGCGTGAAACGGCTTTTGCGTGCGAGATGTGCTTGGAAGCGGGTTTTGCCGATGAACTTTGCGGCAGGCTGGCCTCAAGTCGGTGAGCGGGCTGCACCTTCGCTCTACTCTTCGCAGGTGAGGAGAGCGACGCATGTTCACCCTCACTATAGACACCGCCGACATGTCATCGACATCGGCAAGGCCCCGCAGAACATGGTCATGGCAATGATCGACGCGGCGCTGGTCCCGGCGGGTATCCGCACGACCGAACTTTGACCCCTACTTCGAAGATAGATGGAGTTAATGATGCAGGCTTCGGGTGCTTTCTGGAACCGTTCGCCAGCGCCGGTCTACTTCACCGGTTCATAGAGCGCATCCAGATTTTGGCTGAAGCGCGCTTGACGAGAGCAAAGTAGTTGTCGCATGAATGGCAACGACACGTTCCTGATCGTGGATCTGTTCGGCACCGGTTAGCTGGTCATGGCCAGCACGACGCCGATCCCGGACAACGGCCAAGCCTGACGCACCGAAGCCCTTACGCTCCAACGATTTCGCTGATCTGCACGATGGGTGCGATGTCCGTATAGTTGGCGACGTCCGCGACGATCTCCGCGCGGTGTGGGCCGAACGCCTCCCGGAATGTCCCCAGGCTCGGTGAGTAGATGTGGCACGCTGCGACGAACTCCGGCGCGCTTCCAGGTTCGCGGCCCGTTAGGCCCTTCTCGATCTCGTAGCGCAGGCAGGCATCGCCCATTCGTTCTCTGATCAGTGGCAGGTGGCTGGCACAGTAGTAATCGTGGTCGAACTTCGAGCCGCCATGGGCCGGATAGTAGACGCTCATCTTGATCATGGTCGGGCTCCTACCTGAACGCCTCTCCGAGCGTTCCGGGGGCATTTATAGGTCACCGACCCATGAATTGCATCTAGATTTTAGCTGAAATGAGTTTGACGAGAGCAAGGTAGTTTCGACCTGCGTCTCGAGGGTGCGGTGGCGATAGAGGAAGGCCCTGAACGGCGGACGGCGTTTACGGCTAGGCCATCGGCTTGGTGTTGGCCGGGCGCCGCGCTTGGCCATCTCTACGCGCAAGGCATGCCGTGGGGAGTTTAATGAACGGGTGGCTTAGCCATCGGGCATATGGCAGCTTCAGCGCGGAGCCGGATTAACCAATTTGGTAGACCGGCTAGGGTTTCACTGGTACTTTGGGTTCGAGTTGCCAAGCAACGCGTATGATTTATGACCCTTCCGTATCGGGATGGACCTGGTTGGGATGGACTGACGGCTGGAAAAAAGACCGAAAAATGCTTGAGAAGACGGAAAGCGATAGGATTGCCGGTGTCCCGAACGTTGTAGGGAAAATACTCTCATTCATTGATGAGCGTCGCTATGAGCCGAACGAACGATTGCCGTCGGAACGTGACTTTGCCGACAGGTTCAATGTCAGTCGCGGGGCGGTTCGCGAGGCTTTGGCCGCTCTCGAGTCGATGCGTGTGATTGAGCGAAGGCCTAACTCTGGGATCTATCTTAGAAATTCTGAGGAAAGTAGCATCGAGGCCCTCGTTCTTCGTGCGTCTTCTGGCCTGCCGTTTCAGCCTGAAGAGACTAAGGACGTGTTTGAAGTGCGAAGTATTCTGGAGCTGCAGGGCGTACGGATTTCCTGCGATAGAAGGCGAGATCAGGACGTAGATCGGCTGAGGGAAATCCTCTACAAAACGAAGCTTGCAATTGATAGCAAAAAGACAATTGAGGCTGAGGATGAAGCGTTCCATCTTGGAATCGTCGCTTCAACACAGAATAGAGTACTGCTTCGCACGGTGAAATTATTTTATGAATTCTCAAAACAGCGTCGCATAATATACTTTTCAGATTACTCACGGGGCACGCAAGCTTACGACGATCATTGTGAGATACTTGAAGCCATTGAGGCTCGTCGCACCGATTTGGCAGTGGGAATGATGGACCGACACTTGTCCCGAGCCCTGGCCACATGGCAGACTCTCCACGCGGCGCCGGAACAAACTACCAAATAGTGCAATCGACCCCAAGGTGCCGAAGCGTAATGAACCGAGGGACGATACCTCGATGCCGACCAGACCGACTGACTCAGTGCGCCTTCGAGCGCGTGAATCTGATTAGGCGATCGGCTGCGAAAATGCGCCGGCCAGTGACCCTAGGTACTGGAACATTCAAGAGTTTGATACAGCTGCTCTTTGTGAGATTCGCAGGGTCACAATCGTGCCTTCTGAGATCCCTAGGACAACACTCATCTTCGCAATGAAATCAGCACGACAAATCCTGCTCGACGCGGGGTCACTGGCCGGCGCATTTTCACACTCGGAGATCTCCGCCGGCGCGCCAGAGACCAGAGTGACGACCCCCGGCGGTCACGCCGGCATCGACGAAGGCGCCAAGGAGCTCGGCAGGCGCCGCCGGCGGCGGTGCCGGCGCCTTAACGATAATCGAGCAGCCGGCGGCGAGCGCCGCGGAGAGCTTGCGCACTGTTTGATTGACGGGAAGTTCCAGGGCGTGAACGCGGCCACCGGACCGACCGGCAGCTTTGAGCGTCATCTGCATGGCTCTTCGCGCGCGCGCCGGAATCACCTGGCCGCAAGTGCGGCGCGCCTCCTCAGCGAACCAATCGATGATGTCGGCGCCGCCATCAATTCGCCCTTGGCCTCTGCCAAAGGTTTGCCTTGCTCGCGCGTCAGGAGCCAGGCGATGCGATCTCCGCGCTCTCGCAGCAAGCCGGCGGCCTTGCACATCAGCTTAGACCGATCAAACGCCGAGGTTGAGCTTCAGAGTTTGAAGCCGCGATCGGCGGCGGCCAGCGCGGCGTCGAGATCCGGCGCGCGGTATGTGCAACCGAGCCGATCGTCTCCTCGGTCGCCGGATCAATAACCGGAATAGTCCGGCATTCGCGACCCTCACGCCATTCGCCATCAATAAAGAGCTTCGTATCGGGATATACCAGCGCCGCATTGGGCATCTTTGATTGCTTCCGTTGTAAGGATGCCCGCGCCGCCAAAGCAGACACGGGCTGTCCTGGGGGACAAACTTGAAAGGCGACTAGAATCCCCGTCCGCGTCTGGTGGAGCGATTGTCACGTGCGTGTCTTGCGTTCCCTTATCTGTTTTGACGGCCTGCAGAACCGGGTGCGCCGGTGACGATGCTGCTCGACAGCCTTGTGCCTCACGCTGCTCGTTCGCGAAGTTGATAGATCGCGATGTGCTGGCAGTGGGCGATCAACTTCCGGCCGTTCGCAACAACAACGGCATCTACTTCCACGAAACGGTTGCCCTTCTTTTCGTAGTTCGCGGTAACGCGTGCCCGCGCGACCAACTCTTCATCGCAAGCAGCTGTGGACAGCATCTGCATGCGGCTGCCGAGATGAATCCACGGCCCCAGTAAAGCGTTCTCCATCAAGACCCGGTTCATAACCCGCTGCACCATACCGGGATGCACCAACCCTTCGCGAGCATAGATCGGATCGGTTTCGCGTACTTCCGCCCGATAGTCCGCTCCAGATTGGCCCGGCCAGGAGCGCGGCGCCGTTCCGAGCCATTTGCCGACCTGGTAAGACCTGAGATCGACCGGCCCCCGCACCGCAACCGGCGCAGTCTCGGGATAATCGCCAACGGAGATCGGGGGTGGCGCGTCCGGCAGCGAGGCACTGCCGGCAGCTCGAACGTCGCTGCCGTTGAGCGCAATCGCTAGGCCGTCGTCTGAAGGCTCGGACGTAACCACCACGGTTTCGCCATCGTAAACCGGCTTCGCGAAGCGCACCTCCATCAGGCCGCGCTCGAGGAAGGCTCGTCCCCACTTCGCCACCGGAACGTGGACCATATACGCAAAGACATCGACGCCTGGCACCAGGCCGCCGCTGAAGCCATATTTTTGCGCCACCGCATCATCGTGCATCCTGTTTTCGGAGTGCGTGGCGCTGTTGAACGCCTGGACGCGATAGGACGGCTCAGCCATTTGACTTCCTGACATTGCATTGTTGATTTCCGTCAGCAATTGACCCTGTTTGCTGTTTCAAGGTGACCCCCGCTAGCGTTCTGAAGGCATCTGTTTTCGGTGGGAGGTGGCCTTGAGGCATGGTCATGCCGGAACGGAAAACGGGTCAATTGCCAACGGACATCAATACGGCGCTAAAAGCGTCCGATTGCCGGATGATCCCGGATGAGATCGAGAGTCGTTTTTGATCCATTGCTTCATGTCGGTCCCAAACTGCTTCAGGCAAATTTCCGGCAATTTGATGGCACCATCAGTCTCGCCCATCAGCGAATAGGTGTGAAATCGCGCCGAACAGTAACCCCAAGCACAAGCATGCTCAAGTGTCTGATTCAGCTGCTCTTTCCCAGATTTTCGAAGGTTGCGATTTGCGCCTTCTTAGATCCTTGGACAATTCTAATTTTCGCAATGAAATCAGGTCGATAAATCCTGCTCGACGCGGGGTTACTGTTCGGTGCGATTTCACAGATGGCGGTTTTCAAATCCCGCTCAATGCGGTGTCGGCGCTCGAGGTCGCTGTTCAGCTTGTCGTCGAAGACGCGGAAATGGTTTCTGCCTAAACGCTTGGCGGCAAACAGCGCGGTGTCTGCGCGGAGCATAATATCCGTCAATTTTGGATTGTCGGTCTCGTAAATCCCAATGGACGCGCCAACCTGTACAGATTCTCTAAGCGAATGCTGTTTCGCGATCCTGGATGCCAAATCCGTGACGGAGATTGCTGAAATGCGGACGGGGAACAGCACTACAAATTCATCGCCGCCAACACGGGCGAGCGCGGCTCCTTGAGGCGCCTCTTGCTCAAGTCGGCGAGCGATGCTTTTTAGCAGTTCATCCCCTACCCTATGGCCATAGGTGTCGTTGACGGCCTTGAAACCATCGAGGTCGACCAGCATCGCCACAAACGGCTTGTCATCGGAATTCAACCGATCGACTGCCTGTTCCAGTCCGCGCCTGTTGAGCAGTCCCGTCAGCGGATCATGCCTCGATCTCTCCTCCATCTCTGCGGCAAACTGTCTGGCTTCGTGTTTGAGACGGCTGGTTTCGCAGAATCGATTTTGGCCGATGATAGAGCCGCGAAGGAGACCTCCAAGGAAAAGGACGACGGTGAACGCCAGAATTGCGTTATCGAGGTCCCCCGCCGCCGCAAGGCACCCGAACGCGACCAGTAGCGGCGGGGTGATGAAATTGATCGCAACGAAAGCACGAGAGCTGCCGTAAGTGACCGCTCCCGCAGAGATGCCCGCCAGAATAATCAAGTGCAGAGAAGATTGAGGAGAGGAATAGCCAGCCGTCAGTACCGCAAGGTATGCCCACGCGAACCCAGACAGAAGCGCCAAGCCTTCGTAGTATCGTAGGCGAACTGAACGCCACGCCGGGTCGCCGCTGGTCGCCGCTCTGCCACGGTTTGTTAGCGCAAGGGCAATTCGCGCGCCGTTTATGAGGTTGACGACAATAAACCAGATGACCGCAGAACGATCGGTGCCGGATACCATTTCCATGATCAGGACCAACGTCGACAAGACCGTGGAGATCGGCATGGAAAAGAAGAGACCAGCCCTTAAATCCGCGAGCTGATCACCGAGGATTCCTGCTTCAATCGCTCTTTTCTTTACGTCGCTTGTCAATTCCGACCCAGCCAGATCCACTAGCCTCATTGCGCTTGAGGCTAGGCGAGCGCGATAAAAAGCACGTTAACGATTTCAGTCGGTTACGATCGATCGGGTGATCGGTCGTTCCGTCGTCAGCGTCCAACTACTCGCTCGTCTCGTCTCCGACGTCCTCTTGGCGAGCGGCGAACTCTGGCATGATATCCCCTGCCAGCAGCTTTTCCTTGCTGAGCAAGCCCGCATCCTCGAGCGCCTCGAAATCCGGCAGATCGCGCAGCGTGTCCAGCCCGAACTCGAGCAGGAATTCTTTGGTCGTGACGTAGGTATAAGGTGCGCCCGGCGTCGGGCTGCGCGGCCCGGAGGCGATCAGCTTTGCTCCACGCAGATGGCCGATCAGGTCGCGGCTGACCTCCTTGCCGAAGAAGGACGACAACTCGGCGCGGGTGATCGGCTGGAAGTAGGCGATGCACATCAGCACCAGCACGTCCGGCTGCGTCAGGTCTTTGGCATGCCCGTTCCCGCCGACGGCCGTGCCAAATGCACTGCCAAATGCACTGCGGATGGCATCGGCATAGGCGGGCCGGGTCAAGTGTTTCCAGCCGCCGGCGACGGCGACCAGGTCATAGGGCCGGCCGCGCAGTTCTTCCCGAATGTCGTCGATCAGGAGATCAACGCTGCAGCTCTTGCCGACGATCTTCGCCAGCGTCTCGCGGCCGACCGGCTCGCTGGCGGCAAAGATGGTTGCCTCGACCCGGTGCATCCATTCGCGCCAGCGCGCCTCCGGCGGCAAATGATCCAGCTCCCGATCAAGCAACGGTCGTTGCCCATCCCCATTGTCTCGGCGAGCCTTCGTCGAACCAGCCGCCATCGTCACAGCCCATAGATACGGAACGTGGGGCGCCCGGTGAGCTCGCGCACGGCGCCGAGTGTTTGCAGCCGGTCGAACAGGCGGCGCAGGCCGCGCTCACTCATGCCGGTGATCTTTTCTGATGCCACGAGCGCGTCGTCGAACAGGAGTCTTTCGACCACGGCGTCCGCTGCTTTGGCCCTGAGTTTGGGCGCGACTGCAAGGAGCTTGTCCGCCCGGCGCTCGAGCTCGGCGGACAGATCGATGGCGCGCAGCGCGGCGCGCGCCCGCGCGGCAAGCAGTTCTTTTGTCCCCTCCCCGTCCATCTCGATTCCCGTGGCCGTGACAAGGGCGGGCCCGCCGCGCCGGCGGCTGGCGTGTGAACCCAAGGCCGCTTCGCCGCCGAGCAACGGCACCGCGTGTGCCCAACCCAGCCGTTGCGCAAGCAGCGCGTCGGCGAGCCAGGCTCCGAAGGCTCGTGCGAAGCCATATCTTCCGGCGGCCGTGAACGCGCCGGTCAGCATGCCGACCATTCCGGCGCCGGCACTGAGTTGCCGGAGATCATCCGCCAGGCCGCTGACCAACGGCTCGTCCTGGGCATAGCCGAACTCCTCCAACACCGCGGCGAGGTTTTTCTCCGTCAGCAATTCGTCCCCGGGCCGGGCTGCCATCCGGCGCCAGGCGAGCAGCATCGATCCGGCGGGACCGACGGACGAAAAATCGCCCGGCCGTGTGAGCAGCACGGCGTCGCGCAGCGCGCTTTCATCCTCGACGCGGCCGGCCTGCTTCGCCGTTATCGCGGCCGCCGAGAGCGCCAGCCGCTGCCGCCAGGCGCCGGCCCACCGCTCGTGCCGGTGGACCACCGCAT
>CAMYMG010000006.1 GCA_947259295.1 uncultured Rhizobiaceae bacterium
CGACCGCCACGCCGGCGCCGCCGCCGCCGCCGCTTGCGGTCACGCCCACCGTCCTCGCCGCCCTCGGACGACGCGGAAGAAGGCTGCTGCTGTGCCGCCCGCGGCTCGGCTGCCTCCTCCTCGTCGTCGATCTCGACGATGTCGACATCGTCCTCGTCGTCCTCGATGACGATAGGCGCAGTCCGTGCCTCGACGAAGTCGGATGGCTTTTCCGCCACGGCGCCACGCTCGATGGCGTAATGCTGGCCGCCGACCGAATCGTCCATCTCGATGGTGATGGTGAGGCCGAAACGCGCCTCGAGCTCGGCAAGCGTGCTGCGCTTGTGGTTGAGGACATAGAGTGCCGTCGAGGTCGGCGTGCGCACGGTGATGTGGCAGCGCGAATCCTTCAGCAGATATTCCTCGATGGCACGCACGACGAGCAGTGCCACCGACGATTCGGACCGCACATGCCCGGTGCCGCCGCAAGTCGGGCAGGGCTTCATCGTCGATTCCAGCACGCTGGCGCGAATGCGCTGGCGCGACATCTCCATCAGGCCGAAATGCGAGATGCGACCGAGCTGGATACGCGCGCGGTCGTTCTTGAGATGGTCCTTCAACCGCTTCTCGACGGCGCGGTTGTTGCGGTTCTCGTCCATGTCGATGAAGTCGATGACGATCAGGCCCGCGAGATCGCGCAGGCGAAGCTGACGCGCGACTTCCTCGGCGGCTTCGAGATTGGTGTGCAGTGCCGTCTCTTCGATCGAGTGCTCCTTGGTGGAGCGCCCCGAGTTGACGTCGATGGCGACCAGCGCCTCGGTCTGGTTGATGATGATGTAGCCGCCCGACTTCAGCGTCACCTGCGGCTGCAGCATGCGGTCGAGTTGTGCCTCGATGCCGGAGCGCACGAAGATCGGCGTCGTGTCGCGGTAGGGCTGCACGACCTTGGCATGGCTGGGCATCAGCATGCGCATGAAGTCCTTGGCCTCGCGGTAGCCCTCGTCGCCCGAGACCATGATCTCGTCGATATCCTTGTTGTAGAGATCGCGGACCGAGCGCTTGATCAGGCTGCCTTCCTCATAGACGAGGGCAGGGGCGGTCGACTGCAGTGTCAGGCTGCGGACATTCTCCCAAAGCCGCATCAGATATTCGTAGTCGCGCTTGATCTCGGCCTTGGTGCGGCTCTCGCCTGCAGTGCGCAGGATGACGCCCATGCCCTGCGGCACGTCGAGGTCGGAAACGACCTCCTTCAGCCGCTTGCGATCCTGGATATTGGTGATCTTGCGCGAAATGCCGCCGCCGCGTGCCGTGTTGGGCATAAGCACCGAGTAGCGTCCGGCGAGCGACAGATAGGTGGTGAGGGCGGCACCCTTGTTGCCGCGTTCTTCCTTGACGACCTGCACCAGCAGGATCTGGCGGCGCTTGATGACTTCCTGAATCTTGTAGTGGCGGCGCGCCGGCTTGCGGCGGTTGCGCACTTCCTCGAGTGCGTCCTCGGCGCCGACCGATTCTACCTCGCTCTCCTCGTCAAGGCGCGAGGAATGGACTTCCTCGGCATGATCGCTGTCGGCGGGGTCGACGCGCTCCTCGGAGACGACGTCCGACTCGATGGCCGCGGCGATCGACTTCGGCGGCGTGCCGTCCTCGTCTGCCTGTGTGCCGTCTTCGCTCTCCGACGTCTCGTCGCTGTCTGCGGCCTTGGCCGACGCAAGCTCTGCATCTGCCGACGCATCCTCTTCGGCCGCGGCTACCGCGACCTCTGCGGTTTCGAATTCTTCCTTGGGCGTCCAGTCCTCGCCGGCGCCGTCATCATCGCCCTGACCATCTGTAGAAGCGGGGACGGCAGAATCGTCATCGGATTCGGCATTCTTGGCAGATGCCTCTCCGCGATCACGGCTCTTGCCGCCGCGGCGCCGCTTGCGGCCACGGCCGCGTTCGCGCTCCTCGCCGTCTTCATCGTCTTCCTCGGCGTGTTCGTCCGCCTCGGCGCGCAACAGCGCCTGACGGTCGGCGACCGGGATCTGGTAATAGTCGGGGTGAATTTCGCTGAACGCCAGGAAACCGTGGCGATTGCCGCCATACTCGACGAAGGCGGCCTGGAGCGACGGTTCAACGCGGGTTACCCGCGCGAGATAGATGTTTCCTTTAAGCTGCTTCTTGTCCTGCGACTCGAAGTCGAATTCCTCGATCCGGCTACCCCGGACGACGACTACTCTTGTTTCCTCCGGGTGGGAGGCATCGATAAGCATTTTGTTGGGCATTATTTGGTTTCCCTCCAGCCGCTCTCGCCAGCTGCAGCGCGAGGGTAATGCCCCGCCGCCGTGAGCCTGGTGGAGTGCCGGATCCTATTATGTCCGCACGCCTAAGGTCCGGCGTCATGGCGGTGCCGCCCGCAGCCAAATCGGCGCGGTATCGTGCGGACCTTTCCATGTTGTCGCCAGAAGCCATTGCGTTACCTTTGCGGAACCCTTGAATTGAAGCCCGGAAAAACCGGACCAGCTGCTTTGCTCATTGAAGAGCCGGCGCGGATCCATCGTTCTCCGGCCGTTTTCCTTACGGCAGGGGTTCTGCGCCACCAGAACGACCTGACGAAATCCGTCGGCATCACTGTTGGCCATGATCGCGGGATGCGATTGGAGCCGCCTTGATCGTCGCCGAGATAAACCTTGGGAGCAGCGGCTGAGACGATTCCGGACATTGCAGTGATCCACCGTCGCTTTTATGATTTGGCGAGGTTTTAGGCAACCCCGATTTAAGATGCCGGCAAATTGCATAACGTGGCGGCACTATTCTACGAAAAGGCTTGGTTAACCTTATCCGCATACCACTTGTTAACGGTCGATGTTGCCGATGCGCCGGCAAGCGGCGAGTGGCAAAAAAGGGTAGAATGGTGGCATGGCAACCACGGCGTTTCGTCAGGCAGGGTTAAGGGCAGGCAAGGGCGCTATCCTGGCGCTTGCGGCGTCGCTTCTGGCCGTGTTTTTCGCTCTTGCCGGCAATGCACACGCAGCCAAGCTCGCCGCCCGTGACTACAAGATGGCCGGAGATGCGCTCCATACGCGGGTCGTCATCAATTTCGACGGCGAGCCAGACCCGAGATTCTTGCTGCTTAGGGCCCCGCACAGGCTTGTGATCGACCTGCCGGAAACTCGGCTTGTCCTCGACCCGAAGGAGCTCAAGCCGCGCGGGCTGGTCGAGGGTGTCCGCTACGGCAATCTCGACGAACAGTCCTCGCGGCTGATCATCACCGCCAAGGGGCCGTTCACCGTCGAGCGCTTCGAGATAGTGCCCAACGAGAATGCGCCCGGCTACCGGCTGATTGCCGACCTGTCGGCGGCTTCCGACAAGGAGTTCAACGAGGCGCTGTCGATCCAGGCCGAAACGACCGGATCGACGACCACCACGCCCAAGGGCGACAGGCTCGGCAAGCCGTCGCCCGACGACCGCTTCATCATCGTCATCGACCCCGGCCATGGCGGCATCGACGGCGGCGCGGAAGGGCCGGGCGGCACGGTCGAGAAGGACGTCACGCTGCAATTCGCCACCGAACTTCGCGACCAGCTGCGAAAGGACGGACGCTATCAGGTGTTCATGACGCGCGAGGGCGACGAATTTCTGCGCCTCGATGACCGCGTGCGCATCGCGCGCCAGCACGACGCCGACCTGTTCCTGTCGATCCATGCCGACACGATCCGCCTGAAGGGCATCCGCGGCGCCACCGTCTATACCGTCTCCGACAAGGCCTCCGACGCCGACGCCAAGGCGCTGGCCGATCGCGAAAACCTGTCCGACCAGCTCGCCGGGATCGTCATCGAGGAGGAGGATCACGAGGTCTCCGATATTCTGGTCGACCTGATCCGCCGCGAGACGCACAATTTCTCGATACGATTCGCTCGCTCGCTGCTCGACGAACTGTCGACGACAGTGCGCCTGATCAACAATCCGCATCGTTTCGCCGGCTTCAGGGTGCTGAAAGCGCCCGACGTACCCTCCGTGCTCGTCGAGCTCGGCTATCTGTCCAATCCCAAGGACGAAGAGGAACTGCGCAGCCCCGAATGGCGCGCCAAGGTTGCAGCCAGCGTGGCGCAGGCAATCAGCGACTTTGCATCAGGCACGACCGATGTCGGCGGCTGACCGCGGCGCGGGCACCGGGAGTGACGTCCCGGCCCATGGCGCCAGGGTCACAATCGGCCGAATAATTCGGCGGAATCGAAGCCGGGTTGCAGGCTTGCCGCATTTTGCCCACATCGTCATATCAAGGGTTCGTGTATATTGTTGTGCATTGTTCGGGAGTCTCGCGCTTGGCGCTGGAGGTTTCCCGGAAATCTCGGATCTCGCAGTGGAGCGGGCATGATTCGGCTCATCGGCTATTTCTTTGGCATCGGGACGATGCTGGCGCTCCTGGCAGCGGCCGGCGTTGCGATATTCATCGGTAATCTGGCCAAGGACCTGCCCGATTACGAGGTGCTCGCCAAATACGAGCCGCCGGTCACGACTCGCGTCCATGCATCCGACGGTGCCCTGATGGGCGAGTTCGCCCGCGAGCGCAGGCTCTACCTCCCGATCCAGGCGGTTCCCGACCGCGTCAAGGCGGCGTTTCTGTCGGCGGAAGACAAGAACTTCTATTCGCATCCCGGCATCGACATCACCGGCCTTGGCCGTGCAATCATGGTCAACCTGCAGAATCTCGGTTCGGGCCGCCGCCCGGTCGGCGCCTCGACGATCACCCAGCAGGTGGCGAAGAACTTCCTGCTGTCGTCCGACCAGACCTACGAGCGCAAGATCAAGGAGATGATCCTCGCCTTCCGCATCGAGCAGGCCTATTCGAAGGACCGCATCCTCGAGCTCTACGTCAACGAGATCTTCTTCGGCCTCGGCGCCTACGGCGTGGCGGGAGCGGCGCTGACTTATTTCGACAAGTCGGTCAACGAGCTCACGGTGGCCGAAGCGGCCTATCTCGCCGCGCTGCCCAAGGGGCCGTCGAACTACCATCCGTTCCGCTATACCGAAAAGGCCATCGAGCGGCGCAACCTGATCATCGGCCTGATGGTCGAGAACGGCTATGTGACGCGCGAAGAGGGCGAGAAGGCCATGGCCGAGCCGCTCGGCGTGACGCCGCGCCGCAACGGTACCTACCTGTTCGCCGGCGAGTATTTCACCGAGGAGGTGCGCCGCGAGATCATTTCGCGCTACGGCGAGGCGGCGCTCTACGAGGGCGGCTTGTCGGTGCGCACGACGCTTGATCCGAGGCTGCAGCGGATCGCCCGCCGTTCGATGCAGAACGGCCTGATGAAATACGACACGCTGCGCGGCTATCGCGGCCCGGTTAAGAAGATCGACCTCGGCACCGACTGGGGCGTGCCGCTCGGCGAAGTCAAGGCGCTGGGCGACGTGCCGGAATGGCGTCTTGCGGTGGTGCTGGACAGCAACAAGGACGGCCTGTCGATCGGGCTGCAGCCGCCGCGCGAGGTTTCAGGCGCGCTGTCCGGCGTGCGCGAGACGGCTAGCGTATCGGCCGAAGACATGAGCTTTGCCATGCGCCACGTCGTCGACGGCAAGCGCCTCAAGGCAAATTCGCCGGCCGACGTGCTGGCGCCAGGCGACGTGATCTATGTCGAGAAGACCGAGGGCAACAATTATCAGCTGCGCCAGGTGCCGGCGGTTTCCGGCGGCCTCGTCGCCATGGACCCGCATACCGGCCGCGTTCTGGCGATGGTTGGCGGCTTCTCCTACTCGCAGTCGGAGTTCAATCGCGCCACGCAGGCCTACCGGCAGCCCGGTTCGTCCTTCAAGCCCGTCGTTTATTCAGCGGCGCTCGACAACGGCTATACGCCGGCGTCGGTCATCATGGACGGGCCGATTACGGTGAAGTCCGGCAACACCGTGTGGTCGCCGAAGAACTATGACGGCAAGGCAGGCGGCCCCTCGACGCTGCGCACCGGCATCGAACGCTCGCGCAACCTGATGACCGTCAGGCTAGCCAACGACATGGGCATGAAGATCGTCGCCGAATATGCCGAGCGCTTCGGGGTCTACGACCATCTGGCACCTTACCTGCCGATGGCGCTGGGCGCCGGCGAGACGACCGTGATGCGCATGGTCTCGGCCTTCTCGGTCATGGCCAATGGCGGCCGGCAGATCAAGCCGTCGCTGATCGACAGGATCCAGGACCGCTACGGCAAGACAGTGTTCAAGCATGATGAGCGCGGCTGCGAGGGCTGCGTTGCCACCGAATGGGACAACCAGCCCGAGCCGGAACTAATTGACACCGCCGACCAGGTTCTCGACCCGATGACTGCCTATCAGATCACCTCGATGATGGAAGGCGTGGTCCAGCGCGGCACGGCAACCACGCTGCGCGAGCTCGAGCGGCCGATCGCCGGCAAGACAGGCACCACCAATGACGAGAAGGACGCCTGGTTCATCGGCTTCACGCCGAACCTGGTGGTCGGTCTCTATATTGGCTTCGACCAGCCGAAGACACTGGGCAAGGGCTCGACCGGCGGCGGCCTGGCCGCGCCGGTGTTCAAGGAATTCATGACCGAGGCGCTGAAGGACACGCCGCCGGTCGACTTCCAGGTGCCGGAAGGCATGACCATGATCGCCATCAACCGCAAGACCGGCATGCGTGCCGGCGAAGGCGAGGCGGGCACCATCATGGAGGCCTTCAAGCCCGGAACCGGACCTGCCGACAGCTATTGGGTGATCGGCATGGAAGACAGCCAGGTGGGCGAGGAAATCTCGCCTTCGGCCAGCCGCGCCATCCAGACCGGCAGCGGCGGACTTTATTGACCTCAGGCAGCAGGGTGGGTGGGCTGGAAACAGCCCGCCCATTTCTGCCTCTGCGCTTTACACCCACCGGCCGCGATCCTATGGTCCGCGCCGATTCAACCCTCAACCGTAACAGCGGAAAATCATCCAGCCATGCGCGCGGAAACCGAAAAGCTCGTCGACGAAATCAGGCAGGCCATAAGCCTGCTGAGGAGGCATCTTTGACTGGGATCAGGCGCTAAAACGTCTCGATTACCTGAACATGCGCGCCGAGGACGCCTCGCTCTGGAACGACGCGCAGGAGGCCCAGAAGCTGATGCGCGAGCGCCAGAGCCTCGAGGAGGGAATCGGCGCGGTGAGGCGGCTCAGCCAGTCGCTCGAGGACAATATCGGCCTGATCGAACTCGGCGAGGAAGAGGACGACGAGCAGGTCGTTGCCGAGGCGGAGGCCGCCATCCGGGCGCTTGCCGGCGAGGTCCGTGCGCGCCAGATCGAGACCATGCTGTCCGGCGAGGCCGACAGCAATGATACCTATCTTGAAGTCCATGCCGGCGCCGGCGGCACGGAGAGCCAGGACTGGGCCAACATGCTGCTGCGCATGTACACGCGCTGGGCCGAGCGCCGGAAGTTCAAGGTCGAGGTGCTGGAAATGCATGACGGCGAAGAAGCCGGCATCAAGTCGGCGACCCTCCTGATCAAGGGCCACAACGCCTATGGCTGGCTGAAGACCGAATCGGGCGTGCATCGACTGGTGCGCATTTCACCCTACGATTCCAACGCCCGCCGCCATACCTCCTTCGCCAGCGTTTGGGTCTATCCGGTGGTCGACGATTCGATCGACATCCAGGTCAGTGAGTCCGACGTTCGCATCGATACCTACCGGTCGTCGGGCTCGGGTGGCCAGCACGTCAACACGACCGACTCGGCGGTGCGCATCACCCATTTGGCAACGGGCATCGCGGTCGCCTGCCAGGCCGAGCGCTCGCAGCACAAGAACCGCGCCAAGGCGTGGGAAATGTTGCGTTCGAGGCTCTACGAGGAAGAGTTGAAGAAGCGCGAGGCGGAAGCCAATGCCACCGAGGACTCCAAGTCGGACATCGGTTGGGGCCACCAGATCCGCTCCTACGTGCTGCAGCCCTACCAGATGGTCAAGGATCTGCGCACCGGCGTCGAAAGCTCCAGCCCGTCCGACGTGCTGGACGGCGATCTCGACCCGTTCATGGAGGCCTCGCTGTCGCAGCGCATCGACGGCAACAATGCCGAGGCGATTGCCGATATCGAGTAGGGGTCCCGGCTGGCGGTGACGCCGGGGAGACCCGGTAGCCAGGCAGCCGGAAACTCAGTCACCCGGCAGCAGGCTGGCTACCCGGGCGAGCGCCGGCGTAACCCGGTTCGCTGCCGCCGAAGCCGTATCGAAGACGAAATCGGCGGCCCGGCCGACGCCGGACGTCACGATGCGGTAGCTGTGGGCGGTGCGCTGGAAGACATGGCTGGGGCTCTCGCCGACATGGGCGGCGCTCGGGTTGGCTGCGGGAAGGTCGCCGGCGGGAGTTGCTTGCTCGGCCAGTTCGACACCCGGCTCGCCCGTGACGCGGCACTGGCCGGTGATCAACGGGTAATCGAGCGTCGAATTGCGCAGGACATGCGTCTGCATGGCCGCCTCGCATTCGGCCACCGAGGCGAACTGCTGCGGCGTCTCCGACACGAACTGGCAGACCTTGGCGTCGCAATCGCAGCCGAGGAGCGTCATTGCAACGAGCGCTGTCTTCACCATGGGATGCAATCCTTCTGACCCATGCACAGGATCGCTCGCCATCGCGGCGCGACTTGGCCGACAAAATGGAAAGATTGAGGCGCGGCGGATGCAGGTTCGGGCTTCGCAACGCCGACGGGGCTTAAGACTCCGTTAACCATGACGGCGCAGTGTTTTGTCGTGGGAGGTCAACCGGGAGAACGCCATGTTCTCGGGACTGAAACCTTCGGCCGCAGCATGCGGCGCCAACCTCGCCAGCTTCCTGCTCTTCGCCTGCAGCGCCTCGCCTGCACTTGCGCACGACGCCGCGCCTACTGCCGCGAGACCCCAGGGATGGTCCTATCCCTATGCGTGCTGTTCGGGAATCGATTGCCGGGAAGTCCCGGCACAGTCAATCAGTGAGAAGCCGCAAGGCTACGTCATCAAGGGCACCGGCGAATTGGTGTCTTACAGCGATGCCCGGCTCAAGAACTCGCCGGACGGCGAATATCACTGGTGTTCGGTCGCCGGCGCCAACGATTCGCGTACCATTTGCCTCTTCGTGCCGCCGCCTTCCTACTGAGCCGGCCAACGAAACTGTTGCAAAGATGTTGCAGTGCACAACTTCCGAGCAGGTCAGCGTGCGAAGCGGTAAGAGTCATACCTCGGCATGATTGCCGGTCGGGACGAATCGGCACAGCTTTACTGCACGGAGGGGACGAAAAGCATTCGCCCTGCCGCCGGTCAACCGGCAAGGTCTAGGGCACTACGGGACGAGGCGTTCACGAACGGGCAAGCCAGAAGCTTGATCAACTCGTTATCGGAACATTGCCATGCCCATGACCACAGCAACCACCGCATCGCAGACGCTTCGCGCAACTTCCGCATATCAGCCTGGGGCGAGGGCGGTACTGGCCCTCCTCGCGCTACTCTCGTGCCTGGCGCTCACGCCGCACGCCCTGGCGCATGATGCCAAACCCACATCCGCCAAGCCACAGGGCTGGTCCTATCCCTATTCCTGCTGTTCGGGCATCGACTGCCGCGAAGTCTCGGCCAAGGCGATCAGCGAACGGCCCGAAGGCTATGTCATCAGGGGGACCGGCGAGGTCGTCGCCTATAGCGACACGCGTATCAAGGATTCGCCAGACGGCGAGTATCACTGGTGCTCGGTTGCCGGCGCCAACGATTCCCGCACGATCTGCCTGTTCGTGCCGCCGAACTCCTTCTGAGCGTACAACGACACATGGATTGAAGCCGGGTTCCCCGAATCGCCCCGGCTTCCCGGCAGCCACGGACGCCTTTCCCGCAGCGGCCGGATACGCGCCATTGTGGACGCGGGCAAATTTCAGGTTTATCGGCAGTTTGACGGGGCATTTCCTGACCGAACACCCGGCCCCGCCCGGAGTGTGGTCGGTTTTTCGCCGCATTTCATGCTACAACGGCACCGAGGGATGATACATCGTGCCGGCGCGCAAGCCTGTTCCTGGAGGGGACCTTTTAATGACCAGAAAACTTATCGCCGTGCTGGCTGCTGCGGCGCTTCTCGGTGCCTGTTCGACCGACCCCTACACGGGTGAACAGAAGATTTCGAACACCGCCGGAGGCGCCGCCCTTGGCGCCGGGCTCGGCGCGCTTGCCGGCATGGCGGTTGGCGGCAGCAGCGTTGCGCAGCGCAATGCAGTGCTGATCGGCGCCGGTGTCGGCGCCCTGGCCGGCGGCGCCATCGGCGCGACCATGGACAAGAACGAGGCCGAGCTGCGCGCGCAGCTGCAGGGCACCGGCGTGAGCATCACCCGCGTCGGCGACCGCGTCGTCCTCAACATGCCCTCGGATATCACCTTCGGTGTCGACCAGGACACGGTCCGCTCGAGCTTCTTCCCGGTCCTGAACTCGGTGGCCATCGTGCTCAACCGCTACCAGCAGACGGTGGTCGACGTGTACGGCTATACCGACAGCACCGGCGACGACAATTACAACCTGGAACTGTCGCAGCGCCGCGCGCTGTCTGTCGCCAACTACCTCAACGCGCAGGGCGTCGATTCGCGGCGCTTCGCGGTGACGGGATTCGGCGAGACCCGGCCGATCGCCTCGAACGCGTCTGCTGCCGGGCGCGAGCAGAACCGGCGCGTCGAAATCCAGCTGTCGCCGCTGACCCGCTAGCAGCTGGCGCAGATGCGAAAAAAGGCCCCGCGAGGGGCCTTTTTTATGGTCGGGTGGTCAGCTTTTCGCGGGACTGTCCCAGTTTCAGACCTTGCCGCCGATCTGCATGAAGGCCGGCACATCGTCGCCGAAGCCGACCGTGCCGTCATTGTCGTCCTGCCGGTCGTGGCGGCGCGGACGCTCGGCATTGTTGTCGCGGCGCGGGCGAGGCGCGCGATCGTCCTTGCGGCCGGCGCGGCCGGAATTCTCCGACTTGATCGCTTCCTTGCGGGCCGGACGCTCGTCCTGGCGGGCAGGGGCGGGAGCGGCGGTCTCTGCCGCAGCGGTTTCGGGCTGTGCATCCGGCTCGGACACCGAGGGCTTGC
>CAMYMG010000007.1 GCA_947259295.1 uncultured Rhizobiaceae bacterium
ATGCACCTGCGGGCGAAAGGCGCGGCCCGGATCGGGCTGGCGCCGCAGCACGGGATGCACCACCGGTTCCTTGGCCTTGAAGGCATACTGCCAGAGCAGCGCGGCATAACCCGGAAAGACATAGCCGTTGTTCATGGCGACCCATTGTTCGCGGCGTTCGCGAAACAGCTTCGGCAGGTGATACCAGGCCACCGTCGGGCTCTTGTGATGCACGAGGTGCAGGTTGTTGTTGAGGAACAGCAGCGACAGCGGCGAGCGCTCGATGATGATCGTGCGGCCGTCCGGTCGCTCCGACCACTGGTGTTCGGCAAAGGTGCGCAGCGAGATCAGCGACTGGCCGAGCCAGACTGGACCGATCACGTAGATCCAGACGGGAATGGCGAAGACATAGGCGACGAGCGGCAGGACGAGCGCCAGGCCGATTCCGTGCAGCAGCCAGGCGCGGCGGACCGCCCGGTCACCCTCAGAGATCAGGCGCATTTCGGTCAACAGGAAGCCCACCGTCGCCAATGGCGGGCCGATGACGAAGCGACCGATCATGGTGTTGTTGGCGCGCAGCAGCGCCTTCATGGCCGCCGGCAGTTCCTCGTGGTGCCACAGTGCCTGGTAGCAGCTCTCCGGATCGTCGAACGGGTCGGTCAGGCGCTCGTCGGCGTGATGGCGCAGATGCAGCGACTTGAAGCGGCGGAACGGATAGACAAGCCCGATGGGCAGGCCGACCAAGATCTCGTTCAGCCAGCCCTTGCGTGTCGGGTGTCCATGCGATGCCTCGTGCATCAAGGACGACTGCATGGCGAGAACGACGCCGAGTATAAGCACGGCGAGAAACGGATGCGATGGCCAGATGTAGAAGGCGCCCCCCGCCCAGGCCGTGTAGCATGCGATGATCAATGCGACGGTTGGCCACTCGATCGAGCCATTTCGCCGGACATGTTTGTTGCCAGTCATTCCAGAATTCGCGCCCCTCAACGCCGGAACCCCCTGATTCCTGACAGCATTGTGTCAGGAGCCCCCCGCACCGCCAACGAGACAACGCGCACAATGCGTTGATTTTGCGCACCACTCGCGGCAAATGTGGTATATTGTAAACATACTGAGGGAATTTCGATCCTGATTTGGGCGCATTCCCCCGCGGAAACGAAAAATTCATCTTTGGAGCGGCCGGTATGGACAAGAGGAATCTATCGGACCTGTTTCGCGAGCGTCTGAAGACGCTTTTGCAGCGGTCGGACCTCAACCAGTCTGCCTTTGCGGCCGCAGTCGGCATCGACCGTTCCGCCCTGTCTCAGCTTCTGTCGGGCAGTTCGACCCGGCTGCCTCGCGCCGAAACGCTGCTCAACATCGCCGCCGAGCACAAGGTGTCGCTAGACTGGCTGCTCGGCCTTAGCCAGGACGAGGGCGTCACTGGTGAAATCCGCGCCAGCCTCGAAATCGAGGAAGGCTCGAGTGATTTCGACCGTACCCTGCTCGCCCGCTGGCACGCAGAGGCCGCCGGCACCAAGATCCGTTACGTGCCGGCCGGGCTGCCCGACCTTTTGCGCACCGAGGCGCTGATCGACTACGAATCCGACATTTCAAACCGCAGCCGCGAGCGCCAGGCCGGCGAAACGCAGTACCGCATCGACTACAACCGCCGGCCCGAGACCGACATGGAGGTCTGCATGCCGCGTCACACGCTCGATATCTTCGCGCGCGGCCACGGCATCTGGAGCGGCTTTCCGGCAGAGCAGCGCCGCGAACAGCTCGCCCACATGGCCGAACTGCTCGATGACCTCTACCCCACTTTTCGGCTGTTCCTCTATGACGGCAGGGCCCGCTACTCGGTGCCCTACACGATCTTCGGGCCCTACCGTGCAGCGATCTATGTCGGCGACATGTATCTCGTGCTGAACGCCACCGACCCGATCCGCACGCTGACCCGCCACTTCGACAACCTCATCCGCGCCGCCGACGTCAACGCCCACGAGGCAGCGGCGCATGCGCGCCGCCTAGCCGAGACAGATTTTTCCGAAATCTGATGGTCATCACGCCTTCGGGCTCGTTGACTGGACATAAAGACTTCTTTATATCGTTATCTCCACCGAACCTGCCGAAAGCCGACTGCCATGACCAATCCCATCGACGCCCTGCTCGCCGAAAAAGGCGTTCTCCTCGCCGACGGCGCGACCGGAACGAATCTTTTCGCCATGGGCCTGGAGGCCGGCGAGGCACCGGAACTGTGGAATGAATCGGCGCCCGAGAAAATCACCGCGCTTCACCAGAATTTCGTCGATGCCGGCGCCGACATCATCCTGACCAACTCCTTCGGCGGCACCGCCCAGCGGCTGAAGCTGCACAATGCGCAGGACCGCGTGCATGAGCTCAACAAGCTTGCCGCCGAGATCGCCCGCGCCGTCGCCGACAAGGCCGGTCGCAAGGTCATCGTCGCCGGCTCGGTAGGCCCGACCGGCGAGCTACTCGTGCCGCTCGGCGCCATGACCTATGACGAAGCGGTCGATTCCTTCGAGGCGCAGCTGCGTGGCCTGAAGGAAGGCGGTGCCGAGATCGCCTGGATCGAAACCATGTCGGCGCCCGACGAGGCCCGTGCCGCCGCCGAGGCCGCCATCCGCGTCGGCCTGCCCTACACCTACACCGTCTCCTTCGACACCGCGGGCCGCTCGATGATGGGCCTGGCGCCCAAGGACATTCACGGCATCGCCGACAGCCTGGCCGAGAGCCCGGTGGCGGTCGGCGCCAATTGCGGTGTCGGCGCCTCCGACATCCTCTCCTCGCTGCTCGACATGACCGAGGCACGACCCGATGCGACGGTCATCGTCAAGGGCAATTGCGGCATTCCGCAGTTCCACGGTACCGAGATCCACTATTCCGGCACGCCCGAACTGATGGCCGATTATGTCCGCATGGCGGTCGATTCCGGTGCGAAAATCATCGGCGGCTGCTGCGGCACCTCCTTCGCGCATCTCGCCGCCATGCGCCAGGCGCTCGACGGCCACACCCCGGCGGCTCGCCCGACTGTCGAAGCGATCGAGGCGCGCATCGGCCCGATGCGCAACAAGCAGGCCAGCCAGAGCGGCGGCTCGGGCGAGACCGGCGATGCACGCCGCGAGCGCCGCAGGGCCCGAGCCTGAC
Source organism: uncultured Rhizobiaceae bacterium (assembly GCA_947259295.1). Taxonomy (GTDB): domain Bacteria; phylum Pseudomonadota; class Alphaproteobacteria; order Rhizobiales; family Rhizobiaceae; genus CAMYMG01. The sequence continues at coordinate 3,130 of CAMYMG010000007.1, forward strand.
CCTTTCTGCGCTCGGCCCTGTCAGGCCGGGCTGCGCAGTACGAGATCCCCGAGAACGCCGACATAGCGCTGCTCCTCCCGCTCCAGCCAGTCATACCCTTTCGGCCAACTGGCCGGGTCGGTGACCGCGAGCGGCAGACGGCCGAGGTAGCAGCAGCCCGGGAAATCGCGAAGCCCCGCACCCAAAGCCCGTCCGAGTGCGGGCTCATGGGCAGACAGCCGGTTGGCGGTGGTGGCGAAACTTTCGCCGCGCTGTCCCCTGACAAATAGCCCGACGCTACGGTTGGCGACATAAAGCGACAGCACGAGATCGTCAGCCAGGATGCGCCAGCGCGAATAGAGGCTGCCGTGCACGATCAGCCCGGCATCGCGCCGCGCGATATATCCGTTCCAGAATTGTCTGATTTCCGGGGACGACAGCGAGCGCAGGCTGCCGCGCGAAAAATCCCATTCGTCCAACTGGCGCTCCGGCATCGCTTTCAATCCATTTCCTGCGGCGTCAGACCATAGCCACTCCGCGGCCGAAGCGCAGGCCGCCGCCGGAGCATTCCTGACATTCTTCCCCTGCAGGAGACCGGCAGAGCTTTCGCCCCGCCGGTTTGCCTCACCCGCCCATATCAGGCTTGCCTTACCGCTTCGAGCCGTCGAGCGCCGAGGCAAGGCGCGCCAGCGAGAGGAATTCCGACCGGTAGCCGAACGGGTCGGCTCCTCGGGCGGCGGTGGCAATCTCGATGATCCTGTCGTAGCCGAAACCGGCCGTCTGGTCGGTGTCGCGCAGCTTCTGGCCGAAGGCGGCGACCGCGACGGAGAAGCGCTGGTCGGCACTTGCCGCGTCGAAGGACGACACCTCGTTGGCTTTCGTCACCGGCGTGGTGATCAGCTTGGAGACGTCCTCGTCCGGCAGCTTGTAGCGGATCTTCACGAAGGCATATTCGTCGGAATGGGCAACGCCGCCATTGACGGTCGAGGCATCGCCGTAGCGCAGGTCGTCGATCTGCTGAGGCGCGCCCTTCGGCGTGATCTCGTAGATCGCCGTCACCGAATGGCCCGAGCCGATCTCGCCGGCATCGACGCGGTCGTTGTTGAAATCCTCGGTGGCAAGCGCCCGGGTCTCGTAGCCGATCAGCCGGTATTCGGAGACCGCGGCCGGGTTGAACTCGACCTGGATCTTGACGTCCTTGGCGATCGGGAAGAGCGTCGAGGAAGAATCCTGCACCAGCACCTTCTCGGCCTCGGCCAAGGTGTCGATATAGGCCGCCGTGCCGTTGCCGTTCTGCGCAATGGTCTGCATCATCCGGTCGTTGAGGTTGCCGCGCCCGAAGCCGAACACCGACAGGAAGACGCCGGACTTGCGCTTTTCCTCGATGATCCGCTTGAGGTCGTCGTCGTCGCTCTGGCCGACATTGAAGTCGCCGTCGGTGGCGAGCATGACGCGGTTGACGCCATCCTTGACGAAGGACTGTTCAGCCAGGCGATAGGCCTCGCGGATGCCCGCTTCGCCGGCCGTCGAGCCGCCGGGCGTCAGCGTGTCAATCGCCGTTAGTATCTTCGCGCGCTCCGATACCTTGGTCGGCTCGAGCACCGTCCCGGCATTGCCGGCATAGGTGACGATCGACACGGTGTCGTCGGGGTTGAGCTTCGACACCAGAAGCCTGAAGGCCGACTGCAGCAGCGGCAGCTTGTCGGGTGCGTTCATCGAGCCGGAGACGTCGAGCAGGAAGACGAGATTGGCCTTCGGTTGCTCGGCCGCAACGACGTCGTAGCCCTTGATGGCGACATGCATCAGCTTCGTGTGGTCGTTCCACGGCGTCGGCATGACGGTGACGGTCGAGTTGAACGGCGTCGCGGCTGCATCTGGGCCCTGCCAGTCATAGGGGAAATAGTTGATCATCTCCTCGACGCGCACCGTGTCGGGCTGCGGCAGGATGCCTTCCTTGAGCGAGCGCCGCACGAAGGAATAGGACGCCGTGTCGACGTCGATCGAGAAGGTCGAGACCGGGTCGGTGGTGGCCGAGCGCACGGGATTGGTCTTGAACTCGGCAAAGCGCTCGCGGTCTTCCTGATCGATGATGATCGGTTCGGGAAGCGGCTGGCCGATCGCTTTGTCGGTCATCAGCTTCGACGTTGCAGCGACGCCCGGCTGAAAGGCTGCCCGGCCGCGGCTTGCGTCCGCCGGCGCGGCAAGCATGCCGGAAACCTCGCCGGAGACCGACTCGCTCTCGGCCGGCGCCGCGTCCATTTCCCGCTTCGGTGCGGCGGGCGGAGCCGCGAGTTCGGAAAGCACGTCGCGTTGCTGTTCGCCGCCGTCCTTCGTTTTCAGGTCGGTCGTCGCCTGGTCCGCTTCCTGCCGCGTCGGTTGCTCGGCGGCATCCTGGCCGGCATCGAAACGGAACGGCGATTCCTCCATCAGGTAGAATGTGGCGTAGCCGGCGATCGGCAGGGCGACCAGTCCGGCCAGCGCCGGTGCCGCGAGAAGCTTTTTTTGCATCATATCCCTCCAGAGTTTGCTTATCTGGTGGGTAAGACGATGCTCTTCCGCCGATCCTTGGGGCGCGGTCGCATTATTTTCGCCGTCGAAGGCCTGCATGGCGGCATGCAGGGCTCGCGCCCTCGCCTCGGCGCCCGCTTCCGGTTCCTTCATGCGGCCGAGCCGCTCGAGTTCCTTGTCGTCGACCATGGTCACACTTCCCCGGCCGTGCGCATCATAGTGCGCAGCCGTTTCTTCGCTTCATGGATGTGCCAGGAAACCGTCGCCTCCGCGCAGGCCATGGCATCGGCCGCCGAGGCGTGGGTCAGCCCTTCGCCATAGACCAGCAGCACTGCATCGCGCTGCTTGTCCGGCAGTGTCCGCACCGCAAGCCATAGCGCCTCCGCCCGGTCCTCGGGCTCGGGCTCCACCCCGCCCTCGATCAGCGCCTGCACGCCGAAGGCATCGACCTTGGCCGTTTCGCGCAGGGATTTCCGCTTCATGTCGCGCGCCGCATTCAATGTCATCGCATAGAGCCACGTCGTGAAGGCGGAGCCGCCGCGATGGTCGCGGATCGCCCGGCCTAGCCGCGCGCAGACCTCCTGCGCAATGTCCTCGGCATCGGGTTTGGAACCGCACCAGCGCCATGCCACGCGGTAGACAAAGCCGTAGTGCCTCTCGACCAAAGTGCCGAAAGCCGCCCTGTCGCCTTGTCGAGCCTGTCCGATCAGTTCGAGATCGGAAGCCTCGGTTTCATCCAGCATCATCGCCGTCATTTGCTTTCTTGGACGAAAGCTTTTCGGCGATCCTTGGGGTGATGGGAAGATTTTTCCAGAGTCTGGCCCATCGATACCCGGGGACGCACGGCGCACCGCGCGTCCCCGGACCGGATGCGCTGCCGCCTACATGTGGTTTGCCGGGTCGGTTTCGGCGTTATAGGCGATCACCCATACCCTGAGGATGAGCACGGCCGTGGGAATGGCGAGGACCGCGGCGATTATCCAGACGTCCTTGCCTACGACACCCAGGACGGCGGCTATGAGCCAGCCCAGGGTACCGAAGCAGAACACGATCTGGACAGACAGAAAAAACGCGGCCGACACGAAATAGGTGAAGGTCCGCACGGTGAGGTTGCGAGTCATGTGAAATGTCCATGTTCACGCGGGCAGCCGGAATTCGGCTGCCATCGGCGTGGCGAGGTTTAGAAGGAATTGTGGATGGTCCGGGGACCAACTGGCCTCAGTCCCGCGGTGGCCCGCGGACGCGCGTCCGCTGGACACGACTTCTGTGCATCGGCCGCGACGTCGGGTGGGAACCGGCTACGCCTGCACGCGTCGGAAAAAGCGCCGTTTCATCCGGGCGCAAACCCTCGTCCGATGGCGGAAAGGCCTTGATGTTCTGCCCGGTCCGAGCCTGTAGTTCCCGTTCCGGATGCGTGAAGCGGAGCAGAGCCGGCGGCCCTGAATCGGGAGTAGCAGCCGCTATCGACTTCGGTGTTGGTGCTGCCGGGATATGGGCGTCTGCCGAAGCCGGGGAGGCGGTGAGCAACGCCAGCGCGAGCACCAGGCGGGCGATACCGTCGACGGCATGCGACAGAAGACGACGGATGTTCATCGAAGGAGCTTCGCGCGAGTGACCGCCCTTCCCTTAGAGGCTTTTTCCGCTGGGCGGAAGAGACCCCGAATGGGCCAAATCAGGTCCCTCGATCTTTTTGCGGCGCCCTTTGCAACAGGCTCGTGGCCGCTTGGGTCCTGCCGCGAGCCTGCCGGTGAGCGCGTATGCTACTCGGCTGCGTGCGCGGCCAGACTGCCCAAATCCATCCGGCCGGAGACCCGGCGGTCGTATTCGTCGGCGAGCGCGGCAAGGGCGGCAGCACCGTCGCCCTCGAAGGACGGACCGTGCATCAGCGCAAGCGTCGTCGGCGCCAGCGCCGAAAGACCCCGTATCGTCGTTCCCATGCCGGGATTGAGGCTCGAATAGTTGAACAGGTCCTCGGCCGTGACGGCCGGGCCGACGATGTCGCTGCCGGTGATGTCCCGGTCGTTGCCGAGTTGCGTGAACAGGTCGCCGCACATCAGCGTGCCGGTCGACTCCTCGAACATGACACCGGCATCCCAGCCATGCGGCGTATGCGGCGTATCGATGAAGCGCACGCGCTTGCCGCCGCCGAGATCGATCACCTCGCCATCCGCCAGCATGCGCGGCGCCCGGTCGGCAAAGTCATCGAGCGAGACCATGCAACCTGTGGTGCCATGCGCCGGCGTCGCCTGCGGCGCGACGGCCAGCCATTCGTTCATGGCGCCGCATTCGTCAGCCTCGAAATGGCCGAAGGCGATCCAGCGCAGCTTTTCCGGCGGCAGGATTCGCGCCAGCGCCTCGCGGTTGAGCGCAAACATCTTGCGCAGCCCGGTGTGGAACATCAGCGGCTCGTCGCCAATGACGAGGAACTGGTTGAAGGTAAAGCCGGCAGGCGGTGCGATGTCAGGCACGAAGGTGGAGAGGCGGAATATGCCGTCTGCGATCTCAGAAATCCTGGTTTCCATGACGTCCTCCTGATCAAGAGCACAAGGATTTGGCTGCGGCAGGCACGGAGCGCTGGACAGCCGGTTCAATTTCATGGCACAGTCTTGTGTAATGAAATATCCGGCATTCGTCAATTGGATGAACGCTGCTGTGCAGAGAAAAAGATGGCGCGCACTTACACACTCGGAAAGCGGGCGGAACAACAGGCGCAAACCCGGCAACGCATCGTCGAGGCGGCATTGCACCTGCACGGAAGCGTCGGCCCGGCGGCGACAAGTCTCAGCATGATCGCCGAGCGCGCCGGCGTACAGCGACACACGCTTTATGCGCACTTTCCGAGCGAAAGGCTCCTGTTCGAAGCCTGTTCCGGACTGGCGGACCAACGCGACCCGATGCCGGACCCGCAGCAATGGCAGGACATCGACGACCTAGAGGAAAGGCTGAAAACCGGGCTCGCGGGGATCTATGGCTGGTATGAGCGCAATGCCGATCTCCTTGCCTGCGTGCTGCGCGATGCAGAACACCACGCCCTGACCCGTGACATCGTCGAAACGTCGCTGGGGTCCGCGATCGCAGCGTGCCGAACCGTCCTTGGCGAGGGATTGCCGCGACCCGGCTTGGTGCTGCTTGGCCTCACCCTGAGTTTCGCAACCTGGCGCACGCTGACGCGCGACGAAGGCTTGACCACCGGCGAGGCCGTGGCGGCCATGACCGGGGTTGTCATGAAGGCCTGCTAGGGCCGCGAGGGAACACTCGGCGCCTCTCCGGCTTTGCTATCCGACACCGGAACCTGGGGAGACGCCAATGTCCTACGGACGCTTCGCCGCCATGATCGCGACCTCGACGGTCGTGATGTTCGGCCTGATGTATCTCAACACCTATGCCATCGACCATGTCTGGTTCAGCCAGACGCGCGCCTGGATGGCGCTACTGATGGGCGCGGTCATGGCATTCATCATGCTGGCCTTCATGCTGAAGATGTACGACAGCCGCGCCGCCAACATGGCGATCTTCGCCTGCAGCGTGATCGTTTTCGCCGCTTCGCTATGGCTGGTGCGCAGCCAGGAGACGGTCGACGACGTCTCCTACATGAAGGCGATGATCCCGCATCACTCGATCGCCATCATGACAAGCCGGCGCGCCCATATCCGCGACCCGCGGGTGCGCGAACTGGCCGACGGCATCATCGAGGCGCAGGTAAGGGAGATCGGCGAGATGGAAGCGCTGATCGCCGATCTCGAGCGCAACGGCGTTCCCGCCGATGCGCCCGATCTTCAGCCGGCCCGATAGGCCCGATCGCCGTCAGCCGACGGCAGCCGTCACGATGATCTCGACCTTGTACTGCGGTGTCGCGAGCTTCGCCTCGCCGGTGGCGCGCGCAGGCGGGTTGGCCGGGTCGACCCAGGCGTCCCACACCGAGTTCATCTCGGCGAAATTCGCCATGTCGTCGAGCCAGATGATCGCCTGCAGGATGTTGGCCTTGCTAGAGTCGGCCTTGGCGAGAAGCGCGTCGATCGTCGCCAAAATGTCCTTGGTCTGCGCGGCAACGCTGTCGCCCGCGCCGACCTGGCCGGACAGGTAGATGGTGCCGTTGTTGACGACAATGTCGCTCATGCGTTTGCCGATACCGATGCGTTGAATGGCCATTGCCGTCTCCTTGCTGTTTCAGTGCGGCCCTCACTACGTTTTGCCGCGCCCGCAGCGCAAGGGCGGCCAGCCGGAAATTGGCTAAGCCAGCCACGTCCGGCCAGCAAAATGAGGTGCAACGCGCCCTGACTGCGTTGACATATGTAATAACATCACATACGAAATCCGCCGATACCCACCTGGGAAACTCGTCGCGGAACAGCCATGACAGACGCCTGCCTGACCTTTCGCGATCTCACCCTCGGCTATGGCAGCCATCCCGCCGTTCATCATCTGAACGGCGTGGTGAGGAAGGGCTCGCTGACGGCAATCGTCGGTGCCAACGGCTCCGGCAAGTCCACCTTGATGAAGGGCGTCGTCGGCGTGCTGAAGCCGATGGCAGGCACCGCCGTTAAGGCCGGCGGCGCGCGCATCGCCTACCTGCCGCAGCAGTCCGAACTCGACCGCACCTTCCCGGCCCGCGTGGTCGACCTCGTCTCGCTCGGCCTCTGGCCGAAACGCGGCCTGCTCGGCCGTTTCACCGCCGACGACCGTCACGCCGTCTCGCGGGCGCTCGCCGCCGTCGGCCTCGAAGGCTTCGAGAAGCGCGGCATCGACACGCTGTCGGGCGGCCAGTTGCAGCGCGCGCTGTTTGCCCGCGTCCTGGTACAGGATGCCGAAATCATCCTGCTCGACGAACCCTTCAACGCCATCGACGCCAAGACGGTGGTCGACCTCGTCGCGCTGATCAAGCGCTGGCACGGCGAAAACCGCACCGTGATGGTCGCCGTGCACGACCTCGACCTGGTGCGCGCGCATTTCCCCGAAACGCTGCTCCTGGCGCGGCGCCCCGTCGCCTGGGGGCTGACGGCTGAGACGCTGAAGCCGGACAACATGCTGAAGGCCCGCCGCTTCGAGGAGGCCTGGCTCGACGACGCACCGTGGTGCGAGACGGACGAGCATGCGCATGGCGACGGTCACGACCATGCGCACGACCACCACTCCAAGGTGGCGTGATGATCTACGATTACCTTGTGGCGCCATTCGTCGAATTCGGCTTCATGCAGCGTGCCCTTGCCGGCTCGCTGATGCTGTCGGCAGGCGCCTGCCCCGTCGGCGTCTTCCTGATGCTGCGTCGCATGAGCCTCGCGGGCGACGCCATGGCGCACGCTATCCTGCCGGGCGCTGCGGCCGGCTTCCTGCTCTACGGGCTGGAGATCCTGCCGATGACCATCGGCGGCCTGATCGCCGGCGTCATCGTGGCGCTCGGCGCCGGCGCGGTTTCCCGTTTCACCATCCAGAAGGAGGACGCCTCAATGGCGGCGTTCTACCTGATCTCGCTGGCGCTCGGCGTGCTCATCGTGTCGCTGCGCGGTTCGAGCGTCGACCTGATGCATGTGCTGTTCGGTACGGTGCTGGCGCTGAACGACGAGGCGCTGACGCTGATCGCGACGATTGCCGGCACGACGCTGCTGCTGCTCGCCGTCTTCTGGCGGGCGCTCGTTGCAGAATGCCTCGACCCGCTCTTCCTGCGCTCGGTCAGCAGGCTCGGCACGCCGGTCCACTTCATTTTCCTAGGCCTCGTCGTGCTCAATCTCGTCGGCGGCTTCCAGGCGCTCGGCACGCTGCTTTCGGTCGGCCTGATGATGCTGCCCGCTGCCGCGGCACGCTTCTGGACGACCCGGGTCGAGCCGATGTGCGCCTTGGCGCTGGCGATCGGCTTCGCCTCCTGCGTCGCCGGCCTGCTGATGTCCTATCACTACTCCCTGCCCTCCGGCCCGGCGATCATCCTGTCGGCGGGCGTGGTCTACCTCGCTTCGATCCTGGCCGGACCGCGCGGCCTGCTGCGTTCGCGCGTCCGCCATCAACGCCACCGCACCGCCTGAACAAGGAGATACCCGATGTCGACCATCCTGAAATCTGCCGCCGCCCTGGCCGTGATCGCGTTCAGCCCACTGCCCGCGATGGCCGAGCCGCTGAGGGTCATCGCCAGTTTCTCGATCATCGGCGATTTCGCAGCGAACGTCGGCGGCGACCGTATCGACCTGAAGACGCTTGTGGGCCCTGATGGCGACGCGCATGTCTACGAGCCGAAGCCGGCCGACGCCGCGGCTATGGCCAATGCCGACGTCGTTCTGGTGAACGGGCTCCAGTTCGAAGGCTTTCTCCAGCGCCTCGTCGAAGCGAGCGGCACCAAGGCCCCGGTCGTGGAACTGACCAAGGGCGGCGAGGTGCTGAAGAACGCCGAAGATGAACACCATGACGCGGGAGAGGAAGCCGCCGAAGCCGAGCACAAGCACGAAGGTGAGGCGCATGCCGAACACGACAAGCATGAGGAAGGCGACAACCATACGCATCAGGAAGGCCACCATCATCATGGCGAATTCGATCCGCACGCGTGGCAGTCGGTCCACAATGCGATGGTCTATGTGAAAAACATCGCCGATGCGTTCTGCGCCGCAGACGCCGCCGGCTGCGACACCTACATGGCCAACGCCGAAGCATATGGCGCGAAGCTTGAGGCTCTGGACAAGGAGATCAAGGCAACTGTCGAGCAGATCCCGCAGGACAAGCGCACGATCATCACCTCGCATGATGCCTTCGGCTATTTCGAGCACGAATACGGCCTGAAGTTCCTCGCGCCCGAGGGGGTCTCCACAGAGGCCGAAGCCTCGGCGGCCGATGTTGCTGCCCTCATCAAGCAGGTCCGGGAAGACAAGGCGTCGGCCATCTTCGTGGAGAACATCACCAACCAGCGCCTCAGCGAACAGATCGCCAACGAGACCGGCCTGCAGATCGGCGGCACGCTGTACTCCGATGCGCTGTCGGCGGCTGACGGCCCGGCGCCGACCTATATCGACATGATGCAAAACAATATCGGCTCGATCAAAGGCGCGATCCTCGGAAGCTAGGTATCCACGGAGAGGCGGAGAAGTCCGCCTTTTTCGGGATTTATTGTGTAACGTTATAACATTGGAGATGGGAATGAAGAACTACCTGTCGGCGGCGACGGCGGTTGCATTGACAATTGCGGCGCTCTCCACTGCCCGGGCCGAAGAAGCAACTGCATGGCGCCTGTTCGTCTCGGATCACGCTGAGGGCAAGGTCACCGTCATCGACGCGATCGATGGCAAGGTAATCGATACGTTCAACATCCAGGGTCCGGCTTCGCTCTATCGTAGCGACAGCGGCGAGACTGTGTTCGCGGTTCAGGGGGCCGCTGGCGCAGTCACGGCAATCTCGACCGGCATCGCCTTTGACGACCACGGCGACCACGGCGACATCGATGTCGACGCGCCGAGACTGACCGGCGCCGAGGTCACCGGCGACAGCCCGTCGCACTTTGTCGAGCATGACGGCGAGTTCGCGGCGTTCTTCGATGGAGATGGTGTCGCGCGCGTCTTCGGCGAAAGTGATGCGCTCAAGGGTGAGCTCGAGATCCGCGAAGTGAGGGCAGACGCGCCGCATCACGGCGTCGTCATCCCCTTCCACGGTCATGACATCGTGTCGGTGCCCAACGCCAGCGATCCGTCAGAGGCGCCGGTCGCTGCAAAGATCGTCGGCGCGGACGGAAAGCAGATCGGCGACGCCGTCGAGTGCGTCGGCCTGCACGGCGAGGCGACCTCCGGCAATCTCGCCATTATCGGCGGCTGTGAGAACGGCATCATCGTGATCCGCTCCGAGGGCGGCGCGCCCAAGATGGAACTCCTGGCCTTTGCCGAAGGCTTGCCCGAGGGCAAAGTCACTACCGCGCTCGGCGGTCGGGGCATGCAGTACTTCCTCGGCAACTTCGGTCCCGACAAGGTGTCGCTGATCGATCCGACAGCCGGCAAGGACGCCTTCGCCTTGTCGACCTACCCATGCGGCGCGTCCACTTCGCCGTTGACCCGGTACGGCCGAAATTCGCTTACGTCTTCACTGAGGATGGCCAGCTTCACCAGATCGACGTGGTGAAGGGCACGATCGCCGCTTCGCTGTCGTTGACCGAACCATACTCGATGGACGGCCACTGGAGCGATCCGCGTCCACGCGTGGCCGTCGCCGGCGACAAGGTCGTCGTGACCGATCCGCTCGAGGGCAAGCTGCATCTCGTCGACGCGACGTCATTCGCAAAGGCCGGTGAAATCGCGATCGAGGGAAAGCCCTACAACATCGTCGCGGTCGGCGGTTCCGGCAAGACGCACGATGGCGAGGACAAGGAGGCGCACAGTCACGATCACGGCGACGACCAGATCTACAAGGGATACTTCGAGGACAGTCAGATCAAGGATCGCGCCCTCTCCGACTGGGCCGGCGATTGGCAGTCGGTCTATTCCTATCTGCTGGACGGGACGCTCGATCCGGTCATGGCGCACAAGGCCGAAGGCGGAGGGAAGACGGCCGAGGAATACAAGGCCTATTACGAGATCGGCTACAAGACCGATGTCGAGCGGATCACCATTGAGGGCGACATCGTCACGTTCTTCAAGAACGGAACACCCGCGAAGGCCCGCTACGCCGGCGACGGCCGCGAGATCCTGACCTACGAGAAAGGCAACCGCGGGGTCCGCTTCATCTTCAAGAAGACCGAAGGCGACGCGGAAGCTCCGGACTACATCCAGTTCAGCGACCACAAGATAGCGCCGGCGCCGGCCGATCATTATCACCTCTATTGGGGCGACGACCGCGCGGGCCTGCTGGAGGAACTGACGAACTGGCCGACCTACTACCCCGCCTCGCTGAGCGCCAAGCAAATCGTGAGCGAGATGATGGCGCACTGACCGCGGCGCCCCTCGCACACGCGCGCCCGGCCCAAACGGGTCGGGCGCTTTCGCTACTCCTGCACGTCCAGAATGCAACGACTGCGGCGCTCTGCTCCCAGAATCGAATGCTCCGAAGGCAATGATCGGAAAGCACCGTGACCCTCAACCAACTGATCCAGGCGTTCTACACCGTTTGGTTCGGCACTGCGGCAGCAAGAAATTGCGACTGCGCCGAAAACCATATGCTTCGCCATTCAAGCCCACATCACAGGCAGTCGTCCAAGACTGCCGTCAGCCAACCACCGCGCTTCGCCTGCCAACAAGTGCGTCACACCGGTCCTCGGGAGGGGGACGGAACCGCTCGATGAGGATGAACATAACGACGTCACGCATCCACGGCAGTTGCCCGCGAACGCGCGGGGTGGCATGACAACGACAAGGCTCGATGCCGTCAAACGATTAGAGGTGCCCCCATGGAATATCGCCAGATCAGCGACGACTATTCGGTCGCCGGACAGATTCTCCCCGAGGATGTCGCCGCCATCAAGGCTGCTGGCTTCAACAGCGTCATCTGCAACAGGCCTGACGACGAACAGCCCGGCCAGCCGTCCGCTGCGAGCGTCGAGGCGGCCGCAAAGGCAGCCGGCATGGAATTCCGCTATATTCCGGTGGTGAGCGGCCAGATCACCGGCGACAACGTTGCCGACCAGGCCGCCGCACTGCAGGAACTGCAGGGTCCAGTCTTCGCCTATTGCCGTTCGGGCGCCCGTTGCACCAACCTCTACGGGCTGGTGCGCGAGATGAACGGCTAGCTTCGCTCAGCGCGCGAAGGCTTCCATGTGGAACGCCTGCTGGTCAAGCCCATAGCGATAACCGGTCCCGTAGGGACAGGCATTCCTGTCGAAGCAGCCACCCGTCATGCAAGGCCGGCCACCGGGACTCCCAACATGCGCCCGGCAGGCGGCATGATCGAATCCGGCGGGCGAATGCGCGCCGACCGGACAGGCTTTCAGGCAGGGTTTTCCGTCACATATGTCGCAGAGGTGAATCATTTCACGAGGTTGCGGCAAACCAAGAGAGATGTCGAAGAGCAGCGCACCGCGATAGGCATGCCACAGGCCGTATTCCGGGTGCATCAGGATTCCGAGCGGCGACGGACGCAATCCTTCCGCGCGCATCGCCCATTGCTGGAACGGCATGTAGGGCCGGTCGGAAGGCGAGACTGCACGCGCGCCAAATCTGTCGGCAACTGTCCCAATGACCCTGCGCGACCATTCGTCGAGCGGGTTGGCTAAATCTCCGGGCACCGATCGGCTCCAACGCACGAAATGCCGCCATGCAGTCGGACCCGCATTACCGACGAGCAGGACGCTCCTCGCCGGCGCACCAGTCGGCCCAGGAGGCGCCGCTTCGTCATTGGCGAATAAGAGCCCGCCACGGGAGATCAGGCCGTGTTCGGCAAGCGCAGCTTCGATCGCTTCAGGGTCCGGCTCGTCCACGCGCCCCCGCAATCAATTCTGAAGGGTCTCGGCAAACAGCGTTCCGAGGCGATTGAAATGACGTTCGGCGCCCTGTTCGTCGAAGACGTCGTGATCCGATACGCACCAGCCATGCGCCATGCCGACATAATTCTCGATGATATAGTCCACCTCCGCGGCACGCAGCGCCTCGGCAAGCTTTGCCGACTGCTCGGGCGGAAAGCTCTTGTCGATCCCCGCCGAGCCGACATAGACGCGCGCCTTGATGCTCGCTGCATCGCGATGCGGGCTGTCAGCCGCATCGCTGGCGAGGCTGCCGCCATGAAAGCTCGCCGCCGCGACGATCCGTCCGGGGTGCGCTGCCGCAGCATTGAGCGCTCGCGCCCCGCCCATGCAATAGCCGGTGACGCCGATCTTTCCCGTGACGCCGCGGCTGGTCATCGCCTCGATAAAGGCTGCGGTGTCCATCTGTGTCATCGCCTGCGTATTGGCGCTCATGGCGGCACGAATGGCTTTGCCCTTCGCCTCGTCGGCAAAGGCGGACCTGGCATCGTAGGGGCCAAAGCGCCCGCCCCGATAGAAAAGGTCCGGCACAAGCACCGCGTAGCCATCCGCGGCGATGCGTTCGGCAATTGAAACCATCGCAGGCCTGAGCCCGAAGGCGTCCATATAGACTATGACGCCCACCTTAGGCGTACCTGAGGCCGGCATGACGAGCGCGGCGTCTGCCGTGCCGTCCGGAGTCTCGATCGTGATGTCCTTCATGCTCATGAACTGTTTCCCGCACTGTGAATGTGCCGTGATAGATAGCGACCCGGCGAGACTGAACAAGCAGCCGTTTTCCGAAGCCACCGAAAGCTTCGGGTGTGGAGAAGCGACGGCAGGAGTCTCTATAAGCTTGCAGAGCGCTTGGGACTTCTGAAACATCGCGGCTCAATGTGAGACCTACGATGCCCGTTCGCCCGATGATCGCTCTCTGCGCACTGCTCCTGGCCGGCTGCACCTCCACGGGAGACCATAACGCGCCGAACCCTTCTTCGCCCGGCTTTGTCCCCGCAGCGGTGCCCCACGCGCCCATGGCTCCGGCGTCCTTTGACCAGACGGCAGCGGTTCAGTCGAGCGAAGCGGGGTCAGGCGCCCATCTCCATTCCGGGCTGCTATGCAAGACCATCAACGACGTCACCTTGTGCGATGCGCCGATAGACCAGAGCAGCGACGATATACTCTACACCAACTGAGGCTCGGCCCATCCTGCCCTCGGCCGGCGACGCGCTCATCCCTTCTTGTCGGACCCTGCAAATGCGCTGCGCCAGACTTCCTTGTGGATGATGTTGGCCACTTTAGCCCGGCCTGAATCGGGCTCCTTTCAGGTGAAGGCGTCAGGCATCGAGGCCTTCTTGGCCGCGATGAAATCCTTCAGTCCGTCGTCGATGCCCGGATCGAGGAACGGCACTTCATAGGTTTCGAGCCAGCGCCGCGCCAGTTCGTTGGCGCGCTGCGGCGCGGTCTTTTCGCCTTCCGCCAGCCACTGCTCGTAGGAATTGTTGTCGGCAATTGATGACCGGTAGAAGGCCGACTGGAAATTCGCCTGTGTGTGGTCGCAACCGAGATAGTGGCTGCCCGGCCCGACCTGGCGGATGGCGTCCATCGCCTGGCCGTTTTCGCTGAGATCGACGCCCTGCGCGAATTTCTGCTGCATGCCGAGCTGGTCGACATCCATGATGAACTTCTCGTAGCAGGAAGCCAGCCCGCCCTCGAGCCAGCCGGCCGAGTGCAGCACGAAATTGGCACCCGCAAGCATCGTGGAGTTCAGCGTGTTGGCGCTTTCATAGGCGGCCTGAGCATCCGGAACCTTGGAGGCGCAGAGCGATCCGCCGGTTCGGAAAGGTAGGCCGAGGCGACGCGCCAGCTGCGCCGCGCCATAGGACACTAGAGACGGCTCCGGCGTGCCGAACGTCGGCGCGCCCGACTGCATGGAGATCGACGAGGCGAAGGTGCCGAACAGCACCGGCGCGCCCGGCCGCACGAGCTGCGTCACGGCGGCACCCGCCAGCACTTCCGCCAGAACCTGGGTCAGCGTTCCGGCGACCGTTACCGGGCTCATCGCGCCCGCCAGGATGAACGGCGTCACGATGCAGGCCTGGTTGTGACGCGCATAGACCTTCAGCGCCCCGAGCATCGTGTCGTCGAACACCATCGGCGAATTGGCGTTGATCAGCGAGGTCAGCACCGTGTTGTTCTCGACGTACTCGTCGCCGAAGACGATCTTGGCCATCGCCACCGTGTCCTCGGCGCGCTCGGGTGCCGTCACCGAGCCCATGAACGGCTTGTCGGAATATTTGATGTGGCTGTAGATCATGTCGAGGTGGCGCTTGTTGACCGGCACGTCGACCGGCTCGCACACCGTGCCGCCCGAATGATGGATCGAAGGCGCCATGTAGGCGAGCTTCACGAAATTGCGGAAGTCCTCGATGGTGGCGTAGCGGCGCACGCCGTCGAGGTCGCGCACGAAGGGCGGACCGTAGACCGGCGCGAAGACGGTGGCGTTGCCGCCGACCTGCACAGAGCGCTCCGGGTTGCGGGCATGCTGCGTATAGACCGATGGCGCGGTTTTCAGCAGCGAGCGCGGCAGGCCCTTCGGGAAATGCACGCGGTCACCCTGAACGTCGGCGCCGGCTTCCTTCCACAGCGCCAATGTCTCGGGATCATCGCGGAAGATGATGCCGGTTTCTTCCAGCACCGTGTCGGCATTTGCCTCGATCAGCGCAAGGCCTTCCTCGTCGAGGACCTCATAGACCTTGATGGCGCGGTTGATGTAGCTCTGCTGGATGCCGGGACCGCCGCCCGAGCGCGCCGCGCGCCGCGCCGCGGCCCCG
>CAMYMG010000008.1 GCA_947259295.1 uncultured Rhizobiaceae bacterium
CACGACCGACATCGCCGCGATGTCGGTCGTGGTGCCGCCGATGTCGGAGACGATCGCGTCGTCGAGCCCGGTCATGTGGCGCGCGCCGACGAGGCTGGCGGCCGGGCCGGACAGGATCGTCTCGATCGGCCGGGCGCGTGCGAATTCGGCCGAGACCAGCGCGCCGTCGCCGCGCACCACCATCAGCGGGGCAGCGATGCCGCGCGCTTCGAGAAACCCTTCGGTTGCGGCGACCAGCCGGTCGATCATTGAGATCAGCCGCGCATTGAGCAGCGTCGTCAGCGCGCGGCGCGGACCGCCGAGCTTGGCCGACAATTCGTGGCTGGCCGTGACCGGCAGGCCGGTCTTGTCGCGGATCAGTTCCACGGCGGCGAGTTCGTGCGCCGGGTTGCGGGTGGCGAAATAGGCGCAGACGGCAAAGCCCGAGACGCTGGCGGCAAGCTCGGGCAATGCAGCCTCGAGGGCGGCAAGGTCAAGCGGCTGCGGCTTGCCGTGCACGTCGTGGCCGCCGGGTGCGAAGACCACCGGGTCGCTGCCGAGCGCGGTTTTCAGCCCGTCGCGCTCGAGGTCGGCCGGCGAAAAGCCGATCATCACCAGCGCGACGCGTCCGCCCTGGCCCTCGACCAGCGCGTTGGTGGCGAGCGTGGTCGACATCGAGACCAGCTTGATCGAGGCGGGCGCGCTGCCGGCCTCGGCGAGCACCGCGTCCACCGCGCCCGAAATGCCGACCGCGAGGTCGTGCCGGGTGGTCAGTGCCTTGGCCTTGGCGAGCACCGTGCCGCGCTCGCCGCCGGCCTCCGTCCACAGCACGGCATCCGTATAGGTGCCGCCTGTGTCGATGCCGAGATAAAGGGCTGGGGATGCGGTCATCTGTCGGGCGTTCCGGCGCGTGCGTTGGCTTCAGGCCCTGTAGCGCATCGCCGCCCGCCACGGAAGCCATGCCCGTTGCGCCACCGTTGTAGCGCAGCGGGGCAAGGCTTTGCCGTCCGGCCGGGTGGCGTGATATCGCTGCCGCGTTCGACCGGTCACGGTAGGGCAGACGTCAAGCATCGAACGGGGGGCGCTGAGATGGACTGGGCTGCCGACTGGGAATTCGGGCTGCCGCTTGCGGTGGTGACCATGGTCTTCCATGTTGCCGTCTTCATTCTGGTCACGCGGGCCCTGGTGCCCGAGGTGTCGTCGCTGGAAAGGGGGCACAGCCGCTTCATTGCATCGGTCGGCCTCCTCGCAATCGTCGCCGCCACACTGCACGGCCTCGAGGCGATGGCCTGGGCACAGCTTTATGTCTGGCTCGGCGCGCTGCACGACTTCAACACCGCCGTGCTCTATTCGCTCGGTGCGCTGACCAGCTATGGCCACGCCCATGTGTTCCTGGAGAAACAGTGGATGCTGCTCGGCGCCATCGAGGCGGTCAACGGCCTGATCCTGTTCGGCCTGACGACCGCCTTCTTCTTCGCTGCCATCCAGAAGTCCTGGCCGGGACGGAGCGTCTGAGGCGCGCCATTGGGGTAATCGTCGGGCGCTGGCGATCGAGGCACCCGAAGCGGCGGGGACCCGGCCGCGGGCGACGTCTTGGCCGCGTCCTTCACGCGCTCAAGTGTCAGAAATCGCAAGAGAGGGGGATCGCTCGACGGGAACCCCCTCTCTGGCGTTTTCCAAGTACTTGCTCGGGGACAAGCCCGCTGGCAAGCACAGGAAAACGCTTTCTCCCCTGCAAGGGGGGAGATGGAGCGCGCCCTTGCGACCCCGCACCTTCGTCATCCCAGGGCGAAGCGGGCCGCAGGCCTGCGAAGACCCTGGGATCCATGCCGTGAGTGGGTGCAATCCGCCGGCGGTTCAGAACTGGCGCGCGTTCCGCACCGCCGGCTCTGGCGTCAACGTCATGGCATGGATCCTCGGGTCGCGCTCCGCTTCGCTTGCCCGTGGATGACGAAGGGCTGTGGGACCGCGACGAAACGGGGCACCAGCCGCTACCCACCCCGGCGCATGGTGATGTCGCCCGACATGACCGTGTGGTGCTCGACGAATTCAGGCGGGTCGATCAGGTAAATCTCGTCGACCGTGTAGTAATGCGCGCGCTCCGGCTCGTCGCCGACGAACTCCTTGATCGCCTCCATGTCGGTCCACCACGACAGCGCGGTGATTTCCGTGGTGCCGTCGCCGAGGTCGCGCGTGGTGATCTGGTAGCCGAGATTGCCGGGCAGCATCTGCAGGTCCTCGCCGCCGGTCTCGGTCATGTAGCGGGCATATTCGGCGGCGCGCTCGGTGGCGACCTTGCCGCACCATTTGCGAAGGATGACCGTGTGATTCATGCGCGCCTCGTGCCGGGAGGGCGCATGGTGACATGGGGCGGGGAGGGAGTCGAGTTGGGTCAGATGACTGCCGCGGACCGTGGTTGCCGGAACTGGCGAGCCGGAAGAAGAAATAGCTGGGCCCTCGTTGTTCGAGGCCCGCCCGCAGGCAGTCTGGCAGACTGTTCGAACGACGTGCGGGGCGGGCACTTCACCATGAGGGGTTAGGTGCTTGGCCGCCGATCACTGCCGACGAGATCGTCAGTTTGGCACAGAGCAGACGGTGGAAAGGGAAATGGCTGGAGCCCTCGTGGTTCGAGGCCCGCCCGCAGGCAGTCCAGCAGACTGTTCGAACCCCAAGCAGGGCGGGCACCTCACCATGAGGGGGTTGGCGCTTGATCGCCAATCGCCGCCGATGACTGCAATCTTTTGCAGCCTGTCCGTTCGATGCGGACTAAGGCGCTTGCGTAGCCCTTATGGGTGAGGTGCGCAGTGGAGCGAAGCGAAACGAAGCCTCGAACCGCGAGGGCGCCAGGCTCCGTCTTGTCGGGCAGGCGCCGGCAGCCCTCCTAATCCGGCCCGAACCCCGGGCTCGTCTCCGCCCCGTCATCATACCGCGCCAGCCATTCCACCAGCGTCGGGCGGTAGAGGGTCAGGCCCTTGTAGGTGGCGAGTTCCTCCGGCAGGTCGCGGATGACGCGGTGGAGGCGGCGGGCCCATTTCCGCGAGGTGACGAGTTCGTCCATCTTGATCAGGTAGCAGCGGATCGGGAAGACCATGGCGTTGGAGCGCGGCAGGCGCCAGAAGCTTTGCAGCTCGACGCGCAGATGCACTTTCTGGCCGACATTCTCCGGCGTGACGGTCGCCCGGTCCGCACCCCATTTGTGATAATTCTCCGGGCTGGTGTCGAGCCGCGGGTTGATGGTCATGGTCCAGTTCAGCCGGCGCGCCGGCTTGCCCTGCTGGATGTTGGTGAGGAATTTCAGGGCGCGGGTAAAAATGCCCTTCTCGTGCGCCAGCGGCACCGGCGCGTGCCACTCGAAGAAGTTCATGCCGATGTCGAAATCGAGCGACCAGTCTGCCTGGGTGGTGACGATGCCGGCGTCCATCCACAGATTGCCGTCGCGCTGGTCGAGGATGCAGAAGTCGCCCTGGCTCTGGCGGGTGATGTATTCCATGGGCCCGTAGGGCAGCGTCGTCAGGTCGCCGAAGACGAAATGGTGATCGATGCCGAGCGGCCGGTTGATCCAGTGCCACTTGTCGCCGTCGCGGGTCAGCGAAAAATGCTCGGGATAGCCTTTCGCCTGCTCGGTCATCAGGAGTTCGAGCAGATCCCAGCCGGCCAGCGTCATGTGCGGCAGCGACTGGCAGCGCAGCGGGTCTTCCGCCAGCACCAGCGCGCGGTCGCGCATCTCGGAGACATAGTGCTCGTCGACGTCGATCAGGTTTTCCAGCACGCTGCCCTTCGGCCCCGGCACATGCGGCTCGATGTTGACCGCATACATGTAGGAGTCTTCGTGGAACGGGAAGGGAAAGCGCCTGATGTGCTCCGGCGAGTTCTTGAAGGTGAAGTCGTCGCGGAACGTCTCGTCGCGGAAAACGATGCCCATCGTAAGTAGCTCCTTACCGTTCGAGAACGAGTGACCGGCCTTCGAAGCGCGACACGCAGGGCATGATCTTCCTGCCCGAGCGGTGCTCTTCTTCGGTCAGCCAGTGGTCGTTATGCAGGAATTTGCCGTCGGACGCGATGACGTTGGTCTCGCACTGGCCGCAGACGCCGCCGCGGCAGAGATAGGGCGGATCGACGCCGGCCGCCTCGATGGCCTCCAAGAGGCTCTGTTGCTCGCCGACATGGATGGTCTTGCCCGAGACGGCGAGTTCGACGTCGAAGGGCACGCCCGGCTGCGGCGCGGAGAAATGCTCGAAATGCACCGTCTCGGGCGGCCATCCGGCCTCGGCCGCGGTCCGACGCACCCAGTCGATCATCGGCGCCGGGCCGCAGACATAGAGATGCGTGCCGAGCGGCTGCGAGGACAGCAGCCGCGTGAGTTCGATCTTCTCGCCGCGGTCGTCATGGTAGAGGTGGATGCGGCGGCCGTAGCGCTCGGCGAGTGTGTCGCCATAGGTGAACAGCGAGGCGGTACGGCAGGCATAGTGCAGCTCGAAATTGCCGCTTGTCGCCGCCAGCTGCGCGGTCTGCGCCATGAAGGGCGTGATGCCGATGCCGCCGGCGATCATCAGATGCTTCTTGGCACGCAGGTCGAGCGAGAAGAGATTGACCGGGTAGGAGACGACCATGCGGTCGCCGGGCTTCACGGCGCGGTGCATGAACAGCGAGCCGCCGCGCCCGGCATCGTCGCGCCGCACCGAGATGGTGTATTCGGCCGTGTCGAGCGGCGACGACATCAGCGAATAGGGGTTGAGGCGCGTGGTGTCGCCGTCGCGCATCTCGACCACGACATGCGCGCCGCCCGAGAAGGTCGGCAAGAGGCCGCCATCGGTCGGGCGAAAGTGGAAGCGGGTGACCAGTTCGTTGACCGGCACCACGTCGGCGACGGTGACGTCGAGTTTCGTCGTTCCGGTGCTCATTTGAACATCTCCTCCATCGGAGGCACTTGGCTCGGGTCCTCGGCGTTGATGCACACGCCCTGGAAGGCGGCGATGCGGCGCGAATAATGATCGCGTACCAGAAGCATGAGGCCACAATGCGAACAGCGCGCCGGCTGGGTGGTGACGTCCTCGGTGATGCCCTTGCAATGCACGCACTGCACGCGCCGCGCCAGCGAGCCGCGCTGCTCGGTCTGGATCGACTTGTGGTCGATGCCGGCCTCGAGCGCTGCCTGCATGGCCTGGCCGATCAGCCCCTCGGTGCCGGTGAGATAGAGGCGCAGTCCCATATGGGCGGTGG
The DNA here is from genome assembly GCA_947259295.1 of uncultured Rhizobiaceae bacterium. Classification (GTDB taxonomy): domain Bacteria; phylum Pseudomonadota; class Alphaproteobacteria; order Rhizobiales; family Rhizobiaceae; genus CAMYMG01. The sequence continues at coordinate 5,200 of CAMYMG010000008.1, forward strand.
AAAGCCGCTGCCTGAGCCGCGGCAGGGCCGCCGCGATCGACGGTCCTTCGTAAAAGCGCGCCGGCTGCAGCGCCTTCAGCGCGGCGATGTACTTTTCGCCGGTGTCGCGCGGGATGAAGACGATCTCGGCCTCGGCGAAAAAGTCCGCCGGCGCCGATTTCGCGAGGTCCAGTATGGCTGCCGCGCCCTCGGCGTCGGCGATGAGGAGATGGTCGCTGCCCGGCTGCGGCGAGAGCGTGCCGTAGACCGGGCGGCTGATGATGCTTTTCACTGCCATGCCGGGAATATGCCTCAGCCCTTGGCCGTGCGCTTGGTTTTCTTCGGGTCGTCGAAGGGCAGCGGCTGCGCCGTCGCCTTGATGACGCCGCCGGCATTGTGGATTTCGAGCGGCGTGCCGGCGGTGGCCGTTTCGGGCGACAGCCGGGCGATGCCCATCGATTTCTTGACCAGCGGCGAATACATGGCGCAGGTCACCACGCCGACTTGGCTTCCGCCGGCATAGACCGGCGCACCCTCGTCGGCGGGCGTCGAGCCTTCGAGCAGCACACCGAAGATCTTGAAGCGCTCCTTGCCCTTCAGCCGGTAGTGCTCCTCCGCACCGCGGAAGCCGGTCTTGCCCGGGCTGACAGTGAAGTCGAGACCGAGCTCCCACAGCGTGTCGCCGGGCCCCTCGTTCTCGAACGGGTATTTCTGCGAATTGTCGTAGGGATAGAACAGCAGGTAGCTTTCGACGCGCAGCATGTCGAGCGTCGTGAAGCGGCACGGGATGATGCCCATTTCCTTGCCCTCGTCGAGGATGCGGTCCCAGATCGTGCCGGCGTCCTGGCCGCGGCAGAAGATCTCGTAGCCGCGCTCGCCGGTATAGCCGGTGCGCGAGATCATCACCGGCAGGCCGAAGAGCTGCGTCTGCATGTGGTGGAAGTAGGGCAGGTCCCGAATGCCCGGCACGTGTTTCTGAAGATAGTCTACGGCCAGCGGCCCCTGCAGCGACAGATCGTGCAGATTGTCGTCGAAGCGGATCGATACGTCGCGGCCCATCGCCGCCTTGGTCAGCTCCTCGTGGCCGGTGCCCGAGCCGTGCACCACCATCCAGCTGTTCGGGCCGGTGCGGTAGAGGATGCAGTCGTCGGTGAATTTCCCGGCGTCGTTCAGCATGCAGGCATAGGCCGACTTGCCGGGATAGATCTTTTCCACGTCGCGCGTCGTGGCGAGGTCGAGCATGTGCGACGCGTGCGGGCCGTTGACGTGAACCTTTTTCAGGCCCGACACATCCATCAGGCCGGCCTTGGTGCGGATAGCGGTGTATTCGGCGTCCGGGTCGCCCGAATAGCTCCAGGCGGTGCCCATGCCGCTCCAGTCCTCGAGGTTCGAGCCGAGCGCGCGATGGCGGTCGGCAAGGGTCGAAAATCTCCAGGATCTGGTCATCGGTGGCTCTCCGCTTTGCGCTCTAATCAATGCTCCGCACGGCTCCATCGAGCCTCCGGTGCCCATAACATTGTCCCGATTTCGCGGCGGCGGCAATACTGGTGTGCAAAAAGTTTTCCTGGCAGGCAAGTATCCGGGGTCTTGGCGCCTCTGCGACCTCGCACTGATCAAATGATGTGCATTTGCATAGAATTGACGCAGTGCAGCACGCGCGACAGCTTGACGCAGGACTCAAAGGCGCAGACATTCCTCCGAGGCAAGTTGTTTTCATGCCAATCAAATGCGTTGGGGAGGGAAAATGGAAGCGGGTATCGCAGAGAGGGTCGATACGCGATCGGTAGAATCGCGGATCGACCAGATGCACCAGCGGGACCGATGGGGAGCCATGCTCTTCGTCGCCGCGCTCTGGGCGGCATTGCTGTTCGTGCTCATCACCATGTGGTCGCTGGTCGAGGACGACATGATCAGGACGGTACTCGCCATAGCGGCGGCACTGGTGCTGGCGTTCAACACGGCAGCTATCGCAGCCATGCTGCGGCACTATCACCACGACAAGGCCTTCATCTACGGCCTCGACATCAAGCATCTCGACGAGATGCGCCGGCGCAAGCGGGGCTAAGGGGGAACAATGGCATATCAACCACCGAAACAGGGGATCGCGGGGCAGATCATTGACGTCTTCGTCCTGCTGGTGCTGACCGTGGGCGCGCTCTACCTGCCGCTCTACCTGGGTCTCGCCGGCGCGGCGAAGACGCCCGCGACCATCGAGAATCCGACCTGGGAAGCGCTCGGCCAGAACGCCGCCGAGCAGCAGCAGTGGGCAGCGCTTGGTTATGCCGACCCGGCATCGGCCAACGAGATCATTACCGCGCGCTTCGACTACACGTTCAGCTGGACGGCTCTGATCGTCATGATCGTCGCGGTCGTCGGCTACTTCGTTCTCGTCGTCCGGCTTTCCCAGAAGGAATACCGGGAAGTCATCGCGGAACGCTTCGGCGACAGCAAGAGCTAGGAGGCAGCGATGGATGTCTGGAACTATCTGGAATACGCCGCCTGGGCGCTCTCCGCACTCGTCGCCGTCGTCATGCTCCTCGACATGTTCAGGATCGACACGACCTACGACGACGAACTTCTGACGTCATCGCGCGAGGGGGAACTCGAGCTGGCACAAGAACGTCACGAGCTCTGAGGAAAGATCAATGAGCGATACAACAGCGACCACGGCGCCTGAGCGCCTCGGACTTCTGCGCGTCCTCGGCCCCGGCCATGTCTGGGCCCTGGGTGTCGGCATCGTGCTTGTCGGCGAATATATGGGCTGGAATTTTTCCGTCGGCAAAGGCGGCATGATCGCCGGCCTCGTTGCCTGCTGGGTGGCGGGACTTCTCTACACCTGCGTGGCGATGATCGATTCGGAAGTCACCTCGACGGTGGCCGCCGCAGGTGGGCAATATGCGCAGGCCAAGCATATCGTCGGCCCTCTGATGGCCTTCAATGTCGGCCTCTTTCTCGTCATGGCCTACACCATGCTCGAGGCAGCCAACGCCATCACCATCGGCTTTCTGCTCGACACCGTCGCCGGCATGTTCGGCCACACCGGCCTCAATCAGAAGCCGTTCATCATCCTGACGATCCTGTCGCTCGCCTGGCTGAACTATCGCGGTGTGCTCGCCTCGCTCAGCTTCAACTTCGTGATCACGGCCTTCGCCTTCGTCGCCATCATCTTGCTGTTCTTCGCGGTTCAGTTCGGTGTGTCGGCCGTGCCGCTGGACTTCTCGGCGGTGACCAACGATCCCTTGCCCTATGGCTGGCTGGGCATCGTCGCGGCCCTGCATTTCGGTCTCTGGTACTATCTCGGCATCGAAGGCACCTGCCAGGCGGCCGAGGAGGTCAGGTCGCCGGCCCGCTCGCTGCCCTTCGGCACGATGGCCGGTATCATGACGCTGCTCATTGCCGCGACGCTTACTTGGTACGTCTGCTCCGGCCTGATCCCGTGGGAATACCTCGGCAATTCGGGAACGCCGCTGTTCGACGCTGCCCGCGTCACCGGCAACAGCGGTCTGATGGTGCTCCTATTCATCGGAACGGCCTTCGCCACCACCGCCTCGGCCAACGGCTGCATAAACGATGCGTCGCGCGCCTGGTTCTCCATGGGGCGTGACCGCTATCTGCCGAGCTGGTTCGGCGCCGTGCACCCGCACTACCGGACGCCCTACCGGTCGATCGTCTTCCTCGTGCCGATCGCGCTGATCTTCGCGCTCGGCGCGCCACTGGACCAGGTGATCACCTTCTCGATCCTGTCGGGACTGCTCGGCTACACCTTCATGACGTTCAATATGGTGATGTTCCGTCGCAAGTGGCCGCTGGGCACGATCAAGCGCGGTTACGTGCATCCATGGCATCCGCTGCCCGCGCTGATCCTGCTGATCCTGTGCGGCGCCACTTACTTCGCTGTCTTCCTCGGCTATGGCACGCAGCTGATCGCGATGTTGTCCTTCTACATCATCGCGTCCCTGTGGTTCCACTTCTGGAGGTACCGCTTCGTGAGGCGGGGCGAGCAGTTCACGATGCCCTGGCCGCGACCCCTGGGCTACTGAGAAAGCTGGCAGGAACCCATGCCGCTGGTATTCGATACGACCGCACTGAAGCTGTCCGCCGGCGGCATGGGGCTCCTCGTCATCTGCATCATCGGCGTCGCGATCCTCGCGGTGCTGGCCCGAAGGGAGCTCGGTGCGGAACTCGACCGCCGCAAGACGCTGTTCGATGCGGCGGCCGGGCTTCTCGACGACGCCCGCCTGACCATCTGCAGCGACGGCTATCCACGCCTCGAGGGCCGCTGCGGCGGCGACAGAGTGAGGCTGGAGATAGTCTCGGACAGCCTGGTGCCGCGGCGCCTGCCGCAGCTTTGGCTGCGCTCCACGCTGATCGCCAGGGAAGAGAGGTCCGGCCCATCGATCGGCGTTCTGGCGCGACCGGCGGGCACCGAATTCTACTCCCGCGTGCTCGGCCTGCCCGACGCGCTGACGCCGACCTTCGCGGCTGATTTCCCGATGCTGATGCGGGGCGGCGGCGCGACGGAGGAGACGCTGCGGACGACCAGCGCCCTGTTCCGCACCCTCTTTGCGGATCCCACCCTGAAGGAAGCGGTCATCACGCCGCGCGGAAGCGGCGTCGTACGGCAGATCGCCGAGGGCGATCGGGGCGCGCACATACTCTATCGGCAGATGCGCTTTCCCGTTTCGCAGGTCCCGCCCGACCTCGTCCGCAACGCGCTTGGAGAGCTTCGCATGCTGAACGAAGCGCTCAAGCCCGCACCCCGCATGATCCTGGAGCCAGCATGAACCAGCCTCTCAACCCCCGTCTCGTACTCGCGTTGGCCATCGTGCTGCCGGGCAGCGGCCACGTGGTGATCGGCCAGGTCCAGCGCGGTCTCTGCTTTGTCCTGTTTGCGATCCTGCTGATGATGGTCACCTACCTGACCACGACGCCCGACCATTCCTTCATAGGCCGCCATGCAGGCGGGCTGTTCGTCTGGGCGCTTTCCGTCACCGACGCCTACCGCCTCGCGAGGATCCGCCAGGAAGCATTTCGCAGGGCAGCGGCAACCGGCGGGTGACCCCGAGCGTCACGCTGGGTCATTAATCGCCAGGAATATTTTTTTCATCTCAGTTGAAATCCGTCCGGTCATTCGCTAGAACACGACTAGCAGTCTCTCCCTGGATGGAAGGGTAATACCATGTGCGGCATTGTGGGTCTGTTCCTGAAGGACAAGTCGATGGAGCCGCAGCTCGGCGCGCTCCTTTCCGAGATGCTGGTGTCGATGACCGACCGCGGTCCCGACAGCGCCGGCATCGCCATCTATGGCGCCGGCGACGGCAAGCACAGCAAGATCACCATTCAGTCGGCCTCGCCCGAGCGTGATTTCGCCGGGCTCGACAAGGAACTCGGCGCAAAGCTCGGCGCCGACGTGTCGCTGATTGCCAAGTCGACCCACGCCGTCATCGAGGTCCCGTCGGCCAAGCTCGACGAGGCTCGCACCGCCATCGGCGATCTGCGTCCCGACGTACGCATCATGGGCGCCGGCGACGTCATCGAGATCTACAAGGAAGTCGGCCTTCCCGCCGACGTGGTCGATCGGTTCAAGCTGGCCGGCATGACCGGCACGCACGGCATCGGCCATACCCGCATGGCAACGGAATCGGCGGTCACCACGCTCGGCGCACATCCCTTTTCGACCGGGCCGGACGAATGCCTGGTGCATAACGGCTCTCTCTCCAACCACAACAATCTGCGCCGCGAACTGAAGCGCGACGGCATGAAGTTTGAGACCGAGAACGACACCGAGGTCGCCGCCGCCTATCTGTCGAACAAGATGGCGCACGGCATGAATCTCGGCCAGGCGCTCGAGGCCGGGCTTTCCGACCTCGACGGCTTCTTCACCTTCGTCGTCGGCACCAAGGACGGCTTTGGCGTCGTGCGCGACCCGATCGCCTGCAAGCCGGCGGTGCTGGCCGAGACGGACCGCTACGTCGCCTTCGGCTCGGAATACCGCGCGCTCGCCAATCTGCCCGGCATCGAGGACGCCAAGATCTGGGAGCCGGAGCCTTCCAAAGTCTATTTCTGGGAACATTGAGCATCATGCAGACAGTCGATCTGGCGAAGTCCACCCTGCGGGAGCTCAACCATGCCCTGCACAACATCAAGGGCGGCTCCAACGAGACGGCCTGGGAAGTCGTAAATCCGAAGGGCAGCCATTCGGTGGCGGTCGGCGTCGATGCGCCGGTCACCGTCGATGTGCGCGGCTCGGTCGGCTACTACTGCGGCGGCATGAACTCGGAAGCGACCATCACCGTGCATGGCTCGGTCGGTCCCGGCGTCGGCGAGAACATGATGTCGGGCGCCATCTTCGTGAAGGGCGACGCCAGCCAGTATGCCGGCGCCACCGGCCGCGGCGGCCTGCTGGTCATCGAGGGCAATGCCTCGTCGCGCTGCGGCATCTCGATGAAGGGCATCGACATCGTCGTGCATGGCAATATCGGCCACATGTCGGCCTTCATGGCGCAGTCGGGCAACCTGGTGGTGCTGGGAGATGCCGGCGACGCGCTCGGCGATTCCATCTACGAGGCGCGCCTCTTCGTGCGCGGCACGGTCAAAAGCCTCGGCGCCGACTGCATCGAGAAGGAAATGCGGCCCGAGCATGTCGATCTGCTTTCCGGCCTGCTGGACAAGGCCGGCGTGACCGGCGTCAAGCCGGAAGAATTCAAGCGCTACGGCTCCGCCCGCACGCTCTACAATTTCAACATCGACAACGCCGACGCGTATTGAGGCGGACAGAATGACCTACAAGAACCCGCCGACGACCCCCCGCAAGTCCGCGACCTTCGACGACTACACCATGTCGGAAATCCGCCGCGCGGCGGCGACCGGCATCTACGACATCCGCGGCGGCGGCGCCAAGCGCAAGGTGCCGCATTTCGACGACCTGCTGTTCCTCGGCGCCTCGATCTCGCGCTACCCGCTCGAGGGTTACCGCGAGCGCTGCGACACCAGCGTCGTGCTCGGCGGACGCCATGCCAAGAAGCCGATCGAGCTGAAGATACCGATCACCATCGCCGGCATGAGCTTCGGCTCGCTGTCGGGCCCTGCCAAGGAAGCGCTCGGCCGCGGCGCGACGCTCGCCGGCACCTCGACGACCACCGGCGACGGCGGCATGACCGAGGAAGAGCGCGGCCACAGCCAGACGCTGGTCTACCAGTACCTGCCGTCGCGCTACGGCATGAACCCGCGCGACCTGCGCCGTGCCGACGCCATCGAGATCGTCGTCGGCCAGGGCGCCAAGCCCGGCGGCGGCGGCATGCTGCTCGGCCAGAAGATTTCCGACCGCGTCGCCGAGATGCGCACTCTGCCCAAGGGCATCGACCAGCGCTCGGCCTGCCGTCATCCCGACTGGACCGGCCCGGACGACCTCGAGATCAAGATCCTCGAACTGCGCGAGATCACCGACTGGGAAAAGCCGATCTACATCAAGATCGGCGGCGCGCGGCCCTACTACGATACCGCGCTTGCCGTGAAGGCCGGTGCCGACGTCGTCGTGCTCGACGGCATGCAGGGCGGCACCGCGGCGACACAGGAAGTCTTCATCGAGCATGTCGGCCAGCCGACGCTCGCCTGCATCCGTCCGGCCGTCCAGGCGCTGCAGGATCTCGGCATGCACCGCAAGGTGCAGCTCGTCGTCTCCGGCGGCATCAGGAACGGTGCCGACGTCGCCAAGGCGCTGGCGCTCGGCGCCGACGCGGTCTCGATCGGCACCGCGGCCCTGGTCGCGCTCGGGGACAACGATCCGCATTGGGAAGAAGAATACAACAAGCTCGGCACCACCGCCGGCGCCTATGACGACTGGCACGAGGGCAAGGATCCGGCCGGCATCACCACGCAGGACCCTGAGCTGATGAAGCGCGTCGATCCGATCGCCGCCGGGCGCCGGCTGGCGAATTATCTCAAGGTGATGACGCTGGAGACGCAGACCATCGCGCGGGCCTGTGGCAAGAACCATGTGCACAATCTCGAACCCGAGGACCTGTGCGCATTGACACTGGAAGCAGCCGCCATGGCCGGCGTGCCGCTGGCGGGAACCAGCTGGATACCGGGCAAGGGCGGTTTCTGAGCGACGACCAGCAAGAGAAGAACAAGCCACGGGAACGGCATTCGGCAAAAAAATGGGGAATTCTATTGGCTACTGATCTCGCGCAATTCGCCAAGAAGAACGGCGTCAAATATTTCATGATCTCCTACACCGACCTGTTCGGTGGCCAGCGCGCCAAGCTGGTGCCCGCGCAGGCGATAAGCGACATGCAGAAGGAAGGTGCCGGCTTTGCAGGCTTCGCCACATGGCTCGACCTGACGCCGGCGCATCCCGACATGCTGGCCGTGCCGGATGCCGACAGCGTCATCCAGCTGCCGTGGAAGCCGGAGGTCGCCTGGGTGGCGGCCAACTGCATCATGGAGGACCAGTCGGTCGCCCAGGCGCCGCGCAACACGCTGCGCCGGCTGATCGACGAGGCCGCCGGCGAGGGCATGCACGTCAAGACCGGCATCGAGGCCGAGTTCTTCCTGATCTCGCCCGACGGCAAGCAGATTTCCGACGAATACGATACAGCGTCGAAGCCCTGCTACGACCAGCAGGCAGTGATGCGCCGCTACGACGTGATCGCCGAAATCTGCGACCACATGCTGGCGCTCGGCTGGGGCCCCTACCAGAACGACCACGAGGACGCCAACGGCCAGTTCGAGATGAACTGGGCCTTCGACGATGCGCTCGCCACCGCCGACAAGCACTCCTTCTTCAAGTTCATGGTGCGCTCGGTCGCCGAGAAGCACGGCCTGCGCGCCACCTTCATGCCGAAGCCCTTCCAGGGCCTGACCGGCAATGGCTGCCACGCCCATATCTCGGTGTGGGACAAGGCCGGCAAGACCAACGTCTTCGCCGACAAGAACATGGAGCTCGGCCTGTCGGCCAAGGGCCGCAACTTCCTCGGCGGCATCATGAAGCATGCCTCCGCGCTTGCCGCGATCACCAACCCGACGGTCAATTCCTACAAGCGCATCAACGCGCCGCGCACCATTTCGGGCGCCACCTGGGCGCCGAACTCGGTGACCTGGACCGGCAACAACCGTACCCACATGGTGCGCGTTCCGGGCCCCGGCCGCTTCGAGCTGCGCCTGCCCGACGGCGCCGCCAACCCCTATCTTCTGCAGGCGGTGATCATCGCCGCCGGCCTCGACGGCGTCCGCTCCAAGGCCGATCCCGGCAAGCGCTACGACATCGACATGTACCAGCACGGCCACACGGTGAAGGGCGCGCCCAAGCTGCCGCTCAACCTGCTCGACGCGCTCCGAGAATTCGACAAGGACAAATCGCTCAAGGCGGCGCTGGGAGAGGAATTCTCGTCGGCCTACCTAAAGCTCAAGCAGGGCGAATGGAATTCCTATGCGTCGCACTTCACGCAGTGGGAACGCGACCACACGCTCGACATCTAGGGTGCGGATGCACGCCGGGCGGGTCCGAGACAGCAGGTAATGAAATACTCGATCTTCTCCCTCGCCCGCGCGGCGCTCAACGGTCACAAGGACTGGCCGCGCACATGGCGCGACGCAGCGCCCAAGAAGCACTACGACGTGGTCATCATCGGCGGCGGCGGGCACGGCCTCGCCACCGCCTGGTTCCTCGCCAGCCGCTACGGCATCAGGAGTGTCGCGGTGCTCGAGAAGGGCTGGATCGGCTCCGGCAATGCCGGCCGCAACACCACCATCATCCGCTCCAACTACATGCTGCCCGGCAATATCGGCTTCTACGAGCTGTCGATGAAGCTGTGGGAGACGATGGAGCAGGACCTCAACTACAACACGATGGTCAGCCAGCGCGGCATCGTGAACCTCTACCATTCAGACGCCCAGCGCGACGCTTATGCGCGGCGCGGCAACGCCATGCGCATCAACGGCATCGACGCCGAACTGCTCGACCAGGACGGCGTGCGCCGGCTGATGCCGTTCCTGAATTTCGAGCATGCGCGCTTTCCGATCCAGGGCGGGCTTCTGCAGCCGCGTGCCGGCACGGCGCGCCATGACGCCGTGGTCTGGGGCTATGCCCATGCCGCCGACAAGCTCGGCGTCGACATCATCCAGAACTGCGAGGTCACCGGCTTCACGCGCGACGCGGGTGGCAAGGTCACCGGCGTCGAGACATCGCGCGGCAGCATCGGCGCCGGCAAGGTCGGCATGTCGGTCGCCGGCAGTTCCTCGCGCGTCGCGGCAATGGCCGGGCTGCGCCTGCCGATCGAGAGCCACGTGCTGCAGGCCTTCGTCTCGGAAGCCATCAAGCCGCTGATCCCGGGCGTCGTCACCTTCGGCGCCGGCCATTTCTACGTCAGCCAGTCCGACAAGGGCGGCTTGGTCTTCGGCGGCGACATAGACGGCTACAACTCCTACGCCCAGCGCGGCAACATGCCGACCATGGAGGATGTCTGCGAGGGCGGCATGGCGCTGATGCCGGTCATCGGCCGCATACGGCTTCTCAGGCAGTGGGGCGGCATCATGGACATGTCGATGGACGGTTCGCCGATCATCGACCGCACGCCGGTCGAGGGCCTCTACCTCAATGCCGGCTGGTGTTACGGCGGCTTCAAGGCGACGCCCGGCGCCGGCCTGACCTTCGCGCATCTGCTCGCCCGCGACGAGCCGCATGAGGAGGCCGCGAAATTCCGCCTCGATCGCTTCCGCACCGGCTGGACGATCGACGAAAAGGGCCAGGGCGCCCAACCGAACCTGCATTGAGAACGGCCAAGAAGAAATGCGCATAGCCTGTCCATATTGCGGCCCGCGCGAGAACGGCGAGTTCAGCTATCTCGGCGACGCGACGCCGCAGCGTCCCTCCCTCGACGACGGCGTCGATGCGATGCTCGACTACGTCTTCCTGCGCGACAACATCGCTGGCGAGATGCAGGAACTCTGGTACCACGGCGGCGGCTGCCGCGCCTGGCTGAAGGTCACGCGCAGCACGCTGACGCATGAGATTTCCGCCGTCGAGGCCGCGCGCGGCGCCGGCGCATTGAAGGTGGCCAAACGATGAATACCTTCGGATCGGCCCATGCTGCCCCTAACCCTTACCCTCTCCCCGTGAATGACGGGGAGAGGGGGGCATCGGCGTGGCACCCAGTGCTTTCAGCGAACATAGGCCGAAAGGCGTTGGCGTTACAGCAATCGCTCCTCTCCCCGTTCTTGCGGGGAGAGGATGCCGGCAGGCAGGTGAGGGGCAGCGTCGCCGGGGCCGCCGCCGCGAAGGCCGGCAGGCGATGAGCGATTCCACGCAGACGCACCGGCTTGAAACAGGCGGCCTGATCGACCGGTCGGCGCCGCTGAATTTCACCTTCGACGGCAAGGCGATGACCGGCTATGGCGGCGACACTCTGGCATCCGCGCTCGTCGCCAACGGCGTCAGGCTGGTCGGCCGCTCGTTCAAGTATCACCGCCCGCGCGGCATCCTGACCGCCGGCTCGGAGGAACCCAACGCGCTCGTCGAGCTGCGCAGCGGTGCAAGGCGCGAGCCCAACACCAAGGCGACCACGGCCGAGCTCTTCGACGGGCTGGAGGCGGCGAGCCAGAACCGCTGGCCGTCGCTGCGCCACGATTTCCTGTCGATCAACCAGCTTGCCGCGCCGATCTTCGTCGCCGGCTTCTACTACAAGACCTTCAAGTGGCCGTCCGCCTTCTGGGAGGCCATCTACGAGCCGCTGATCCGCCGCGCCGCAGGCCTCGGCCGCGCCGCGGAAGCCGCCGATCCGGACACCTACGAGAAGGCCTGGGCGCATTGCGACGTGCTGGTCGCCGGCGGCGGCCCGACCGGGCTGTCGGCC
>CAMYMG010000009.1 GCA_947259295.1 uncultured Rhizobiaceae bacterium
CCCTTTAAACAACTGGTCTAATGACCTGATAAAGTTCAAGGGGCCAATACAGTGTCAACGAAGACGGTCATTGCCTCTAATGGCAACTCCGAAAAATCATCGATAAATATATATAGGCTTGTTACTCCCAGATTTGACAGCAGATCGGCAAGCCTCTCCATTATCCTATTTACGTTAAAAGTCTTCAGTAGTATCCGTGAGTATTGATGGGTTTCTCCTGCAGCATAGTCCTTGCTGTCTTCGCGACCTGACGAATAGGATAGTCCACCGGAACCACTTCCGGTAGTGCTAGCTTCAGCCTTGGCTCCCATGTTGCTTGTTGATGATTTGGACGATTTGGCTTCCGCTGTCTTGCTGACCGCGGTGTCCGTCAGGGCTGTTATGTCGGTCAGATCTGCCTCAAAGGCTCCATCAAGGAGGTTTTTTATTCCGTCAATGACGGCGCGACGCTTATCATTCTGGGAGGCAGAGAAGATACGCGAGAGAAAGCCGTCATCAATCTGGGAACTGAGTTCTTTTTGCACATCTGAGAATACTGCTCTCGTGAATGCTCGATACAGCAATAATCTAGATACATCAGCTTTCGTCAGCGTATTGCTAATGGCACTGATCTTCTGAACCATTTCCTCGTCAACCGATGATGATTCGAAAACCGTTTTGATGTCGACATAAGCAGATACGGCGTTCTTTTTCTTTCGTATTTCGTGCTGGGCTCGCTGAAACACCGTGGATTTCCCAGTTCCTTTCCGGCCAATCAAGAAAGTGGTGCTGGGTCGGAGCATTGTCTCCAATACCGAGTCGTGCTGGAGCGGATCCACATAAAGAGCCTCAATCAGCGGCTTATCTGTCGACGACTCCCGAAGTTCAGCTCGGCGGTATAGTTTCAACGACTGAACCGCGTCTGCAAATCCTTTCAGCTGCCCTTGACTATAATTCAACGTTCACCTCCCCGACCTTCGAATCGAAGTTAGGATACACGTCTGATTATAGAATGGGAGGCGGCAATAGTTTGCACCTCGTGGATGTCGACTGGATGTGTATGAGGCCTGATCGCGCATTGCCAGGGAGTCCAAATGCTGCCTTATTTAGGCAGCGCTCTCCTGCTTCTCGTCCTTGCCGTAACTCCTTGATCCCTTTGGCCTCGTGCGCCGCCTCATCGGCCCCTACGAGCACCCCTGACACTCCCGGCACACTCTGATCACACTGGACACCGGAATGCTCCTTGGCGCCCTCTGAGGGGTGTCCTACGCGTCATGAGGCACAAAAGAAGGAGGTGCTTCATGGCGACGATCCGGCGACTGCGAGGCAAGTGGCAGGCTCAGGTAAGACGTAAAGGAATCCCCCCAGAGCCAAGAGCTTCGATGCCAAAGCTGACGCGCTGTCGTGGGCTCGCACACTCGAAGCTGAACTGGACCGCTGCGGCAGTCTCCAGGACACGCGCCTTGCCGAGCGCATGACGGTCCGCGAACTCCTCGAGCGCTATTTGACAGAGATCACGCCCCACAAGCGCAGCGCGTCGACCGAGAGCTATCGCGTCAAGGCGCTGATGGGGCGCGACATTGCACACCGGACGCTCGCCCTGCTTTCGTCAGCAGACATTGCAGCCTACCGCGACGAGCGCCTCAAGAGTGTATCGACGGCGAGCGTCATCCGCGAGCTCAACACGATCGCGCACGCCATCGACATCGGTCGCAAAGAGTGGGGCGTGCATCTGGTGCAGAACCCCGTCCGGATGATCCGTCGACCTGTTCCTCCTCGTGGACGTAACCGTCGCCTCAACGGTGACGATGAACAGCAATTGCTCGAAGCAGCCGACGCCGGACGTAATACCTATATGCGTCCCCTGATCATGCTCGCGATTGAGACAGCCATGCGTCAGGGCGAGATGCTGTCGCTGACGTGGGACGATGTTGACCTCGACAAGCGCATCGCGCATCTGGACATGACCAAGAATGGCGAGAGCCGCGACGTGCCGCTCAGCACTCGCGCCCTGGACGCACTCGCCCTACTTAAGCAGCAGCAGATGGACGAGCGCGTGGTGCCGTCGACCAAGAGCGGCGTTCAACAAGCCTGGGGGCACCTCAGAACGCGCGCGGGACTCACCGACCTACGCTTTCATGATCTTCGCCACGAAGCTGTCTCACGGCTCTTGGAGCGCGGTCTGAACGTCATCGAGACGGCGACCATCTCCGGACACAAGGAGCTTCGTATGCTCCAGCGCTACAGCCACCTGCGAGCCGTCGATCTGGTGGAGCGTCTTGGATAGGGTCAATCAGTCTCAACTGACTTGACCGCGCGCACGATAGCAGGACGATTAAAGGTGCTTCGACCTGACATCGAAGTCCTAGAAATTAGCGCACTCATTGATCCGGATGGCTTCTGTTGCCACAGACAACAGGGGTCGGATCCGCCCATCCTCGTGGGCTTACGTCAACCTGACGACAACCAAGCTGCAAGCCTCCGCACCGTCTAGTGTTCAGTGATCCAGTGGAGGAGATGATTGAATGGCGCGATGTTTACACGGGGTTGTCATTTCCAGGCCTGAAAAACGTCCTTTCTCCGATCAAAACACCACCCGTCTCTAAGAAATCGCCGGATTTCCTGACGTTTGAGCCCAGCCTTGGTTGACGGGAAGTCCTTATGCGGCGCGCTCTTGCCTGAGTATGAGCGATCGTCGATATGAAACGCCGGATAGTTTCTGGGCCAGAAGGACGATTGATGACGCGCCGTTGTCTACGTGAAGCCTGGTGAACTACTGAGGCAAACCACCGAGCCCCTGCCGTCGAGTCTCTACCGTTGCGACAGCGCATCGGCGGACTGATCGTAGAGGACTCTATTGCGTCTACACACGGCGGTTGTCGTGTAGCCACTTCTCCAGGTTGGCCGCGAGCGCAAGTTTAATGCTGGGCGGACGTATTGCGCGCCAGAGCGACGTATCGTGTGGACCCACTCCGAGCTCTCGCGTGACATCCCTGTCCTTCAAACCCCGCTTGTTCATGACCTCAAGAATACGCTTCCTTGCCCAGTCCTCGACCTGGCGGTCAGCATTCACGACGGACGTTGCTGGTTTAATCGTCGACGCGCCGGTCGTCGGCGTCATTGCCGCCCACTTCTCGAATTTATGCCTGGCTGGTTGCGAACGTCGGATCAAGATGTCCGATTTTTATCGAGCCCTTTCGTCTACTTGGCCTATGGGCTCATCTCTCGCGAAACCCATGACGGCCCGCCCGTCGCACAGAGACTCACCAGCGCGTGGCAAGACGCACCCGCTATCCAACAGCATCGGGCCAGCAGAAGCGCACCAGGAGTCACCGCTGTTCGAATGGCGTGCTGCCAAGAAGCTCCGGGTTGATAGCTGAAGCCCATTGACCTCGAGAGGCATTTTTTCCTAGTGTGTTCTCCATGCCCGACAATGGTGGACGACGCAAACGTGCTCAAGCCTGGACGCTGTCTAACGCGCATGACGTTGGGCAACTCGTTCGCATCACCTGTGGATATTGCAACATCAAGCGTCACTACCGGCCGGCTGACCTTCAGCAGCTGCTGGGCGACATCAGTTGCGACCGGGTGGCGCACGGCATGCGATGCGAAAGGTGCACCCGCGCGAGATTCCTGGTTGCCGTGACATGGAGTCCAACGGCCCAGGAACTCATCGGCCTACGCATTCGCCGGCTGGTCGAGATCAAGAGCGTCAGAAAGGTTGTCTGGCGCGACGAAACCAATAGTTAAGGCGCCGGCGGCGTCACAATCTCCAGCATATCGTCCGGCAAAGGCCGCTGAAGCGCCAAGGCCTCTTCGGCCGGCGCTGTCAGCCAGGTCTCAATCTCATCTGGTCTGGTAAGGATCACCGGCATCGCCTTTTTGTGGACCGGCGCAACCACGGCATTAGGCTCCGTCGTCAGGAAGCCATAGAGCTCCAAGACGCCCGGGCCATCCTTCAGCTTCCTGACGCCGCTCCACATCGTCCAGATACCTGCAAAGAATGCAAGCGGGCGGCTATCATCGACGGCGAACCATACGTTCGGCGTCTTGCCGCTCTCGTCCTTGATCGGACTGGGCTCTGCGAAGCTGTTGAAAGGCACGACGCATCGGAACTCTGGCTTCAGCCATCGCCGCCAATGAGGGGGCTTGACGTTGCGGATGTTGGTCACGCCTCTGTCTGCACCTTTCACATATGCAGGAGGCGAAGGCATTCCCCACTGTAACAGAGCAAGCTCGCGTTCTCCGTCTGGCGCGTTTCGGACAACAGGCGCGGCATAGTTCGGATAGAGATTTAGGCTCGGCTGAAGATTGCCGGCTTTGTCGCGCAACGCACGCGACCATTGAATAATGGCCTTCTGAGTAGTCGTGATGTTATAAAGGTTGCACATCCGAACAGTCTGGCACTGACGTCGGCTAGAATCCAGTTGCTGCTAGGATCGGCTTCCAGACATGAGCCTCGGCTTTCGATGACCGCTCCCCTCTCTTCACTTCGACCAGGATACACGGCGATCGTAATTGGCGCCTCGGGTGGGATCGGCTCGGCAATTGCTGCCACAATCGAATCAGACCCTGCATGTTCTCGGCTTATCCGTCTTTCGCGTAGAGGCGATACAGCCATCGATATCTGCGACGAGGCTTCCGTGATCACAGCGGCGACTCGCGCCTCCGAAGAAGCCGGGGAGGCCGACCTGGTATTCAATGCGACCGGTGCCTTGGTCATTGATGGCGCTTCGCCAGAGAAGACGATCCGAACGCTCGATCCTGAGGTGATGGCCAGGCAGTTTCGCGTCAATGCAATCGGACCGGCTCTGGTGATCAAGCATTTTGCGCCGCTCCTGCCGAAGAACCGGCGTAGCCTGTTCGGGACGCTTTCAGCGCGTGTCGGCTCGATTGGTGACAATGGACTGGGCGGATGGATATCCTATCGCGCGGCCAAGGCGGCCCAGAACCAGATCGTCAAAACGGCTGCTATCGAAATTGCCCGAAGTCGTCCGCAGGCCGTGCTTGCCGCTCTACATCCAGGCACAGTTGCAACCCGCCTGTCCGTTGATTTCGCCGGAAAGCGAGAACGGCTGACACCAGGACAGTCGGCGACAATGCTGCTTGAAGTTCTGGATTCGCTGGCTTCGAAGCAGTCCGGAGGCTTCTTCGCATACGACGGTAGTGAGATTGAGTGGTGACGCGTTGGTCTGCGAGGTTTCTGAAGGCGCGTCAGTGCGGACTCGCTCCGACTAGGCCGGGGTCAAGTCTCCGTCACAGGCTACGGGCGATTGAGCCCTCACCGGATCGAACTGGGGACATCCCAGCGACTCACCAGTGCGCGGCAAGATGCACCCGCTGTTCGAACAGCATCCGGCACGCCGACACGCACCAGGCCCCACCCCTGACTGTTTGCTGCGCTATCTATGCGAAGAACCGACCACTCACGCTATCCGACAGCACTGACGTTCAGTCGCTCGATGGCACGGACAAGTTGGTCAGTCCGCTCAATTGTAAAGACCTGCTCCGGCCCGGATGTTGCGATGTCGGTGAACGGGCTCGCGTAGAGCAGCTTCGGGTCCTGCGGTTCTCTTCAACAGATGCTTAATCGCGAGCCCGCGCCACCAAGTCTGGACATCCAAGTCAAAAATGTCGCAGGCATGCAACACATTCCACCAAAGGTGACGGAATCCATGTCTCGAGCCCCATTAAGGGTTGCCAACGCCTCTCCCCTTGAGGAAGCCTCGCGTTGAAGAATTTTCAGGAAGGGGAAGGTCATGAAGCGCACCGCTTTGATGATTTCGAGTGTAACGTCATTGTTGCTGGCCGGCACAGCGTTCGCGGCTGACGCAATTGTCTACGAGGAGCCGATCTTGACACCGGCGGAACGTCAGATGGTTGTCGAAGTAAACGTCTGGGGTGGCTACCTATGGCGGACCGGCGACGCTATTGATGACGATGGCGATGAGGATGACGGTTTTCCGCTGATGGGTGGCGGCGGTCTAGCAGCTGTTCCTATCGGCGACTCTTGGCTTTGGCAGACCGAGATTAGCGGGGAGGGTTCATTCTACGACGATGATCTGGACGTCAATGACACCTATGCCGGCAGCATTACGGCCGGCATGCAGGCGGCATGGACGTCTGACCAGTATCTTTTCGGTGCGTTCGCAGGTGGTGGCAAGACCTTTAATGTTGACCAAAGCGACGACGACGATCAGAACGCGACGCACTATTTCGCCGGTCTCGCGGCCCGCACGAACTTCAACAATCTTTCATTTGCGGCACAGGGTGGCTATCTCGGCTCGAACAGTGACGACGGCGAACACATTGATGATGCCTTTTTCATCCGCGGCATTGGTCAAGCGTTCTTCAATGGCGGGCGCACGATGCTCCAGGGCGACATCGCTTATGCGAACGGGACCCAGGATTATGATTCAGATCCGGAGTTTCAAGACGACACGGATCTGATCGCGTGGGGTCTGGAGCTTGAGCACACGCCAGACCTCGCTGTCGGTGGTGGCGCACTGTCTGTGTTTGCTGCTTACGAAGGCATTCATGTCATCGAACACAGTGTTGATAGTGGAGACGAAAAGCTGACCGACCATACGGTGCGTGTCGGATTGAAGTTCCGCTTCGGCGCAATGACCCCACAGGACCGCGAGCGCAACACGGCTCCCGATCTGCCCAACTTCGGACGCTGGCTCGGCGCTGTTCCTGCGGTCGACTAACCAGAAACTCGCAAGAGCTAGCGCGATTGCAGTTCGCTATCTCGACAAACCCCGCCAATCTTGGCGCGGTTTTTCGTATTCCAGACCGATAGCTCTCTACCCGGCTGACCAGGATCCGGTCGCCCTAGCTGGTCGACACCGACTACTGCCGCGATCGCAGCAATAGAACCTGATCGACAGGCACATCCCCGCCACTCGCACCAATCAGGATTCGAACCTCTGACCTCTGCCTGAGGAGGACAGCGCAGCCTCCATATTGGCCGTTGATGCGCCATGTCTCTTCGGCTATGACAGCCAAATCGTGAGGGCCGCATGGCCCCGCGTCCGGAACCCCTTTTCGGTTCCCGGCCAGCACCCGTAGCTCAGCTGGATAGAGCGCTGCCCTCCGAAGGCAGAGGTCAGAGGTTCGAATCCTCTCGGGTGCGCCATTAATGTCGGACGACTTACGAGTTTGGACTACGACAAAGATGTTTGGACCGCTTCGTAAGCCAAAGTAACAAGATGCCGATCATATCAGAATGTCGGTGTCCGGAAGTGACGCCTGTTTCCGACATCACTCGAAGGCGGCTGTCGGACTGCGCGTCTATCTTGATTGAGGTTTAGAAGCATTTGCAGCCCAGTATTACTGCTAACCGCCTCTACGATTTGCGGAGAGGAAATAGCGTGTTTTGTAGGTGATCCTCAATTCTCACTGGATTGAGGGGGAAGGCGCTCTGGAGCAAGCCACGAGGAGGGCTGAACCGAAGATCCTGGATACTAAGAAGGCCTACGATCGAAATCCGGGGAAAGCATCCGCTAAGACTGACTCAAAATCAATCCAGATTGCTTCTGGAGAGTATCTCTTTTTGACAAACCTGGCTGCATTTTTCGACATTTTTTCCAATCTAACTTTGTTTTCGAGAAACTCGCAAATTTTGGTAGCCATCCCCTCCAAGGCAGGACAGCGGCTTTGGCCGAGCTATCGCGTGTACCGACAGATGAGGCGGATGATTTGGAAGAGTTCAAGAAACGTAAAGCGTGGAGCGTAACAGATGGACGAAACATTTGACCGGGCGCTGGCTGCAAAGCTCCCTGCTGCAAAGACGGCAGGGCTTCACCAAGCGGTGAAGCCGCCGTCTACAACGACATTGGAGCCGGTCATGTAGGAAGAGGCGTCAGAAGCAAGGAATCGGATTACGCCGTTGTACTCGTCGATCTCTGCCTGTCGGCCCATCGGCACGCGATCCAGAAACGCATCGATGAACTCCTTATCGAAACTCGCCGTCTTGACGCCCCCGAAGGAAATCAAATTCACGCGAACCTTCCTCGGCGCCCAGTAGGTGCCCAGATAGCGTGTGAGATTGACGAGGCCGGATTTGGAAGCGGCATAAGAGATAGCCTTGATGAAGGGCACACCGTCCCGCTTTTCGCGATAGGCATAGAGGGCCTGGTTCGGCGACACCATGCCGTAGATCGAGCCGACGTTGATAATTGATCCGCGACGTTCTTCTGCCATGCGGCTGCCTACAACCTGGCTGGTCAGCATCACACCGGTAAGGTTGGTGTCGATGATGTCGTCCCAATACTTCTGCGGATAGACCTCGAAGGGAGCATTCTGTTCGGCAGACCCGTCTGGTTTGGAGTCGATGCCGGCGTTGTTGACCAGCACATGCGGCACGCCCCAGTCGGCAACGAGTTCTTCCGTGGCCGCTTCGAGCGCAGCTTTATCGGTGACGCTCGCCTCGTAGAGGCGGATGCGGCCTTCAAGGCCAGGGAATTTTTGGGCAAGCTGCTCTGGCCCGAAGGGCCGGCGGCTGAAGATCGCCACCTTGGCACCCGCCTCTGCCAGCGACTTCGAGAACTGCGTCCCCAACTGCCCGAGCCCGCCGGTGACGACCGCGATGCGGTTCTCCACGCTGAAAATATCGCTCATGAATTGTCTCCTGTCCGTCGTGGAATCTCAGGCGGTCTTCGCCGCGGTGTCGATCGCGTCCCGGACGCGGTTCAGCCCCTGGTTGAGGAACATCACATCGTTGCCCATGATAATCATGTCGACGCCCTTCTTCGTAAGTGCCAACACATTATCGGCCACCGGCGGAATGCAGGGGGCCATGACCTTGATACCGCGTGCGTGAGACTTCTCGACCAGCTCGGCCAGCTTCTCTTCTATTTCAGGATGCGACATCGAATAGTCGATGGAGATGCGGCGCGAGATCGAATAGTCGGCAGGTCCGAAATTTATGATGTCGATGCCCTCGACCTCGAGGATCTCATCGATGTTGTCGAAGAACTCGTAGCTCTCCGCCATCGGGATCACGAGGCGGGTGGCGTTCTCGTGCTCCATGTAACTTGACCACTGGAAGCCCGGTCCTGCAAAGCCGGCCGCCCGGCACGAGGCGTCGCCGCCGCGCCGTCCGATCGGCGGAAACTTCGCGGCACGGACGATCGCCCTTGCCTCATCGGCCGTACCAACCTGAGGAACGATGACTCCTGTTGCGCCGAATTCCAGCGACTTGCGGATGTCCCACTCATTCGTGCCGCGCACGCGCACAAGAGGCGCAATGCCTGAGAGTAGCGAGGCGAGGACCAGCTTCTCCAGATGGCTGTCGACATTGACCGGCGTGTGTTCGGCATCGATGAAGGCAAAATCCAGCCCCCAGCTCCCCGCCGCCTCGATCGCAGTCGTCGAGCCGGAATAGAAAGTGGCACCGAAGGTCGGCTCGCCGCGGCGCATCTTTTCCGCAAGTTTCACATTTTCTGGCCCTGGCACTTGGTTGCTCCTGTCTTTGCGGCGTTGCGCCACTGGTTGGGTTGATGTGGCCTGCACCCGCGCCGAACTAATTCAGGTTCGGCGCAATGAAGCTCTGCAGTTCCGGCGTCTGCGGACTAGAGAAGAACGTTTCCGAGAGTCCTTCTTCCCAGACGCGGCCCTCATGCATGAACACGGTACGAGTGGCTACGCGGCGTGCGAAGCTCATCTCATGTGTCACTAGAACCATCGTCATGCCGGCCTCGGCGAGTTCGGCAATGGTTTTCAGCACCTCGCCCGTCAATTCCGGATCAAGCGCCGACGTCACCTCGTCGAAGAGCATCACCTTGGGCTTCATCGCAAGCGAGCGGGCGATGGCTACCCTCTGCTGCTGACCACCGGACAATTCGTCTGGATAGGCTCCAGCCTTTTCCTCCAGACCGACGCGGGAGAGAACTTGTTGGACTAGCGCGTCGCATTCTGCCCGCGGAACGCCTTTCACAACGCGTGGGGCTAGGGTAATGTTATCGGCAACATTCAGGTGCGGAAACAGGTTGTAGCCTTGGAACACCATGCCGACCTCCTTGCGAAGCTCGCGCAGCCTGGAACTCGAGCCCTCGACCCTGTGCCCGGCGACCTCGATCGACCCTTCCTGAAACGGCTCGAGTCCGTTGATGCAGCGCAACATCGTGCTCTTGCCCGAGCCGGAGCGGCCGATAATGGCCACTACGTCGCCATTCTCGACCGACAGATCGATGCCTTTCAGGACGGGTAAGGCGCCGTAGGATTTTCTCAGCTTCTCAATGCGTAGAGCTGGCACTCTTTCTCTCCTTCAACGTCTCGCTCGACAGCGACAGTGGATAGCAGGCTGCGAAGTACATTACGGCTACCGTCAGGAAGACGTGAAACGGCTGGAACGTCATATTGTTGAGCAATTGCCCGGCGCGGGTCAGTTCCACGAAGCCGATCAGCGCGGTGACCGATGTGTTCTTGACGATTTGCACCATGAAGCCCACCGTCGGCCCGAGCGCGATCCGGAACGCCTGCGGAAGGATCACGTAGCGCAGCCGTTGCATCCGGCTGAGCGCCAGCGAGTCGGCGGCCTCCCATTGCGTGCGCGGAACCGCCTCGATGCAGCCGCGCCAGATGTCGGCAAGGAAGGCAGTCGCATAGACAGTCAACGAGATCGCGGCGGCGGCGAGAGGCGGAAAGTAAAGGCCGACAAAGCTAAGACCGTAGAAAGCGAGGAAGACGACAATCAGCAACGGTGTCGCCTGCACCAGCTGGATATAGCCTCCGATAGCGAAGCGCAGCCAGCGCGGCCCCAGCGCACGCCCGAGCGCGAACAGCAGGCCGAAGAACGCACCCGCAAGGAAGGTGATCACCGACAGGCCAATCGTCCACATGAATCCACGAAAAAGAAACTCGACGCCGGGCCATCCGAATGAGTCCATCATATGCGGGCCTCCGGCTGTCGCTCCAGCAAGGGTACGAGTACTGGCGCCGGTGGCGCCTTGCGCCGGAAGAGCCACAGTCCGATCAGCCAGTAGATGGCGCGAAACACGAAGGTCAGCGCGATATATATCGCAGCCGCGATCAGAAATGTCTCGAGGCTCCGGAAGGTCTGTGACTCGATCTTGGCTGCGGCCAGCGTCAATTCAGTTGCCGAAATCGCCGACGCCATCGACGAGCCAAGCAGGGTTAGAGTGAGCTGGCCTGTCAACGCCGGATAGATGATGCGCAAGGCCGGAACGATGATAACGTATCTCATCACCTGCAATCGCGACAGGCCAAGCGCCAGGCCTGCCTCGATCTGGGTGCGCGGAATGGCGAGCAGACCCGCGCGGAAGATTTCGGTAGAATAGGCCCCAAGGTTTAGGGAGATCGCGAGGATGGCTGCAGTGTTGGCGCTGAGCCGGACGCCCATATAGGGCAGTCCGAAAAAGATCAGGAACAGCTGGACCAGAAGTGGGGTATTGCGGAAGGCTTCGACATAGGTTGCTCCCGCGGCGGCCGCCCATTTGGGGCCATCGACCCGGATCAACGCAATGGCAAGCCCAATCGTCACACCAATCGCTATCGACTGCGCCGACAGGAAGACGGTGTTGATCGTGCCCTCGACCAGTTCCGGCGCGCGCGCCAGAACCGGCGTGAAGTTCATCTGGTAAGCCATGGGGTGACAGGCCTTGCATGGGTATCTCTGGCGGTCGCGCCTTGCGGATCCGCTCGGATTTCAGCTCAGAAGGTCGGCAACTTGCCGCCCGGAGTGGGCACGCCCACCCATTTCTCATGCAACTTGTCGAGGTTGCCGGTCACCTCATAGTAGTAGATGAAGTTGTTCAGCCATTGGTGCAACTGCGTTGCGTCCTTGCGGACCGCCATCGACCAATACAGCGTGAAGATCGGTAGCTCGGACTTAACCTCAATGTTCGTGAGATCACGTTTTGCAATGACATCGTTGGCGACCGTGGCGACCGCCGCCGTGGCGTCCACCTGACCCGAGATCAGGGCCTGCATGGCGGTGGCGTCGTCATCGAACCGAACCACCTCAAGCCCCTCGATGCCATATCCGCTGACCGCAACGTCCTGGGTGCCGCCCTTCGGCACAGACACGCGCTTGCTTTTGAGGTCGTCGAGCGTAGTCAACTTCATATCCTTCGCCGCGACGAAGCGCATTTCGTAGGCGCCATAGGGATTCGTCATCAGGAACAGCTTGGCGCGTTCCGGCGTCGCGGTCATCTGAGCGATTAGCATGTCGACGCGACCCGACTCCAGCGCGGCGGCGCGGGATGCGTTGTTGACCGGCACGAGTTCCAGTTCCACGCCGAGCGATTTCGCCACTTCCCGGGCAAGGTCAGCAAGAAATCCGTCGGTGTTGCCCGAAGAATCGACCGTATCATAAGGCGGGATGCCGGTAAGCACGCCGATTGTGACCTTTCCCTTGCCTTCGATGTCGGCGATCGTTTGTGCGGAGGCACCAATGGCGGGTAGTGCCAACGTCGTCACCAGTGCGGCAAACGCCGCGAGACGGCGCATGAATCGTGTCATAGTTATTCCTCCCAGATATTTGCGAGTCCCACGGAACATGCTCCCGCGCGAACGCTGACCAGAACTCAACCCGACGCCGGATGCGACGGGCTATCCAACTGCCGATCCGAGCCATCAGTCCGGCCGACAAGTCTTGACATATGACTTATGACATATGTATGTCAATCCTCAAAGGAGGCTCCAACATGTCGCGGATTGTTACCTGCTGTTGGGACAGCGACTTGGCCAAACTGCAGCTGCAGAGTGAGGAAGCACTGAGAATGGGCCAGAGCCGGCCGGGGGTGCCTCCGGGGTGGAGCGGTGGGGGAAATGTTGATGGCCAGTGAACCCAAAGCGTCCCCGGCGTCCGATAGGGTGCCTCGAAACCGGGACAAGCTCCATTCCTCGGTAGCCAGCGCCTTTGAAGCGAAGATCCTGTCCGGCGGCCTTTCGATTGGCGAGCGGCTGCCATCAGAAGGGGACATCGCCCGAGACTTCGGCGTCTCAACGCGGTCCGTTCGCGAGGCGATGCAGATCCTTGAGACAAAGGGACTGATCCGCCGGCGCCATGGCGAGCGCTCGACCGTCATCCGCGGCGATGTCAGCGAATTCCTTGGCATGCTCGCCACTACCGTCAAGCAGCTGTTCTCGGCCGAACCTGACTATCTCATGCAGCTGATGGACGTGCGTCGTATGATCGAAACTGAGGTCATCGGCCTGCTGGTGACGCAGGCTGAACCGGTCAGCGCCGAGGTCGATGCGGCCTTGGAACTAATGAGGCTGGCCCGCGACAGCGGCAACTTTACCGGCTTCACCGCGGCGGACGCCGAATTTCATCTGGCGCTCGTCCGGTCGGCCGGCAACGAGATCCTTAGCGTCTTCTACGACAACCTCTACGGCCTCGTCATCGAAGTGATCAAGGTCACGAGCCGCGTACCGTCCAAGTCGCTCAAGGCCGCTTATCTCGAGCATGCGGAAATTTGCGATGCGATCCGTCTTCGCAATCAGCAACAGGCCAAGAAACTGATGGCAACTCACATCGACAACAGCGCCGAATATCTTCGCCTCGCCATTGAAAACCTGAACCGTAAGGACCACGGCAATGACTGACTTTGACTACTCCGAAACTGACTGGCCAGCGATCGAACGCCTCAAGCAATGGTATTCGGGCGACGTCCACGACAGCATGGAGCAACTGGGCCTGTGGGGGCATCTTGAGGGCATTTCACTTCTAGGTTCGCTCAGCGCCGGCGACGTGGTCTGCGGGCCTGCCGTTACCATCTTGTTCGAACCCTCCGACCGCAAGGGCGAGCCACAGGACATCTACCACAATGCTATTGATAACGTTCCGCAAGGCGCCATTCTCGTTTGCGACGCCTCCTGTGCGCCGGGATCTTGCTCCGGTGAATTGATGAGCACCGGCGCCAAGGTCCGTGGGGCGGCGGCCACCATCGTCAACGGAACAGTGCGCGACCTCGCCCAGGTGCGTGCGCTTGGCTATCCATTGTTCGGCGTCCAGGCGAGTCCTGTCGGCGTGACCGGGAAGAAGGAGCCGAGACAATCGCAGGTGCCGGTGACCATCGGCCGCGTAACCATCAGACCGGGCGACGTGATCTTTGGCGATGTGGACGGTGTCGTGGTCATCCCCAAGGCCAGCGTAGGCGTGGTTGCAGACGCAGCCGACAAACTTGGCCGCAATGAGGCTGCTGCCCGGGAGCGCATACTTGCGGGTGAGAGGCTTCAGGCAATCTGGCCCGTGGCCTGAAAGGAATGCAGGGATCGCTAAGCGATAAAGCGCCGCACATACGAACACTGGCAGGCTTCGAGGGCTTTCTGACAGAATTCTAGCTCCATCCAGCGCTGAATTGACTATAAGGCTCGAATCTATAGTCGCCAGGCGGTCCGCAACCTTGATTTCCACGAGAACGTGCCGCGCAAATGGGTGCGCGATCTGTCGATGGATCCCCAGCATGCCTTTCCCGGCCATGGGCGGATGAAGCCAAACCAGCTCGAGATCGACCGGCTGCGCAATGAAGTGGCGAAGCTGAGGGCGGAGCGCGACCCTTTGAAAAGGGCCGCAGCCTACTTCGCGAGGGTTTGAGGCCGGAAGCGCCATTGGTTCGAGCGACCGGCCGATCGGATATGAGGTTCGCTTTCATCGCGAAGCACCGGAAGATGTGGCAGGTGGCATGGCTGTGCGATGCGCTGGATGTATCTCGGTCGGGCTCCATGACTGGCTTAGGCTCCCATCGCAGAAAACGCGGGTATGGCATGTTGGCCGGCAAGAAGGCGTCCTATCAACCGCGAGCCCACGAGTTTGGCAGCGAAGAGGACGCGCTGGGTCAATTCGCGCGCCGATAGTGCATGGCAACCGTGCGTAGCGGAGCGGTTTGGAAGAGATGAGTTCGAGCCGCCGTGTGCCCGGCTATCCGCCCTGGTAGAGAGTCGGACCGTGCCCGACGATCCTCGGGTGGACAAGAAGCTTGTACTCGTCAATCAGATCCAGCCGATCCAGTTCAGTTGCCAGCTTGCCGCTACCCCCTGCTGGCTGTTGGTCCATGGGAAGGCCTGCCGCTTCGAAGACACCACGTACTTCGGCTTGGCCTCGAGCTTTTGAGCCCATTCGCGTATCGCAGGCGGCACCTTCACCTCGCCCCGAGCGACGGCGGGCCAATAGCTCTCCATCATCTCGTAGGTGACGCGGCCCCACAGCATCGCCCCGGCTTCATCCATAAGCTGCGTGAAAAAGGCATGGGTCTCATCGTCGACTAGACCCTCCTGGTGGTCGACGCAGCCGTCCAGGGTGACGTTGATGCTGAAGGTCAATATTCCCATGCAGCGAGCCTAATCCATACAATGGAGATCATGAAGGCCGATTGCTTGCGGTTCATGTTGAGACTCCGCAGTGGTGCCCTCTCCCGCTGTTGCCGGCGAGCGCCAAGCGTCTGATTTTAGCCCGTAGGTCGGATTGTCGCTAAGCCAATCCCGGTCGGCAGCACAAGACGCATCGCCGACGTCGGTCACGTGAGCGCCACGCTCGGGGAGTGCTGCGACCAGGTTATCGCGGCTGCAAGCCTTGGGTGTCCGCCAGTCCTGGATGGCTGGATGGTAGCCGAAGCGAGATAGCAGCCCGACTTGGTGAATAGGAATGCTGTCAGGTCGTCCCCTTCGGACAAGCGACACCGGGTAAGGCCAACAGCAATACGGTCGCGTCGACCCCGAGAAATCAGAATCCTTCGCGATCGAAATTCTTCCATGACATTCGTTAGATAAATCGTTTAACAGCGTACGTCGTTTGGAGATGATCGGCTAGAATGGTCACGATCAAGGATGTAGTCGCGAAGGCCGGCGTATCTACGGCAACCGTATCGCACGTAATCAACGAATCGCGCGCCGTGAGCGTCGACGCCAAGAAAAAGGTGCGCGCCGCGATCAAGGCTATTAACTACCGTCCGGACGGCATTGCCCGCAGCCTTCGCGTCAACCACACCGGCACCATTGCGGTGCTGATAGCAGATGTGACGAACCCGTTCTTCGCCGACTTCGTGCGCGGCGTCGAAGACACCGCCCAACAGCGCGGCGAGCGTTACAATCTGCTTTTGTGCAACACAGAGGAAAGCACCTCGCGCGAGCGGCAGGCGCTGGACCTCGTCCTCGAACGCCGCATCGACGGCATCATCTTGGCGCCGGCCGGCGGGAACGAGTCGCTGCTTGCTGAGCTAGCGGCAAGCGGCCTGCCGCTGGTCTTCGGCGACCGAAAGCTGGTCGGGGTTCCGGCAGACACCGTGGTGGCCAACAACGCCGTCGCGGCCGCCGAACTGACGCAGCATCTCATTTCGCTTGGCCATGAGAGGCTTGGGCTGCTGGAGGCGGAACTCGAGACTTCGGCCATACACGAGCGGGTTGCCGGTTTCCGCGACGCCCTCGTCCGGGCCGGTCTTGATCTCGATCCCGCGCTGCTTAAGAGGAGCCAGTCCAACATCCCGGCGGCAGAGGCGGCCGGTCTGTCGCTCCTCGACGCCGGAAGAAGGCCGGACGCAGTCTTCTGTAACAACACTTCATGACCCTCGGCATGGTGCAGGCGCTGAATGACAGGGGGCTCCGCTGCCCGGAAGACATTTGCGTCGTCGGCTTCGACGACTTCGCCTGGGCGGCTGCCTTCCGCCCACGCCTGACTGTCATGGCGCAGCCGGCCAATGACATCGGCAGCGAGGCGGCTACCTTGTTGTCGACCGCATTTCCGGCCACCGGACCGGCGCGCCGGTCCAGATGGTGCTCAGCGCTAATCTGATAGTGCGCAACTCCTGCGGCATAAACCTACCGCGCCCCTGACCGGCTCAGCTTGCTTGCTTGAGGACGTCGGGAACCACTTCTCCTGGCGTTCCGAGCCAGGTGCCGAGCGCGCGCAGCCTTGCCTGCACTTCTCCGACCGCGACCGTCGACACCCGCACACCGCTCGCGGCGGCAAGCGAAACGGCGATGGCTGCCGCTTCGCCCGTCATCGTGCAGGCCGGAACGTCGCGCGTCGAACCGAAAGCGATCTCGTCCGCCGAGATGCAACGTCCAGCAATCATCAGATTGTCGATCGAGACCGGACCATGCAGCGGTATGGGATGCCGTAGCCGACGCCGACATGGTCCATGATCGCCTTGCTGCCGCCCGGCTCGTGCACGTCGACAGGCGAATTGCACAGCCCGATCGCATCTTCGAAACGCGCATTGCCGCGCACTTCGGTCTCTGTCAGCACATACTGCCCCGTGACGCGCCGCGTCTCACGGATGCCGAGCTTGGGTGCCACTTCGAGGAAAATCGCTGTCTCGAAACCCTTCACGTAGCGATGCAGGATGTCGAAGGCGCAATAGGCCTGCTTGCGGATTTCGATTTCGGCGCGGCTGAGGTCGCGGTCGTCGAGACCGTTGCCCTGGAAGCGTGTCACGTTGACCGAGATTTCACCCGGGATCAGCCCAGTTTTTATGGTAATGTGGTCCTTGGGAATGATCCAGTCGAATCCCTCCGCGACCTTGTCCTTGATGCGCTGCTGGAAGCCGGTCAGCAGCACCGCCATGGCATAGTCTTCGTTGCGGTCGCCGGCTTCCTTTGGATAGACGACCTCCCACATGTCGGCCCGGTTCGCCTCGCAGTCGGCGATAAGGGCGGGGACGTTGACGTTGAGCACACGGAAGTAGGACGTGATCGGCTGGGTCAGCCCATCTCCGTCGCGTCCGAGCATGAATTTTGCGCCAGCCAGGGCTGCCACATCGCCGTCGCCAGATGCGTCGACAAAGGCCTTTGCAAGGACCAGGCTCTCGCCGGATTTGGTGCGGATGATCAGGCCGTTCATGACGCCGTCCTTCATGACGGTATCCACGACCGTGGCGCGCAACAGCACCTCAACGCCGGCCTCCTCAACCATCTCGATGATCACGCGCTGCATCACCTCGGCGTCAAACGTTCTAGTATATTTGCCCCAGTAGGATTCGCGCACTCGCCACGGTGCGCAACACCGAGAACGTGCTGCAATCGGCCACGATCATCGCTGTGGTGGCGATCGGCCAGACCTTCGCCATTCTGGTTTCTGGCATTGACCTGTCCGTCGCCTCGGTTCTGGTCCTCTCGTCGGTGCTGTCGGTCGGTCTCGTCAATTTCTATGGCTGGTCGCCCGAAATGGGCATCATCGCGGCGCTGGTCGCCGGTATGGGTATCGGCCTGGTCAACGGCCTTGCCGTGACCAAGCTTAAGATACCTGCCCTGATCGCAACGCTGGCTACCATGACCATCGCACGCGGACTGGCATACATTGTCTCCGGCGGCACCAACATCGCGCCCGTGCCGAAGATCTTCGTCGAACTCCAGGCCGGACGCGTCTTGGGCGTCCCGGCAGTTATCGTGCTGACAGTGGCGCTGGCGATTGTCGCCCAGATCGTCCTGTCGCGGACGAAGTTCGGGCGATCCTTCTATGCGACGGGCGGCAATCCGTTGGCCGCGCGACTGGCCGGCATCAACACCGAGCGTGTCATCATTGCCACTTTTATGATCTCGGGCCTGATGGCCGCCATTGCGGGGTTGTTGATCACAGCCCATTTCGAGGCCGGCGCGGCTACCGCTGCGCAAGGCATGGAACTGGCGGTCACGACATGGCCTAAATTGGTCGGCGTCCGTTCGCTGGATGCGCCGGAAGCCTCTTTGCTCGGCCAGCTACAGAAAGTAATCACGCAATGCGTGAAGGGATGATGTGACGGTAGCCTTGCTGAGCCGTTTGCCGCCGCGCTCCGCGTTCACCTTGGCAAGGTGCTTCTTGAAACTGATGGCCTGTTCCGTCCGGTAGTCGCGAAATGCGCGGCGTTGGGGCGCCTTCTTTGCCCTCATCCTGCCCATCGCCCTGCCGGCATGATCGCCGCCTTCATCCTTAGCCTCGTCCTGACGTGGATCGAATACTTTTTCGCCGCGCTGCTGACCTCGACGCACGCCAACACGATACCGGTGATGGTCGCCTCGCAGACCGGCAGCCCGGGCAGCAACTGGCAAGCAATTGCCGCGCCCTCATTTGCCGCCATCCTACCGCTGATCGTCATCGGCGTGGTGCTGGAGCGATACCTGATCAAGGCATGACAGCCGGTGCCGCAAAGTAGGGCCTAAGCCACACCGTCAGCGACAACTGCCGTCAGTCCTTCAGCAGACCACGCAACCGTTCGAGGATCATCGCCACACCCTCGCGTCCGAGTTCGGCGCTGGCGTCCTTGGCGGTCGCCGCGTACCACCCAGTGTTGTCGCCGAAGCGCCCCATGTCCACCGCTTCGGGGCAGAGCGCCATCATCAGCGACGTCTCGCCCTGCCCGGCGTGGTCGAACGGATAGTCGGCAAAGATGTCTTCCGACATCAACGGATGGATTCGGATCCAGTTGAATGGATTCCGCCCGACCTCGTGCTCGGCATAGTAGGCCGCCATCTTCTCATCGCCCCACCAGCCCTCGCCACTGTTTTCCTCAAGAAAGCGAAATATCGCCTGGCGGCCCGCCGACTTGAAGGCGAGGTCGGTCGGCATTCCGGCGACGAAATTCTCGGTCTGGTGGTGGATGATCGCATGGATGTTGCGGAAGCCGACACGCAGCAGACTATAGAACAGCGCCTCGCCGAAGGGCGCCAGGACATTGCCTCCGATCTGAACAGAGCCGGTGCCTTCCGGCGGCGCAACGGCGTAGCTGGCCGCGCCATAATAAAAGGACGGCAGGATGACGAGGTTCATCTCCGACTCGATCCGTTCGAGTGTCTTGATGACCGCCAGCGTGTCCATGCCGACGCCCATATGTTCGCCATGATATTCCAGCACGCCGAGCGGCAGCACTACGGGCCAATTCTCCTTGATCGCCTGCCGTATCTGGGACGGCAGCATGAGTTCGTATCGCATAGCTATTCCATGTTGATGTGGCGGGCGGATGGGCTTCGTTTCGCCATCAAGACATTAAAGCCATCAGATCGGCATTGCGCTCATACAATTCACGGAACACCTTGTACTGCCTGCGGTACACGACGCTGTTGCGGCGATCCGGAACAATGCGCCGCTGCTCCGGATTCCAGGTAACGATGTCTCTCCGTTTCACGTCGCCGATCGCAAGAGCAGCCAGGAACGCGTCGCCGTAGCTCGCGCCAACGGTCTTTCGGCACACCGTCTGCGCCATGCCGGACAGGTCGGAGGTTGCCTGCGACCAGACGCCGTTCCTGGTGCCGCCGCCAACCGCCAACAGCTTCCTCGGCGTCTCGCCGATCTCGCGGTATGTCTCGATGATGTGCTTGGTGCCGCAGGCAATGCCCTCGAGTAGGGCACGGTAGAGGTCGCCGCGCGAATGGGTCAGGTTGAGGCCGAAAATCGTTCCCTTCGCGTTCGAATCGTGGATTGGAGTCCGCTCGCCGGAAAAATACGGCAGGACGATCAGACCCCTGGCGCCCGGCGGCGATGCCACGGCCTCCCTAGCAAGTTTGGAGAACGCCGCGTCGCGATCAAGTTCGCGCGCCGCCACGTCGCGGAACCAGTGCGTCAGCGTACCGCTGGTCGCCAGCCCGGCCATCAACGCATGTTCACGGGGGAAAAGCCACGGCGCATACCACAGCCTGGCATCAGCGATCCGATTCTTCGAGAGCATGATGGTAAAGATCGTCGAGCCGTACATGACCATCATGTCGCCTGCCTTTACCACGCCGACGCTCAGCGCTTCCGCCGCCGCGTCGATTGTGCCGGCGATCACCGGCGTCCCCTTGGCCAGCCCAGTAGCGCGCGCCGCGCGCGCCGTGACGTGACCGGCAATGTCGGTCGTCCACATCAGCTTCGGCAGCCGCTCGATATCGATGATATCTGGAGCGAGCTCGCTGCTCCATTGCTGCCGATCGATCAGGTACAACGGCGAGAAGTTGGCGGCCGAATAGTGGTCTATGACGCATTCGCCGGTCAGCTTTTGCACCAGATACGTCGTCGACGTCACGACCTTGGCAGCTCTCCGGTAGATGTCCGGATGGTTCTTCCTGAGCCACAGGATCTTCGGCCCGACCGACTGCGAGGTCAGCGCGTTGCCGCAGCAGTCGAGAATGCGTTCGGTGCCGATAGCCGCATCGAGTTCCTCGATCTCCTTGGCGGCGCGCGTGTCGACGCCGTAGAGCGCCGCGTTGGACAGCGCCTCGCCGTCCTCGTCCACCGGCAGCATGCATGGGCCGATGGCGCTCGCGCCAACCGCACGGACCGATTCGGGCGCAACGCCGCTTTCGGCAAGCATGGTCTTGCACAGATAGGTGAAGTCGCCCCACCAGTCCTGTTTCGGGCGGTGTTCTGCCCAGCCCGGCAGCGGCAGCAGCATCTTGTGCGGCTTCGACGCGCTAGCTACGACGCGGCCTTTCTCGTCGACGATCACGCCCTTCGATTCGAAGGTGCCGATGTCGATGCCGAGATAGTGATTCATTCGTAGTCGTCTCGATCGAGGCTGAAGGCCTTGTCGATCCGGCAGATCCCCTCGACCAGCAGGGTGGTCAGGCCCTCGAGGTCGCCAAGATCGCAGACCTCTAGCGACGAATGCGAGTAGCGCATCGGAAAGCCGAGATCGATTGAGGCCACCCCCTGCCCGACCAGTTGCACATATGCGGAATCGGTAAGCGCCCCGGTGTGCGCACTGCGTTGTAGCGGCATGTCCAGATTGCGGCTGACCCCATCGAACAACGTTACCAGCGCCGGATGCGGTATCGTCCCGTTCAGCGTGCCGCGGCCGTGGAAGGAGTACATGCTCATCGCCGGCCCACCGCCAAGCTGGATGTCACCGCGATAACCCATGTCGGGCGTATCGGTGGCAAGCAGCAGATCGAGTTGGATCGCGATGTCTGGCTGCAGCACCTGCGCCGCGGTCAACGCGCCGCGCAGGTTGAATTCCTCCTGCACGGAAAAGACGAAATGCACGGTCGGCCGGCCGTTGCGCCCGATCATTTGCCGCGCCGCCTCGACGATCACGGCGCAGCCCGCGCGGTCGTCAACTGCGGTGCCGGCGATGCGGTCGGCGGAGAGTTCCACCCAGTGCGGCCGGTAGACGACCGGCGATCCAATGTCGACGCCTGCCGCAACAGCCGCATTGGCGTTGGCGAACCCTGCGTCGATGTACAAATCCTGGTAGGGAACAACCTTGTATTTCTCATCCGGCGTTGTCGCGTGGTGGCTTTTGTTGGCGATCACGCCCGGCCGGTCGCGACCCTGCTCGATGCAGATCAGCACCTCTTGCGAGGCTAGCGCGCGCTCCGGCACGCCGCCAAGCCGCTCGACCCTAAGGAATCCGTTCGGCTCGATCTTGCGAACGACAAAGCCGAGCTGATCCATGTGGGTGAACAGCATCACCGTTGGCGCGCCCGCATCGCCCTCAAGCGTGGCGATCAGATTGCCCAGGCGGTCGGTGCGCGTGGCAAGGCCTAGCAGTTGCAAATCTTTGGCAATGCGCTTGCGCACTCTGCCCTCGTAGCCGGACAGTCCGGGTATCAGCATGAGGTCGCACATCAGCGACTTCAGCCGCACCCTGGTTTCGCCCGAAGCGTTCGCGCCGCTCATGCGCCGCGCGCCGCGCGGGCTAGCCGCATGAACTCGGCCGCGCGTTCCGGATCGACTTTATTCCAAGTGTTGCCATCGACCTTCAGCGAAGAGCCAACGATGCAGCCATCCGCGATCCTGATCACGTCGGAGATTGTGGCATGCTTGACGCCGGTGTTGGCCAGCACCGGTGTGTCGGGCAGCACCTTTTTAACGGCCTCGAGATCGCTCAGGGCCGCGGCCTCTCCGGTGATCTGGCCGGACACCAGGATGGCATCCGGGATGCTCGAGAACACGGCGCTGCGGGCGCGGTCCGGCAGGCTGCGCTGGTCGAGAGAATGGGCGAATTCCGCCGATACGTTGTAGAGCAGCGCGAGGTCCTGCCTGTGCAGGCGATCGCGGTAGCGCATCGCCTTGCCGGCATCCGGCGTCCACGGCCCCATGTCGGAAGCATAAGTGCCGGTGAAGATTTCGCGCACAAAGGCCGCGCCCGAAGCGGCGGCCAGCGCGATCGAAGACATCGGGTCCCACAGCACATTGACGCCGAACGGCACCTTTATGCGGTCGCGCACCTTGCCGATCGCATACGCCATGGTCGCTGTTGAAGCGGTATCGACGGCGAATTCGTAGGGACGGTCGTTCTCGTTGCCGAACATGATCGCATCGAAACCCGCCTTCTGCAGCGCATCGATATCTCTCGAAACGCCTTCGACCAGACCGTCGACACCGCGTTCGGCATCGAACAGCGGCGATCCGGGCAGAGCGCCGAAATGCACCATGCCGATGACTGGCTTGCCAACGCCGAAAACCCGCCTGAAATTGTCAGTCACGACCCCTCCCATGTTGACTTGCGGATGCCACCGACGCATGGAGCCATGACCAGTGCTCCAGGTCGAAACCAGCAGATCTGTAGGCTATTTATCTCCTATCGTCTTCCAGGTTACAACTTACACCCGCGCAGGATCGGCACGCCCATCCAAGAAACTCTCGGCATCATCCGGCACCACCGCCTCGGCCTCGATCTCGACCGCGTAGTCGCCGATGAGGTCACCGGCCTCAACCATGGTATTGGCAGGCATGATGTCGCCGAAGACCCGGCCATGCGCGCGCGAGACGGGCTCCCACTGCGCCGCGTCGCGCAGGTAGATGCGGGTGCGCACCATGTCGTCCATGCTGCCGCCGAGCGGTCTCAGCGAAGCGGCAATCTTGTCGAGAATATAGGTGGTCTGCGCGGCCGGGTCGCCCGGCGCCACGCAGCGGTCATTGCCATGCGTTGCCGTGGTGCCGGAAACGCGGATCGTGTCCTTGACCCTGACCGCCCGGCTGTAGCCGGCAACGGGTTCCCACACGCTGCCGGAAGAGACGCGGAACTGACCCGCCCGACCCGGTACGGATTCGGCGCTGTAGATCGAGGGCAGCGCATCGAGATGATGGCTGAGGTCGCCCGAGGCGGTGAGGTAGGGCGGCTTGCGGTACTCATCGCCGCAATCGCCCGGGATCTGCACCGTCGCGGCGAATGCTTCCTCGAGACGGGCCTTGTCGTCGTCATCGAGCGCAAAGCCAAAGAGTTTCAGATTGTCGGAACGGTGCTCGCTCTCGCCGATGCGTGCGCCGATGATGGCTGCGGCGACGGCTTCATGCTCGAGCACCCACCGTGTGGCGACATTGGAGATCGAGACACCGTGTTTCCTGCCGACATCGGCGGCAGCGGCAAGGATGCCCTGGAAACCCGCCCAGCCGCCGGCGACGTCGATGAAGCGCTTGTATTTCGAGCGGCTCCAGTCGGCGATGGTCTCGGGTTCGGCCTTGCCCAGCCACTTGTCAGAGAGAAAGCCGCCGCACAGCGTGCCGTAGGCGAGCAGCCGCACACCCCTCTCCATGCAAAGCTTCGAGAGTTCGCCGGCGGCGCGGCGGTCGACCAGCGAGAAGGAGACCTGGTTGGTGGCCACCGGAATGCCGTCGGCCAGCGCGACCCGCAGATGCGCGGCATCGAAATTGGTGACGCCGATGGCGCCGATCAGACCCTCGTCCTTCAGCCTGGCCATCTCGTGCAGCGCGTCGAGCCAGGCCGGGTGCTCGAAACTCCACCAGTGGAACTGCAGGAGGTCGACCTTGTCGACGCCGAGCCTGTCGAGCCGCTCCTGGACACCCTTGCGAACGATGTCTGGCGTCATCGGCCCCGGCTCGGGGCACCATTTGGTGAAGGCTGCGGGGCGGGCTCCGGCATCGGGATAGCGCGTCAGCAGGCGGCCGGTGATGATCTCGGCGCTGCCGTAATGATCGGCCATGTCGAACGTGTCGAAGCCCGACCGGGCGTAGGCCTGGAGTGCGTCAGCGGCGGCTTCCGGATCGAGCGTCGTGCCGTTCTTCTCGAGGTCGGCGACCTGCCAGAGACCGCAGACCAGCCGGCTGATGGAAAGGCCTTCGCCAAGCGCGATGCGGTCAGGTGTTTGCGGCATTTTCGGTCTTCTCTTCGGTTGGAGCGGGAGCCGCGAAGCCACGGCGCAGCTTGCCGAGATGGCGTGACACGACGCTCTGTTCGCCCAGAATGCCGCGCGGGCGCAGCAGCAGGATGGTGCAGAGCGCAACGCCGATCATGACGATCTGAAGGGCGGCGGCGCGCGCCTGTTCGCCGGGCGGGAAGATCGAGGCGACGGCGCCGGCAGAGCCGGCCCAGATCGCCCAGACCAGAACCGCGCCGAGGATGGCGCCGCGATTGTTGCCCGAGCCGCCGACGATCAGCATGGCCCAGACCTGGAACGTCAGCATCGGCACGTAATTGTCGGGCGCGATGAAGCCGATGAAATGCGCCTGCACGGCGCCGGCCAGTCCCATGATGCCGCCGCCGATGGCGAAGGCCTGGAGCCTGAAGCCGACGGCGCTCTTGCCGAGTGCGAGCGCGGCCGGTTCATCCTCGCGAATGGCGCGCAGGACGCGACCCCACGGGCTGCGCGCAAGCCGCTCGAGCACGAAGTAGAGCGCGACCACCAGCAGCGCGACGACGGCAAAATTGGCGAGGCTGAACAGCAGCTGCGTGGCTGCGAGTTCGGCGAAGGGGCGCGGAATGAAGCCGATGCCGAAGGGACCGCCGGTCAGCGCCTCGAGGTTCAGTGCGCAGAGTTGCACCACCACGGCGACACCGAAGGTCGCGATGGCAAGATAGTCGGCGCGCAGGCGGATGGTCAGTGCGCCGATCAGAAACGAGACGATGCTGGTGATCGCCGCGCCGCCGATCCAGCCGACGACGATCGGCAGGCCGAAGCCGCCGATGCGGCCGGCCGTGTCGGGCGTCGTCAGCAGGGCCGAGACATAGGCGCCGATGGCGACGAAGCCGGCGATGCCGACATTGAACAGGCCGGTCTGGCCCCACTGCACGTTGAGGCCGAGACAGATGATGGCGTAGGTCAGCGCCATGGTCAGGAAGAAGGCGCCGTAGCTGATGAGTTCGACGTTCATTCGGGCCTCCCGAACAGGCCCTGGGGGCGCAGCAGGAGCACCAGCACAAGGATTATAAAGGCGATCGCGGCGCGCCATTCGGCGCCAATGAGCTGCACGGCGAAGGCCTCGGAAAGCCCGACGATCAGGCCGGCCAGCATGGCACCGGGCACCGAGCCGATGCCACCGAGGATGGCGGCGGCGAACAGCGGCAGCAACAGGTCGAGGCCCATCTGCGGGCGGATCTGTACAAGCAGGCCGGCACTGATGCCGGCAACGCAGGCAAGTGCCGCGCCGAGCAGCCAGACGATGCGGATGACCTTGCGTACCTCGATGCCGACAACGCCGGCGAGCTGCACATTCTCGCTGACGGCGCGCATCGATCGGCCGATGGAGGTGCGGGTGAGCAGAAGGTGCACGGCAATGACAAGAACCGCCGCGACGCCGAGCGACAGCAATTGGTCTGGCGTCGCCCGGATGCCGCCGCCGAGCGGCTGGGCGATCTGCAGGGCTGTGGTGAAATAGGCGGGCTTCGAGGTGAAGGTGAACTCGAGCAGGCTGCGCAGGGTCAGCGCCGCGCCGAAACTCGCCATGACCATGATGATGATCGAACTGCGCCTGTCGCGCAGCCGGCCGAACAGCAGCGCATCTACGAGCAGGGCAAGGCCGCCGTTCAGCACGATGGCGATTAGCGCGGCGATCGGCAGGGCCCAGCCGAAGGAGAAAGGTCCGATCGGCGTCAGAAGACCGCTGAAGAGCGCGCCCAGCGCACCGGCCACGGCAAGCGCGAAATAGGCGCCCCAAGCGACGAACTCGCCATGCGCGAAATTGGCAAAGCGCAGGATCGAATAAGTCAGCGTCACGCCGATGGCGCCGAGGCCGATCATCGAACCGGCAATGAGCCCGTCCATCAGGGCCTGCGGATTCATGGCGACACCTCCGCGCGGTCGTGGCGGACGCCGAGATAGAGTTCGGCGACGAGCGGATCGTCAGCCAGGCCCTCGGCCGTGCCCTCGTGGCGAATTTCGCCTTCGACTAGGATGACGGCGCGGTCGGCGATGGCGAGCGCCGCCTTCACGTTCTGCTCTACGAGGATGATGGTGACCCCCTGCGCATTGATTTCCTTCAACCGGGCAAAGACCTCGGCGACGATCTTCGGCGACAGGCCGGCCGATGGCTCGTCGAGGATCAGCACGGACGGTTCGACGATCAAAGCGCGCGCCACCGCCAGCATCTGGCGCTGGCCGCCGGACAGCTGGCCGGCACGGCGCGACGAATGGGCCGAAAGGTCGGGGAACATGTCGTAGAGGGCAGCGATGCGACCGGCGCGCCTTTCCTTGGGCAGGATGTCGGCTGCGAGCAGCAGGTTGTCGTTGATCGATAGGGTGGCGAAGATGTTTTCGGTTTGCGGCACGAAGGCCAGGCCGTGCCGGATCTTTTCGTGCGCCGGCACGGCGGTGATGTCTGCGCCGTCGAGCGCCATCGTGCCCGAGTGCACCGGGACAAGGCCGGCTATGGCTTTCACGAAGGTGGATTTGCCGGCGCCGTTCGGTCCAAGCACCACGACCAGTTCATCGGCCCGCACCGCGAAATCGACACCGCGCACGATCGGCAGGTCGCGCTCGTATCCGGCGACCAGGCCCTCGGTCGAAAGCACGACGGGCTTGACGACCTCCATCATGCGACACCGCCGAGATAGGCGTCGATGACAGCCTTGTCGCGCGCAACGTCCGATGGCTTTCCCTCTGTCAGATGTCGACCGCCGGCCATGACGACGACGCGGCTGCACAGCCGGGAGACCATCTCCATGTTGTGCTCGATCAGCAGGATCGACTTGCCCTGCCGGTTCAGGTCGAGAACGCGGTCGATGATCAGTTCCAGCAGCGTCGGATTGACCCCGGCAGCCGGTTCGTCAAGCAGGATAACCTGCGGGTCGGCCATCAGGATGCGCGCCAGTTCGAGCAGCTTGCGCTGGCCGCCCGA
Organism: uncultured Rhizobiaceae bacterium; assembly: GCA_947259295.1. Taxonomy (GTDB): domain Bacteria; phylum Pseudomonadota; class Alphaproteobacteria; order Rhizobiales; family Rhizobiaceae; genus CAMYMG01. Next base: position 27,911 of record CAMYMG010000009.1, read on the forward strand.
CAGGACCCGCGCCGGCTCGCCCTCGAGACGCGACAGGGTCACGAAATCGAGCAGCGACCGCGCCCTCTCGACCGAGGCACGCTCCTCGGCGGCGACGCGGCCAGGGCGCAGCAGGTTCATCCAGATGCGCTCGCCGGCCTGGTTCTGGGCGCCCGTCAGCACGTTTTCCAGGACCGTCATCTCGGCGAAAGGCCGAGGGATCTGGAAGGTGCGGCCGAGGCCGCTGGCGATGCGTCTTTCCGGTCCGGCGCGCGTCAGGTCGCGGCCGGCCATGTCGATGCGGCCGGCCGTCGGCTTCAGGCTTCCGGCCAGAAGATTGAAGAGCGTCGTCTTGCCGGCGCCGTTCGGACCGATGAGGCCGAGCATCTCGCTCTGCCCGAGAGAAATCGACATGTCGTCGACGGCCAGCAGGCCACCGAATGCCTTCACCAGACCACGCGCCCGCAGCAGTGGCTTGCGCTCACTGGCCGTCGGTTTGTCGCGGGCGCTGGCGGCTGGCTGCATTCCGTCTTCACCGAATTATTTGATACCTGATGTTTGATCAAACTTTACATCGTCTTGGTTTGCAACTAGATTTTTTACCAGTGCCGGTGTCTCGGCGTCACGATCACCAACGGCGGTTCGCATGTTCGATCGGCAATTCAGGCTCTGGCCTTCCCACCCGGTGCTCTTGCGATGAGCCCGCGTGGTGCGCTTTCGCCGGTTGGCCGCGAGACACTGCACGACCGCGTCTATGCCGAGCTCAGGCGCTCCCTCATCCACGGCATGTTCGACGCGGGCGCCATGCTGCGCATCCAGGATCTTGCCACGACTCTCGAGACCAGCACCATGCCGGTGCGCGAGGCGCTGGGCCGGCTGGTTTCCGAGCAGGCGCTGGAGGCGCTGCCCAACCGAACCGTGCGCGTTCCGGTCATCACCCTGGAACGGCTCGACGATCTGGCGCGCGCCCGCTGCCTGATCGAAGGCGAACTGACGGCGCTCGCGCTACCCAATCTGGGGCCGGAGAATTTCGAAACGCTGAGATCGCTGACGCTTGACTGCGAGGCGGCGTTCCGCAGCGACGATCCCGACAAGGCGCACCTTACCTCCGAGCTCAATCACGCCTTCCACTATGCCGTCTATGGAGCGGCGCGCTCGGCGGTGCTGATCCCGATTGCCGAGAGCCTGTGGCTGCAGTCCGGCCCCTATGTGCGGGCGGCGGCGCAACTGCATGACGAGCAGCGCGACATTTCCGCGACCCATCATCACTGGGGATTGATCGAGGCGCTGGAAGCCGGGGACAGGGATGCCTCGGTCAAGGCGCTGACCGACGACATCACGCGATCCTTCAACCTGGTGCGGCGGCGCTTCGAAGATGAAATCGCCAACCGGGAGACACAGGCCTATGGCTGAGCAAAAGGACGACAGCTTCGAAATCTTCGACCTGCGCGTCGAGGTCGTGGCGCCGGAAGGCGCGCCGATCTATTGCGGCGCCAAGGTCGGCGACCATTTCGAGCTGCGGGGCGAGATGCTGCATCTGCCGCCCGGCCAGGGCATTTCGATCTATTCGCTGGCCTCGGTGCTGCCGCTGCTGGCGGCCAAGCAGCGGCCAAGCCACAGGAACGACTGGATGACGACCGACGCGGAAATCGCCTGCCCCGACCCGCATTGCGGCTCGCGGCTGCGCATAACCCGCCTCGGCCTGCGCAAATTCAGCCATGCAGAAACCACAGCGGTGCCACTCGATGACTGAAACCCCCGACATGCAGCGCATTCGCCTCGCGCCCGACTACGAGATCTCGCGGGTGATCCGCGGGGGCTGGCAACTGGCGAGCGGCCACGGCGCGGTGAAAAGCGATGATCCGGTCGCCGACATGGTGGCCTTCGCCGATGCGGGCATCACCACCTTCGACTGCGCCGACATCTATACCGGCGTCGAGGAGACGATCGGCCACTTTCGCCTCCACTATCGCAACATGCGCGGCCAGGAGGCGCTCGAGCGCATCAAGGTGCACACCAAGTTCGTGCCCGATCTCGATATCCTCCCCGGCATCACAAGGCGCTATGTCGAAAGCGGGATCGACGAGTCGCTGCGCCGGCTGAACATCGAGCGGCTCGACCTCGTGCAGTTGCACTGGTGGGACTACGACGCGCCGCGCTGGCTGGAAACGGCGCAGTGGCTGAACGAGCTGCGTATCGCCGGCAAGATCCACAAGGTTAGCGTGACCAACTTCGACACCGATAGCATGCTGGCCATGGTCGAAGGCGGGGTGCCGCTGACGTCCATGCAGGTTCAATACTCGCTGATCGACTCCCGGCCGGCGAGACGCATGGCGGCAGCGGCCGAAGCGAACGGCATCTCGCTGCTCTGCTACGGGACAGTGGCGGGCGGCTTTTTGGGAGATCGCTGGCTCGGACAGCCGGAACCGTCGGACTCGCTCGAGAACCGCTCGCTCATCAAATACAAGCTGATCATTGACGATTTCGGCGGCTGGGACCGGTTCCAGGCCCTGCTCCGGACCCTGCGCCAGATCGCCGACCAGCACGGCGCTGACATCGCGACGGTGGCCAGCGCGGCCATGCTGACGCGGCCCGCGGTGGCAGGCGTCATCGTCGGTGCCCGGACGCGAGACCACCTGGCGTCGAATCTCGCCGTCTCCAGCATCGCGCTGACAGACCAGGACCATGCCGAGATCGCCACAATGCTTGCCACCGCCAACGAGATCGAGGGCGACGTCTATACGCTCGAGCGCGACCGGCACGGCCGGCACGGCTCGGTGATGAAGTACAATCTGAACAAGGGAGCCGCCTGAGCGACCACGGATTGGGACTACCGGTTACTGCACTGAAACAACCAGCGGCGCTCCGGGAGAGCGTTCGAAACCAAAGGGGAATGCCATGAGACATCTGCTTTTTGCCACCACAGTTCTGACGGCGCTCGGCGCCTCGGCGATGCCATCTTTCGCCGCCGATTGCGACATCACCATCGGCATGGTCATGGAACTGACCGGACCGGCCGGCCAATACGGCCAGGCCGGCGCGAAATCCGTCGAAATGGCGTTCCGCGACTTCAACGAGGCCGGCGGCGTCGATGGCTGCAACCTTGTCGCCGACACGCGCGATAGCCAGAGCCAGGGCACGGTTGCCGTCGACCAGGCGACGCAGCTGGTCAACATCAAGAAGGTGCCGGTGATCATCGGCGGCATCATCTCGTCGGTCTCTATCCCGATCCTGACCTCCGTGACGGCGCCGGCCGGCGTCGTGCAGGTGTCGCCCGCCTCGTCCTCGCCGACGCTGACCGATCTCGGCCGCGAGGGAAAGACCAACGGCGTGTTCTTCCGCACCATCACCTCGGACGCCCTGCAGGGCACGGCGGCGGCGAAATACGCCATCGACCAGGGCCTGACGAAGCTCGCCATCATCCACGTCAACAATGATTTCGGCGTCAACATGGTGCGCGAGTTCGCTTCCGCCTACGAAAAGCTCGGCGGCATCATCACCTCGACCACGCCCTATAACGAGAAGCAGGCGAGCTATGCGTCGGAGGCCAGCGCTGCGATGGCCGGCGAGCCGGAGGCGCTCTACCTCGTCAGCTATCCGGTGGATGGCGCAACCATTGCCCGCGCCTGGGTTTCGGGCGGCGGCGCGCAGAAGTTCCTGCTCAATGACGGCATGAACTCGAGCGAGTTCATCGAGGCCGTCGGCGCGCAGTATCTGACCGAAGCCTATGGCACGTCGTCGGGCACCAGCACGACGGCGTCGACCGAGTACTTCAACGCCAATTACGAAGAGTTCTCCGCCGGCATCAAGCCGGACGCTCCGGCTGCCGACCGCTCCTACGACGCCGGCGCCATCGTGGCACTTGCCGTCGCCAAGGCTGGCAAGGCCGACTCCGCCGCGATCAAGGCGGCGATCCCGGAAGTTGTCGCTGCCGGCGGCGAACCGATCCACGCCGGCAAGGACGAATTCGCCAAGGCGCTGGCGCTGATCAAGGAAGGCAAGCCGGTCAAGTATGAGGGTGTCATCGGGCCGGTCAGCTTCGACCAGTATGGCGACATCACCGGCCCGTTCCGCCTGTGGCGGATCACGGACGGCGCGGTAACGACGGTCGGCGAGATGAGTGCCGAGGAGGTCGAGAAGATCAAGGCCGACCTCGCCAAGTAGGTTCGGCCACCAGAAGCCGGCCGCTGTAGCGGTCGGCTTCATACCTTTCAAGCTTTCCGTCAATCCGGGAACTATTAAGGCTCACAATGCATGATTGTTGCCTTCGGATCGATCAGATCAACAAATTGTCTCGCGGAGCGGAGCCGTTCTCACTGCGCTGGGTGAGAGCATTTGTGAGACCGTGAATCCGACCTTCTTCTCAGCCCTGGTGATGCTGAGGAGACTCGAACCACCGCTCCAGAAGTCAATGGCACGTCTCAACGATTAGGAAGAGCCCATTTTTTCGCTACCGGCTCGTGCTACTTTGATGCTACTTCACCTTCATAAATGCTGTTTAGATTCAATGCCTAGTATCAGCAGACGTCGCTTCCTCTCGGGTGCGCCAAACTCATCGCGACATGCTGGCCGCTTGCACGACTCCAGCCCTGCGGCCGTGGTTAGTCCTGCAGGGCCCAGTCGGCGACCTGCCAGCGCAACTGGCCGCGGTCGGCTACCACGCGGCCGAGCCCGGGGAAGGGCATGTGGGTCGCGGCGATGAGGGCGCCCTCCGCGGCAGCGCGCGGCATGAAGCGGTCGCGCATCGCCTTGGCCGCCGCGCGATCCTGCTCGAACAGGAAGTAGACGTCGCTGGCGCCCGGATGCACGACGGGAAACAGCATGTCCGACACCATGATCAGGCTCTCGCTGCCATCCTCGATCCGCACACCTATATGGCCCGGCGTGTGGCCGGTCAGGTCGACGATCGAGACGCCCTTCACGATCTCGCGCTCGCCGTCGATGGCCTGCAGCTTCGGGTAAAGGCGCACGACATCGCCGGCCATCTGGAAGCTCGTCTGGAGATAGTCGGGCGCACCGGCCTGCTTGGCCGGGTCGGTCCAGTGCCTGACGTCGCGGCGGTCGATATAGACCTCGGCGTTCGGATAATTATTCTGGCCACCGGCGATCAGCCCGCCCATGTGGTCCTGATGCATATGCGTCACGATTACCGCGTCGATCTGCTCGCGCCGCAGGCCGAGCGCGGCGAGCGCCGCGGGCAGCGCGCCCGTTTGTCCGATCGAACCCGCCGGTCCAGCATCGATCAGGATGAGGCGTTCGCCGTCGTCGACGAGATACTGGTTGAACATGATGCGCACGCCGCTTGGCCTTGCGGTGAACTGAGCGATTGCCGCCTGCTCGACTTCCGCCGGCGTGCGTCCCGGAAAGAAGTCGTAGGGCATGTCGGCATAGCCGTCGGTCAACGCGGTCACGGTGAAGCGGCCGATCCTGATCTGTGCGAGCGGCGTGACGCTGGTCGGCCTTGCGGCAGCCAGGGCAGGCGCCATAGCACCAGCCACGAGACTGCCACCGAGAAGGCTTGCGCCGGCGAAAACTACAGGAAGGGCGCTGGCAAAAGCGCGGCGGGACAGTCGAGGCATGGTGCCTTCCCTCTGCTCGTTGGACATGGGGCCGGATCGGGTGCTTTCCGACGCCCGGGAAGCTATGCCAGGCTGTATGCATCGGGTATCCTGGCTTTTTGAAAGCCTTCCTCCCAAACCCCGGAAGGGCCTGGTGGATAGATTGGAAGCCATGGCGGTGCTGCTGGCGGTGGTCGAGGCGGGCAGCCTTTCGGCCGGCGCAAGGCGGCTGCGTGCACCGCTCGCCACGGTCAGCCGCAAGGTCACCGACCTCGAAAAACATCTCGGCGCACGGCTGGTGCTGCGAACCAGCCGGGGCCTCTCCCTGACGGAGGAGGGTCGTGCCTTCGTCGCCGCGTCGCGCCGCATCCTGGAAGAACTGGACGCGGCCGAACGCCAGGCAGCCGGCGATCACCGCACCTTGCGCGGCGGGCTGCACGTGACCGCGCCGATTGCCTTCGGCGAGCGCCATCTCATGCCCATCGCGCTGGACTTCCTCAAGGCGCATCCCGAGATAAACCTGCGCCTGACGCTTGCCGATCGGCAGGTCAGTCTTGCGGATGAGCATGTCGACGTCGCCCTGCGCATCGGCCACCTCACGGACAGCGCCATGATCGCCACGCGCGTCGGGACCGTGCGTCGGGTGATCTGCGCGAGTCCGGACTATCTGGCGCGCCAGGGAGTGCCGGTCGAGCCGCGGGACCTCGCCGATCACGACGGCATAAGCTTCAAAGGCTTCGCCATCTCGCCGGAATGGCGCTACCGGCGGGACAGCGCCGCCTTCACGGTCGAGCCGCGCTCCAGGCTTTCGGTCAACACGACGGAGGCTGGAATCCAGGCCGCACTAGCGGGTCTCGGCATCATCCGCGTCCTGTCCTACCAGGTTGCGGGTCATCTGCGGTCGGGTTCGCTGAAGGAATTGCTGCCCGAATTCGGCCCGGACCCACTGCCTGTGAGCGTTGTCCATGCAGAAGCCGATCCTGTGTCGGCAAAGGTGCGGTCCTTTCTTGACTGGACCGTACCTCGCCTGCGCGCCCGGCTGGCCGACTAGGTTGCGGTGACCCTGCCTGCGGACCATCGCCATCGCGGTGGCCGCAAGAAGTGTCGTGGAGGGGGCTTTGGGTTCCCTTGATATTTGCGACCACGCCGGCATCAAGACTACGCGGTCGGGATCGTTCCGCCATCGATGACGAACTCGCTGCCGGTGATGCTTGCGGCGCGATCGGAGGCAAGAAAGGCAACCAGGTTGGCAATCTCGGCGGGCGTTGATGGACGGCCGAGCGGGATCCCGCCCAGCGATTGCATGATGATCCTTTTGCCGCCTTCGACATCGGTGCCCGCCTCTTTGGCGAGGCGCTGCGCCAGCGCGACGGAGGATTCGGTCTCGATCCAGCCCGGCGAGACGCGGACCACGCGCACGCCCTTCGGGGAGACCTCCTTCGAGAGCGCTTTGCTGTAGGTCGAGAGTGCTGCCTTCGCCGCGGCATAGGCGGTGGTCGATTCCGGTAAGGGAAGCTCCCGCTGGATGGACGTAACGTGTATGACCACGCCGCTTCCCCGGGCGATCATTGCCGGCACGAGTTCGCGGTCGAGCCGGACGGCGGGAAAGAGGTTGAGATAGAGCTCGTCGTGCCATTCCTTCTCGCCCAGCGCGCGGAAGCCGCCGCCCGGTGCCGACGAGCCGCCGAGCATATGCACCACGATGTCGAGGTCGCCCAGCAGCCGGTGGGCTTCCCGCGCGAGCGTGGCGCAGCCTTCGTCGGTCGTGAGGTCTGCACGGACGAACAGCTCCTCCGAGGCGCCCTCGGGAAGCGAGCGCGCCGTCGTCAGCACGCGTGCCCCGAGCTTGCGAAACAGGTCGACGGTCGCCGCGCCGGCGCCCCTCGTGCCTGAAGTTACCAATACGCGCTTGCCGGCGAGATCGAGGAAATCGCTCATGCGCCAATCTCCAGGGCTGCGATCTTGTCGTTTGCGAGGGTGAACGCGAACGAGAGCATGGCGGGGCTGCCCGGAAACGCGCCAGTCACTTTGGCGAGCACCCTGGTGCTGTCCGTGTCGCCGACGGCCTCGAGCGGCTCGGCGACGTGCCGGTACTTCGCCTTCGAGTCTTCCCACCAGCTGCCGATGGCGTAGTGGCCGGTATGGGAACGTCCCTCGTCGCGCACCGTCGCGTCCGTTGCGAAGCAGTCCAGGAGGGCTTGGCAGTCGGCCCTCCTCTCGGCGTCGAAATAGGCCTGGATTGTCGGAAGCAGGTTCATGGTCAAAGCTCCTTTCTGAACGGATCGGTACGCAGGTAGGAGCATTTGTTAATTTCAGTAAGTAGGATAAAGATGGATGTCGCATTGCGGAAAACAGGATAATGGACAGGCTTGGCCTTCACGATCTCGACGCGGTCATGGCGATTGCCCGCCGGGGCACGTTTCGCGCTGCGGCGCTCGACCTTGGCGTATCCACGACCGCGCTCAGCAACGTCATCGGCAAGGTCGAAGCGCAACTGGGGGTTCGCCTGTTCAACCGGACGACCCGCAGCGTGTCACTTTCCGATGCGGGGCGCCTGTTCCTGGACCGAGTGGGGCCACCGCTTCAGGATCTCCACGGCGCGCTCGAGGCGGTGCGGGCGCAGCAGGCGAGCCCCTCGGGAACGCTGCGCATCAATTCCTATGCTTCTGCCGCGCGCGAGATCCTCTCCCCCTTGCTCCTCGAGTTCCTCAGGCGCTACCCGGAGGTCCATGTCGACCTGGTTACGGAGGGGCGCCTCGTCGACATTGTCGCGGAGGGCTTCGATCTCGGCGTGCGGCGTGCCGATCTCGTGCCAAGCGACATGATCGCGCTGCTGCTTGGCCGCCCGCAACGCTATGTCGTCGTCGGTTCGCCGGACTATTTCGAACGGAACGACAAGCCTTCCTCGCCGACTGACCTTCTGCATCATTCATGCGTAAGGGGCCGGCTGCCAAACGGCGCGCTTCTTCGTTGGCGGTTCGAAAAGGACGGCGAACCGTTTCAGGTCGAGGTCAAAGGGCCGGTCACGCTGGACGAGGCAAGTCTTTCCCGTTCCGCCGTGCTGGCGGGTGTTGGCCTCGGCTACTTCATCGAGGCCGATGTCAGGGATAACATCAAGGCCGGGTCGCTGGTCGCCGTCCTCGAAGCCTGGATGCCGGGCGCCGATGAGCTTTGCATCTACTACCCGGGAAGACGCAATCCGTCGGCGGCACACAGGGCGTTCGTCGATCTGGCGCGTGAGTTTGCTTCGAAAGCGCGAAATGCCGGGGCGTAGCCGGAACTATCCGTTCGTCCTCATTGCGCCCCTAGCAGGCGGCCCGACGCCAAGCGCGTCGGAGCATCGTGCGACGATGTCCAGGTAGCCATCCACATTCCACGCGGCGCGGCCGATGAAGAGGCCGTCTATGTGCGGGCAGACGGCCAGTTCAGCACAGTTGCCGGCATTGACCGATCCGCCATAGAGGCAGGAAATGCGCCGGCCGAGAATGGTGGCGGCCACATCGATGATCTCGGCCTGACGCGCGTCGGCATAGTCGGCCGTCGCAGGGATGCCGTCCTTGCCGATTGCCCAGACCGGCTCGTAGGCGAGCAGGATCGGAGAGGCGTGCTGCGAGGCTGACAGCCTGCCGAGGGCCGACTCTACCTGCCGGCGCAGAACCGCCGTCGCGCGGCCGGATTCCCGCTCGGCCTGCGTTTCGCCGATGCAGATCAGAGGAATCAGCCCGTGGCGCACGGCGGCTTCGGTCTTCAGCCCGACGGTTTCGTCGGTTTCGCCGAAATGTTCTCGGCGTTCCGAGTGGCCGAGTTCGACCATGTCGAGGTTGCAGTCCTTCAGCATCAGGGGCGACACCTCCCCGGTCCATGCGCCGGCGTCGGCCCAGTGCATGTTCTGCGCGCCGACCTTGACCGAGGTCGCGGCAAGCATGGCCTTGACCTCACGAACCGCGGTAAACGGCGGGATGACGAAGCGCTGAATCCGCGGATCGCGCACTGCATCGGCGCCGGCCAGCGCGGCGGCGAAGGCTCGCGCCTCGGCCAGCGTCTTGTTCATCTTCCAGCTGGTGCCGATCCAGAATTGCGGTGTGTCCGTCATGCCCCTGCCCTGTTGCCGCGCCCAGAAGAAAATGGCCGCCGTCGCGCCATGATCGGGGAACTGTCTTTACGGCCTCTCCCTATAACGCGGAGACCCCGCCGATTCCGCCGGATCGCCGTCGAGGATCATCTCGAGCTCTTCGGACTGCTTCTTCACGGGCAGCGGATTGTTGCCTTCCAGCACGTTAATCGGCGCCGCGACGGTGTTTGCCGCGACATTACCGACCGTGCCGACGGTGCCGGCGACGACCGCGCCGATGCTCTGTCCCAGACTCACCTGGGAATCAGTAATCGGCTGGCCGGTGACCAGACGCTGGCCGATCAGTTGCACGATTTCCGGGCTTTCGGCGAACTTGCCATGGTTCAGCCTGTCGCTGCTCGCGACCTTGGTGAGGTCGATCACCGTGATGCCGGCCGCTTCCAGCTTGGACCTGTAAGGTTCGACCGACGGGTCGATCTGACCCACCCGGTCGACGCCACCCGAGACCAGCCGCGATATTTTCAGCGCCCTGTCATCCTGCGAAACGAAGATGGTGATCCTCGGCTTCTTGCTGCCCAGTTCCCACCATTGCTGGGCAAAGACATCGACGTCGAGATCGGGCGATGCCAGCACGACATTGTCGATCTTGGCCGGGATGTTGCCCTCCCTGATGGCCATTTGCCGCAACGCTTCCATGGCGAGCCACGTGCCCATCGAATGGGCCATCACCGTTATGTCCTTCACCTTGGGATCGGCAACCAGCGTGGCCAGCGTCCGCTCCAGCGCGGTGCGCGAAAAGTTGGTGCTCTCCTTGTCGTAATTATAGTCGAAGACACTGGCGTGCGAGGGCCAGGTGAAGAGGATCGGCGCTACATCGGCGCCCGAATCGTGGACGATCTGCGCGAATCGGAACACCGAATCCTCATAGCGGTTGTTGAAACCGTGAATGAACACCAGCACGTGGCCATCATGATCGTTGCGGTTCAGCCATTCGCGGCCTTCGGCCACCGATGTCAGGTTCTGTGCGCGAATGACGGCAAAATCCTTGCGCGGATCGGCCGGCAGGCTCTTCGGCCAGTCCACGGTTCCGGCGACACGATTGGGCGGGATCGAGATTTCCATGTCGGTCAGCGACAGCACCGGGCTGCGCTCTCCCGAAAACAGCGTTGCCGGATTTCCCGACGGCTTGCGGCTGGTGGCGACCAGCATCGTCACGGTGGATGCCTGCGCCGGCACCCTTTCCGCCGCAACCGGGGTCAGCACGCCTTCCGGTCGGCCGGCGCATGCTGTTACCGCAAGGCAAAGCAGCAACAGCCAGGCTGGCGTGAAGGTCCGGAAGGTCCGGAAGGTCGACTTCTTGATACGCATGGCTGTGCCTACCACAAAAACTTGCCGACAGTCGTGAAGAGTCCTGTCGCGGGACGTTCGCACCCGATCGCCGGGGCCGCCCAGCGCCGCTCCGGCAGGACCGCACTTGTTTGATATATCAGCCGTCTGTAGTGTCAGGCAGGGTCGAATCCGGCCGGCGACGGGATGAACGATGCAGCATGATAGGGTGGAGCCGGCCGCGACCAGGGCCTACCGCGAACTCGAGCGGCTGATCGTTACGCTCGAACTGGCGCCGGGTGCCATAGCCACCGAAAGCACGCTGATCGAGCGGCTGGAACTCGGGCGCACGCCGGTGCGCGAGGCGATACAACGGCTTGCCTGGGAAGGTCTGATCGAGATTCGCCCGCGCGCGGGACTGGCGATTGCACCGCTGCATGCCGGCGACTGGCTGCGCGTGATTGACGCGCGCGCCGGCGTCGAGGTCGTCTTGGCGAGGTCGGCCGCCCGTTTCGTCACGCTGGAAACCGCGAAGCTGTTCGAAGAGGCCGCGCTCGCCATGCAGAAGGCGACGTCGTCCGCCGATGTGCTCGGCTTTCTCGAGGCGGACAAGGCGCTCGACGAGGCCTTGGCGCTTGCTGCGGACAATCCATTTGCCGCGCGGCTTGCCGCCCCACTGCAGACGCACAGCCGGCGCTTCTGGTACCGTTTTCACCGCGAGACGGGTCTGGCCATCTCCGCCCGCCATCACGTCGCGCTGATCGAGGCGATCGTGCGCCATGACGAGGATGCCGCGGCCGAGCGGGCCGGCCAGCTGATGGCGATGCTTCGCGCCAACGCCGAGACCGCTGCGACACGCTGAGCTGAAACGAAAATGGCGGGCCGACGCCCGCCATCCCGTTTTTCCATTCGCCTGCCGCTTAGCGATAGGGGTAGCCGGCCTTGTTCATAACGGCAGCATAGTCCTTGAATGCCTGGACGACCTTGGCCGAGCGCGGGCTGGCCGAGGCGATCTCGTCCCAGAAGGCTTCGGAATCGGTGACCACCTGCCCCCATTCCTCGGCCGGCAGGGAGGTCAGTTCCATCTTCTCGCCCTCGACGCGCAGCTTCGCCTCGCCGCCCCAGTACCAGACGTCGCGATAGTAGTGCGACTGGTCGATGGTCGAGCGGTAGAGCTGCTGCAGGTGCGGCGGCACCTTGTTCCAGCTTTCCGTGTTGGCGAAGTAGGAGCCGAACCAGGCGCCGGTGACCGAATTGGTCAGGGCGTAGTTGCAGACATCGGCCCAGCCGACTTCGTAGGCCTCGGTGAAGCCGCACCAGGCGACGCCGTCCAGCTCGCCCGTCTGCATCGCCACCTCGACGTCGTCCCACGGCACGGTGACCGGGATCAGGCCGTATTTCGACAGGAACTTGCCGGCCGTGGGCACGCCGAAGACGCGCAGGCCGTTCATGTCGGCGAGGCTGCGGATCGGCTTGTTGACGGTGAAGATGTGCAGCGGGTCCCAGGCGCCGGACGACAGCCAGGTCACATTGTCGACCTCGCCGTAGGCCTCGTTCCAGATTTCGTTCAGGCCGTAGTAGTTGAACAGCGCAGGCACATCGAGGCTGTAGCGCGTGGCGAAGGGGAAATAGCCGCCGAACACCGAGATGTCGACCGGCGAGGCCATCGTCGCGTCGTCCGACTGCACGGCGTCGATCGTGCCGTTCTGCATGGCGCGGAACAGCTCGGCGGTCGGCACCAACTGGTCGGCGTAGTAGAGCTCGATCTCCATCTCGCCATTGGCCGCGGCGTTGAACGCGTCGATCTGCGGCTTGATGACATGGGCGCCGAGCGGCGCGCCGGAATAGCTCTGCAGGCGCCACTTGATCGGCGCCTGGGCCCGCACGATTGCCGGAGCCGCGAGCGTGGAGCCGGCGATAGCCGCGCCGCCGAGGCCGGCATTGCGCAGGAAGGTACGGCGGCTCGCAAGGATCTTTTCGGATGGTGATAGGGTCTTGTTGTCTTTCGTCATCGTCACTTTACTCCTCTGGTGGATCGGTTGTTGCGGCCTCTCCGGGCCGTTGGCGATAGTCGGGGTTCAGATCCCCCGGACATGCTGGGGCAGCCATAGTGCCAGCTGCGGAAAGATCATGACCAGCGCGATGGTCAGCGCCATCATCACGACGAAGGGCCAGATCGAACGGTAGATGTCGGTCAGGCCGATCTCCTTGGGCGCCATCGCCCGCATCAGGAACAGATTGTAGCCGAAGGGCGGGGTGATGTAGGCGATCTGGCAGGTCATCGTGTAGAGCACGCCGAACCACACCAGGTCGAATTCGAGAATCTTGACCAGCGGCACGTAGAGCGGCGCGACGATCACCAGCATGGCTGTGTCGTCGAGGAACATGCCCATGATGATGAACGACACCTGCATCATGATGATGATCTGCCAGGGCGTCAGCTCCCAGCGCGTGATGAACAGCGACTCGATGGCGCGCACAGCGCCGAGCCCGTCGAAGATGGCGCCGAAGGCGAGCGCTGCGAGGATCAGCCACAGGAACATGCAGGAGATGCCGAGCGTCTTGCGCGCCGTCTCCGTGACTAGGTTCCACGACAGCCGGCCCTTCAGTGCCGCGGCGATGGTTGCCGAGGTGGCTCCGACGGCCGAGCTCTCGACCAGGCTGGTGATGCCCATGACGAACAGGCCGGTCATGGTGAAGAAGATCAGGAAGGGGATGATGCCGGCGCGCAGCAAGGCGAGTTTCTCGCGGAGGGGCATCTCAAGTTCCTCGTCCGAAACGACGGGCGCGAGTTCCGGATTGAGGCGGCAGCGGATCAGCACGTAGACGACGAACATCGCCGCCATCAGCAGGCCCGGCATCACGCCGGCCAGCCACAGCTGGCTGACCGGCTGGCGCGCGATCATGCCGTAAAGCACCATGACGACACTCGGCGGCACCAGGATGCCGAGCGAGGAACCACCCTGCACGACGCCCGATATCAGCACCTTGTCGTAGCCGCGCCGCAGCATTTCCGGCAGCGCGATGGTGGCGCCGATCGCCATGCCGGCGACCGAGAGCCCGTTCATCGCCGAAATGATGACCATCAGGAAGATCGTGCCGATGGCCAGCCCGCCGCGCACGCGGCCGAACCAGACATGCAGCATGCGGTAAAGATCCTCGGCGATGCCGGATTCGGCGAGGATATAGCCCATGTAGATGAACAGGGGCAGCGTCAGCATCGGGAACCAGTTGAACAGCTTGAACGCGGCGCTGAACGGCATCTCGACGGCGCCTTGGCCATAAAGCAGCAGCGCGGCGCCGGCCGCCACGAAGCCGATGGCAGCGAACACGCGCTGCCCGGTCATGAGCAGAACCATCATCGATGCGAACATCAGGATGGCGATGAGTTCATAGCTCATGAAAGGTCGGCTCCGCGCAGGGTGGCGATGTGCTTGAAGGCGAGGGAGACGCTCTGCAGCAGCATCAGCACGATACAGGCGACCATCAGGCTCTTGATGGGGATCATCGAGGGATTCCACATCGAGAAGCGGCGTTCGCCGGTCTCGATGGCGTAGGTCAGGCTGGAGACCGAGCCGATCAGCAGCACTGCGAGATAGAAGATCAGGCAGCCGATGGTCGCCAAGTCCATCTTGGCCTTGCCGCGTTCCGACAGGCGCTCGTAGAAGAGGTCCATGCGGACGTGGGAATCGTTCTTCAGCGTCGCCGCGCCGCCCATGAAGTAATAGGCGGCCAGTGTGAACTGGGCGAATTCGATGCACCAGTGCAGCGGAATGTGGATGACGTTGCGCGTCACCGCGTCGAGTAGCAGCACGCCGACCATGACGAAGATCAGCATCATCGCAACATAGCCGACATAGTCCGAGATCCGGTCGACGATGCGGACGTAGTGTCTTATCGCGGCTGGCATGTTTGCCCCTGATGCTGTCTCGAAAGTCGGCACGAATTTGCAGTGTGGCCGGAACTCATCTGATTGTCACCTCGGCGGCCCGCAACGATCCGGCGAGGATCGGCTCCGGCGGCTGGTCGGAGACCAGCATGTCGACATCGGAAAGCGCGCAGACCTGGAAGGCGGCGCGGCGATCGAACTTGGTGGCGTCGGCCACCACCACGACCTGGCGGGCGCGGCCGATCATGGCCCTTGCCATCTGCGCCTCGTCGAAATTGGCATCCATGATGCCGGCCTCGGCGTCGATGGCGGCAACCGTCAGCACCGCATAGTCGGCTTGGAAGGCCTCGACCTGCCTGATGGCCAGCGGACCGACGGTCTCGGCGTTGTCGGCGCCATAGGTCCCGCCAAGGAGATAGACGGCGTTCTCGAGCCCGGCCGTGCCGAACACCTGCGCGATGCGCAGCGAATTGGTGATGACGGTCATGCCGCCGGTCGGCGCCAGTTGCTCGGCGCAGGCCAGGGTCGTCGACCCGGTGTCGATGAACAGCGTATCGCCGCGCTCGACGATATCAGCCAGCTTGCCGGCGATGGCGCGCTTGGCCTCGGCGTTCTCCACCATGCGCTGCTGGAAGCTCGATTCCGACTGCATGCGCGGACGCTTGGCGCCGCCATGCACCTTCTGGATGACGCCGGCCTCGGCGAGCAGGCCGAGGTCGCGCCTGATCGTCTCGGTCGAGACGTCGAAGCGCTCGGCCAGCGCCTCGACCGAGACCTGGCCGTCTCTGCCGATGATCGCCGCAATCTGGCCCTGCCGCTGCTTTGGTTTCATCCCGCCCCCAAGACTGACACGAAACAAGCCGGAGCGACCAAGTCAACAGTTTTTTGCTCGTTAACGGTAGAATCTTTGATAGTTCTGCTCGGATTGTTGACTAATTGGTCATTCCATGGGCATGTCTGCCCAATCAGCACTCAAAGGCGACCAGCCAGGGCGGGAGAGTCGCTTACCGATGTCGCGAGACGGCCTTCCTTCAGGTGTGTTCGACGTCGCCGTCATCGGCGCCGGGGTGATCGGCTGTGCCATTGCCAGACGCTTCACGCTGGAAGGCGCGCGCGTCATCGTCATCGAGAAGGCGCTCGACATTCTCGACGGCGCCTCGAAGGGCAACAGCGCGATCCTGCACACCGGTTTCGACGCACCCCCGGGTTCGCTCGAACTGGCCTGCATCAAGGCCGGCTACGCCGAATATCTGCAAATTCACGAGCGCCTCAATCTGCCGCTGCTGCGTTCCGGCGCCATGGTGCTCGCCTGGACCGAGGAGCAGGAAGCTGCCCTGCCGGCACTGATGGAGCAGGCGCGGACCAACGGCATCGCCGACGTGCAGGCGCTGACGGCGCGCGAGGCCCGCGAACTCGAACCCGGCATCGCCGACACGCTGCGGGCGGCGTTCCGGGTGCCGCGCGAATATCTCGTCGATCCCTGGTCGGCGCCGCATGCGTATCTGCTGCAGGCAATCGAGAATGGCGCCGTCCTGCAGCGCAACTGCGAGGTCACCGGCGGCATCTATGACGGCGTGGCGTGGCGTCTCGACACCAGCCTCGGCGGCATCGAGGCGCGGCTTGTCGTCAACGCTGCCGGGCTCTATGGCGACATCGTCGACGAGAGGCTGACCGGGCGTCGCGACTTCCACATCAAGCCGCGCAAGGGCCAGTTCGTCGTCTACGACAAGCCGGCGGCCCGGCTCGCCGCGCATATATTGCTGCCCGTGCCGAGCAAGACCACGAAGGGCATCGTGGTCTGCCGCACCATCTACGGTAATCTCCTCGTCGGCCCGACCGCCGAGGAGCAGGAGGCGCGCGACATCGCCGAACTGTCGCCGAAGGTGCTCGCGTCACTGCGGCACCGCGGCGAGGAAATCCTGCCTGGGCTTGCCGGCGAAGACGTGACGGCGATCTATGCCGGGCTGCGCCCGGCCACTGAATACAAGGACTACAAGATCCGCGCCCGCGAGGGCCAGGCCTACATCACCGCCGGCGGCATACGCTCCACCGGCCTGAGTTCGGCGCTCGGCGTTGCGCGATACGTCCAGGCGCTGGCGGTGCGCCTTGGCATCCCGGCGAGAACCATGCCGGACCCCGCCTGGCCGCGCCTGCCGGCGATGACCGACGAGGGCAAGCGCGACTGGCAATGCGCCGGCAATGGCGGCATCGTCTGCCATTGCGAACTGGTAACGCGGCGCGAGATCGAACAGGCCATGACCGGCCCGCTGGCGCCGCAGACGCTCGGCGGGCTGAAGCGCCGCACCCGCGTCACCATGGGACGCTGCCAGGGCTTTTACTGCTCAGCCGATCTCGCCGAGATGACGCGCGATCGGCTGACCGTCGGCATGACCGGGAGCGCCGATGCCGGCTGACCTGCCCGACAGCTGCGACGTCGCCATCGTCGGCGGCGGCCCCGCTGGCCTGGCGGCCGCCGTAGCGCTGCGCAAGCAGGGCATCGCCTCGGTCGTCGTGCTCGAACGCGAGCCGCAGGCAGGGGGCATTCCGCGCCATTGCGGCCACTTCCCCTTCGGCATGCGCGAGTTCCGCCGCCTGCTCCGCGGTCCGGACTATGCCGCGCGGCTGGTCGCCCGTGCGGTTCGATCGGGTGCCGATATCCGCACCTCGGTCACCGTCACCGCCCTCAACCTGGGCGGCCGGCTCAGCCTGTCTACGCCCGACGGCATTGCAGAACTCAAGGCAAAGCGGGTGCTGCTCGCCACCGGCGTACGCGAGAAAAGCCGCGCCGCCCGGCTGATCGGCGGTGAAAAGCCCGGTGGCGTGCTGTCGACCGGCGCCCTGCAGGGCATGATCTATCTCAAGGGCGAGAAGCCCTTTTCCCGGCCGGTCGTGCTCGGCACCGAGTTGGTCGCCTTCTCCTCGCTGCTGACCTGCCGACACATGGGAATTCGCCCCGTCGCCATGGTGGAGCCGGCAGCAACCGTCACGGCGCGCTGGCCGGCCCGCCTCCTGCCGAAACTCCTGCGCATACCGCTGATGCTCGGCACCGAACTGACCGCGATCCACGGCAAGTCGCGGGTGACCGGCGTCGATCTTGTCGGCCCGGATGGCAAGACCCGGCATGTCGAGGCCGATGGCGTCATTGTCACAGGCGGCTTCGTGCCGGAATCCTCCCTGCTGAAGGCAAGCCACCTGGCGGTCGATCCGGCGAGCGGCGGACCCGATATCGACCAGTTCGGCCGCTGCTCGGACCCTGCCTATTTCGCCGCCGGCAATCTGCTGCGCGCTGTCGAGACTGCCGGCTGGAGTTGGGCCGAGGGCCGCCGCGCCGGCCGCACCATCGCCTACGACCTGAAAACCGGCCTGCTCGCGCCGAAACCCGGACTGCGGGTGGCGCTCCACAGCTCGGCGCTGAAATACGCCCTGCCGCAGCGCATCGCCTATTCGGCGAACAGCCCATGGTCGGCGAAGGTGCTGCAGTTCCGCGTCACGCGCCCCGTCAACGGCCGCCTCAGCTTGCGCCTCGACGGCAAGACGCTGTGGTCGAAGCCGTTCGCTGCCCTGCCGGAGCGCCGGATCACCCTGCCGATATCCATGTTGCCCGATGGCCGCGAGGGGCTCGCCGAATTCCACATCCAGGAAGAAGCCCAATGAACACGCTGGCAATCGACCAGGGAACCACCAGCACGCGTGCGCTCGTGGTCGATGCCGGCGGGCGGGTGACGCCGCTCGTATCCTTGCCGCACCGCCAGATCTACCCGCGGATGGGCTGGGTGGAGCACGACCCGGAAGAACTGATCGGCAATCTTCTGGCCTGCCTCGACGCGGCTGGCGCCGTGCCGGACCTTTGCGCAATCGGCATCGACAACCAGGGCGAGAGCTGCCTCGCCTGGGATGCCGATACCGGCCGCGCCATCAGCCCGGTCATCGTGTGGCAGGACGACCGCACCGCCGCCGACATCGGGCGGCTCGCCGCCGACGGCGTCGAGGCGATGGTGCTGGAGCGCGCCGGGCTGCCGCTCGACCCCTATTTCTCCGCCTCCAAGCTCGGCTGGATCATGCGCGAGATTCCCGAGGCCCGGTCGCTTGCCGCAAAGGGCCGGCTGCGCCTCGGCACGACGGATGCCTTCTTCCTCGACCGGCTGACCGGCCGCTTCGTCACCGATCTCGCCACCGCCTCTCGCACCTCGCTGATCGACCTGGCGAGCTGCCGATGGGATGCCGATCTCTGCGCCCTGTTCGGCGTGCCGCTCGAGGCGCTGCCCGAAATCGTTCCCTGCACCGGCGACTTCGGCACGCTGTCTGTCGGCGGCAGATCGGTACCGCTCGCCGCCTCCATCGTCGACCAGCAGGCGTCGCTCTACGGCCATGGCTGCCGACATGTCGGCGACGCCAAGATCACCTTCGGCACCGGCGCCTTCGCGCTTGCCGTCACCGGCGCAATGATGCGCACCGAAGCCGGCGGGCCGCTACCCACCGTCGCCTGGCAGAAATCCGGCGAGGCGGCGACCTATGCGCTAGACGGCGGCGTCTACAGCGCCTCATCGGCCGTCAACTGGGCGCGCGGCCTCGGCCTGTTTTCCGAGTTCGCCGAGATCGACAGCTTCGACGCACCGGCGGCGATCGACCGCGGCATCGCCTTCGTGCCCGCGCTTGCAGGCCTCGCCTGCCCGCATTGGGACCGTTCGGCGCGCGGCGCCTGGCTCGGACTGTCGCTCGATGCCGCCCCGGCCGACATGATACAGGCCCTGATCGAAGGCGTTGCCTTGCGCATGGGCGAGGTGGCCAGCGCTATGCATTCCCTGCAGCCTCTCTCGTCGCCTTTATCGATCGACGGCGGCATGGCCGCAAACAGCTATTTCTGCCAGTTCCTCGCCGACACGCTGCAGCGCGAGATTATCATCTCAGACCAGCCGGAGCTCACCGCCATCGGCACGGCAGCCCTTGCAGCCGAAGCTGTCGGGCGTCCGCTCGCCTTTGAGCGCAGCGGCCGCCGTGTCGCGCCGCGCGAGGTCCCGAATGGGCGAGCCGAGCACTTTGCTGCGGCCCGCCGCGCGGTACAGGCCTATGGGCAGTTCGGTAAGTAGCGCCTTACTCTAAAAATGCCGGGCCCGCTACTCCGCGAGATTGGCGTCGTTCATCGACCGCACCAGCGTGCCGAGTTCGGGCTCATCAACCAGAAGCGCGGCATCTTCAGGCGACAGCCACGCGCGATGCCGCCGTGCGCTCTCCTGCCACTCCGTCAGTATGCTCTCGACCTCGAGCAGGTAGACGGTGACCTTGACGTTGATGAACCGCGTCTTCAGCCGCTTCCAGTAATCATAGGTCCCGAGCGGCAGTTTCAGGATCCTGCCGGTCACCCCGGCTTCCTCCTCGGCCTCGATCTTGGCGGCCTTCTTGCCGCTCTTGCCCTTCATCGGCCAACCCTTGGGCACGATGAAGCGCTTCGTCGTGTTGGAAGTGATCAGCAGCACCTCCACGCCGCCCTCGGCGTCGAGGCGAAACGGGATCGCCGCCACCTGGCGGATAGGCTTGCCCTTCTTGGCCATTTTGACGGCGCGCTTCTGCTTGACCATTCCGCCCTTTTCGTCCTCTCTCAGCAACCTGTGACAGGCGCCGGCCACCCGTTCCGGTGCTCGCGGCGTACCTTGCCGCCTTCATGCACCCGATCGCGACCGAAATCCATTTCGCATGCATCGGTTGCCGTCGCAGCAGAATTTGTTACTTGTTAGACGGCGAATGAATCTGGGAGGAGAATCGCACATGAGAACGCATTATCTGGGCGCGGCCGCGCTTGCCGCAATGCTGCTTTCGGGAACCGCGCTTGCGCGTGCCGAGAGCCTGACGCTCTACTGCAGCGCCGACGAGGTCTGGTGCCAGCAGATCAAGACCAACTTCGAGGCCGAGACCGGCATCACCGTCGACATGACGCGCAAGAGCTCCGGCGAAACCTTCGCCCAGGTCAAGGCCGAGGCGAGCAACCCGAAGGGCGATGTCTGGTGGGGCGGCACAGGCGACCCGCATCTCCAGGCGGCCGAGGAAGGGCTGACGGAGGCCTATGTCTCGCCGATGCGCGACCAGCTGCAGCCTTGGGCCGTCAAGCAGGCGGAAGCCGCCGGCGACCGCACGATCGGCGTTTATTCCGGCGCGCTCGGCTTCGGCTACAACAAGGACCTGCTCGCCAAGAACGGCCTGCCCGAGCCGAAATGCTGGGAAGACCTGACCAAGCCTGAGTTCAAGGGCCAGGTGCAGATCGCCAACCCGAATTCGTCGGGCACCGCCTACACGACGCTTGCCACGATGGTGCAGCTGTTCGGCGAGGAAAAGGGCTTCGACTACATGAAGGCCCTGCACAAGAACATCAACCAGTACACCAAGTCCGGCTCCGCCCCGATCAAGGCGGCGGGTCTCGGCGAAACGACCGTCGGCATCGTCTTCATGCACGACGCCGTGGCGCAAACGGCGGCCGGCTTCCCGATCGTCACCGTGGCGCCCTGCGAGGGCACCGGCTACGAAATCGGCTCGATGTCGCTGATCAAGGACGCGCGTAATCCGGAGGCTGCGAAGAAGTTCTACGACTGGGCACTGTCGGCCGAAATGCAGTCGCGCGCCAAGGAGGCCAACTCCTACCAGCTGCCGTCGAACAAGAACGCGACCGCCTCGCCACTGTCGCCCGACCTGTCGACGATCAAGCTGATCGACTACGACTTCAAGAAGTACGGCTCGAGCGACGAACGCAAGCGCCTCTTGAAGAAGTGGGACGACGAGGTTTCGACCCTGCCGCAGTAAATCGTGCGGCACCATAAGGAAGTCCACGGCCTTCACCCGACCGTCATCCTGTGGGTGGCGGTCGGGCTGATCGGCTTTGCCGTGCTGCCATGGTACGGCACGGACTCGAACTTCTTCACGCTTTCCTGGCTGCTCGACGGCTATCCGCTCGACAGCGATGTCGCGCCGGCGCTGTTTCTTGCCCTGCAGGGCGAGAAGCCATGGCTGGCGCCCATCGGCGTGCTGCTCCTCGTGCCTTTCCTGCTGTGGAACAGGCAAAAGACCGACCCGTTTTTCGGCCGCCTGCTGATCGCCGTCGGCGCCATCGGCTTCGCCTATCTGATGCTGCAGGGCTTTGCGATCGGCCTGCGCGGCTGGCGCTTCGAATGGATGACGGCTCTCTTTGGCGAGCTCGGCGACCGCCAGTTCGGCATGGGCTACGGCGCCATGCTGGCGGCCGGCGCCTTCCTCTTCCTGTTCTCGCTCGGGCTTGCCGGCCGCGGCGTTGTCGGCGGCGACGTCTTCGTCGTCAGCACCATCGCCTTCGTCATCACCGTCGTGGCGCTGTTCATCTTCATGCCCATCCTGCAGATGCTGGCCAACGCCATGATCACGCAGGAAGGCACCTATTCGCTCTCCAGTTTCGCCGGCAAGATATTCAGCGAGCGTCTCTGGGGCCTCGGCTGCGTCACGCAGAACATCGGCTGCGGCGTCGCCTGGAACTCGCTGTTCCTCGCCATCCTCGTCGGGGTGCTGACCACGCTGCTCGGCCTCGTCTTCGCGCTGGTCGTCACCCGCACCGGCTTCCGCTACGGGCGCGTCCTGCGGGCGCTCACCGTGCTGCCCATCATCACGCCGCCCTTCGTCATCGGCCTCGCCATCATCCTTCTGTTCGGCCTGTCGGGCGCCGTCACCCAGATGTTCGCCGAGCTGTTCGGCATGCAGGCGACGCGCTGGGTCTATGGCCTACCTGGCCTGTTGATCGCGCAGCTCCTCGCCTTCACCCCGATCGCCTTCCTGGTGTTGATCGGCGTCGTCGAGGGGATCAGCCCATCCATGGAGGAAGCCGCGCAGACGCTGCGCGCCAGCCGCTGGCAGACCTTCCGCACTGTCTCGCTGCCACTGATGCGGCCGGGGCTGGCCAACGCCTTCCTGCTCGGCTTCATCGAGAGTATGGCCGATTTCGGCAATCCGCTGGTGCTCGGCGGCAATTTCGATGTGCTGTCAACCGAGATCTTCTTCGCCATCGTCGGCGCCCAGAACGACCAGGCGCAGGCCGCCGTACTTGCCATCGTGCTCTTGGCCTTCACGCTCGGCGCCTTCTACGCGCAGCGCTTCTGGCTCGGCCAGAAATCCTACACCACCGTCTCGGGCAAGGGCGATTCCGGCGTCCATCCGCTGCTGCCCTCCGGCCTGCGCTACACCGTCTTCGCCATCGCCGGCTTCTGGGTGCTGTTCACCGTCTTCGTCTACGCCACCATTTTCTACGGCAGCTTCGTCAAGCTGTGGGGCGTCGACAACAGTCTCACCCTTGTCCACTACGTGAAGTCATTCGCCATCGGCTGGACCGAGTTCGGCATCCACTGGAAGGGCGCGGCCTGGAGCTCTTTCTGGACCACCATCACGATCGCGCTCGTCTCGGCGCCGCTCACCGCGGCGATCGGACTGCTCACCGCCTACCTGCTGGTGCGCCAGGATTTTGCCGGCAAGGACGCCTTCGAGTTCGGCACGATGCTGTCCTTCGCCATCCCCGGCACGGTGATCGGCGTCTCCTACGTCATCGCCTTCAACGTACCGCCGATCGAGCTCACGGGCACCGGCGTCATCCTCGTGCTTTCCTTCATCTTCCGCAACATGCCGGTCGGTGTGCGCGCCGGCGTCGCCTCGATGTCGCAGATCGACCGCAGCCTCGACGAATCCTCGCTGACGCTCGGCGCCAATTCCTGGCAGACCTTCCGCAAGATCGTGCTGCCGCTGCTCAGGCCCGCCATCCTCGCCGCGCTGGTCTATTCCTTCGTGCGCGCCATGACCGCCATCAGCGCCATCATCTTCCTGGTGTCGGCCCGCTACGACATGTCGACCAGCTACATCATCGGCCGCGTCGAGAACAACGAGTACGGCATCGCCATCGCCTATTCGGCGGTGCTGATCGCCGTCATGCTCGCCGTCATCGGCCTGATGCAGCTCGCCGTCGGCAGCCTCAACATCGGCCGCCGCGGCCGCGACGGCGACCTGTCGCAATCGCGCACCAATGTCGCTGCCGCGCGCCCGCAACCGGCATTTTCAGGAGGCGGCTGATGGCCGAGATCAAGAGCAACGCGGCGTCGGTGGAATTCCGCAACGTCTCGAAATTCTACGGCAAGTCGAAGGTGGCCGCCGTCAACGACGTCTCGCTCAACGTCGAGGCCGGCAAGCTGGTCACCCTGCTCGGGCCCTCCGGCTGCGGCAAGACGACGACGCTCAGAATGATCGCCGGACTCGAAATGGCGACGAGCGGGGAGATCCTGATCGGCGGCGCCGACGTCACATCGCTGCCCGCCACCGACCGCGACGTGTCGATGGTGTTCCAGTCCTACGCGCTGTTCCCGCATATGAGCGTCATGGAGAATGTCCAGTACGGCCTGCGCTTCTCCGGCTTCCCGAAGAAGGAGATTGCCGAGCGGGCCAATGCCGGGCTGGAACTCGTCGGCCTCACCGGCTACGGCGACCGGCTGCCCAGCCAGCTCTCGGGCGGCCAGCAGCAGCGCGTCGCCGTGGCGCGCGCCCTGGTTCTCGAGCCGCAGGTGCTCTTGTTCGACGAGCCGCTCTCCAATCTCGACGCCAAGTTGCGCCGCCGCGTGCGCGAGGAAATCCGCGAGATCCAGCAGAAGCTCGGCCTGACCGTCGTCTATGTGACGCACGACCAGGAAGAGGCGCTTGCCGTCTCGGACCGCATCATCGTCATGAACAACGCCGTCATCGCGCAGGACGGCACGCCGCGCGAACTCTACGACGCGCCGGCCAGCGCCTTCGTCGCCGACTTCATCGGCGAGGCCAACATGTTCGACTGCGAGGTCGTCGCCGTCGATGGCGACGTGGCAACGGTCCGCCTGGGGCCGGTGACGCTGAACCTGCCGGCGCGCGATCACGCAGCCGGCCCGGCCCGGCTCGCGGCGCGACCGAACCGCATCGACATCGCTGCCGCGGAAACGCCGGGTACGTTGCCCGGCACGATCGAGAAGGCCACCTATGTCGGCAGCCATCTCGAATTCGTCGTCGGCACCGAGTTCGGCGAAGTCTTCGTCGTCTCGCCGGATGTGGATTCCGGCCTCAGGGCCGGCCAGCCGGTCGGCCTCGCTTTCCCCGAGCGCGGGCCTGTGCTGATCAAGGGGTGAGAAAAACAAGCTCCACCGGCATCAACGCATGCCGAGCTTCGGGCTTACCTTGCCATTTGGCAGAAGTTCACTTATATTTCGCCAAAAGTGAGATGGACGAAATGTTGCTTCAGCCGATTGCTCACACCCCACCCGCCACCGGACAAGTCGCTATCAGCGACGAGGAAGCCGGCGCGCTGGCGCGCACGACGGTCAACCTCTTCAAGGCGTGGAAGCTGACCGACGCCGAGGCCACCACTCTGCTCGGCGGCATGTCGCCCCGCACCTGGGCACGCTGGAAGGAGCGGAGCTTCGGCCGCATCGACCGCGATCTCAGGATGCGCATGGCGCATCTCATCGGCATCCACAAGGGACTGCGCTACCTCTTCAAGGAGCCGGCGCGCGGCTATGCCTGGCTGCGCAAGCCGAACGCCGCCTTTGGCGGCCAGTCGGCGCTCGACCTGATGCTGCGCGGCGAGATCTCGGACCTCTCGGCGCTGCGCGAATGGATCGATGCGGAAAGGGGCGCATGGTAGGCGCCGTCAGGCGGCGCGTGAAGTGGCCGAAGACGTTCCGCATCATCCGCTCTATCCATCCGCCGATCAACCTTTTCGAGGACATCGCCGACCCGCGCGACTGGGAGGCGCTGGCGGCGGTCGAGGCCAAGACCAATCCGCGCATTCGGCTCGAGATCGGCGATCTCGGCAAGGTGCCGGCGGCGCGCCGCGTCTCCGGGCCCGGCGCCAGCCTGCTCATGGCGCCCTTCGTGCATTGCTCGACGCTGAGGCCCGGCCGCTTCAGCGACGGCAGTTTTGGCATCTACTATGCCGGCGACAGCGAGGAGGTGGCGCTCGCCGAAACCATCCACCATCACCAGAAATTCATGCGCGCCACCGCCGAGGAGCCGGGCTGGACGGCGGATTTTCGCGTGCTGGTGGGCAGCATCGACCGCAATCTCGACGATGTCGACGGCGTGCGGGGGGTGCGCGATCCCGACGACTACGCCGCCTCGCAGGCGGAAGGGCGGCGCCTCAGGGCGGCAGACAGCGACGGCGTTACCTGGGAGAGCGTGCGCATGCCCGGCGGCCGCTGCATCGGTATCTTCTGGCCCGACGTCATCCCGGTGCCGGTCCAGGGCCGCCACTACAGCTATCACTGGAACGGCGCGCGCGTCGACTTCGTGCGCCAGCACGACACCGGGCAGGTGTTGCAGGTCGACTGACCCGGTGCACCCCCACCCATGCCTCTGTGTAATGGGCGCCGCCGTCGCAAACCGCTCAGCGGCCGAAGGCGGCGGTCGCCAGCGCCTCGACCTTGTCGTAGACGCCCTTGCCCGCGACGATCACCGGCGTGCCCTTGGTCAGCACGTCGGCCGGATGCGGCGCGACCTTGCCGCCGGCCTCCTCGATCAAAAGCATGCCGGCGAGGCAGTCCCAGGCGTTCATGTGCTGCTCGACATAGCCGAGCAGGCGTCCCGCCGCGACATAGGCGAGCATCAGTGCGCCCGAGGCATTGCGGTAGTAGACGCCGCCCTGGCTGAGCAGGCTGTCGATCAGGCCGACCACGTTGCGCGCCTCGGCACGGTTGGAAAAGCCGGTGCCGAGCGAGCCTTCGGTCAGGCTGGTCGCGCCGGTCGTGCGGATCGGATGTCCGTCGAGGAAGGCGCCGCCGCCGCGCCGGCCGTGAAACGTCTCGCCGGTCGACGGCTCGTGGATCACCCCGACATCGGTGACGCCATCCTTGAAGCCGGCGATGACCACGCACCAGGCCGGAATGCCGCGCACGAAATTCGCCGTGCCGTCGATCGGGTCGATGACCCAGGAATAGCCCGACATGCCGGGCCGCGGCGCATGCTCCTCGCCGACGATGGCGTCGTCCGGATACTCGCCCGTCAGCGCCTCGCGGATGAAGGTCTCGACGTCGCGGTCGGCCTCCGACACCATGTCCTGGTGGCCCTTGCTCTCGATGGTCAGCGTGTCGAGGCGGCGGAAATACTGCATGCCCAGTTCGCCGGCGCGCTTTGCGAGGTCTGTCGCGAACCGCATCCGCGCTTCATTGTCATGTTCCATGGGCACCTGCCGTATCTGTCGGAGAAGTTGTGCGCCGCTGATAGCAGATGAAGCCGATGCCTTGAAGGACCCTTGCTGCGTCAGCCGCGCTGGTCGTCCACCGCCTGGCGACCGGTCATCCGGTCGATGGCGATGCGATAGAACAGATGCGTCGAGGCGCTGACCATCGGCCCGGGCACCGGCTTCAGCCCGCCCGGCTCCCACCAGTTGGCACGCTGCTGCAGCATCTCCCAGGCGCGGTCGCGTTCCCGCTTGAACCCGATCTTGTCGGGCAGCTCCTCGAATGTCCCGTAAACCACGACGCTGCGCCATTCGCTCCTCTGGCGATGGTCTTCGATCAGCACGCAAACCTTGGGATTGGCGCGCATCCAGTCAACCTTCTGGCCGGGCATCGAAAAGCTGTAGAGAAAGCTGTCATCGAAGGCGACGGTGATCGGCACGACATAGGGCTGCCCGTCCAGGCTGCAGGCAAGCCGCGCGGTATGGCTCGCGGCAACCAGTTCCAGGCATTCGGCCCGCGACAAGTCCTTGACGATCATGGTCCTTCTCCGCTGCTAGCTCGACATCAGCCGGTGCAGTCCGGTCTCGTCGAAAAGTGAGCGGGTTACCCCGCCGAAAATCAGTTCGCGAAGCCGGCTGTGGCCGTAGGCGCCAGCAACGATCAGGTCGGCACGCATCGACGCGGCAAATTCGGTGATCGCCGGCGCATCGTGCTTTTCGACCAGCACTTCGGCGCGTGCGCTTACACCATGCTGCTTCAGATAATCCGTTACGTCGGCGAGGCTCTGCCGCTCGGCGTCGGAAACATCCATCGTCGCTGTCGCAACGACCACCTCGTCGGCGGCCGTCAGCAATGGCAGTGCATCGGCCACGGCGCGGCGCGCCTCACGCGTATCCTTCCAGGCGACCAGCACCTTGTTCGCCAGAAGATGCTCGGCATCGGCAGCCGCAAGCAGCACGGGCCGTGCGCCATGCATCAACAGGTCGCCGAGGTCGATGGCGCGAAACGCATTCTCGGCCTTCGAGCCTGCCGGCGACCCGGTGACGACGAGGTCGGCCATGCGCGCCAGGCGGATTGCCAGCCGCGACGGCGAGGTCAGGTCGCTGCGCCACTCGACCGTCAGCCCCGAACCCGCCGTCTCGATGAAGGTCTGCTCCAGCCTTGCCAGCCGCGCCTCGATGTCGATGCGTTGCGCCTCCACCACGCCGCTGTCGACCACCATGCCCTCCACGCTGACATAGGGCGGCACGATCTCGGCCGCCGAGCAGCCGACGAGCCGGGCGTCGAAGCGGCGGGCGAGGTCGGCTGCGAGCCTGATCAGCGGCTTCGCCGGCGCATCGATGTCGAGGCTGACCAGGATCGATTTGAAGCTCATGGCACAGATCCTCCTCTGGAACAGAACAGGCGGGCGCGCGGCGCGGCTGCGCACACGCTATCACACATTCCGCGACATCGGAGGGCGATCATGCCAGCTTCCCGCCAGGCCGTTTCCGCGCAGTATTCCGCAGACCCTACCCGCGCCGCGTGAGACCGGTTGACCATTCCGATGTCGAAGCCAAAGCACCGCGGCACCGGTCAGGGCGCGGGATCAGTTGTTGGCGAAAAGCGCTCCCAGCATGCCATCGGACGCCGGTTCCGTCATGTAGCGGTCGATCAGCACCTCGACCTGCGCATTGCGGGCGCGGGCGCTGTCGGCGCCCATCACCACGATGATTAGGCGGCGCGAGCCGCGGCTGACAGAGGTCACGATATTGTATCCCGACGCCCGGATGTAGCCGGTCTTTATGCCGTCGACGCCCGCTACGCGTCCAAGCAGGTCGTTATGGCCGCGTATGGTTCGGCCGTTGAAGGCGAAGGAGCGCTGCGAGAAGTAGTGGAAATGCTGAGGAAAGCGCGAGCGCAGCGCCATGCCGAGAACCGCCATGTCGCGTGCCGTCGTGCGCTGGCCCTCATCCGGCAGGCCTGATGCGTTCTTGAAGGTCGTCGAGTTCAGGCCGAGCTGGCGGGCGCGGGCGGTCATCAGCCGGGCGAACTGTTCTTCGCTGCCGCCGCCCAGGAATTCGCCGACCGCCACCGCCGTATCGTTGCCCGACTTGACGGCAAGCGCTTCGATCGCGGTCTCGACATTGATTGTCCCGCCGGCCTTCAGGCCGAGCCGGCTCGGCGGCTGGCGCGCAGCGTTGGCCGACACCGGGATCTCGGTCGACCGCGTTACGCGGCCTTGGTCCATCGCCTCGAACAGCAGATAGAGCGTCATCATCTTGGTCAGCGAGGCGGGATAACGCATCTCCCTGGCGTTGACCTGGTGCAGCGTCGCGCCGGTCGAAGCATCGATGACGAGTTCGGAGTAGCGCGTAACGGGTCCTGGCAGATCGACCGGCGCCGGCGGCTCCAGCGTACCGGTGGTCGAACAGCCAGCGATTGCCAGCATGAGGCACAGCATCGCCGCACGGCGCAGCAGCGCGATGGGCGAAACGGAGGTCGATTGGTTGACTATACGCTGGATCATGCGATGCGTGCGAAGGGACGCCGTTGGTTGGTTGCCTGTCCCGGGACTAACCTATGCCCGGCCCGGTTGCCATTCCCTTTCTGCAACAGTGGAGACAAATCGGGCCTGAAGGCGGCCGAATCCCCGTCTTCTTGAGGTCAAGCTGCCGCTGCGGTATGCCTGGAACCGAGCGAGGGGCGTTTCATGACCGACATCAGTTCCATCAGCGGCGCGCAGTCGATGCTGCGCGCGTCGCTCGGACGCAGCGGAAAATGGGCGGCCGGGCTCGGCGCGGTCGGCGGGTTCATTGCCGACATCCTGCAGCCGCTGGCGCCCTTCGCCGCCTATATCGCGCTCATCGCAGCAATCGGCGCGATGGTCGTCGCGCTTGCCATCGCCCTTCGCCTGGTTCTTGCGGCGCGCGCCATGCCGGCGCTGGTCTTTGCCACCACCACCGCCGCCATTGCCGGCGGCGTCTTTGCCCTGCAGCACGCCGAAGGCGGCGATGACGGCCTGCTGGCCTCGCTGGTGCCGGCTATTGGCGAACTGCAGCAGTCGATGGGCATCGTTTCGGCCCGCGTCGAGGCGATCCAGGAGACCGTCACCGAGACGCAGAAGACGGTCGAGCAGGTGCAGCAGACGACCGAAGAGGTCCAGCAAACGGCCGAGAATGTCGACAAGACCACCCGGGAGATCGCGGCCGGTCAGCAGAAGAGCCAGCAGCAGGCCGCCGATCTCCAGGCGACTACCGAAAGGATCGCCGCCTCCGTCGAGGCCATCGCCAGCGGTTTCGCCACCTTGTCGCAGCAGGGCGGCATCATCGCCGACCCCGAGCGTCCCGACCAGTTCTACCACAATGCCCGCGCCTACGAGCAGTCGGGCGACATGCTGAATGCGCGGCGCAGCTATCTCGCCTTCGCCGGCTTCGACGTCGATGCAATCGACCCCTATACGCGCTTCGCGACCTTGCTGCGCGTCCAGGACGGCCGTGCCGGGGCGCGCGAGGTCTTCGGTACGCTGGCCGGCAAGGGCCAGGCACTGTCGATCCAGCTCGTCCACGCGCTGCAGTTCGATGACGTGCAGCGCATTGCGCGGTTCGACACGTTCATCGCGGCCAACCCTGAATACGCACCGGCCTACTATCTGCGCTCGCTGGAATTCTCGGAGGACAGGCTCGGCACGCAATCGCTCGCCGACAAGCGCGCCGAGGCCGAGGCGCTGCAAAAGTTCCTGTCCTACGAAGCGGATGGCGGGCTATTGCCCTTCTTCATCGACCAGACGCAACTCGCCGAATGGCTGGATTCGTCACGGCGTCGGCTGGCGTCGCTCGGAAATGTGCTGGACCCGGGGCTGTTCGCGCCGAAGCTCATCCCGCAGCGGTCGAACCAGGGCTGGATGGTCACCGTCACATTGCCGGAACCGGCAACCGGCATCGCTTGGCGCCTCGGAACCGAGGGACCGTTCACCGATACCGGCGTCATGGCGGTCAACGACCAGACCACCGGCAAGCCCATGCCCAACCCGAGCTTCGCCGTCCCCAGCGATACCAGGGCCGGCATCATTTCGCTCAAATACACCGACATCCGCGGCCAGGAAAACGGCCCGTTCGAGATCCCGTTCGATCCCGACGCCGCCCTTGCCGAAGGCAACAAGCAGGTTCTCGACCAGTTCTGGACATCGTGGATCGCCTTCGATGCCAGCGGCAATACCGGGCTCGTCTATTTCACGCAGATGCTGTCCTATCGCTGCGGCATCGAAGAGATCCGCTACAGCCTCAACGGCGACGCGCTCGACAAAACGATCGACCTGCCGCCCTGCGACGCCAAGAACCCGTACGCGATCCCGAGCGACTACATGCCCTATTTCAAGATAGGAGAAGACGTTGCGTCAATGACGGTTCAGGTAACCTATTCGGACGGCACGAAGTCGCCGATACGCGAGTTCAATCGCTAGCCACCCCCCTACATATTTACTTGTTGAACCTGTCTTTTAATCCATTCACAAGCATTTGTTACTAGCGTCTCCTCCTGAAAACTTGGGTCTTTAAGTCAGGTGGTGGCGGGGTAGTACCATGCGGCAGGCCAGACGGTCGGGTTCCGGCCCGCAGAACGATCTGAATCGACTGGCCAAGGCCATCGGCCATGTCGGCAGCTATGTCGACGCCCTGCGCGAGCGCGTGCGACTGCTCGAGGCTGTGGTCGACAATTTTCCAGGTGGCCTCTCGGTATTCGACGCGGACCTCAACATGGTGCTTTGCAACGACCGTCTGTGCCAGATGCTCGACTATCCTGAGAGCCTCTTCGCCGACGGCTATCCGTCGCTGGAATCGCTCTTCCGCTTCAACGCGGTGCGCGGAGAATACGGGCCGGGCGATGTCGAACAGCAGGTGGCGCAGCGGATGCGCCGCACCCGCAAGAACAAGGCGCATGTATTCGAACGCACGCGTCCCGACGGCACGGTCGTCGAAGTGCGCGGCGTTCCGATAGAAGGCGGCGGTTTCGTCACCACCTATTTCGACGTGACCGAGCAGCGCCGCAGCCAGTCGACGATCGCCCACATGGCGCATCACGACGGGCTGACCAATTTGCCCAACCGTACGCTCTTTTCCGACCGGCTGCAGAACGCCATTGCCCTCGCTAAGCGCAACGGGTTGATGGCGGTCCATTGCCTGGACATCGAAGGCTTCAAGGCCGTCAACGACAGGCTCGGTCACCAGAAGGGCGATGCGGTGCTGGTCTCGGTGGCGCAGCGCCTCGCCGAGGCGGTCCGCGAAAACGATACAGTGGCACGGCTCGGTGGTGACGAGTTCGCCATCGTCCAGACCGGCATCAAGGAGGTCGCGGACGCTGCGGTGCTGGCGCGCCGGGTGCTCGGGAAATTCGCCGCGCCGTTCGAGGTCGAGGGCGAAACGGTCACGCTGTCCGTTACGGCAGGCATTGCTCTGGCTCCGAAGGATGCCACCACCGTCGACGACATTCTTGCGAAGGCGGATTCCGCCCTTGAGCGCGGCAAGGCCCGCGGCGGCGGCGTGTTCTCGCTCTATGGCGCCACCGGCGACTTCTGAGGAAGGCCCGCCGCAGCGACAGTGCTTGCTGCCGGGATTCGACGCCTCGTTCTGCGACAAACACGGGTGGGAGGCTCCGTCCGCGTCGCTGTCAGGCAATCGGATCCACGGCGGCTGACAACCCTCCGGCCCGCTATTTGTTTGAAATTCCACGCCCCAGGCGGCAACATGCAGGCCTTGACCAGGGACGAGGGACCAATGTCCGAGATCGCCTCCATCGCAGCTTCGATCTTCAAGCGTGCCGCGAAGGCGCAACGCTTCGTCGTTGCGATCGCGGGCCCGCCGGGATCGGGGAAATCGACGCTGGCAGCCAATCTGCATGAAGTGCTGCCGGAGGGATCGTCCGTCGTCGTGCCGATGGACGGCTTCCATTTCGACGACGCGATCCTCGAGCAACGCGGCATGCGCCAGCGCAAGGGAGCGCCGGAGACCTTCGATTTCGCCGGCTTCGACACGCTCTTGAAGCGCATCCGCGCCATCGAACCCGATATCGCCATTCCGGTGTTCGACAGGTCGATGGAACTGTCGCGCGCTGGCGCCGCCATTATCGGCAAGGACGTCAAGTTCGTGCTGGTGGAGGGAAACTACCTGCTGCTCGACGAGGCGCCCTGGTCGGGGCTGGCCGACCGCTTCGACTTCAGCATCTTCGTCGACGTGCCGCGCTTCGAGCTGGAAAAGCGGCTGCGCGAGCGGTGGCGCACGCATGGCAAGTCCGATGACGAGGCGCGTGACTGGATAACCGGCAACGACATGCCCAACATCGACCGCGTCCTGGGCGCCCGGCGCAAGGCCGATCTCGTCCTGTAAGGCAGGGGTGCCGCCGCAGCATCCTTAACGGAACTGAAAGGTGTAGGGGACGTTTATCCCGAAACGGCGGCCGCTTTGTGCCGCTCAGGAGTAGGCAATGGCTAGCAAGCCAAGAAAACCCGTAGCGAAGAAAACCAGGACCGCGACACCCAAGGGTGCAGACGCCACATCCGAACGGTCGAAGGATACCAAGAAGTCATTCGGAAAAGCCGCCCCGAGACGCGCGACAAATGCGGCTGCTCCGTCGAAAGCTGCAAGGACACGCGCCGGCGACGACAAGTCGGTCATTGCAGGCATCGTCGAAAGCATCAAGGGCGCCGCTTCCAGCCTGTTCGGGCGAAACCCGAAGCAGGCCAAATCCAAGAACAAGTAGAGCGGGTCGCCCTGCAATCGATCTTCAGGGCCGGGCAGGGATGGTCACACCGGCCTGGACGGCAGGGCGGGCCATTGCACGGTTGAGCCATGCCTGCACGTTGGGGAAATTGTCGATGCCGATCAGGTCGCCCGCCTCGTAGAAGCCGAGCAGGCCGCGCACCCAGCCGATATGAGCGATGTCGGCAATCGTGAAATCGTTGCCCATGAACCATTTGCGGCCCTCAAGCCGCTTGTCCATCACGCCGACCAGCCGTCGCGATTCGTCAGCGTAGCGATTGAGCGGCCGCTTGTCTGCAATATCTTTTCCGGCAAACTTGTAGAAGAACCCAAGCTGGCCGAACATCGGGCCGACGCTTGCCATCTGGAAGAACACCCACTGTATCGTCTCATAGCGAAGCGCCGGGTCGGCGGGCAGCAGCTTGCCGGTCTTTTCGGCGAGATAAAGCAGGATTGCGCCCGACTCAAACAGGCCGATCGGCGCGCCGTCCGGCCCATCCGGGTCGATGATGGCCGGGATTTTGCCGTTCGGGTTCAACGACAGAAATTCCGGCGTCGTCGTCTCGTTCTCCAGGATGTTGATGGCGTGTGCCTCATAGGCAAGGCCGAGTTCCTCGAGCGCGATCGACACCTTCACCCCGTTCGGCGTCGGAAACGAATAGAGCTGGATGCGATCCGGATGCTTGGCCGGCCAACGTGACGCGATTGGGAAGGCGGACAGGTCGGTCATGGCAGCTCCGGGTGGGGAATATCGGGATTGGCGTCGGCTGCAGATGGGTATGGTGCCCAGGCGCTTCAACCGCCTTGGCACCGGTCAGACAGAACCCGTTCAGGCCTTGCTGAAGGCCGCCACCGCGTTGGTGCCACCGAAAGCAAAGGCGTTGCTGATCGCCGCCCGCACTTCGCGACGGCGCGCCACGTTCGGCGTCACGTCGAGATCGCAGGCCGGGTCCTTCTCGCGGTAATTGGCAGTCGGCGGCACCACGCCGTCACGGATCGCCATGATGCAGGCGATCGCCTCGATGGCACCCGACGCACCCATGCAATGGCCGTGCATCGACTTGGTCGACGACACCGAAAGCCGCTCGGCATCGGCGCCGAAGGTCCGTCTGATCGCCGCCGTCTCGATCTCATCATTGGCCTTGGTGCCGGTGCCGTGGGCGTTGATGTAGTCGATGTCGCCGGTCGACAGCCCGGCATCCGCCAGGCAGGCGCGCATCGCCGAGGTCGGGCCTTCGACAGTCGGCGACACGATATCGCCGGCATCGGCCGACATGCCGCAACCTGCAAGTTCCGCCAGGATGGGCGCGCCCCGCGCCGTGGCGTGCTCGAAGGTTTCCAGCACCAGCATGCCGGCGCCCTCGCCGATCACCAGCCCGTCGCGGTCGGCCGAGAACGGGCGGCAGGTCTCGCGCGCCACGGCACGCAAGGCTTCCCAGCCCTTCATCAGGCCGTAGGCAAGCGGCGCATCGGCGCCGCCGGCGATCATCACGTCGGCGCGGCCTAGCCGAAGCTGGTCGGCGGCCGAGGCCAGCGCATGATTGGAGGATGCGCATGCCGAGGTCACGGCAAAGGAGGGGCCACGCAGTCCGTACTGCATGCTTACCTGGCCGGCCGGCGCGCTCGGCATGGTGCGTGGCACGGAAAACACCGAGGCGCGCGGTTTGCCCTCGAGGAAAAGGGCGCGGTAATTCTCCTCGACGCATTCGACGCCGAATGTGCCGACGCCGACCACCGTACCGACGCGTGTGGTGTTCGAGGCGTCGACGGTCAGCCCGGCATGGCGCAGGGCCTCGCCGGCGGCGATCACCGCCAGCAGGCTGAAGCGGTCCATCGTCATCAGGCGCTTGCGGTCGAGCCCGTGCTCGGGGAGCGCCTTGATCTCGGCGCCGATGCGATTCTTCAGATCGTGGATGGGAGCATTGGTGATTTCGCCGATCGCGGAGCGGCCGTCCTGCATGGCGCGCCAGATGTCGGGCACGGTGTTGCCGAGCCCGCAAATGCCGCCGATCCCCGTGACGGCAATACGCTGTCGCGCCATGTCAGGCGTTTTTCTTGGCGATCAGACCACGCACGGCCTCGACCATGTCGCCGACATTGGCAAGATTGCTCCAGGCCTCGACCGTGTTCATCTCGATCTCGATATCGTAGGCTTCCTCGAGGTCGAAGATGATCTCCGTCAGTTCGAGCGAGTGAATTCCAAGCGCGGTCAGTTCCGTCTCCGGACCGATCTCGCCGGCATCGGGATCGGCGTGGGCCTTGATCTTGGCGATGATGTCTTCGGCAAGCTGGTCAGCCATTGCGTCCTTCCAGAATGAATGCGTCGCCCCCCTTGGCAAGACGCCGGATTTCTTTACCCCGTCCGTCGCAAAGTCCGCGCATCTCACGCCGACTTTTTGTGCAACTCCCGGAAACTGCATCTCTATAGAAAGCCAAAGGCTGCGACGCAACAACGGAAGTTCTCGACAAAGCGTTCCGCGTGGCTGACCATATGGGCATGGAAATGACAGCATGTTGATGGATCCCGGCGAGACTCTGGAGCTTTCGGCGCAGCGCGTCGACGCGCGCGGGCGCCTCGTTGTTGGCCGCGTCGCAGGACGATCCCGGCTGGTCCGGCTCTACCAGGACGGCGCCGCCAAGATCCGAATGCCGACGGTATCGGCCGATCCGCTTGAAGCCGTCCTCATCAACACGGCAGGCGGACTCACGGGCGGCGACCGCGTCACCTGGCAGGTAGAAGCCCAGGCCGGCGCCTCGGTCTCCGTCACCACCCAGGCCTGCGAAAAACTCTACAAGGCGCGCTCTGGCCGGGCCGAGGTCAGCGTTTCGCTGTCCGCGGCGGAATGCGCACGGATAGCCTGGCTGCCGCAGGAAACGATTGTCTTCGACCGCTCGGCCTTCGCGCGCCGGCTCGATGTCGACCTCGCCGACGCCGCCGAGGCGCTGATCCTCGAAGCCACCGTCTTCGGCCGGCTCGCCATGGGCGAGGCGGTGCGGCAATCGCTGTTTCGCGACCGCTGGCGCGTCCGGCAAAACGGCCGCCTCATCCATGCCGAGGATTTCGCCATCGGCCCCGACACTGCAGCGATGCTCGGCCGGCGCGCCGTCACCGGCGGCGGCATTGCCGTCGCCACGCTGCTTCTTGTCGCGCCCGACGCGGAAACCCGGCTCGACGCGGTGCGCCAGATCGTCGGCGACGACGGCGGCGCCAGCGCTTGGAGTGTTGCGGGAACTGGCAAGCTTCTTGCGAGGCTCGTCGCGGGGGACAGCTATCTGCTGCGCCAGCGGCTCGCCCCGCTGATCGGTCTGCTTAACGGACAGGCAGGCTTGCCCAAGGTTTGGTCATTTTAGGGAGTTTTCGGCAGCATGAATCTGACGCCCCGGGAAAAGGACAAGCTGCTGGTCGCCATGGCGGCGATCGTTGCCCGCAAGCGGCTGGAGCGCGGCGTCAAGCTCAACCACCCCGAGGCCATTGCGCTGATCACCGATTTCGTCGTCGAGGGGGCCCGCGACGGCCGCTCCGTCTCCGACCTGATGGAAGCCGGCGCACATGTCATCACGCGCTCGCAGGTGATGGACGGGATCGCCGAGATGATCCACGACGTGCAGGTCGAGGCGACCTTTCCGGACGGAACCAAGCTCGTAACCGTGCACGAACCGATACGCTAGGAGCCAACCATGCTCGACCTTCGCCCCAATTGCGACGGCAATTTTTCGCCCCGCCCGATCCGCCCGCCGGCTATGCTTGCCAAGCACCCCGCCCCGAAGACAAGGGTGCTCAAGGCGGAGGGCAGTGGGCCTGCCGCCCGGGCCGCGTGACCCGATACCGACTCCGAAAGGGAACAGCCTAGATGACGAGACGCCTTGCAGCCGCCACCATCCTCTTCGCCGCCCTGGCCTCGCCGGCGTTCGCTCATCCCGGCCCGCTGGCGCATGGTTCGCTGGCAGCCGGCCTGGCGCATCCGCTGCAGGGCCTCGACCACGTGCTCGCCATGCTGGCGGTCGGCCTGTGGGCGGCGCTGCTCGGCGCGCAGGGCCAGAAGCGCGCCGTCTGGCTGGTACCGGCAGCCTTCCTCGGTGCGATGGGAACGGGATTCGCGCTCGCGCTGTCCGGCATGACGCTGCCCTTTGTCGAGCCGGCCATCCTGGCATCGGTCGTCGTCCTCGGCCTTCTCGCTGCCGCCGCCTACACGGTTCCGGCCGGCGCCGGAATGGCGCTCGTTGCGTGCTTCGCGCTGTTCCACGGCTATGCGCATGGCGGCGAACTGGGTGCCGCGGACGCGCTTGTCTTCGGCATCGGCTTCGCTGCCTCGACCGCGCTGCTGCATGTTTCCGG
Organism: uncultured Rhizobiaceae bacterium; assembly: GCA_947259295.1. Taxonomy (GTDB): domain Bacteria; phylum Pseudomonadota; class Alphaproteobacteria; order Rhizobiales; family Rhizobiaceae; genus CAMYMG01. The sequence continues at coordinate 65,993 of CAMYMG010000009.1, forward strand.
CATTGCGCTTGGCCGGCTGCTCGGCAGCTCGGCGGGGCGCATTGCCGTCCGCGTCATGGGCGGCGCCACCGCCCTTGCCGGCCTGTGGCTGGCGGTCGGAGCCTGACCGATGATCCCCGGAGAAGTCATCACTGCCGCTGGCACGATCGAACTCAACAAGGGCCTGCCGACGGTGACCCTGAAAGTCGCCAACACCGGCGACCGGCCGATTCAGGTCGGCAGCCACTATCACTTCTTCGAAACCAACGAAGGCCTGCGCTTCGACCGCGAGCTGGCGCGCGGCATGCGGCTCGACATCGCGGCGGGCACGGCCGTGCGCTTCGAGCCCGGCCAGGAGCGCGATGTCACGCTGGTGCCGCTCGGCGGCAAGCGGGAAGTCTACGGCTTTCGCCAGCAGGTGATGGGAAAGTTGTGAGCGGGCCCGCTCCGGGATCCGCCGTTCGACCGGGCCGCCCTGCCTCAGCTAGGCGGCTTGGCCGCGGCGTAGACGATCACGTGCCGGTCGTCCTTGTACTCTACCGCGATGATGTCGCGCATCAGCACGTCGCGGGAATCGGCCGCGTGGTAGAGCATGGCGTTGCCCTCGAATTCCTTGCGAAGCTCGGCGATTTCGTCGCTATGCGCCTCGATCTTGGCCTCGATCTCGGCCGGCGGCCCGCCTTCCGTCGCAGCGGCGTCGCTCAAGAACACGATATCCACGGTATCCAGCGCCGAGGTCTTGCGAATTCGCGCCATCGTCTCGCGGGTTCTGTCGATGGCCGCCAGCACGTCTCCCGTCGCCGCGATCGACTGCGTTTCCTGCTGGTCGACCTCCGAGCCGATGATCGTGTCGATGGCCTCCTCGCTGTCGAGGCCCTGCGCCGCGGCTGGCAGCAAAAGGCAACCGGTCGCCAGCAGCGCAAGGCCCGCGGTCCGGGTATGTATTGTCCAGTTGAACATCCGTCAGGTCTCCCTCATTCGACCACGGAACGCGCTTTCGGCAGCGCGGTTCCGATGTTTCGCCACCACGGCAGCATGCCAGCCAAATGCGGCAGCAATGGTTTTCGCGGGCAGGCGGCCTCATGAGACTGGCACTCGCCCTGCCCTTTCTCTGCGCCCTGATCGCTCCGGCGGCGGCCGAGGAGGAGGTCGACTGCGCCAATGCCGTGACGCAGATCGACATGACGATCTGCACCGACCGCGACTACAAGGCGGCCGACGCCGAGCTTAACGCCGTCTGGCCACAGGCGCGCGCCGCCGCAAAGGCCATGGATGCCGGCCTGGAGGACAGCCTCAAGGGCGCCGACAAGGCACTGCTCGCCGCACAACGCGGCTGGATCGCCTATCGCGACGGCCGTTGTGAACTGGCCGGTTTCGCGGCGCGCGGCGGCTCGCTGGAATCGACGCTGGTGCTCAGCTGCCTCGCCGACATGACGCGGGCCCGCACCGAAGAACTCAGGCAGTTGATCGAACCCGAACAGTAGCTCCAAACGGACGGAAGAAGCCATGCCCGCACAGATATCCCGCGCCGCCTATGCCCAGATGTTCGGCCCGACCGTCGGCGACAAGGTGCGCCTCGCCGACACCGAACTGTTCATCGAAGTCGAAAAGGATTTCTGCATCCACGGCGAGGAGGTAAAATTCGGCGGCGGCAAGGTCATCCGAGACGGCATGGGCCAGAGCCAGGTTTCCCGCGCGCAAGGCGCCGTCGATACGGTCATCACCAACGCGCTGGTGGTCGACGCTAAGGGCATCTTCAAGGCCGATATCGGGCTGAAGGACGGCCGCATCGCCGCCATCGGGAAGGCCGGCAATCCGGACACCCAGCCAGGCGTCACCATCATCATCGGCCCCGGCACCGAAATAATCGCCGGCGAGGGCAAGATCCTCACCGCTGGCGGCTTCGACGCGCATATCCACTTCATTTGCCCACAGCAGATCGAGGAGGCGCTGATGTCGGGCATCACCACCATGCTCGGCGGCGGCACCGGACCGGCCCACGGCACGCTCGCCACCACCTGCACGCCCGGCCCCTGGCACTTGGCGCGCATGATCCAGTCCTTCGACGCCTTCCCGATGAATATCGGCCTGTCGGCCAAGGGCAACGCCTCACTGCCGGCGGCCATCGAGGAGATGGTGCTCGGCGGCGCCTGCGCGCTCAAGCTGCACGAGGACTGGGGCACCACGCCCGCCGCCATCGACTGCTGCCTGACGGTCGCCGACGCGCACGACGTGCAGGTGATGATCCACACCGACACGCTGAACGAGAGCGGCTTCGTCGAAAACACCGTCGCCGCCTTCAAGGGCCGCACCATCCACGCCTTCCACACAGAGGGTGCGGGCGGCGGCCACGCGCCCGACATCATCAAGGTCTGCGGCCTGACCAACGTCATCCCGTCCTCGACCAACCCGACGCGGCCCTACACGGTCAACACCATCGCCGAGCATCTCGACATGCTGATGGTCTGCCACCATCTGTCGCCGTCGATCCCCGAGGACATCGCCTTTGCCGAAAGCCGCATCCGCAAGGAGACCATCGCGGCGGAAGACATTCTGCACGACATCGGCGCCTTCTCGATCATCTCCTCGGACAGCCAGGCCATGGGCCGCGTCGGCGAGGTCGCCATCCGCACCTGGCAGACCGCCGACAAGATGAAGCGGCAGCGCGGCAGCCTGCCGGAGGAAACCGGCGACAACGACAATGTCCGCGTGCGCCGCTACATCGCCAAATACACGATCAATCCGGCCATCGCGCATGGCCTGTCGAAGGAGATCGGCTCGGTCGAGGTCGGCAAGCGCGCCGATCTGGTGCTGTGGAACCCCGCCTTCTTCGGCGTGAAGCCCGACATGATCCTCGTCGGCGGCTCGATCGCCGCCGCCCCGATGGGCGACCCGAACGCCTCGATCCCGACGCCGCAGCCGGTGCATTACCGGCCGATGTTCGGCGCCTACGGCAAGGCGATCACCAATTCCTCGGTCACCTTCGTGTCTAAGGCCGCGCTCGATGACGGACTGCGCGAAAAGATCGGCGTCGACAAGCAGATGGTGGCGGTCGAAAATACGCGCGGCGGCATCGGCAAGCACTCGATGGTGCTCAACGACGCGACGCCCCACATAGAGGTCGACCCGGAAACCTACGAGGTGCGTGCCGACGGCGAACTCCTGACCTGCCAGCCGGCCACCGTCCTGCCGATGACGCAGCGGTATTTTCTGTTCTAGGTGTAATAGAAATCCGCAAAGGACATGCCTTGAAACTCTCCCTCAACACCGACTTCACCAAGCTGCCGCGCGCCACTTCCATCGTGCGCGCCGCCGACCGGCCGGCCGATGACGTCCCCTTCGACCATGCCGAGCTCGTCCATGACGAGCGCCATCTGCGCCGCCGCGTCATCGAGCTGGCCGGCGGCGTGAAGGTGCTCGTCGACCTGCCCGAAACGGTCGTCCTCGGCCATGGCGATCTCCTGGCGCTCGACGACGGCCGCCACGCGGAGATCCTAGCTGCAGCGGAGGAGCTCTACGACATCCGGCCGCGCGACGCGCTCCATCTTTCCGAGCTTGCCTGGCACATCGGCAACCGCCATCTCGCCGCCGCCATCGAGCCCGGCCGCATCCTCATCCTGCGCGACCATGTCATCAAGGCGATGCTGGAGGGGCTCGGGGCCGCCGTCACCGACACTGTCGAGCCCTTTTCGCCGCTCGCCGGCGCTTATTCCAGCTATGGCGGACACAGCCATCACGACCACGGGCACGACCACCACGAGCACGGTCACGGCGAGCGCGACGCCTTCGGCCGCCTGCCCCGCGATCCGCATTACGGCCACAGCCATGGCTGAACCCGCCACCGGGTTGCTGCGCCTGTTGACCTGGCTGTCGCCCGCCTTTCCGGTAGGTAGCTTCTCCTATTCGCATGGGCTTGAGCGGGCCGTTGAGGACGGGCTTGTCACCGATCGCGAGAGCCTGGCCGACTGGCTTGGTACGCTCGTTGAGTTCGGCTCGGGCTGGAACGATGCGGTGCTGTTTGCCGCGGCCTGGCGGCGCGCAAGCGATCGCTCCGAATTCGGCGACCTCGCGGAACTAGCCGAGGCGCTCGCCGGCTCGCTCGAGCGCCACCGCGAAACCACGCTGCAGGGTTCTGCCTTCCTCGCCGCGGCCGCCAGCTGGCCGCATCCGGCGTTGCAGCGCCTGCCGGAGACCACCCCCTACTGCGTCGCAGTCGGCGCCGTTGCCGGCGCGCATGGCGTGCCGCTCCCCGACGCCCTCGCCGCTTTCCTGCAATCGTTCACGTCCAATCTCGTGCAGGCGTCGATCCGGCTCGGGGTCACCGGCCAGGCCGGCGCGGTAGAAACCATCGCCGCCTTCGAGCCGCTGGTCCTTGCCGTCGCCGCGCGAGCGGTAAGCTCCACCCTCGACGATCTGGGCTCGGCAAGTATACTCTCCGACATCATGGCGATGCGACACGAGACGCAATATTCGAGGCTTTTCCGCTCATGATGACGCTGGCGCTGATCACCGCCGTCGTCCTCCTGCTGCTGGCCGGGCTGCATGTCTATTGGGGGTTTGGCGGCGTCTGGCCCGGCGTCGATGCGGCCGACCTTGCAGCGCGCGTCGCGGGCTTCGCCGATACGGCTGCGGCGCCGTCGCCGGTAGCCTGCTTCCTGGTCGCCGCGCTGCTTGCCTATTCGGCCATGGTGGCGCTGGTGCTTGGCGGCGTCATCGCCAGCCCCATTCCCTTCTTTCTGCTCGGGCCTTCCGCGCTGACCATCACGCTGGTCTTTGCGGCGCGCGGTATTGCCGGTTACACACCCGGCTGGCGCCGGCTCACCCGGGTGCAGCCCTTCGCACGGCTCGACCGGCGCTACTATTCGCCACTGTGCCTGCTCATCAGCGCCGGCATCTTCACACTCGGCATCAGGGGATTTTCGGGATGACATCACCCAATGGACCATTGCGCATCGGAATTGGCGGCCCGGTCGGCTCCGGCAAGACGACGCTCACCGAAAAGCTGTGCAAGGCGCTGCACGGCGAGTTCTCCATCGCCGTCGTCACCAACGACATCTACACCAAGGAAGACGCGCTGATGCTCGCCCGCCTGCAGGCCTTGCCGGAAGAGCGCATCATGGGCGTCGAGACCGGAGGCTGCCCGCATACGGCGATCCGCGAGGATGCCTCGATCAACCTTCAGGCGATCGCCGAAATGAACCGCAAATTTCCCGATCTCGACATCGTCTTCATCGAGTCGGGCGGCGACAATCTCGCCGCCACCTTTTCGCCCGACCTCGCCGACCTCACCCTCTACGTCATCTCGGTCTGCCAGGGCGAGGAGATCCCGCGCAAGGGCGGGCCGGGCATCACCCGCTCCGACTTTCTGGTCATCAACAAGAGCGACCTTGCACCCTATGTAAATGTCAATCTCGAGGTGATGGAGGCGGACGCCGCCAAACAGCGCGGCAAGCGCCCCTTCGGCTTCACCGACCTGTCGCGGGGCAAGGGGCTCGACGCGGTCATCGACTACATCGTCGCGTATGGCGGCCTGCGGGCGGCGCGTCCGGCGGCCTGACAGTCGCTACGGCGCGCCCGGCAGCCTCGCTCTACTTTTCGCCGACCAGCCTGCAGATCGCCACGCCCTTCGCACGGCCCTTGACGGCGACGTTGCCGAGCGACTCGAAGCGGAAGCCATCGCCTGCCGCCTCGACAACCTCGCCGCTGACCAGGATCGTAACCCGGCGGTCGTCGACATAGTCCGACGCCAGCGCCTCGATGCGAGCGCAGACATTCACCGTGTCGCCGATCACCGTGTAGTTCATGCGCGTTCGGCCGCCGATATTGCCGACGATCAGCGGCCCGGTATGCAGCGCGATCTTCAGGCGCAGCGGCGGTCGGCCATCGACCGCCGGCTTGTTCTCCAGTGCCCTTGCCATGGCAAGCGCGGTACGGCAGGCGCGCGCCGCATGGTCCGTGATCGGCTCCGGCGCGCCCCAGAAGGCCATCACGGCGTCGCCGATATATTTGTCGAGCGTCCCGTCTTCGGCCTCGATGCAGGAATTCAGCATCTCAAAATGGTCGTTCAGGAGGGTTGCGACCAGCGAAGGCGGCATCGATTCCGACAGCGGCGTGAAGCCGACGATATCGGCAAACATCACGGTGAGCTCGGCCTCGCGCGCATCGGTCATCGGCCCGCCTGTCATGCCGATCAGACGGCGCACCAGCTGATGCGGCACATAGGCCTGGAACCATCTCAGGCCCTCGATCATCTGGTTGAAGGAGCGCGCCTGCTCGTCAATCTCACGGATGCGCGATCCCTTCAGCGGCTCGATCGAGTTCAACTCCAGCCGCTCGATCTTGCCGGCAGCGGCCGACACGGCGCGCATCGGGCGGGCGATGCGGCGCGCCAGCAACAGGGCAGCCGCCAGCGATATAACAAGCATGCCGATGCCGATGGCGATCGAGCCGATCAGCCGTCTTATCTGCTCGCTCACGGCCTCGACGGGCACATGCACGCCGATGCGCCATGGCACGTCGCCATAGGCGTTGGTGGTGCGCGACAGGATCAGGTCGCCGGCCTTGCCGCCGGTCTCGCGGACATCGATGTCGTTCCAGCCGTTGAGGCGGATAACATCGGCATTGGCAAACCCGGCGAGCACCGGATCGCCGACTTCGCCAACCGAAAGCATCGGCTTGTCGGTCGACAGCAGCTCCTCGTGCGTTCCGTCGAGCATCGCCGGATGGGCCAGAACGCGGTCGTCGCCATAGAGCACGAACACAGTCCCGTCGCGATCCGCGAGGCCGCCGACGAATCGCGACAATGCCGCGAGCGAGATGCCGGTGGCAATCGACCCGACGGCCTCGCCGCCCTGCGTCAGGCGCGAGCCTATGGTGATGAAGGTCTCGTTGTCGAGATGATAGGGAGCGGCCCACACCAGGTCCTGGCTTGCGGCAAGACCCGACATGAAGGAGCCGAACTGCGGCAGCTCCGCCTGCGGCTCTTCCGAGACGGCGATGTCGCCGTCTTCGTTTCGGTAGACAGCCAGCCCGGTCTGGTTGGTGCGCCACAGCACGATGCCGCCGAGTTGCGGCGCCGGCGCCAGCGACCCGGTCAGCACGTCCTCGAGGCGTCTGGAATTGCTTATATCCAGCGAACCGTCGGCAATGCCCTTGCTGATCCCGGCGATAAGATTGCGCCCCGGCAGCAGATGGTCGGCGACGCTGCGCTCGACCAGCGAAATCGTCAGGTCCGCGCGCTGCCTGGTCAGCTCAAGTGTGTTCTTGATGTTGGCCGAGGCCGAGACGACGAGGATCGTACCGGTCGCGATCGCCGTCAGTCCGCCCAGCGCAAGCATCAGGATGATGGTGATCCGAAACCGCATGATGCTGCGATGTGGCACGATTGCGAGTTGACCGGCAAGACCGATCGCTCTCACAGCCCCTTGCTCGCCCATCTCGCCTGCCCCAATCAATGCGGGTTGCGTGGAAAGGCGCCGCCGGGCATTCTCTCGGTTTCACGGAGACTATGAAATGACCGTCGCCCATTTGCAGCAGAAGCCGCTCACCAACCTGCCCCATTACGAGGAGCGCGTCGATCTCGCCGCCGCCTTCCGCTGGACGGTGCGGCTCAACATGCACGAGGCGGTGTCCAACCATTTCTCGCTCGCCGTCAACGATGACGGCTCGCAGTTCCTGATGAACCCGAACCAGGTGCATTTCTCGCGCATCAAGGCGAGCGACCTGCTCTTGGTCGACGCCAACGATCCGGCGACGCTGACCGGCCCGAACGCGCCGGACCCGACGGCCTGGGGCCTGCACGGCGCCATCCACCGCAACGTGCCGCATGCGCGCTGCGTCATGCATGTCCACTCCATGCACGCAACGGTGCTCGCCTCGCTCGCGGATTCGCGGCTGCCGCCCATCGACCAGAACTCGGCGATGTTCTTCAACCGCCAGGTCATCGACGAAAACTACGGCGGTCTGGCCTTCGAGGAAGAGGGCGAACGCTGCTCGTCGTTGTTCACCGACCCGAAGCAGAGGGTGATGATCATGGGCAATCACGGTGTCTTGGTCATCGGCGACAGCGTCGCCGACACGTTCAACCGCATGTTCTTCTTCGAGCGCGCCGCCGAGACCTATATCAAGGCGCTGTGGACCGGCCAGAAGCTGCGCGTGCTCTCCGATGAGATCGCCGAAAAGACGGCAGCCGAGATCGACGACTATCCGGGTCAGGCCGACCGGCACCTCTCGGAACTCAAGCTCATTCTCGACGAGCAGGAGCCGGCCTACCGCCACTGAGGCGAAACACCGTTCGGCGCCTTCGGATCGGGCACCTGCCCGGCCTGGACACGGATTTGTGACGCCGAAGTAACGGTTTGTTGTCACTCAAGCCATACGCCTCGTCTCCAACGCACTTGTTTGGAGGCGACATGATGTCGACCTGGGCCCAACTGCTCGCGAACTTCGCGGTTGTAGCGATGTTCGTCTCGGCGTGGATACAGACCCACGTTTGGGCCGACCGTCTCGGACCCCGCACAAGCTCAGCAGCCTTCGGCCTGCTGATGGGCGTCGGCGTCGTGGCGCTGATGAACATCCCGGTCCAGTTGATGCCCGGCGTTAATGTCGACCTGCGCTTTGCCATGGTCGGCCTGTCGGGCTTGTTCGGCGGCCCGATCGCTTGCCTCATAACCGGCGTCATGGCCGGGGCCTTCCGCCTTTACGAAGGTGGCATGGGTGCCTATGCCGGCACGGTTGCCATCGGTGCCGCAATGATCATCGCCATAGCCGGACACACATTCCTGCGTGGCCGCTCACCATCGCGGCGGGACATTGTCCTTGTCGCTGCCGCTGTGGCCGTAGGATCGCGCATCGGGCTGGCCGTGCTGCCCTGGGACGTCGTCCAGGCCTATATGAAGAGCGCGGCCGCGCCATCGGCACTGCTCGACTTTGCCTCGATCGTTCTTGTCGGACTGGCACTCTACCAGGAGCGCCGGCGCGTCGAGGCGCTGCATTCGAAGCGCATCTACAAGCAGGTGGTCGACGCCTTGCCGGACTGCCTCAACATCAAGGACTTGAACGGCAAGTTCATCGCTGCCAACCCCGCCACCGCGCAGTTGATGCGGGCGACAGACGAGAAGGCGCTGATCGGCAAGTCCGACTTCGATTTCTACCCGAAACACGCCGCGCAGAAATTCCACGAGGACGAGCAGGCCGTTCTGCGCAGCGGCAAGTCAGTCACCATCGACCAGCAGTTCACCCATGGCGACGGCGTGCCGATTTGGCTGTCGACCCTGAAAACACCGCTCACCGACTACAAGGGCCGGATCATCGGGCTGATCACCCACAATCGTGACATCACCGAGCGCAAGGAACTCGAGAACCAGCTGGCCGCCAGCCGCATCCAGCTGACCGACGCGCTCGCTCACATGGCCGACGGCCTTGTCATGTATGACAAGTCGGGGCGGATGCTGCTTTGCAACGAGCAGTATCGCGCGATGTTTCCCAGGACCGAGGATATCCGGGTGCCGGGCTCGATGCATCGCGACATCCTCCAGACCGCGATCGACCGCGGCGAAATCGTCGTCGAAGGCGAGGTCGAGACCTGGATCGACAATGTCATTGCCTCGCAAGGTACCGCGGGCAGCCGCGAGATCCAGACGGGGGACGGTCGCTGGCTCGATGTCAGAACGCGCCCTACCGACGATGGCGGCAGGCTGAGCGTGTTCACCGATATCACCGTCGCAAAGCAGGCCGCAGCGGAGCTCATGGCTGCGAACGCAAAACTCGATGACCTGGCGCATCGCGACGGCCTCACCGACCTGTCGACCCGGCGCGCCTTCGACGAATCGCTTGAGCGGGAGGTAGGACGCAGCCGGCGCGCGAAGACGCCGCTCAGCCTGCTCCTGATCGATGTCGACTGGTTCAAGCGCTACAACGATGCCTATGGTCATCCCGCCGGCGACGAGTGCCTGCGCGCGGTCGCCCGCTGCATCCAGGCCACCGCGCGGCGGCCGACCGATCTCGCGGCGCGATATGGCGGAGAGGAGTTCGCCGTCATCCTGCCCGAGACTGATGCCAGGGGCGCCTTCGTCATTGCCGAGACGTTGAAGGCTGCGGTCCGCGACCTGCAGCTCGAACACAATGGCAGCGAGAAGAAAGTGGTCACCGTCAGCATCGGCGTGGCGACGTTCGAGGGCACCGGCGAGCTGGAAATCGCCAAGTTGCTGCGGCGCGCCGACGAGGCGCTCTACGGCGCCAAGGCAGCCGGCCGCGACCGTGTCCATGGGTGGCGGCCGCATGCCGAGAATGCAGTGCCCCTGAAGGCTGTGAAAACCAACATCTGACCGATCGAGGCCGGGGCAACGGAGACGCCTACGCCGCCCTCCTAATGCCGGCTGCGGCGCAGCACTTCAGACGGCGTCTGGCCATAGCGCCTGCGATAGGCGGCCGCCGCCCTGCCGAGGTGGCCTATGCCGGCCGCTGATGCCGCCTCTGTGACCGTCAGCGCGCTGCCCGGCCTGCCCAGTTCGCAATGGAACCGCTCGAGACGCGCGCCCTCGATGACCTGGCTAAGCGTCGTGCCCTTGTGCCGGCGGATGCTCTCCTGCAGCGAGCGGAGGCTGACACCGACGGCCTGGGCAATGTCGGCCACTCCGAAGGGTCGGTCGAGGTTGGCACGGATCCACGCTTCTGCCTGCGCCACCGTCCTGGAACCTGCCGGCCGTGCGGCCGTCTCCAGCGCGGCGCGCTGCGAATGCTCATGCGCGGTGATCAGCAGCGACGCCAGACTGCCGCCCAACCGCACCAGATAGTCGCTCAAGACCCCGGTGCTCGCTTCCTCCGCGTCCACCATCAGCCCGAGATGGCCAAGCAGCATCCGGCCGGCGGGTCCCGCGAGATCGACTCCGGTCGCGAATTCCATCGTTCCGACGCGATGCCCCGCGATCTGTTCGCACTGGCGCTGCATCATGTCGCGCTCGATCAGCACGATCAGCTTGTCGCAACCGTCCGACCAGCGCATTCGCGTCGGCAGCGTCGGCGACAGCAGCGATGCACGCCTGCCTGGGGGTGTGAGCGCCGTGTCCCTGCCGCAGGTCACTTCGGCCGAGCCGGCGAGCGGCACCTGCAGCAGGAAGAAGCTGGCCAGTTCGCCCGGATCGATATCGACCTCGGCGCCGTAGCTGACGAAGTTCAGCGAATAGCCGCGCTGCCTGGCCGAGCGGTGCACGGCGTGGAATCCCGCGCTGCGCGCATTGCGGGGCGACAGGAAATGCGGGCAGAAGATGCGGCCGATCTCCTGGCGCGCTTCCTCGGGCGAGCGTGTGTCCACCAGCGTGTGGCGCTTCAGCAGTGTATGGCCTGTGTCCATGCAGCGACCCTCCCTCGGGTGCACTCTGCGACGTGGCTTGCGCGATATGGACAGGCGCTGCGCGATGCGGATTGCCGACGCTGCCTCACCACCGCATCTTCGATGGTAGTTGAAGTCTAAAGGAAATGCGAGCCCGCTTTGCCGGCTGTCGCATTCCAGCGGGACAAGACGGCGGAGCAAGGCGTGACGTCAGACCTCTTCATTGCCGGCATGCGAAAGATGGCGGGAGCCGTCAGCGTAATCACCACGGCCGGCCAGGATGGCGAGCGTCGAGGCCTGACCGCCACTGCCGTCTGCTCGCTCTCGACGGCACCGCCCTCGCTGCTCGCCTGCGTCAACCGCGAGACCTGGGTGGCGCGCTTCGTCTCCGGCTCGGGCATCTTCGCCGTCAATGTTCTATCGGCTGCCCAGGAAGAGATCGCCCGCACCTTCGCCGGCCAGACCGGCCTCACGGCAGGCGACCGCTTTCGCATCGGCGACTGGGAGAGCCGCGAGACCGGCGCGCCGATCGCCCGGGGCGCGGTCGTTGCCTTCGAATGCCGGCTGGAACGCATCGTCGACCACACCACGCATGTCATCCTGATCGGCGAGGTGGTCGCCACCATTCTCGGAGACGGCCACTCGCTCGTCTATCTCGACGGAAATTTCTCCACCCTGCCGCGGCCCTTCTCGGCCGCCTGACATACGAACCGATGGGAGTATTGTGATGAAGGGATTGCAGGGAAAGACCGCCATCATTTCCGGCGGCGGGACACTGATCGGTGAGGCCAGCGCGTCGGTCCTTGCCGGCTACGGCGTCGATGTCGTCATCGCCGACCTGAACGTGGAGGCCGGAACGGCTGCCGCAGGACGCATCGGCGCGCGCGCAAGCTTCGCCCGCGCCGACATCACCAGCGACGCCGACATCGCGGCCCTCGTCGCCGCGACGGTCGAGCGGCACGGCCGCATCGACTTTCTCGTTAACGTCGCCAGCACCTATCTCGACAACGGCGCCGAAACCTCCCGCGCCGACTGGCTGGCCGCCCTCGACGTCAACATCGTCGGCTCGGTGATGCTGATGCAGGCCGCACTTCCGCACCTGCGAAAGGCGAAAGGCGCCATCGTCAATTTCGGCTCGATCTCCTCGCGCGTCGCCCAGGTCGGTCGCTGGGTCTATCCGGTGTCGAAGGCGGCTATCCTGCAACTCACCCGCAACCAGGCGCTCGACCTCGCCCCCGACGGCATCCGGGTGAACGCAGTTTCTCCGGGCTGGACCTGGAGCAACATCATGCGAGAACTCTCCGGCGACGACCGTGCCAAGACCGACGGCGTCGCCGCCCCATTCCATCTCCTGCGCCGCACCGGCAATCCCGAGGAAGTCGCCGAGGCGGTCGCTTTCCTGCTCTCGGATTCAGCGAGCTTCGTCACCGGCACCGATCTCCGGGTAGACGGCGGCTACACGGCGATGGGGCCGGAACGCATCGACCCGGCCATACCGCTGCTGATGGAATAAGGTAAGCGATCACTAACGAACAAGGGGAAAAGCGATGGGCAGAAAGATCACGATCCTCGACGGCGGCCAGGCCGGCCTGCAACTCGGCTGCGGCCTGCTGCAAAAAGGATTCGACGTCACCCTGGTGCAGAACCGGACGGGCGAGGAAATCCGCGCCGGAAAGGTCATGTCCAGCCAGTGCATGTTCGACGCCGCACTCGAAAACGAACGCGAGCTCGGCCTCGACTTCTGGGCCGAGCAATGCCCGACCGTCGATTCCATCAACTTCGTGGTGCCTGCGCCCGACGCGCCCGGCAGCAAGGCTATCGAGTGGAACGGCCTGCTCGACCGGCCGGCGCAGAGCGTCGACCAGCGCACCAAGTACCCGGTCTGGATGGAGGAGTTCGCCCGCCGCGGCGGCACGATCGAGATCCGTGAGGCAACCGTCGCGGATCTCGAGACCTATGCAGCCAATTCCGACCTCGCCATCGTGGCGGCCGGCAAGGGCGACATCGCCAAGATGTTTGAACGCGACGCCGAGAAATCGATTTTCGACAAGCCGCAACGGGCGCTGGCGCTCACCTATGTGCACGGAATGACGCCGCGACCCGACCATTCGGCCGTCAACTTCAACCTCATCCCCGGCGTCGGCGAATATTTCGTCTTTCCCGCACTGACCAACAGCGGCCCTTGCGACATCATGGTGTTCGAGGGCATTCCCGGCGGACCGATGGACTGCTGGAAGGATGTGGCAACGCCCGACGAGCATCTGGCGACCTCGAAGCGCATCCTTGAGACGTTTTTGCCCTGGGAGGCTGAGCGCTGCCAGACTGTCGAACTCACCGACGCCAACGGCACCCTGGCCGGCGCCTTCCCGCCCACCGTGCGCAAGCCGGTCGGCCGGCTGCCCTCCGGCAAGGCGGTGCTCGGCCTCGCGGACGCCGTTTGTCTCAACGACCCGATCACCGGGCAGGGATCCAATAACGCGTCCAAGGCGGCAAAGGTCTACATGGACGCCATCGTCTCGCACGGCGACCGGCCTTTCGACGAGGCCTTCATGCAGGCGACCTTCGACCGCTACTGGGCCTATGCGCAGTTTGTCACCGGCTGGACCAACGCGCTGTTGCAGCCGCCTCCCCCGCATGTGCTGGGCATCATGGGCTCGGCGCAGAGTTATCCGGTGCTTGCCCGACGCATCGCCAACGGCTTCGACAATCCACCCGACCTGTTCCCGTGGTTCGCGGTGCCGGAAGAGGCCGAACTCTACCTCAAGCAGCTTGCCGCCTGAGGCTAAGCCACCGCGACTCGGCGCGGCTGGCAGTCGGGCAAAAGTTCAGTCGAGGCCGAGCAGGCGCCGCACATCCTCGGCGGTTTCGGCGACCAGCGCGTTGCGCGGCCCCGCCATCGGTTTTTCCGGCCAGAAGATCGTCTTCATGCCGGCAGCCAGGCCCGCCGTCGCGCCGGTGAAGCTGTCTTCCATGACGAAGGTCTCTGCCGGATCGATGCCGGTCAGCCAGGCAGCGCGCAGGAAAGGCTCGGGAAGCGGCTTGCCCTCGCGCACGTCGTTTCGGCTCACCGACTTCATGCCGGGCTCGACGAGGCCGACGGCGCCTAGATTGGCGTCGACGATCAACCGGTCGGAATTCGACACAACCGCCTGCACGACGCCGGCGCGCTGCAGGTCGCGGAAGATTTCAAGCGCGCCCGGGCGCGGCTTCAGCGTCACCGCATGCAGCAGGTAGAAGTCGTATTTGCGGCGTATCCAGTCATCGAAGGGAAGCTTCAGGCCGAACTCGTCGCGCATCATCTCGTAGACCGGCAGTGCCGCCTGGCCGAGCACCCTTTCGTGCAAATCGGCCGGCGGCTCGATACCGACGCTTTCGAGCGCCGCCGACAGCGCCTGATCGTGCAGCGGCTCGCTGTCGACGAGCGTGCCGTCCATGTCCCAGTAGACCGCCTTCGGTATCATGCCGCTATCCCTTTTCCGCCTTGTAGAGGTTTCAGGCCGCAAGATAAACCGGCAGCTTTCTGCCCGGCGGGACAACGCGCCTTTGGTCCTGCTCCCTCGCCGCAGGTCATGTAATAAACCTCCTCAAACGCGCGCTCGTTTCATCGATTTCGCAACCTTTCGAGAGATCCTGCATCGATTTCGGGCGAAACCGTCCGGCTTTCCTGCCAAATTTCTCCAGAAACATGCTGCAAAGGTCGAGCATTTGCCCAGGCAATAGAGAATTGCGCAACGCGTCAATCCCTGCGACACTTGCCTCGGCCTCGGGTGGAGGAGCCAGCCCGGCAAGAGAAGAGGCGCGCATGAATTCCCGCCAGGATACCGGCAATCCGAGACTCGACGAGGCGGCTCGCGCCGGCTGGCTCTATTACGTAGCCGGCAACACGCAGGACCAGATCGCCGGCAAGCTCGGCGTTTCGCGGCAAACCGCGCAGCGGCTGGTGTCGCTCGCCGTGTCGGAAGGGCTGATCAAGGTTCGCGTCGACCACCCGATCGCCAATTGCCTCGACCTTGCGCAGCGGCTGACCTCGCGCTTCGCGCTCGACCTGGCCGAAGTGGTGCCTAGCGACGCGGATTCTTCCTCCACCACCATCGGCATCGCCGAAGCGGCTGCAGCCGAGATAGAGCGCTGGCTGAAGTCGACCGATCCGATCGTCATGGCCATCGGCACGGGCCGGACGCTGAAGGCGGCGATCGAGCAACTGGCGCCGATGGAGTGCCCGCAGCACAAGGTCGTGTCGCTGACCGGCAACATATCGCCCGACGGCTCGGCCGCCTTCTACAACGTCATCTTCACCATGGCCGACCGCATCAACGCGCGCTCCTTCCCGATGCCGCTGCCGGTCATCTCATCCTCGGCCGAGGAGCGCGAGATGCTGCACAGCCAGCCGATGATCCAGCCGACGCTGGCGCTTGCCGCACGAGCCGACGTCACCTTCGTCGGCATCGGCGACCTCGGCCCCAAGGCGCCGCTCTACGAGGACGGCTTCATCACCGAAGCCGAGCTGAAGGCGCTGCAGAAAGCCGGCGGCGTCGCCGAGATCGTCGGCTGGGTGTTCGACCGCGACGGCAAGCTGATCGAGGGCGTCACCAACGCCCGGGTCGCATCCGCTCCCCTGCCGTCGCGCGAAAGGTCGCTGGTGATCGCGCTGGCCATGGGCGAAAAGAAACTGCCCGGCATTCTTGCCGCCGTGACGCGGCGACTGGTGAACGGACTGATCACCGATGAACGCACCGCCGAGGCGCTACTCGCGTCGGGCTGAGACGCCGAAATTCGCTCCTCGCTGGCAGACCCTCAGTCCGGCGGGGTCAGCGGGGTTGCCACACCGTTCAGAAAGACCTCCACGGCCGATCCTACGGCTTCATGCACCTCTTCCTGTGACGGTGCCGGACGTAGGCCAAGCACGACCTGCAGGTGAAGATTGTCGCGGATCATGCCGACGAAATGCTCGGCCAGGCGCTCGCTGTTGCCGGCGCGGATATCGCCCCGCGCCCGTGCCAGTTCGAGCACCTCGGCGAGGCGGCTGGTGGTGCGGCCCGGCCCCTGCTCATAGAACGCCTTGACGAGTTCGGGAAAGCGGTTGGCCTCGGTGACGGCGATGCGATAGATGCCGACGACGGGCGGCGACATGTAGACCTCCATGAGGTGACGCCCGAAGACCGTCAGCGTCGCGCGCAAATCCAGCCCCTCGACATCGCCGGCGTCGAGCGTCGAGAGCGCACTGTCGGAATTCTCCCTGACGATCGCGGCGAACAGGCCCTCCTTGTTGCCGAACTCGCTGTAGATGTTGCGCTTCGAGCCGCCGGCCCGCTCGATGATGGCGTCGATGCTGGTGGCGACATAGCCCTGCTCGAAAAACACCTCGGCAGCAGCCCGCAGCAGGGCCTGCCTGCGGCTCTCGTTCGGTTCCATGCGCGTTGCAGCCATTCGCTCCCATCCATAGGTATGCTTGACTGGTAATGGTCATTACCGTACATGTCAATGGTAACGACCATTACCGGAGTTCCCATGGCCCAGACCGACAAGAGAAAGATCGCCGGAGTGCTGTTCTGCCTGGCCGCCATTGCGGTGGCCGGCGGTGGCTGGGCCTGGGCCCGATCGAGCGTCGAAACGTCGACCGACAACGCCTATCTGCGCGGCGACGTGACCGCGCTGGCGCCGAAGGTGGGGGGCTACGTCGTCTCCGTAGCGGTCGAGGACAACCAGGCGGTTCAGGCAGGCGACGTGCTGTTCCGGATCGACGACCGCGACTACCGCGCACGCCTCGCCCAGGCTGTGGCCAATGTCGATGCGGCCGACGCGAAGCTCGGCAATGTCGACGCCGAAACGCAATTGCAGCACGCACTGATCCGCCAGGCCGAGGCGCAGCATCGTGCGGCTGAAGCCGAACTCAGCCTGGCGATAAGGGCGTCCGACCGCCGGCGCGAACTCATCCGCAGCAATTCCGTCAGCCAGGCTGAGGTCGACCAGAGCGACGCGGCGCGTTCCAAGGCCGAGGCGGGCGTGGCCGCCGCAGCCGCGACGGTAGAAGCGCAGGAGCAGCGCATCGCCGTGCTGGCGACCCAGCGCGAAGCGGCCGTTGCCGCGGTGGATCAGGCGCGCGCTGCCCGGGACCTCGCCCAGATCGATCTCGACAATACCGTCGTGCATGCACCGGTTTCCGGGGTCGTCGGCAACCGGCAGGTGCGCATCGGGCGCCTGGTGGCGCCCGGCGTGTCGCTGCTCGACATCGTCCCCGTGGACGATCTCTGGGTGGTGGCGAACTTCAAGGAGACGCAGATCGAAAACATCCGGCCAGGCCAGCCTGTGCGCATCACCGTCGATAGCTACCCCAACGAAGCGATCGCGGGCACCGTGGACAGCTTTGCGCCGGGCAGTGGGTCGGCCTTCAGCCTGCTCCCATCCGACAATGCGACCGGCAATTTCGTCCGCGTCGTGCAGCGCGTTCCGGTGAAAATCCGGTTCGTCGGCAAGCCGCTGCAAGGACGCCTCGTACCCGGACTATCAGCGCGTGTCGAAGTCGGCCTCGCGAGCGGAACGGCCGGCGCACGGACGGCAAGCCGCTTCCCTCCGCCCGTCCCGGCATCCGGCTCCTGACCGGCCGCGGCACAAAGGGAGGAGAACCATGATCGCATCGCCTCTGACGTCCCGGCCATCGACGACCGTCCGCCGCTCCCGACCGGCCGCCGCGCTCGACCTCGTCGAATGGCTGGTCGGAGACGAGTGTCACGGCCTCGACGATGCCGGCCTCGCGGCGGAACTTGGCCGGCGACTTCGCGCCACCGGCATGCAGGTGGACCGGCTGACGCTGCATCTTCGCGCACTCCACCCGGAACTCTATGGGCGCAGTGTTGCCTGGGCGCCGGGCGAGGCGGTCGAGACTGTCGAGCGGCGCTACGGCATAGAATTCACGCCGGGCTTCTCGACAGGCCCGCTGCGCCGGGTCATGCGGACGCGCCTGCCGCTCCGCCTCCGACTCGACGGCACTGACGAGCCGTCCTGGCTGCGCACCGATCTGTTCCACGGACGCGGCCTGGTCGACTTCGTCGTCATCCCGCTCTGCACGGCCGACGGCCTGGTCAGCGCCGCTTCCTTTTCCACGACCCGTGCCGAGGGATTCACCGACCAGGAACGGGCAGCGCTGATACGGCTCATGCCGGCGCTGCGCAATGCTTGTGAACTCCTGACGCAGCGGCGGGTCGAGCGCACGCTTCTCGACACCTATGTCGGCGCGGCCACCGCGCGCCGCGTCATGGCCGGGCGCATCCGCCGCGGCGACCTCGAGACGCTCGAAGCCGGGCTGATGGTTTGCGACCTGCGCGGCTTCACGGCCCTGTCCAACCGCCTGCCCGGCGAGCGTGTTCTGGAGTTGCTCAACGCCTATTTCGATTGCGTCGTCCCGGCCATCGGCCAGGCAGGCGGCGAAGTCATCAAGTTCATGGGCGATGCCGTCCTGGCCTTCTTCCATGGCGAGAACCCGGCCGACTCCTGCGCCGCGGCGCTGTCGGGCGCCGTCGCGGCACTCGACGGCCTCAGCCGTTTCAGGGCGCCGGACGCCGAGCTGAATACCGGCATCGCGCTGCACTACGGCGAAGTCGGCTACGGCAATATCGGCTCCGGCCAGCGGCTCGACTTCACGGTCATTGGCCCGGACGTCAATCTGGTCAGCCGTATCCAGTCGGTATGCAGCGCCACCGGCGCGCCGCTTCTGATGTCGGAGCGCTTTGCCACCTTCATCGAGCCGGCGGCGCCCGTAGGCATCGGCAGCCATTTGCTGCCGGGCTTCGTCGAGCCGACAGCGCTTTATGCGCTGCCCCACTTGATGGACGGCAGCGATCGCGCGATCGGCAAGGTGGGCCAACCATGAGCAGCGTCGACGAAAGCCTGCCGAAGCGCCGGAAGGTGACCGCCGCGACCCTGTTTGTCGCGGGCATCGTGCTGGCGACGCTGACCGAGGCGATTGCCGGCACGGTCCTGTCCCTCGGCCGCGCCGACATCATCGGCGACACCCATGCGACGCCCGACGAATTCGCCTGGCTGGACGTCGGCTACACCACGCTGAAGTTCATCGGCTTCGTGGCCGCGGCGCCGCTGCTTGCCCGCATTGGCCCGCGCAAGCTGATCGTCACGGCGACCCTCGTCATGGGGTTCGCCTGCGCTCTCGCCGCGCTCACCGACCGCCTCGACCTGCTGGTCGCCCTGCGCACCCTGCAGGGATTATCCGGCGGCGTGCTGCTGGTCGCCGGGCAGGCGGCGATTTTCCTGGCCTTCCCGCAACGCCGCCAGCCGCTGCTGCAGGCGCTGTTCGCCATGGGCGCGGTGGTGGCGCCGGCAAGCATAACGCCGGCGCTGCAGGGCTGGCTGATCGACAGCGCTTCGTGGAATTGGATCTTCTTCAGCGTGGTGCCTCTGGCGCTCGCGTCGGTTGGTCTGCTGCTCGCTTCCGACCACCCGATACCCGCGCCCGTAGCGCGGCGCCCGGTCGACTGGCTCGGCCTGGCGCTCGTCTCGTTGGCGTTGTTCTCGTTCACCTATGTGCTGAGCCAAGGGAGCCGCTGGGACTGGTTCGAGGAGCCGCGCATCGTCTGGCTGACCCTTATCGGTGTGGCCGCCCTGCTGGCGTTTGTCGGCCAGCAGATCCTGGCCGGACGCCGCCGCCTGATCGATGCCGGCATGTTTTTATCGGACGATTTCTGCTTTGCCTTCGTGGTCAGCTTCGTGGCCGGCGCGGCACTGTTCGGCAGCGCCTTCCTGATCCCCTCCTTTGCCGTGTCTGTCCTGTCCTTCACGCCGACCGATGCCGGCCTGTTGCTGCTGCCGAGCAGCGGCCTCTTCGTCACCTCCCTGCTCGTCGCCGCCTGCCTGATGCAGTTCGCCAAGGTTCCCCCGATTGCCACTGTCCCGTTCGGCATCGTCCTCATCATGCTGGCAATGTGGATGCTCTCGGGTTCGAACGCCGCAAGCGGCATGCATGACATGATGGCCGCGATCCTGTTGCGCGGCCTCGGTCTCGGCTTCCTGTTCCTGTCGATCACGCTGGTCGCCTTCGCGCGTCTCGATACCTCGAACCTTGCCGGCGGGATCGGCCTTTTCAACGCCGGCCGGCAGCTCGGCGGGCTGATGGGCGTAGCCACGCTGCAAACGATGATCAACGACGATGTAGCGGCCAATCTGACGGTGCTCGGCGCCAATGTCGCGGCCGGCGACCCGGCAGTCGCCGACCGGCTCTCGACGACCGCCTCGGCGCTCGTGGCGCGCGGGCTCGACGCCGC
>CAMYMG010000010.1 GCA_947259295.1 uncultured Rhizobiaceae bacterium
CGGCCGTCTGCTGCGGCGGGTTCGCGATTTCGCCTCGGTCGCCGGCGTCGATCACGTCTCCCGCCAGGTTGCCGACGAGGCGCTGCAGCGCCTCGAAGTCGACGCGCTTGGTCTCGACCAGCTCGACCGCCGCTACCTCAATATGATCGCCGGGAACTTCGGCGGCGGACCGGTCGGCATCGAAACCATCGCGGCCGGCCTGTCGGAGCCGCGCGATGCGATCGAGGACATCATCGAGCCGTTCCTCATCCAACAAGGCTTCATCCAGCGCACGCCGCGCGGCCGGGTGCTCACCGGCAATGCCTGGAAGCATCTCGGCCTCGATGCCCCGGCCGATCTCGCACAGCAGCAGATCAGCCTGTTCCAGGAGGAGGAATAGGCCATGTCCGACATTCCGGACCCATTGTCGGCGGGCCTGTCTGGTGCCCTCATGCCTTTCGGGCACCGGCTGATGGCGCGCGTCTATTATGCCGACACCGACTTCTCCGGCGTCGTCTACCACGCGCGCTATCTCGAATTCTTCGAGCGCGGCCGTTCGGATTTCCTGCGTCTCGCCGGGATCCACCATGCAGAGCTTGCCGGCGGCAGCCAGGGCGAGAAGGTCGTCTGGATCGTCCGCCGCATGGAGATCGACTTCATCAGGTCGGCCCGCATGGACGACATCCTGACCATCGACACGCGCACCGAGAAGATTTCCGGTGCCCGCATCACGATGGCCCAGGAACTGCGTCGCGGCGACGAGGTCCTGGTCACCGCCAGGGTCGAAGCAGCCACCATCGGCGAACTTGGACGCCCCCGGCGTTTCCCGAAGGAGTGGGTTGCAGCCTTCATGCCGCGCGAATAGGCCTCGGCTCCTCGCGCCACGCCACAAATCCTAACTGATCATTAACCATAACGGTCCATGAAGAGATCAGTTAGAATTGGAGGGGTTTCCCGCGCCTTCGTTTCACCAACATTTGCCCGGAGAAGGCCACAACCGCGCATTTCTAGGGCGATTCAGGAAGTTTTGCGCTTCTGGTTCGGCTGAAACTTGCGCCAGGGGCCCAGCCAAGCGCCACGCCCGAATTTCTTTAAGGACCTCGAATGGAAAATCTTCCTCTCGCCGAGCCCGGCGTTCAACTCTCCGTCTGGGCCCTGTTCGCGCAGGCCGGCTGGGTCGTCAAGCTCGTGATGATCGGGCTGCTCTGCGCATCGATCTGGACCTGGGCGATCGTCGTCGACAAGCTGATCGCCTACGCCCGCATGCGCAGTTCGCTGAACCGCTTCGAGCAGACCTTTTGGTCGGGTCAGTCGCTCGAGGAGCTCTACAAGGCGCTTTCCGAACGCAAGACCAGCGGCATGGGCTCGATCTTCGTCGCCGCCATGCGGGAGTGGAAGAAGAGCTTCGAGAAGGGCGCCAAGAGCCCGCTCGGCCTGCAGACCCGCATTGACAAGGCGATGGACCTCGCCTTGACCCGCGAGATGGAGCGTCTCGAGGGCCGGCTCGGCTTTCTCGCCACCATCGGTTCGGCCGCACCCTTCATCGGTTTGTTCGGTACCGTTGTCGGCATCATGACCTCGTTCCAGGCAATTGCCGGTTCCAAGTCGACCAACCTCGCGGTTGTCGCCCCGGGTATTGCCGAGGCGCTTCTTGCCACCGCGATCGGCCTGCTGGCGGCTATCCCGGCCGTCATCGCCTACAACAAGCTGTCTTCCGACGCCGGCAAGATCGGCATGCGCATGGAGGGCTTCGCCGACGAATTCTCCGCCATACTCTCGCGCCAAATCGATGAAAAAGTCGCTCCCAAGGCTTGAGGAATAAGAAATGGCAATGTCGCTAGGTTCGACGGGACGGGGCGGCCGCGGTCACAGGCGGCGCGGACGCCACCATGGCCTGATCGCGGAAATCAATGTCACGCCCTTCGTGGACGTGATGCTCGTGCTGCTCATTATCTTCATGGTCGCCGCACCGCTGCTGACCGTCGGGGTGCCGATCGATCTGCCCGAAACCCAGGCCAATGCGCTGAATTCGGAAACGCAGCCGATCACCATCTCGATCAACGAGGCCGGCCAGGTCTATCTCCAGGAAACCGAGATTCCCATCGAGGAGGTCGTGGCCAAGCTGACGGCGATCGCGGCCGCAGGTTACGAGGAACGCATCTATGTGCGTGGCGACAAGACCGCCGACTACGGCACGGTCATGCAGGTCATGGCACGCATCTCGGCCGCGGGCTTCCGCAATATCGGCCTGGTGACGCTGCAGGAACAGGGCGAACAGTAGGGAATGAAGACCGGCCTGACGACATCGGTATTGCTGCACGCGACGCTGCTGAGCCTCGGGCTGTTCTCCCTGTCGGCGCCGAGCGCCTTCGAAGTGGCCGATGTCGAGTCGCTGCCGGTCGATATCATCCCCGTCGAGTCGATCACCCAGATCCAGCAGGGCGACAAGAAGTCGACCGTCAACGAAAAGCCCGCGCCGCTGCCCACGGAGCGCCCAGACATCGTGCCCGACGCCGACAAGGTTGGCGAGGCCATGGTCGACGCCGAGACGAAGCCGACGCCCGAGCCGACGCCGAAGCCGGTCGAGGCCGCTGCGGTGCCTGCGCCTTCACCAAAGCCTGAACCGAAGCCGGCCGAGGAACCCGAGCCTGAACCGGTCAAGCAGCAGGAACCCGAGCCGGCCGCCGTGCCGGCGACCGAAGTGACGCCTGAGCCGCAGCCGAAGCAGGAGGTCAAGCCCGACCCGGTGACCGAGGCGATCGCTGCCGCCGATACCGGCGCCGAGTCGATCGATCTGCCGACCGAGGCTCCGGCCCCGCAGGCCAAGCCGCAGCCGCCGAAGGCGCAGACCGCCAAGACGCCCGACCGCAAGGATGCCGAAAAGCCGGTCAAGCAGGCCGCGTCCAAGCCGAAGTCGGAAGAAAAGGAATTCGACGCCGACGAGGTCGCGGCCCTCCTGAACAAGCAGAAGCCCTCCGGCGGCGGCGCCAAGCGTTCGACCGAGACGGCGTCGCTGGGTGGCGACAAGACGACTGGCGGCTCGAAGCTTTCGCAAAGCGAGATGGACGCCTTGCGCGGCCAGGTGCAGCGATGCTGGAACATTCCCGCCGGTGCCGCCGATGGCGGGAACCTTCGCGTCTCCGTCAAGTTCAAGCTCGACCGCAACGGCGCGCTGGACGGCAGTCCGGAAGTTATCCGCGGCGGTGGCGGTGCCGGTGTCGAGCGCGCTGCGGCGGAAGCGGCGCGCCGGGCCGTGGCGCGCTGCGCTCCCTACAATCTCCCCGCCGACAAATACGACGCCTGGGCGGACGTCATCGTCAATTTCGATCCGAGCGAGATGTTCTAGTCAGCGTCCGCCGATCAATACCCGAGAGGTTCTTGCATGAAGATTCTGTTCCGAACGATTCTGTTGGCCAGTGCGCTCGCCACAGGGATGAGCGCCATGGCGACGTTGCCGGCGCGCGCGCTGGTCGAGATCGACGTCAACAAGGGCAATGTCGAACCGCTGCCTGTCGCCGTCACCGATTTCCTGTCGAGCGACGGCCTGGGTTCGGAGATCACCAGCATCATCTCGGCCGACCTCAAGCGGTCCGGCCTGTTCGCGCCGATCGACAAGGGCGCCTTCATCGAGAAGATAACCAACCCCGACGCCGCACCCCGCTTCGAGGACTGGAAGGTCATCAACGCCCAGGCGCTGGTCACCGGCCGCGTCACCCAGGAGGCCGACGGCCGGCTGCGCGCAGAATTTCGGCTATGGGACACTTTTGCGGGCGAGCAGCTCGTCGGCGAGCAGTTTTTTGCCAACAAGGCCAATTCCCGACGTGTCGCCCACATCATCGCCGATTCGATCTACGAGCGGTTGACCGGCGAGAAGGGCTACTTCGATACCCGCGTCGTCTTCATCGACGAATCCGGCCCCAAGAACCAGCGCAAGAAACGTCTCGCCATCATGGATCAGGACGGTGCCTCCGTGCGCTACCTGTCGGATGGCAGTTCGCTCGCGCTGACGCCCCGGTTTTCGCCGAGCCGGCAGGAAATCACCTACATGTCCTACGAGAGCGGGCAGCCGAGGGTCTATCTGCTGCAGATCGAGACCGGACAGCGCGAACTGGTCGGCAATTTCCCCGGCATGACCTTTGCGCCACGCTTCTCGCCCGACGGCCAGAAGGTGATCATGAGCCTGCTGCGCGACGACGGCAATTCGAACGTCTTCGCCATGGACCTGAGAAGCCGCACCACCACCCGCCTCACCAACTCGAATTCCATCGACACCTCGCCCTCCTATTCCCCGGACGGCAGCCAGGTGGTGTTCACCTCCGACCGCGGCGGCCAGCCGCAGATCTACGTGATGGGCGCCGACGGCTCCAACCAGACACGGATTTCCTTCGGCGGCGGCTCCTATTCGACGCCCGTCTGGTCGCCGCGCGGCGACCTCATCGCCTTTACCAAGCAGTCGGGCGGCGAGTTCCAGATCGGCGTGATGAAGACGGACGGCTCTGGCGAGCGCATCCTGACCAGCGGCTTCCAGCAGGAGGGACCGACCTGGGCACCGAACGGTCGCGTCATCATGTTCTTCCGCGAGGCTGCCGGATCCGGCGGACCCCGGCTCTATTCGATCGACCTTACCGGCCGCAACGAACAGGCGATTCCGACCGCCAATTTCGCGTCCGACCCCGCTTGGTCGCCACTTTTGGAGTAGAAATCGGGGCAGGCGGCCCAGAGTTCATTCCCGCGCCGCCTTTCTGCCCTATTTCCGCCAATACCCCGCAAGCATTGTAAAACCAGCGTCGACCAGGTCGCGGACGGGCGATGAAGACGAAGTTTTAACCATGTTTGTTGAATGCCGGTTAACCCAAACGTGGTTACTGGTGGATCAACGAAATTACTCGAATGCGAAGGAGAGGTCCGCATGCGCGGCATCGCAGCACTCACACGGAATCCAATGATGATCGCGTTGGTCATGGCCCTCGCCATCGCGGGTTGCGCCAACAAGAAGACGCCCAACAGCGCGGCTGACCTCGGCCTGGGAGGTGCCTCCACGCCGGGCTCCACGCAGGACTTCACCGTCAATGTCGGTGACCGGATCTTCTTTGACACCGACAGCTCGGTGATCCGTGCCGACGCGCAAGGGATCCTGGCCCGCCAGGCACAGTGGCTGAACAAGTACTCCCAGTACCAGATCGTCATCGAGGGTCATGCCGACGAGCGCGGCACCCGCGAGTACAACCTGGCGCTCGGCGCCCGCCGTGCCGCCGCCACCCGCGACTACCTCGTCGCCCGCGGCGTCTCGGCCAATCGTCTGAAGACCATCTCCTACGGCAAGGAACGTCCGGTCGCGGTCTGCGACGACATCTCCTGCTGGTCGCAGAACCGTCGTGCGGTGACCGCGCTGAACGGCGCTGGAAGCTGAGGCCAGACTGCCACTTTCCATGCGAAAAGGCGGCCTTTTGGCCGCCTTTCTGCTGAAAGGGGGCCTGAAAACAAAATTTGGCCGAAGTCTCGCAGCCTGATAAAAGGGAAAAAGCGCCCTAGCGCCCTCAAGCGACCCCTCCGACGTGAGTAGCCCATGCATATTCGACCCATCCTGAGCGCCGCGCTCGCCGTTCTGCTGCTTTCCGCATCGTCGGCAGCGGCAGTCGACCGCGTCAACGCCGGCAACCACTTCCTGCCGAAGATCGGCCTGCCCAAGCTGTTCGGCGGCTCCGAAACGACGCCGCCTGTCCAGCTGGTCCAGGCGGGCGACCCCCGCGTCACCGCCCTTGAAGAGCAGATCCGCGCCCTGGCCGGCACCGTCGAGGAGCTGAACTTCCAGATCCTGCAGATGCAGGAGCAGATGCGCAAAATGCAGGAAGACAACGAGTTCCGCTTCCAGGAACTCGAGCAGAAGAAGACCGACGCCGGCATCCCCGGCGACGACCGCACGGCGAACGCAGCGCCGGCAACGACGCCGACCCGGCCGACCGGCGAAGCCGCGCCAGGGGCTGCGGCCTCCGTCGAGGAAATCATCATCGCGGAAGACACGCCGGGTTCTGAAGCGCCGACGACAACCGGCGAGCCGCCAAAGACCTTCGGGACCATCATTGTCGACCAAAATGGCGATGTCGTCGGCGGCAGCGTCGGCGATCAGACGGCCGAAGCGCCAGCGGGCCAGATGGCGCCGCTCCCGCCTGTCGCCGAGAGCAGCCCTGCTGACAAGACCGACCAGACCGTCGTGGCATCCTTGCCGGCGACGGATGACCCCGACGAGCTATACCGCAATTCGTATGAGTTCATCCTGTCGGGCGACTACGGCACCGCAGAGGCCGGCTTCCGCAACCACATCAGCCTTTTCCCGGATGACCCGCGGGCAGCCGATGCCCGCTACTGGCTGGGCGAGTCGCTGCTCGGACAGAAGAAATACCGCGACGCGGCCGAGACCTTCCTGGCGGCCAACAAGGAGTTTCCGTCGTCCAAGAAGGCGCCTGAAATGCTGTTGAAGCTCGGCGTATCGCTCGCCGGCCTGGATCAGCATGACGTCGCCTGCGCGACCTTCTCGGAAATCGGCAAGCGCTATCCCAACATCAGCGCCCCGCTCAAGGACCGGGTCAAGCAGGAACAGGCCCTCGCCGCGTGCTGACACGTCCGGCCGGTCTTGATCCAGTCCGGCTGTTTTCCCGCTTCGACCTTGCTGCCCGGCCCAGCGCGATAGCCGCGGTCTCCGGCGGCAGCGATTCCACCGCCCTCCTCCTGCTACTCGATGACTATCTCCGACGATTTGCGCCGGGCACACGCCTCCTCGCCGTCACCGTCGACCATGCTCTGCGACCGGCCTCCGCCGGCGAAGCGGCCGCAGTCTCCGCGCTCTGCGCCAAACTGAACATCGAACACTCGATCCGGACCTGGACCGGCGACAAGCCTCAAACCGGCCTGCCCGAGGCGGCCCGCGAGGCACGGCATGAATTGCTGGCGCAGGCCGCCCGCGACGCCGGGACGGATCTCGTCTTCACCGGTCACACCATCGACGACCAGGCCGAGACCGTGCTGATGCGCCAGGCTCGCAAATCCGGACGCGGGCTGGCCGGGATCGCGCCGACGACGCTGTTCGACGGCGGCACCTGGATTGTCCGGCCGCTCCTTGCGGAACGACGCACCGATCTCCGCGAGTACCTGCGCCGGCGGGATACCGGCTGGATCGACGACCCGACCAATCTCGACGATCGTTTCGAGCGTCCGCGCATCCGCAAGACGCTTCGGGCCGGCGAAGGGCATGCGGCCGCCCTTGCAACCTCCCGGCACGCCACCAATCAGCGCATTGCACTCGGCGAGGCCGCCACGCGTTTCATTCGCGATCACGCCACGCGCCCGTCGCCAGGCCTGCTGCGGCTCGACCGCGACGCCTTCGCCCGCACCGAACCCGATGTCGCCGTCTATGCATTGCGCATTCTGCTCGCCGCGGCCGGCGGTGCCTCGCATCTGCCGGACGAAGAGCGGACGACGGCGCTTCATGGGGAGCTCTTAGCGTCCGGTCCGGTTCGAGCCGTCCTGTCGCGGACGCTGATCGACGCCCGCACCGGCAGCATCTTCCTGCTCCGCGAGGCGCGGGATTTGCCCAGGCCCGCTGCCGCCGAGCCCGGCGCCCTCTGGGATGGCCGCTACCGCGTGCCGGCCGGGTATTCCCGATCGATCCGTTCCATCGGCGAAAGAGACGCGGCGGCAAGCTCCGCAGACCCGCCTATTCCCGGCAGTCTGGTCCGCGCTGCGCTGTCGCGAGAGCCCGACGGCAACCTCGTTCCGATCGTTGCCCCCTGGAACCGCTACCTGCCCTCATTCGACCTTGCGCCTGCCCGCGCGGTCGCCGCACTTCTTGGCGCCGCGGAAATTCCGCTGCCGCCATTCCCCGAACACATTGCGGCTAAACCTTAACCGAGACAGGCTGTCGCGCTTGGCAAGGCAAGGCGGCCTCCCTATGTTAGAGCTCCTACTAGAACCTTTGAAGCGCGTCCTATTTGACGCCAACGGGACAAACGATGAATCCGAATTATCGCAACCTTGCGCTCTGGGCGATCATCGCCGTCCTGCTCATCGCGCTTTTCAATCTGTTTCAGACGCCGCAGCAGCGTGGCTCGACCCGCGAAGTGGCCTATTCGGAGTTCCTGACCGACCTCAACAGCGGCCGCGTCAAGTCCGTGACCATCGCCGGCGACCGCATCACCGGCACCTATTCCGACAGTTCTGCCGGCTTCCAGACCTATTCGCCGGGCGACGCCTCGCTGGTCAACCGGCTTGAGGAAAAGAACGTCACCATCAACGCCCGCCCCGAGACCGATGGCTCCAACACCATCTTCGGCTATCTCATCTCCTGGCTGCCGATGATCCTGATCCTCGGCGTGTGGATTTTCTTCATGCGTCAGATGCAGTCGGGCTCCGGCCGCGCCATGGGCTTCGGCAAGTCGAAGGCCAAGCTTCTGACCGAGGCGCACGGCCGCGTCACCTTCCAGGACGTGGCGGGCGTCGACGAGGCCAAGGAAGACCTTGAGGAGATCGTCGAGTTCCTGCGCGACCCGCAGAAGTTCCAGCGCCTGGGCGGCAAGATCCCGCGCGGCGTGCTGCTCGTCGGACCTCCCGGAACCGGCAAGACGCTGCTTGCCCGCGCCATCGCCGGCGAGGCCAACGTGCCGTTCTTCACCATTTCGGGCTCGGACTTCGTCGAGATGTTCGTCGGCGTCGGCGCCAGCCGCGTCCGCGACATGTTCGAGCAGGCGAAGAAGAACGCGCCCTGCATCATTTTCATCGACGAGATCGACGCGGTCGGTCGTCATCGCGGCGCCGGTCTCGGCGGTGGCAATGACGAGCGCGAACAGACGCTGAACCAGCTGCTCGTCGAGATGGACGGCTTCGAGGCCAATGAGGGCGTCATTCTGATCGCCGCCACCAACCGGCCTGACGTTCTCGACCCGGCGCTGCTGCGCCCGGGCCGCTTCGACCGCCAGGTCGTCGTGCCCAACCCCGACATCGTCGGCCGCGAGAAGATCCTCAAGGTGCATGCCCGCAACGTGCCGCTGGCGCCCAATGTCGACCTGAAAGTGCTCGCACGCGGCACGCCGGGCTTCTCCGGCGCCGATCTGATGAACCTCGTCAACGAGGCGGCTCTCATGGCCGCGCGGCGCAACAAGCGTCTCGTCACCATGGCCGAGTTCGAGGACGCCAAGGACAAGATCATGATGGGTGCCGAGCGCCGCTCGACCGCCATGACACAGGCTGAGAAGGAGCTGACCGCCTATCACGAGGCCGGCCATGCCATCACCGCGCTGAACGTCTCGGCGGCCGACCCGCTGCACAAGGCGACCATCATTCCGCGCGGCCGTGCACTCGGCATGGTCATGCAGTTGCCCGAAGGCGACCGCTACTCGATGAGCTACAAGTGGATGACCTCGCGCCTGATCATCATGATGGGCGGCCGCGTTGCCGAGGAAATGAAGTTCGGCAAGGAGAACATCACCTCCGGTGCCTCCTCGGACATCGACCAGGCCACCAAGCTCGCTCGCGCCATGGTCACGCGCTGGGGCTTTTCGGACAAGCTCGGCCACGTCGCCTATGGCGAGAACCAGGAAGAAGTCTTCCTTGGTCACTCGGTGGCGCGCACGCAGAACGTGTCTGAAGAGACCGCGCAGATCATCGACGCCGAGGTCCGCAGGCTGATCGACGAGGCCTATGTCGAGGCCAAGAAGATCCTGACGCGCAAGAAGAAGGAGTGGATCGCCATCGCCGAGGGCCTGCTCGAATACGAGACCCTGTCGGGCGACGAGATCAAGCAGCTGATGGCCGGCAAGAAGCCGTCGCGCGACATTGGCGACGACACGCCGCCGAGCCGCGGGTCTGCAGTGCCCAAGGCGGGCGCCTCCAAGAAGCCCAAGAAGGGTCCCGAACCCGAGGGTGGAATGGAGCCGCAGCCCCAGGGCTGAGAATTCTTCCAGTCACCGAATGAAACGCCGCCGACGTCTGAACGTCGGCGGCGTTTTTCGTTCGGCTGGCGGTACACGGCCTCCAATCCCTCGAAATCGACATCCGATCGACAATGATTTTGAAGGATTCGTAACATAGACTCACCAAATGTGATGCGTGGAGCGCCCTGTTCTGTGGCAGAAATCCGCGCCAAGCGCACGAAACGTGCTGTATCGGGGGCAAGTCGAAGCATGTCGGGCAAATATTTCGGTACGGATGGAATCCGGGGCAAGGCCAACAAGTTTCCGATGACGGCGGAAATCGCCATGAAGGTCGGCATGGCCGCCGGCCTGTCGTTCCAGCGCGGCAACCACCGCCATCGCGTGGTTCTGGGCAAGGACACGCGGCTTTCCGGCTACATGATAGAGAACGCCATGGTCGCGGGCCTGACGGCGGCCGGCATGGACGTCTTCCTGCTCGGGCCCATTCCGACCCCGGCGGTCGCCATGCTGGCGCGTTCGCTGCGCGCCGACATCGGCGTCATGATCTCGGCCTCGCACAATCCCTATTACGACAATGGCATCAAGCTTTTCGGCCCTGACGGCTACAAGCTGTCGGACGAAATCGAGGGCCGCATCGAGTCCATGCTCGACGAAGACATCGAAATGGCGCTCGCCGATTCAGACGGGCTCGGCCGCGCCAAGCGCGTCGACGGCGTTCACGACCGCTATATCGAATTCGCCAAGCGCACCCTGCCGCGCGCCATGTCGCTTTCCGGGCTGAGGATCGTCGTCGATTGCGCCAACGGCGCCGGCTACAAGGTGGCTCCCGAAGCGCTCTGGGAACTCGGCGCCGAGGTGATCGCCATCAATGTCGAGCCCAACGGCTTCAACATCAATCAGGAATGCGGCTCGACCCATCCCGCCGGCCTGTCGAAGAAGGTGCATGAAGTACGCGCCGACATCGGCATTGCCCTCGATGGCGACGCCGACCGCGTCGTCATCGTCGACGAGAACGGCGATGTCGTCGACGGCGACCAGATCATGGCGCTGATCGCAGAATCCTGGCATCAGTCGGGCAGGCTTGCCGGCGGCGGCGTCGTTGCGACCGTGATGTCCAATCTAGGGCTCGAGCGCTTCCTGGGCGGCATCGGGCTCGAACTGCACCGCACCAAGGTTGGCGACCGCTACGTCGTCGAGCACATGCGTGCGCATGGCCTGAATGTCGGCGGCGAGCAGTCCGGCCACATCGTGCTGTCGGATTTCTCCACGACCGGTGACGGCCTCGTCTCGGCCTTGCAGGTACTCGCCTGTATCAAGCGGCAGAACAAGCCTGTCAGCGAACTGACCCGGAAATTCGAGGCCGTGCCGCAGCTCCTGAAGAACGTCCGCTTCTCGGGCGGCAAGCCGCTCGAGGAAGCCCCGGTCAAGGCCGCCATCGAGGATGCCCGCGACCGCCTCGGCGACACCGGCCGACTGGTCATCCGCGCCTCGGGCACGGAACCCCTCATCCGCGTCATGGCCGAGGGCGACGACCAGAAGCTCGTCGAATCCGTGGTCAACGACATCGTCGGCGTCATTTCGGAGACGCGAAGCGCCGCCTGACCGCCGCGCGACATCGCGTCCGTCCTTTTCAGGCCGGGGTTCACGACCTACATAGGCAGTGACCCGCCGAGGAGAACTCTATGGACGCCAAGACCTATCCCGTTACCCACACCGATGCCGAATGGCGCGCCAGGCTGACGCCCGAGCAGTACGCGGTGATGCGCAACCACGGCACCGAGCGCCCGGGCAGCTGCGCGCTGCTGCACGAGAAGCGTGCCGGCACCTTCACCTGCGCCGGTTGCGACCAGCCGCTCTTCGAATCGAAGCTGAAGTTCGAAAGCGGCACCGGCTGGCCGAGCTTCAATGACCCGGTCCCCGGATCGGTCGAGACCACCACGGACCGCAGCTACGGCATGGTCCGCACCGAGTGTCACTGCTCGCGCTGCGGCAGCCATCTTGGCCATGTCTTCGAGGATGGTCCGCCGCCGACCTATTTGCGCTACTGCATCAACGGGGTGGCGCTGAACTTCACGCCGGCCTGACGAGCAAGCCAGAAACCTGCACGGTCGTATCCGCCCCTGCAACGGGGCGGGTTATCGGCCTCGGCCTGCCTGCCGGCATGAAAAAACCCGCTGCCGGGAGGAGGTGGCAGCGGGTTCGATCTAAAGCGTTCCGCGGGAGGAGGTGCGGTTCGCTTGGCGTTGGCATCGCATCTGGGAGGAGTAGATGGCCAACACGATCAATCTAGGCCCTGCCTAACGATTCGGCAATAGGTCAATCTGCCTGACATATGTGCAAAAATGTCGCAGGCGCCGTCTCAGCGGTAGATCAGCGTCGGCAGCCACATGGTGAAGATCGGAAAGAACGTCACCAGGATCAGGACCAGAAACAGCGGGATGAGGAACGGCGCCGTAGCCGTCACGCAGCGTTCGAACGGCACCTTGGCGACGCGCGACAGTACGTAAAGCACCATGCCGACCGGCGGCGTCAGCAGGCCGATCATCAGGTTGAGCACCAGAATGACGCCGAAATGCACCGGATCGACGCCGATGCTGATCGCGATCGGCAGCAGCACTGGCACCAGGATGGTGATCGCCGCCACCGTCTCCATGAAGCAGCCGACCACAAGCAGGATGGCGTTGATCAGGAGCAGAATGACGATCGGATTGTCCGATACGCTGAGGATCAGGGCGGCGAAATGCTCAGGCACCCGGTTCGACGTCAGGATCCATGCAAAGATCGACGCCGCGGCGACGATGAAAAGCACCACCGATGTCGTCTCGATCGTATCGAGCGACACTTTCAGGAAGCGCCTGACCGTCAGCGTCCGGTAGATGAAGAGCCCGAGGAAAAGCGCCCAGGCGCAGGCCGCGATCGCCGCCTCGGTCGGCGTGAAAGCACCGGTCAGGATGCCTCCGACGATGATCACTGGCGTCATCAGCGACAGGAATGCGCGCGCGAAGGCGGCACCCAGTGCGCCGAAGCGGAAGGCCTGGTCGCGTGGATACTTGTTGCGGTGGGCGTAGATCGCCACCATGACCATCAATGCTACGGCCATCAGCAGGCCGGGAATGAAGCCGGCGGCGAACAATTGGCCGATCGAGGCGCCCGCTACCACGCCATAGATCACCATCGGCAGCGACGGCGGGATGATCGGCCCGATGGTCGACGACGCAGCGGTGATCCCGACGGCGAAGCCCGGATCGTAGTTGGCGTCGCGCATCGCCTTGATCTCGATGGCGCCGAGGCCGCCCGCGTCGGCGACCGCAGCGCCCGACATGCCGGCGAAAATGACCGAAGCGCCGATATTCACGTGCCCGAGCCCGCCCGGCAGCCAGCCGATCAATGCCTTGGCGAAGTCGAATATGCGTTCGGTGATGCCCGCGGTGTTCATCAGATTGCCGGCCAGGATGAAGAACGGCACCGCCAGCAGCGGGAAGGAGTCGACGCCGTTGATCATGCGGTGGGCGACCACAAGGCCGGGGACATTGCCATCGAGGAGGATGAAGACGGCGGAAGACCCCGCCAGGGCGATGGCCACGGGAACGCCCAGCGCAATCAGCGCGAAGACCATGACGAACAGAAGGGTCAGGAGCATGTTTTGCCTGCGTTCAAAGGGAAGGGCCGGGGACGGCCTTGGCGCTCTCGGGGTCGATCAGCCGGCTCGTGCCGGTGCTCAGGTGCCGCCACAGAACCAGCATTCCGTAGAGCATCATTGCCAGGAAGCAGGCCGCGACGAACCAGTAGACCATCGATTTGGGGACATCGATCGACACCATCATCTGCTGCGTCCGTTGCGCCGTCTGCGTGCACAGGAAGCCGAGGAACCCGTAAAATATGATCGACACCACGTCGATGATGATCTGCAGCACGTAGCGTACCGGCCGTGACAGCCAGCGAAACGCCAGTTCCACCGCGATGTGGCTCTCGCGTCGCACCGCCATGATGGCGCCGAGGAACGTTACGGCGATCAGCAGGAACCGGGCGATCTCCTCGGTCCAGCCGAGTGAGTTGTTGAGTACATAGCGGGTGAAGAACTGCAGGAAGACGACGAAGGCGAGGGCCCAGAACACCGCGACGACCAGCGAGTCGCCCCACTGATAACCCGTCAGATCCTCGTCCTCGGCGTGAATCAGGTCGGCAATCGACGATTCCGTGGCCGGGGCATTGTCATCAGCCGACATTCAGGCAGTCTCCGGAGGGGCAAGGTCCGGTGCGCGACGGTATCGTGCGGCCGCGCACCGGGAGTCTTCAGCTATTATTTGATGGCCTGGAGCTTGTCGTAGGTGGCCTGGTCCCAGGTCGCGTCCTCGCCATTATGAAGCTTCATCGTCGCTTCGCGGAAGGCCGTGATGTCGAGTTCGTTGACCGTGACGTTCTGGTCGCGGAACCACTGCACCAGTTCCTTTTCCTT
Source organism: uncultured Rhizobiaceae bacterium (assembly GCA_947259295.1). Lineage (GTDB taxonomy): Bacteria > Pseudomonadota > Alphaproteobacteria > Rhizobiales > Rhizobiaceae > CAMYMG01. The sequence continues at coordinate 14,359 of CAMYMG010000010.1, forward strand.
CTGGATGATCTGCTCCGTGGCGCAGGTGGCCGTATCGTCGAGCACGCCTTCAAGTGCTGTCTGGTCGGTCGCATCCATGGCATTCCAGGCCGGGCCGCCCACGATGGTCAGCAGCGCATCGGTGATGTGGCCGGTGAGGGTGATGTACTTCTGCACCTCGTAGAACTTCTTGGCCTGGATGGTGGGCAGCGGGTTTTCCTGCGCATCGACCGTGCCCTGCTGCAGGGCGAGGTAGACTTCCGCGAATGCGATCGGCGTCGGGTTGGCGCCCACGGCCTTCGGGAACATCATGTAGAGCGGCGCGTTCGGCACGCGGATCTTCAGGCCCGACATGTCCTCGGGCTTCTGGATGTCGACATTCGATGTCGCGTGACGCTTGCCGTAATAGGTCAGCGAGGTGATGTGGTTGCCGGTTGCGTCGCCATATCCTTTGGACAATTCGGCGAAAAGCTCCGAATTGCGGTACTTGTCCCAGTGATCGTAGTCACGGAACATGTAGGGCGCACCGCCGATGGCGATCGGACCGAAAGCACGGCCGGCGAACAGCTGGCCGGTATAGATGATGTCGACCGTGCCGAGGCCGAGGCCTTCGTTGATGTCGACTTCCTTGCCGAGCGAACTGGCAGGAAACACCTCGATCGAGTAGCGCCCGTCAGTCGCCGCCTTGAGCTTGTCCGAAGCTTCGACGGCACAAGTGTGATAGGGCTCGCTTACCTCATAGACATGCGCCCATTTCAGGACCTTCTCTGCCGAAGCGGCCGAGGACAGCGCTGTCGTCCCGGCGAGTACCGCGGCAAACAGAACGCGCGAAATTGATGATTTCAATGTAGATTCCTCCCTAGAATTCACTCGCGAACCGCTCCGCACCCATTCGGCCGACAGGACAGCGTTCACCGGCGCAGCATGGCTGCGGGCTCGAACTGTCTGCCGATATGCTCCTCCCGGCCGAAATGCGAACGTGCTCGCCATTTCTCAGACCCGGCAAACCTACTGACGGCACTGCTTCCTAGCAACCCGTTATGTGGAGGCGCCGAAACTTCTGTTCCGGACCGCTTTTCATGCGCCCCGACGGCAAGGCTGAGTCCTCCCCAGATTGCACGAGCCGGCGCGATTGCACGTTGCAGTGCGAAATGTTTTGCCGTTAATTGCGGTCGATGCCAGTACACCTGCCCGACCACCTGATTGCCGGCTACCGCAATTTCATGAGCGGCCGCTATCCGTCCGAAAGCGGACGCTACCGATCGCTCGCACGCGACGGCCAGACGCCCGAGACCATGATCATCGCCTGTTGCGACTCGCGTGCGGCGCCTGAATCGATTTTCGATGCCGGTCCAGGCGAGCTATTTGTCGTGCGCAACGTCGCCAATCTGGTGCCGCCCTACGCCCCGGACGACCAGTTCCACTCCACCTCCGCCGCGCTCGAGTTTGCGGTGCAGGCCCTGAAGGTGAAGAACATCGTCGTCATGGGCCATGGCCGCTGCGGCGGCATCCGTGCCGCGCTGGATCCAGCGGCGTCGCCTTTGTCGCCGGGCGACTTCATCGGAAAGTGGATGAGCCTTGTCGCCCCTGCCGCCGGAGTCGTGGCGGGAAACACCATGATGACGGCGGGCGAGCGGCAGACGTCGCTGGAGCGGATTTCCATCCGCTATTCGATCGCCAACCTGCGCACGTTTCCTTGTGTGAAGATACTCGAGGGCAAGGGGCGGCTTACGCTGTCCGGCGCCTGGTTCGATATCTCGACCGGCGAGCTCTGGGTCATGAACCGCGAGACAGGCGACTTCGAGCGGCCGGAACTGGACTGATTTCGGGGCGAGCGCACCGCGCTCGACGACGCGCACTATCGTAAAGAAATCGTTTCGATCAGCCCGACAGCGGTCGTCAAAGCCGCGCGTTTGGCGCATTGCTGCATTGCACCATCGTATGTTGCATTGCACCTAAGCACCATTACATTTCGAACACAGGGAGGAACAACCCATTCGGCCGCCGCAAGGCGGCTCATGAAGGAGCCTCGCCATGAAAATCCAGAACCTCATTGCACGTGCCCAGGACCGCATCGCCAAGCGTCGCCAGTTCAACCGGCTTGCCGACGAGATCGCCAGCCTGTCGAGCCGCGATCTTGCCGACCTGCGCGCCGACAAGACCGAGATGCTGCGTCACGCTTACCAGCAGGTCTACGGCTGATTGCAGACTGGACGCCGAGCCCTCATCAAGCCGGCTCCGGTAGTCATTGCACCTGACTGACAACGCAGCCGGGCCGGACAGGCCCGGTTCGCACCTCGTCGCTCACCCTGCCGGCGAGCCTTCCCCCGCAACTGCCTTTTCGATCTCCGGCATCAGCGTCCGTGCGAGCGACTGCTCGCTCAACGGACCGACATGCTTGTAAAGGATCGTGCCTTCGGGGCCGACAACGAAGGTTTCCGGCACCCCGTAAACGCCCCAATCGATTGCCGCGCGGCCGGCCTCGTCGACCCCTATCGCCTTGAACGGATTGCCGAATCCGCCGAGGAAGCGGCGCGCGTTTCCGGGCTCGTCCTTGTAGTTCAGCCCGACCAGCTCGAACCGGCTGTCGCGCGACAATTCCATCAGCATCGGATGCTCGTCGCGGCACGGCCCGCACCAGGACGCCCAGACATTCACGACCGTCACCTTGCCGGGGAAATCCTTGCTTTCCAGTCCCGGCAGGCCCATTCCCTCGAGCGGCGGCAGGCTGGTCTGCGGCGCGCTTTGCCCGATCAGGGCTGACGGTATTTCGGCGGCATCGCGGCCCGAGACTAGTTGCATCAGGAAAAGAGCTGCCAGGATGAAGAACAGCGCCACCGGCACAAGCACCAGCAGCCGCCTCGACCGTGGCTCTGCAGCCTGCTCGCTCATGGTCGCTGAGCCTTCCGGTCGGAACGACGCCGCAGCCCGCTGGCTTCGAGCTCGGCGAGGTCGCGCCGACGCCCCCGCTGGTCGAGCAGGACCCAGCCGATCAGGGCCACAAGGCCGAGCGTCGAGACGCCGTAGGCGGCGGTTACATAGAGCGCATGGGCGGTCATGTTTCGATCATTCTCCGGTAGGCTCAATAGCGGGCCGGCTTGAACGCCGCAATCGTCCGCGATGACGCGGCCTTGAACTAGTCGGCCGAAAACCGAAGCGCCAGTGCCGCCGCGACGGGACCGATCGCCGCCAGAAACAGCGTCAGTGCGGCAAGAATGAGAAAGGGCGGCATGAAGGGATTCGGCTCGTTTACCGCAGCGTAGCTCGCCGACACGCCGAAGATCAGCACCGGAATGGCAAGCGGCAGCACCAGCACGGAAACCAGCAGGCCACCCCGCGGCAGCCCGACGGCGACGGCCGCGCCGACCGCCCCGACAAAGGTGATGGCCGGCGTGCCGACCAGCAGCGTCAGCGCCGTCGCGCCGATGCCGATCGGCTCCATGTTGAGCACCAGGCCGAATATCGGCGCGGCGATGACCAGCGGCAGCACGCTCGCCGTCCAGTGAGCCAGGCATTTCACCATCACAGTCAGCGCCAGCATGTGCCGGTCCCCCGCCAGGATCAGCAGGTCGAGCGAGCCGTCGTCCCGGTCGGCCTGGAACAGCCGGTCGAGGCCGAGCAGCGAGGCCAGCAGCGCGCCGATCCACAGGATCGCCGGGCCGATGCGGGCAAGCAGCGCGAGGTCTGGCCCGACGGCAAAGGGAATGGTGGCGATCACCGCCAGGAAGAACAGCACACCGGTCAGCGCCCCTCCGCCTGCCCGGACGCCCAGCCTGATGTCGCGCAGGTAGAGCGCCAGCATCAGCCGGCTTCTCGCTCGGTGGCGCCCTCATCGCCCTCGTTCATCGTCAGCGTGGCGGCTCCCTCGATCCCGAGCGGCAGGTGCGTCGCGGCCACGATCAGGCCGCCATCGCCGAGATGCGCGGACATCAGCGCCGACAGCCGCCGTTCCGATTCACGGTCGAGGCCGGCGCTCGGTTCGTCGAGAATCCAGATCGGCCGAAGGTTGACCAGCAGCCTGGCAATCGAGATGCGTCGCCGCTGGCCGGTCGACAGATAGCCGAAGGGCAGGTGCCCGACGGTCTCGAGGCCGACGGCCTCAAGCGCCTCGCCGACTTCCATGCCCGGCGCGCCGCCGAAATCCTGCCAGAACGCGAGATTCTCGCCCACCGTCATGGCCGGCTTCATGCCGTTCAGGTGCCCCAGATAATGGCTTGCCGACGCCACGCTGGGAAATTCCTCGCCGCCGCCCTCGAGCCTTATCTCGCCATCGGACCGCTGCAAGAGGCCGGCGATCACCCTGAGCAAGGTCGATTTGCCGGATCCGTTCGGACCGGTGACCATCAGGCATTCGCCGCTGTCGATCGAAAAGTCGATGTCCGAAAAAACCGGCTGGCCTCCCCGTTCGCCGCCCAGTTTTTCAGCAATCAGCCGCATCGTTTACCAGCCCTGAGAATTCCCGCCGCGAAGCCCGCCGACTTGCAGCAAATATGCCATTCCTGTCTGGAACTCTTCCAGAATATTCTTTATATCCGAAGCGACCTTGCCAGCGGTCGGCAAGGTAAACAAATTTGCGCCGAACCAGCGACCGTCGATCCGACGGACACATCGCAGGGAACGGACAGCGGAAATGACCGTACCCGCAACCTTTGCGCGTGTTAGCATGCCACAGGAGTCCGTTCTTAGGCAGAACCGACCGGATTGGGATCGCACGTGCCAAAATCACTCGACAGCTTCAATTGCCGCCGCACTCTTAAGGTGGGCGACGCCGAATACGTCTACTACAACCTCATCGAGGCGGAGAAGAACGGTCTGACCGGCATAGCCAAGCTGCCTTTTTCGATGAAGGTGCTGCTTGAGAACCTTCTGCGCAACGAAGATGGGCGCTCGGTCACCAAGGAAAGCATCGAGGCTGTCGCCGGTTGGCTGACAGACAAGGGCACCGCCGGCGTCGAGATCGCCTATCGCCCCGCGCGCGTCCTGATGCAGGATTTCACCGGCGTGCCCGCCGTCGTCGATCTGGCCGCAATGCGCGACGCCATGGTGTCCCTCGGCGGCGACCCGCAGAAGATCAACCCGCTCGTGCCCGTCGACCTCGTGATCGATCACTCGGTCATCGTCGACGAGTTCGGCACGCCGCGCGCCTTGGCCACCAATGTCGATCTCGAATATGAGCGCAACCAGGAGCGCTACAAGTTTCTGAAATGGGGCCAGCAGGCGTTCCGCAACTTCCGCGTCGTGCCGCCCGGCACCGGCATCTGCCATCAGGTCAACCTCGAATATCTCGCGCAGACCGTGTGGACGGCGACCGCCGACGATGGCGAAGTGATTGCCTACCCCGACACCTGCGTCGGCACCGATTCGCACACCACCATGGTCAACGGCCTCGGCGTCCTCGGCTGGGGCGTTGGCGGCATCGAGGCAGAGGCCGCGATGCTCGGCCAGCCCGTGTCGATGCTGCTGCCCGAGGTCATCGGCTTCCGCCTCACCGGCAAGCTGACGGAAGGCGTCACCGCGACCGACCTGGTGCTGACCGTCACCCAGATGCTGCGCAAGAAGGGCGTCGTCGGCAAGTTCGTCGAGTTCTACGGCCCGGGCCTCTCCAACATGACGCTGGCCGACCGCGCCACGATCGGCAACATGGCGCCAGAATACGGCGCCACCTGCGGCTTCTTCCCGGTCGATTCCGAAACCATCCGCTACCTGACGATGTCGGGCCGCGCCGAAGACCGCATCGCGCTTGTCGAAGCCTATTCCAAGGCGCAGGGCATGTGGGGCGGCAAGGATTCGGTCGAGCCCGTATTCACCGATACGCTTGAACTCGACCTTGCCGACGTCGTCCCGTCGATGGCGGGCCCCAAGCGTCCGGAAGGCCGCGCCGCATTGCAGGACATCCCGTCCGGCTTCGCCAAGGCGATGGAAACCGAGTACAAGAAGACGGTCGATGCGGCGGCGCGGTATGCGGTCGAGGGCGAGCAGTTCGATCTCGGCCACGGCGACGTGGTGATCGCCGCGATCACCTCCTGCACCAACACGTCGAACCCGAGCGTGTTGATGGCCGCCGGGCTTCTCGCCCGCAACGCCAACCGCATCGGCCTCAAGCAGAAGCCATGGGTCAAGACATCGCTCGCGCCAGGCAGCCAGGTCGTCGCCGAATATCTCGAGAAGTCGGGCCTGCAGAAGGAACTCGACCAGATCGGCTTCAACCTCGTCGGCTTCGGCTGCACGACCTGCATCGGCAATTCCGGTCCGCTGCCGGCACCGATCTCCAAGACCATCAACGACAAGGGCCTGATCGGCGCCGCGGTGCTGTCGGGCAACCGCAACTTCGAAGGCCGCGTCTCGCCGGACGTGCAGGCCAATTACCTTGCCTCGCCGCCGCTCGTCGTCGCCTATGCGCTGGCCGGAACCGTGACCAAGGACCTCACCACCGAACCGCTCGGCGAGGATCGCGACGGCAACCCGGTCTTCCTGAAGGACATCTGGCCGTCGAGCCAGGAGATCGACGAATTCATCGCCGAGAACGTCACCCGCGAGCTCTTCGCCCGAAAATATGCCGACGTCTTCAAGGGCGACGACAACTGGAAGGCCGTCCAGATACCCGAGGGCCAGACCTACACATGGGACGATGAGTCGACCTATGTGCAGAACCCGCCCTACTTCACCGGGATGGGCCAGAAGCCCGCTGCTGTCGGCGGCATCTCCGGCGCGCGCATCCTTGGACTGTTCGGCGACAAGATCACGACCGACCACATTTCCCCGGCCGGATCGATCAAGGCCGCCTCGCCGGCCGGCAAGTACCTCACCGACCATGGCGTCGGCGTAGCCGACTTCAACCAGTATGGCACGCGCCGCGGCAATCACGAGGTGATGATGCGCGGCACCTTCGCGAATATCCGCATCCGCAACCACATGCTGGGAGAGAACGGGCGCGAGGGCGGCTACACCATCCACTACCCGTCCAAGGAAGAGATGCCGATCTACGACGCTGCCATGCAGTACCGCCAGGAAGGCGTGCCGCTGGTCATCTTTGCCGGCGTCGAATATGGCAACGGATCGTCGCGCGACTGGGCGGCCAAGGGCACCAATCTGCTCGGCGTACGCGCCGTCATCGCCCAGTCGTTCGAGCGCATCCACCGTTCCAACCTGGTCGGCATGGGCGTCATCCCCTTCGTCTTCGACGAGGACACGTCATGGGCATCGCTCGGCCTCAGCGGCGACGAAACGGTGACGATCGCCGGTCTCGAAACAATCCGCCCGCGCCAGAAGATGGTGGCGACGATCGCCTATTCGGACGGCCAGACCAAGGACGTGCCGATTCTCTGCCGCATCGATACGATCGATGAGCTTGAATACTTCAAGAACGGCGGCATCCTGCAATACGTGTTGCGCGACCTGGCCGCCTGACAAAGCACTGCCGCAACCGGCCGGACGCTATTCCGGCCGGTTCGCGGCAGCGCATTTTTTCACCGCAACGTGACTTCCTGTTGTTGGTCCGATCTGGCATTCAGATCGGCAACAAATGATCGGCCGTATCCACGGGTCCGGGAGGCCTATGCACATCACAAGCACCTTGCGGGTCGCCGCGACCCTGCTGTTCTGCTGCCCCGCCCTGTCACTCGCGGCGGAGTTTCAGAAGCCGGCAGGCGTGGTGGAGCTGTTCACCAGCCAGGGCTGCAACTCATGCCCTCCCGCGGACATGGTGCTGGATGAGCTCGCCAGGAAGGGCGACGTGGTCGCGCTTGGCTATCACGTCGACTATTGGGATTATCTCGGCTGGAAGGACACGCTCGGGCGCCCCGAAAACACCGAGCGGCAATATCAGTACGGCAAGGCTTTCGGCGACCGCTCCGTCTACACACCACAGGCAGTCATCAATGGCCGCACCCATGTCAACGGCGCGCGTCGAGGCGAGGTGCTCGGTACGCTTGCCAAGATGGAGAAGGCCGGCGGGCTGGAAGTCGGCATTGCCGTCAGCCGCTCCGGAGACAGCGTCATCATCGATACTGCCGGGTCGCCCAGCGGCAGGGGCAACGCGCATCTGGTCCTCGTCTACTTCGACCCGGACAGGCCGGTCGTCATCGAGCGCGGCGAGAACAAGGGCAAGACGATCAGCTACGTCAATCCGGTGACCGATATCCAGACGGCCGGCATGTGGCACGGCAAGGCGGCGCGATTCGAATTTCCGCGCAGCGAGATATCCCGCAAGGGTGGCTGCGCCGTGCTGCTGCAGTCGGTCGACGCCAACGGCCTGCCCGGTGCGATACTGGGGGCTGCCATCGTCGGCAAGCCCGAGTGAAGGCCATGGAAAAGCCGGCGCCAGCTTGCTACTGACACCGGCCATTTGGTCTTAGGGATCGTCGCACTCGGCCTCCCGTGAGGAAAACCGAGGCTGGTTCGATCCGACGCAGACCCGTGGGCGGGGGGCTTGGGGTTTACGAGCCGGTGCCGGACCGAACCGTCTCAGGCAACGCAACTAAATTCGTTGTACATTGGGGCGCCAGCACGGATAAATAACGGCAGCAATGTGGCGTTACATCACCAATCAATTCAGATTGTTTCATCTGCGTGATCAAAGCCTCGCCGGCCCAATCGGATCTGGCGATTGTACCTGCGGCACTTGCAATTGAAGCGTGAAAACGTCACCTTTGATTGTCAGGCAACTGTCATGAAAGGCCCCCGATGATGGATCGCGCTATCGGCTCGGAGGATAGGGAAGACTCCGCGGAATTGATCCGCCTCAACGAGGCGCGGCATGCACGGCAGAACTTTCCGATAACCTTTCACCGGCGCGAACTCGACCTCATCCTGAAGCTTTACGGGCGCATGGTCGCCGCCAACGAATGGCGCGACTATGCCATCGACCACCTCGACGACCGGGCGGTTTTCTCTGTTTTCCGCCGGACGTCGGAGACCCCGATCTACCGCATCGTCAAGGATCCCTCGCTCGCCCGCAAGCAGGGCGCATGGTCGGTCGTTTCCGCCGGCGGCCTGATTCTCAAGCGCGGCCACGAACTGGCCCGCGTCCTCCGCATCTTCGACAAGTCGCTCAAGCTGGTGAAGGCCTGAACCGCGTCATTTCGTCGGCCCGAACATTCGTTCGGGCGTCGAATCCGGATCGGGCGGCGTCCCGGCTCCGCCATTCATCGAATACTGCATGAACACGGTGTCCAGCCAGCGTCCGAGCTTGTAGCCCGATCCTTCGAGCCTGCCGCAATGGCGGAAACCCACCCGTTCATGCAGCTTCACCGAGGCACTGTCGGATGATCCATCGCCGATAACCGCGATCATCTGCCTGAAACCCAGCGTCGTCGCCTCGCTGATCAGTCGCTCCAGCAGCGCCCTGCCGACACCCTGTCCCTTGGCCCAGGGTGCCACATAGACCGAGTTCTCGACGATGAACCGGTATGCGGGCCGCGGCCGGAACGGCCCTGCGTAGGCGTAGCCGGCGAGCCTGCCTGACTGTTCGGCCACCAGGTAGGGAAATCCGCTCTCCGCCATCGTCCGGTATCGACGGGTCATTTCCGCCAGGGACGGCGGCTCGAGCTCGTAGCTCGCCGTGCCGTGCATTACGGCGTCGGCGTAGATATCGGTGATCTGATCGAGGTCGGCGGATGTTGCCGGCCGTAAGGCGATTGCAGTCATTAAGTGTAGTCCAGCGCGTCGCCCGATCAAAGCAGCGGGACCCGCAAAAGAAAAGGGCGGCCGTTGGGCCGCCCTTCGCTTTCTGTCTGAGCCAGTGCCGTCAGTCGCGGTTGCCCAGGAACTGCAGCAGGAACGTGAACAGGTTGATGAAGTCGAGATAGAGCCGCAGCGCGCCCATGATGGCCTTGCGGCCGGACACTTCTGCGCTGTCGTTCTCTAGATACATCTCCTTGATGTTCTGGGTGTCGTAGGCGGTCAGGCCGGCGAAGATCAGCACGCCGATCGCGGAAATCGCGAACTGCAGGGCCGACGATGCCAGGAAGATGTTGACCACCATCGCGATGATCAGGCCGAAGACGCCCATCACCAGGAACGAACCCATCCCGGAAAGATCACGCTTGGTCGTGTAGCCCCAAAGCGACAGCGCACCGAAGGCCGCAGCCGTGATGAAGAAGGTCTGCACGATGCTCTGCGCCGTATATACCAGGAAGATCGACGACAGCGACAGGCCCATCAGGCCGGCGAAGACCCAGAACGCCGTCTGTGCGCCCGAGACGCTCATCGAATTGATGCGGGCGCTCAGGTAGAACACCATGCCCAGCGGGGCCAGCATCACCACCCAGCGGAGCGGCGAGCCGTAAAGCGTCTGTCCGACGCTGGTCAGCATCTTGCCGTTGCCCAGCGTAGCAACCGCCGTCGACGGGTCATTCGTCGTCGCCAGCATCATTGTGCCAAGCGCAGCCAGGCCCGTGATCACGAGACCCAGCGCCATAAGGTTGTAGACCTTAAGCATATAGGCGCGCAGGCCCTCGTCGATGGACGCGTCGGCGTGGGTACCCACATTCACGGCGCGTGCCTGATAATTTCGAAGGTCAGCCATGGTTTCCTCTATCTTGCTCTGTCCCGTCCGGTGTCGGGAGACCGTTGATTTCCGGCCCCCAGGCGCCGCTGGCGGGATTCCAGCATGCCTGCCGCGGAATATGATGCTTCTTTGCCCCCACGACAAGGCCCGCAACACCTTGCAATGCAGCGTGATGACATGAATTCGCGGTAATGTTTCAGCTTGGTAAGCGAAAATCATTCGATTTGGAGATCGAACCGGTCTTTCCGGCACTTTTCTCCTAAAGATTGCGCAGGACGGGCGCCGCCTTGTGGCCCAGCACCCGCCACGTGCCGAGAAGCCCGAATCCGACCGTCAGGACCAGCGCGACGACGATCGTTCCGATGGCCACCTCCGGCATGAAGCTCGAAGGCAGATTCATGATCCGTGCGACGACGAACCAGGCGGCCGTGCCTCCGGCAAATAGCGCAAACAGGGCCGTCGCGAGGCCGATGAGCGCATATTCGAGCGAAAATGCCGCAATCAGCGTGCGCCGTGTCGCGCCCAGCGTCTTCAGCACCACCGCGTCGTGCACGCGCGCCCGGTTGCCGGCGGCAAGTGCCCCCGACAACACGAGCACGGAGGCAATCAGCGCGACGCTGGCCGCGGCGCGGATCGCGGTCCCCAGCTGCCCGACGATGCGGTTGACGACGTCGAGCGCATCCTTGACGCGCACAGTGGTGACGGCCGGGAATGCCCGCGTCACCGCATTCAGGAGCCGCGCCTCGTCGGCGACGCTCGCATCCGGTGTCTGCAGCGTCGCCAGCCAGGAATGCGGCGCTCCGGCAAAGGTGTTGGGCGAAAACACCATCACGAAGTTGATGCCCATCGATTCCCACTTCACCTCGCGGAAATTGGCGATCCGTGCAGTCACGTTGCGTCCAAGCACATTCACCGTGATCGTGTCGCCGAGCTTCAGCCCTATCTCGCGGCCTTCCTGCGCCGCAAACGACACCAGCGGCTCGCCGGAATAGTCGTCGGGCCACCATTGCCCTTGCGAAAGCGTCGCATTGTCGGGTTGCCTGGCCTCGTAGGTCAGCCCGCGATCGCCGCGCAAAACCCAGCCACCCTCCGCCGGGATCTCGATCTTCTGCACGTCGACGCCGTTGAGCTCGACGATCCGGCCGCGCAGCATCGGCACGCGAACCAGTTCGCCGGCGGGCTCTTCCTGCTCGATGAACTGGCTGAACCTGTCGACCTCGGTGCTCTGGATGTCGACGAAGAAGAAGTTCGGCGCGCGCTCCGGCAGGCTGCCGGTGATCTGCTGCCTGAGATTGCCGTCGATCAGCGCCAGCGTCACCAGCAGGGTCAGTCCAAGGCCGAGCGACAAAACCACCGAGGGCGTCAGCGCGCCCGGACGATGGATGTTGCCGATAGCCAGACGCAGCGCCACGAAGCGCACGCGCGGGCTTCTCCGTGCCAGGAACTGAACCAGTTGGCCGACACTACGAAGCACGACAAAGGCAAACACCACGGCCCCGACAAAGATCGCCGCTATGCGGCGGTCGCCCGAAAACCAGACCGCCAGCGCGGCAAGCAGCAGCGCGAGTACGGCGACAGCCAGGACATAGATGCGCCTCGGCCAAGCCGCGGACTCGACGCCGAGTTCCCGGAACAGGGCAGTGGCAGGCACGTCGCGGGCGCGGCCGAGCGGCAGCAGGGCAAAGGCCAGCGTCACCAGCAGCCCGAACAGCGCGGCCATCGCGAGCGCGCCCGGGTAGAGGCCGCCCTCGACAGGCACCGGGATGACCGACGATAGCGCAGCCGTCGCCGCAAGCGGCATCAAGGCGGCAAGCACCAACCCGATAGCGATGCCGATCGCGGCGATGATCAGGATCTGCACCAGATAGACGGTCACCACGAAACTGCCCGACGCGCCAAGGCTCTTGAACGTGGCGATCACGCCGCGCTTGCCTTCGAGATAGGCGCGCACCGCGTTGCCGACCCCGACGCCGCCGACAACCAGGGCGGTCAGCCCGACCAGGGTGAGAAACTGCGAGAACCGCTCGATATTGGCCGAGAGCGACGGCGCTGCGTTGAGGCGGGTCCGCACGCTCCAACCGGCCTGCGGGAATTCCTGGTTCGCCCGGGCCCGCAATGTTTCGAGCGCCGCCTCGTCCGGGCTGCCGGGCAGTCGCGCCTTGTAGGCAAACTCCACGAGGCTTCCGGGCTGGACAAGCCCGGATGCCTGCAGCCCTTCCATCGACACCATCAGCCTTGGCGCGAACCCGAACCCGTCGGACGCCGCATCCGGTTCCGTGACCAGCCTGGCGCGCAGTTCGAACAGAGCTGTCCCGAGCTTGATGCGCGCCCCCGGCTCGATGCCGAGGCGTTCGAACATCAGTTCCGGGGCGACCGCGCCGTAGACACCGTTGCGTTGCCCGAAGAGTTCGGCGCGTGACAGAGCCGGTTCGGTGACCAGCGCGCCGAACAGAGGATAGGCCTCGTCGACCGCCTTCACCTCCGCCAGCGTCTGGTCGGATCCGTCTTCGAGCCGCACCATGGACCGCATGTTGGCGCTCACGGCCAATGTACCGAGCCCGTCGAGAAAAGCCCGTTCCTCGGCAGTGGCCTGACGCTGGTTCAGCTCGAAACGAATGTCGCCGCCAAGCAGCACCTGGCCTTCATTGGCGACGCCCGAGGTGATCGAGCGCGCCACCGAATTGACGCCGCCGATCGCGGCGACACCGAGCGCGATACAGGTCAGGAAGATCAGGAACCCCGAAAACCCGCCGCGCATCTCGCGCAGCGAAAACCGGACCGCCAGACGCAGCGTTCTCGCGAAACTCATCAGGCGGGCACCGCCACCTGCTGCGGCTCGGCCTCGATGCGGCCAGAGCGCATCGAGATCTGCCGGGCGCAGCGAGCGGCGAGTGCCGGGTCATGCGTCACCAGCACCAGCGTCATGCCGCGCTCGGTGGCCTTGGAAAACAGCAGATCGGCGACCTGCCTGCCCGTTGCCTGGTCGAGATTGCCGGTCGGCTCGTCGGCGATCAGCAGCCGCGGATTGGGAGCAAGCGCCCGCGCGATGGCAACGCGCTGCTGCTCGCCGCCCGAAAGTTCGCCCGGATAATGCGTCACCCGGTCGGCAAGGCCGACAGCGGCGAGTTCCTGCTCGGCCGCGCCAAAAGGGTCGCTATGTCCGGAGAGTTCGAGCGGCACGGCCACGTTCTCCAGCGCCGTCATGTTCGGTATGAGATGGAAGGACTGGAACACGATGCCGATGTTTCGGCCCCGAAACGCTGCGATCCTGTCCTCCGACTTGTCGTTGAGCAGTTCGCCGGCGATTCGTACCGTTCCCGAATCGACCCTTTCCAGCCCGGCAAGGACCATCAGCAATGTCGACTTGCCGGAGCCGGACGGACCGACGATGCCGGTCGCTTCGCCTTGCGCGACCTCGAGGCTGACATGCTTCAGTACATGGACGGATGAGGCACCGTCGCCAAGCGTCAGCGAAACGTCCTTCAGCGTGATGACGGGTTCTGTCACGAAAATTCTTTCCTATATGCAGGGGATGGGCGGAAACTGATCGTCGTCATATGGGCCTTGTCGCATGCCATTCCAATTTCTCGCACGTCTTCTCGCCGCTCTCGGCCTGTGCCTGATGGCCGTTTCAGCCCCGGCATCGGCCGAGCCATACCGAATCGTCGGCTTTGGCGACAGTTTGATGGCCGGATACGGTCTGGATGTTGGCCAAAGCTTCCCCGAAAAGCTTGAAAAAGCACTCCGCGAAAAAGGTCACGATGTCGTGATTGCCAATGCGGGCGTCTCAGGCGACACGACGAGCGGCGGCTTGGCGCGGCTCGATTGGTCCATTCCCGACGGGACGCAAATGGTCATTCTCGAACTCGGCGCCAACGACATGCTGCGAGGCGTCGATCCGAAGCTGACACGGCAGAACCTGGAAGCCATGATCGAGCGTCTCAAGGCCCGGGACATCGACGTGCTGCTGGCGGGCATGCTTGCTGCGCCTAACCTCGGATCTGATTACCAGGCCGCCTTCGACGCCATTTACCCGGACCTCGCGGCCGCGCATGGGCTCGCGCTCTACCCGTTTTTCCTCGATGGCGTTGCCGGCCAGCCGGCCTACCAGCTTCCCGACGGGTTGCACCCCAATGCAGCCGGCATCGACCGGATGGTGGCGCGGGCATTGCCCGCAGTCGAAGAGGCGATCGCCGACGCAACGGGCCCGTCCTGACATGCAGGTGCGGCCCAAGCTCGCCGCGGCATCTTCCGCTGCGTTACCGCTTTTCAGTGTGCAGCTGCGAAAAAATCCGCTTGCCCCCCGGGGTGATCGGTGATTCGTTGAGTACCGTAAGTACGAATCGAGGAAGGGAGCCTGGCCATGCCGCGTCTTTTCACCGCCCTCGAGATACCGCGTGATGCCGCCCTTTCCCTGTCGCTGTTGCGCGGCGGGCTTCCCGGCGCCCGCTGGATGGACGTCGAAAACTACCACATGACGCTGCGCTTCATCGGTGACATCGAAGGCCATGTTGCCGACGAGATCGCCGGAGCGCTCGACCGCATCAGGCGGCCGTCCTTTTCACTGACCCTGTCGGGTGTCGGTGCCTTCGGCTCGAAGAAGCCGCATTCGGTCTATGCCGGCGCCGTCGCTTCGCCGGATCTCAACGCGTTGCAGGGTGAGATCGACCGAATCTGCCAGCGCCTGGGCATCGCGCCGGATCCCCGGAAATTCACGCCGCACGTCACGCTGGCGCGGCTGCGGCACTCCAATCCGATCGATGTTGCCCGCTATCTTTCGGCACGCGGCAACTTTGCCGCTGCGCCGTTTCGCGTCGGGCGCTTCGTTCTGATGTCGTCGCGCGATTCGGTTGGCGGCGGGCCCTATGTGATCGAGGAGACGTGGCCACTGGCCGGCGCCGACGCGCGTGCCTCGAACTTCGCTGCGAGCGGTGCCGAGGCGACACGCATCATGCGCTAGGCCTGCCTGGGACAGTTTGCCAGTCCGTACCTCCTCCCGGCACAAGCCACAAAGGCCTCGACAAGTCGCGCCTGTCGCGTTCCTATTGCGGCTGTACGTGCGGGCCATTTCGAGGGGCCCGGCAGCAGGAGTGCGCATTGGCAAGACAGAAGCTTGAGATCGAGGCGATCGCCGAGGCCATGGCCGGCCTTGATGGCTGGGTACTGGCCGAGGACGGCAGTGCCATCAGCCGCACCTTCACCTTCCGCAATTTCAGCGAAGCCTTCGCCTTCATGACCCGCTCCGCGCTCGCCGCCGAAAAGATGGATCACCATCCGGACTGGTCGAATGTCTACAAGACCGTTGAAGTCACCCTGAACACGCATGACGCCAACGGCCTGACCGAACTGGACTTCGAGCTTGCGCGCAAGATGAACCGCTACGCCGGTTTCTGATCCGATCTTGCACTCAGGCCGCTGATTTCCCACATCTTCTGCCAAGGAGACGATGATGGCAGCAAATTCCCGATCCCGGCAGACAGGTGCCGAGCAGGACGATCCGGTACGCGAGGCGGACGTGCGCGAGAAGTTCTGGCGCACCGCCAGGAAGGCCGCAAGACACGTTCCCTTCATGGACGAGGTCGTTGCCGCCTACTATTGCGCCCTCGACAGCAACACGCCGTTCCGTGCCAAGGCGGTCCTGTTTGCCGCACTCGGCTACTTCGTCCTGCCCGCCGACACGATCCCGGATGTCATCTTCGGGCTCGGCTTCACCGACGACATGGCGGTGCTGACGGCCGCCATCGCCTCGGTCCGTGCCCACATCACGCCGGCGCACCGGCTCGCCGCCAGGCAGGCTCTGGAGCAGAGTTGACCGCGCGAAGAGGTCAAACTCTTGCCGCTTTCCTGCCATTGGGTGGCCGCCGGGATTGATCGCGGAAGTTTCTTTCAGGGGCTTGCGCGGTGAGGCGGCGTTGGCCGATGGTGTGCTTACGCCCCTCTTGGGCAAAAGTTCATCATTTGGTAACCCAGATTAAATCAAAGTGAACCGAACGGACGCGACGCGTCTCCGGCACGCACGGTGTTCGGCGGAAACACAGGAAAACGGTAGGACGATGCGGGGATTTATCTCGATACTCTTCAGCTTGGCGCTGGTTGCGACAGCCGGCACGGCCTTTGCGCAGTCGGCCAAGAAAATGGCCGAACACGGTGACTGGGCGACCTACAGCTACCAGGCCCAGAACGGCAAGGTGTGCTATGTGCTGACCGTGCCGAAGCCGAAATCGATGAAGCCGGCGACGCTCGATCATGGCGACATGTTCTTCTTCGTCAGCCAGCGGCCCGGCCAGGCCGTGTCCTTCGAGCCGCAGTTCATCGCCGGCTACGAGCTGAAGGAAGGCTCCAAGGTACAGGTGACGATCGGCGACAAGACCTTCTCCATGTTTACCAAGGGCAAGTCCGCCTGGGTTGAGAACGCCGCCGAGGAGCCGCAGCTCATCGCCGCGATGAAGGCCGGTGCCGACATGCAGGTTCAGGCCCGTTCGGGACGCGACAATGCGACCAGCTACACCTTTTCCCTGCGCGGCATCACGGCGGCCCTGAACTCCATATCGAGCTGCAAGTAAGCCCGGCGCGTCATTCAGACCGCGTCGCCGGGCCCTCGGCCGCAGGCTTGGCCTCCGCCCGCTTGCGGCGAAGCTGATCGGCAACGATCAGCCGCGACATCGCATGGTAGAGCGGCTCGCGTGAGATCATCCGCGCCGTGCCGTAACCCAGCATCGAAGCGCACATCAGCGGTATGACATTGTCATGGTTGCCGGTCATCTCGAGGATGATGACGAAGGCCGTCATCGGCGCCTGCACCACGCCGGCGAAATAGCCGGCCATGCCGAGCAGCGCCGCCAGTCCTATATCGGCACCCAGCATCAGCCCGAGCGTGCTGCCGATGCCGGCGCCGACGGAGAGCGACGGCGCGAAGATGCCTCCCGGTATGCCCGACACCATCGAGAGCAATCCGGCGGCGAACTTTTCCAGGAAGAAGAACCAGGGCAGGGCATTGCCTTCGATGGCACTGCGCGCCTGGTCGTAGCCGGTACCGAAGGTCTGTCCTCCCGAAATGAGCCCGATGCCCGCCACCGCGAGACCGCATGCCCCGGCAAAGATCAGCGTCCGCTTCAGCGGATAGGGCTGCAGCCAGCGCCGCAGGCGTCGGATCGACCGGAGCGCCGCCCAGCTGAAGCCGGCACCCATGCCGCCGCCGATGATTCCGCAGGCGCCGACCAGGAACCATTCGGCGGTCGAACTGACCCGAGCGTCCGTGACGCCGAAATAGGTATAGTTGCCGACCAGGCCGATCGCCGCCAGGCCGGCCAGGATCACCGCCGACAGCACGATGCCGTTGGTCCGCGACTGGTAGCTGCGGCCCATCTCCTCGATGGCGAAAACGATGCCGGCGAGCGGCGTGTTGAAGGCGGCCGCGATGCCCGCCGCCGAACCCGCGAGGATCAGTCCGCGCGCATGCGCCATGCCGCCCCAGCGCGCCGCCTGCAGCATCAGCGAGGCGCCGACCTGCACCGTCGGCCCCTCGCGGCCGATCGACGCGCCCGAGGCGAGGCCGACCACGGTCAGCAGGATCTTGCCGACCACCAGCTTGAGCGACAGGATGTGGCTGCGGTCCGCGTCGTCGCGCAGCACGCGCGCCGCGATGGCCTGGGGAATCCCGCTGCCCTGCGATCCCGGAAACCAGCTATGCGCCATCCAGGCGCACAGGACGAAGCCGACCGGGGTGATGACCAGCGGCAGCGCCGAGCGCCATCCCTCTCCGCTGGTGGCTGCGTGGAACAGGAACTGCGCTTCGTCGGCGAGATGGGCGAACATCACGCTTATCAGGCCGATGCCGATGGCGCCTGCCCAGAACACGATCCGTGGCTGCCACACCCGCCGCGATGTCCACATGACGCGCGATCGGCGAAGCACCGGAAAACTCTTCTCAATACCCACGAACCTGTCCGCCTCCTGCACCGACGGTTTCATCAAGGTTTTTCGAAGCGGCGTGTCAACCGTCGCGCGTGACGCAACCCCTGCATCATGCTATGTGCGCGCCAAACATCGACAATCCGACCCGATCCACCCATATAGCGCCCAGTCATGACCCTTTCGCTCAACCTTGCCGATACAGCCGCGCGTAACGCGCTGCGCAGCCCTGCCCCTGCGCTCGGGCGGGCGTCGCTGATCGGGCTGACGCGCGCCGAGGTCGCCGAGGCGCTGGTCGCTGCCGGTATCGTGCCTGAACGCCAGGCGAAGATGCGCGCCCAGCAGCTCTGGCACTGGCTCTATGTGCGCGGCGTCTCCGACTTCGCTCACATGTTCAACATTTCGAAGGAGTTGCGCGGCCAGCTGGCCGAGCATTTCGACATCGCGCGGCCGGAAATCGTCGAGGAGCAGATTTCGACAGACGGCACACGCAAGTGGCTGTTCCGTTTTCCCCCGCGTGGCGCCGGGCGTCCGGTCGAGATCGAGACCGTCTACATTCCCGAGGCCGGTCGCGGAACGCTCTGCATCTCCTCGCAGGTCGGTTGCACGCTGACCTGCTCCTTCTGCCACACCGGTACGCAGAAGCTTGTGCGCAACCTCACCGCCGAGGAAATTCTCCTTCAGCTGATGACAGCGCGCGACCGGCTTGGCGACTTCCCCGACCGCGATACGCCGGACGGTGCCATCGTGCCTGCCGAGGGCCGCAAGATATCCAACATCGTCATGATGGGTATGGGTGAGCCGCTCTACAATTTCGAGGCGGTGAAGAAGGCCTTGCTGATTGCCTCGGATGGCGACGGCCTGTCGCTGTCGAAGCGCCGCATCACGCTCTCCACCTCCGGCGTGGTACCGGAGATCTACCGCACCGGCGAGGAGATCGGCGTCATGCTCGCCATCTCGCTGCACGCCACCAATGACGATCTGCGCGACATGCTGGTGCCGATCAACAAGAAGTATCCGCTGAAGGAACTGATCGCGGCCTGCCGCGCCTATCCGGGTCTGTCCAACGCCAAGCGCATTACCTTCGAATATGTGATGCTCAAGGACGTCAACGATAGCCTCGCCGACGCAAGGGAGCTGGTGAAGCTCTTGAAGGGCATCCCGGCCAAGATCAATCTGATCCCGTTCAATCCCTGGCCCGGCAACAACTATCAGTGCTCCGACTGGGAGACGATCGAGAAGTTCTCCGATTACATCAACTCGGCCGGCTATGCCTCGCCAATCCGCACGCCGCGCGGCCGCGACATTCTCGCTGCCTGCGGCCAGCTCAAGTCGGAATCCGAGCGCATGAAGAAGACCGACCGGCTGGCGCTCGAGGCGATGATGATCGCGGGGCACGGCGAGGCCTGATGACGGCGACGCTGGTCTATCTCGGCCGCTTCCTTGTCCTCATCCTTGGCTACGCCATCGCATCGCTGGCTGCCAGCCTCTTCCTCAATGTCCTGCTGTTCAGCGCGATCAACCCGAGGCCCGAGGAGACATTGCCCGTCGTTGTGGGCTCGATGGTCTTCTCGGTGCCCTTCTTTGCGCTCTTCGTCGCCTATTTCGCCTTCATACCCGCGGTCCCGGCGATGCTTCTGGGAGAAATCCTCGGCAAGCGCGACTGGCTCTTCTATGCCCTTGCCGGCGCCGTCGTCGCGGCGGTCGTCATCGGCATGCTGACCGGCATGGCCGAAACCGGGCAGGATTTCGTTTCCGACCCGGGCTTCGCTTTGGCGATCATTGGCAGCGGGCTGTTTGGCGGCATGGCCTATTGGCTGGTCGCCGGCCGGAGCGCCGGCCGCTGGCGCGAGGCGATTGCCCGCGAACCTACTTCGCCTGCGCCGTAAGGATCTTCAGCGCGAAGGCCGAGAACACCCCCGCAAACAGATAGTCGACCAGACGCGTGACGCGCGGATTGCGCGCCATGGCCACGGAAAAGCGCTCAGCGGCCAGCACCATGGGCGCAGTCACGGGCACCGAAATCAGCACGAACATGGCGCCGAGGAAGAACAGCTTGCCCGGCGCATCGGGATCGAGCGGCGACACGAACTGCGGCAGGAAGGTCATGAAGAACAGGATGATCTTCGGGTTCATCAGATTGACCCCGAGGCCGGTCGAGAAACTCCTGATCACCGACAGCCGCGGACCGCTTTTCTGCGTCGGCTTGAATGCCGAGCCGTGGCGGATGGCCTGGTAGGCGAGATAGACGAGATAGCCCGCTCCGAAGATCTTCAGTGCCAGGAATGCGGCGGGCGATGCCACGATCAGCGCCGACACGCCGACCACCACCAGGGTGGTGTGTATCAGCGTACCGAACAAGGCGCCGGCCATCGACGCAAATCCCGCGGCCCGGCCCTGGCTCAGCGCTCGGCTGACGAACAAGGTCATGTCCGGACCCGGCGTGATGGCGAGGATCACCGAAGCAATGGCGAACTGGATCAATATCGGCGTGCTGGGGAGAAACGACATGGTCTGGGTCTCATGGTCGACCGCCCAGCCATATGGCAAACGCCGCCCGCGCGCCAGTGGACGGACAGTCCTGCTGCAATGCAGTATTCTTTATCGCAATGCAATAGAACGGCGAGAATTGGTTGACCAATTCGCCGGTTTCGAACGCCTGCGCAATCCAGACCATCGATAGGCGGCAGAGATCGAAGTCCAATAGCTGTATTCGGATGCGGCAGCACTTCCGTCGCCGAGAGCGGGCCCGGATCGCAGGTCGAATTACACGCTTGCAACACGGCATTTCCTGCATATGCTGGCGAGGCAGAATAAAGCATAAAATGCAACTGGGAGGTGCATGATGACCAAGGATCCGATTTCACGCCGCAGATTTCTGAAGACATCCGCCATTGGCGGAACCGTGGCCGCCGGCGCCACCTTGGCCGCACCGGCCGTGCTTGCGCAGACTCCGCTCGTGATTAAGATGCAGACCTCCTGGCCGGCATCCGACATCTGGATGGATTTTGCCCGCCAGTATACGACGCGGGTTGAAGAAATGTCGGGTGGCCGGCTGAAGGTCGACCTGCTGCCCGCCGGCGCCGTCGTCGGCGCCTTCCAGGTCATGGATGCCGTGCATGACGGCGTCATCGACGCGGCTCATACCGTTCCCGTCTACTGGTACGGCAAGAGCAAGGCGGCGTCGTTCTTTGGCACCGGGCCGGTGTTCGGCGGCAATGCCAATACGATGCTAGGCTGGTTCTACGAGGGCGGCGGAGCCGACCTCTATCGCGAACTGACGCAGGACATTCTGAACCTCAACGTCTACGGCTTCATGGGCTTCCCGATGCCGGCGCAGCCCTTCGGCTGGTTCAAGGGAGAGGTCAATACAGCGGCCGACCTGCAGGGCTTCAAGTATCGTACCGTCGGCCTTGCCGCCGACCTGCTTCAGGGCATGGGCATGAGCGTGGCGCAGCTGCCCGGCGGCGAAATCGTCCCGGCCATGGAGCGCGGCGTGATCGACGCCTTCGAGTTCAACAATCCTTCGTCGGATCTTCGCTTCGGGTCGCCGGACGTGGCAAAGAACTACTACCTTTCGTCCTACCACCAGGCCTCCGAGAGCTTCGAGTTCCTGTTCAACAAGGACTTCTTCGACGATCTCGACCCCGACCTGCAGGCAATCCTGAAATATGGCGTCGAGGCGGCATCGACGGCGAATACCGCGCTCGCCATGGAGAATTACTCCAACGATCTCAATCGCATCCAGACCGAGCACGGCGTGACCGTGCACCGCACGTCGCGCGAAATCCTCGAGGCGCAGCTGCAGGCCTGGGACAAGCTGGTCGCGGAGCTTGAACAGGATCAGTTCTCCAAGCGCGTGATGGACAGCCAGCGCGCCTGGGTCGACAAGGTCGCCTATTACGAACTGATGAACGCGCCCGATCTCGCTCTCGCATACGAGCACTATTTCCCGGGCAAGCTGAAGCTCTGAGCAGGCCGTAACACCCCGCAGGGATACGGCGCCATGCGCGCCGTATCCCTGTTCCGGGCAAAGGAGAAGACCTGCCGTGATCCGGTTCATCGCATTCGCCGACAGCCTGTCTGCGTGGTTCGGCAAGGCTTTCGGCTGGCTTGTCATCATGATGACGCTGGGCATGAGCTATGAGGTCTTCGTGCGCTATGCGCTCAACCGGCCGACCTCCTGGGCCCTCGACGTATCCTTCATCATGTACGGCACGCTTTTCATGATGGGCGGCGCCTACACGCTGTCGCGTGGCGGGCACGTGCGCGGCGACTTCGTTTACCGCCTCTGGGCGCCACGCACCCAGGCCGCGGTCGACCTGGTCCTCTACCTGCTCTTCTTCTTCCCGGGCGTGACGGCGCTGATCCTGACCGGATGGAAATATTCGACGCGTTCCTGGGGTTATGCCGAGGTCAGCGTCAACAGTCCCGCCGGCATCCCGATCTTCCAGTTCAAATCGGTACTCGTCGCCGCTGGCATCCTTCTCTTCATCCAGGGCATAGCCCAGGTGTTTCGCTGCATCCTTTGCATGCGGGAGGGGTACTGGCGCGTCGCCGAAGAGGACGTCGTCGAAACCGAGCAACTGCTGGTCAAGCAGGCTGCCGATAGCGACTGATAGGCAACTGATCTCTGGTCCTTTTCCGACCCAAGCGGAGACGCGAAATTGTCCGATCCCCAAGTAGCCCTGTCGATGCTCTGCATCTTCATCGTGCTGGTGTTTCTCGGCTTCCCGATCGCCTTCACCTTGATGGCTCTGGGCATCTTCTTCGGCTACTACGCCTATTTCGATCCCGACCGCATGTGGCGCGTCTACAATCGCCTCGCGGAGGATTCCGACAGCTGGACGTCGGTGACGACATGGCTCGATGGCTTCCTGAACAACCGCATCTTCGACCTCTTCATCAACCAGACCTACACGGTGATGTCGAACGAGGTGCTGACCGCCGTACCGCTGTTCCTGTTCATGGGCTACATCGTCGAGCGCGCGAACATCGTCGACCGGCTGTTCACGACGCTTAACATCGCCTCCAAGAACCTGCCCGGCTCGATGGGCGTGGCCGCGCTGATCACCTGCGCGCTGTTTGCCACCGCGACGGGAATCGTCGGCGCGGTCGTCACGCTGATGGGCCTCCTCGCTCTGCCGGCGATGCTGAAGGCGCGCTACGATCCAAGCTTTGCCAGCGGCATCATCTGCGCCGGCGGAACGCTCGGCATCCTCATACCGCCATCGATCATGCTGATCGTCTATGCTGCCGCGTCGGGCGTATCCATCGTCCGGCTGTATGCCGGCGCTCTCCTGCCCGGTCTCGTCCTCGTCGGCTTCTACCTCGCATATGTCATCGGCCGCTCGATCCTGCAGCCCAGCATCGCGCCCAGACCGACCAAGGAAGAAGTCCCCGACGTTCCATTCATCCAACTGGCCTGGATGCTGTTCACCTCGTTCTTCCCGCTCGCCTTTCTCATTCTGGCCGTGCTGGGCTCGATCCTGTTCGGCCTGGCGACGCCGACGGAGGCCGCCTCGATCGGCGCGCTCGGTGGCATGGTCCTGGCCGTGGCCTACCGGGCAATGACCTTCCAGCGCCTGAGGGAATCCGTCTATCTGACGGTGCGCACCACGGCCATGGTGTGCTGGCTGTTCGTCGGTTCCTACACCTTCTCGTCCGTCTTCTCCTATCTCGGCGGCGAGCAGCTGATTTCCGAATTCGTCCAGGGCATGGACCTCACCCCGCTGCAGTTCCTGCTGCTTGCCCAGCTGATCATCTTCCTGCTTGGCTGGCCGCTGGAATGGTCCGAGATCATCATCATCTTCGTGCCGATCTTCCTGCCCTTGCTGCCGATATTCGACATCGATCCGCTTTTCTTCGGCATTCTCGTCGCCCTGAACCTGCAGACGAGCTTCCTGACACCGCCGATGGCCATGTCGGCTTACTATCTGAAGGGCATCGCACCCCCCAGCGTGCGCCTGACGCATATCTTCCGGGGCGTTATGCCGTTCCTGCTGCTCGTCTTCGTCACCATGGCAATGGTCTATATCTTCCCCGACCTGGTGTTCCACCTGCCAACCTTGTTCTATGGCCGGTAGGAACCTTGCGGGCGACTATCTCGCCGAGACGGTGTCCGGCGCGCCATCGGCGGCATCGTCGTCACCACGGCTGACGGCGGAGGGGCGATGCGTGTACAATCGATCGGAAGATTTCCGCACAGGACGCCCCGGCTGGCGGCGGAGTGCACCGGAATGGGAGGTATTTCATGGCTGACCGACTGATGGCGCTGATTGCAGTGGCCACGCTTGCAATATTTCTCGGCATCCTCGTCTGGAAGGTCCCGAGCCCCGACCTGATCATCGTTGTCGCCATCACCATGGCGCTTGCGATCTGGGATCTGGTGATCGGCAGCGGCAGGAACCTTACCCGACGCTAGAAAGGGACCTCGTGCGCTGCACGGTCATGTACAGAGCTCGCGAGGTCGGCCGCGTGCCTTCACCGCACGGGCCGGAGCCGCGCGGCCCTTGCCCGGTGGCGCTTTCCTGCTATTAGTGCGGCCGATTTCAACGGGCGCCCCGGGGCGCCGAAAGCGGGTGGCCGGCAAGCACAATGAGCAAGTGGAAAGACGTCAAGAAGGTCGTCCTCGCCTATTCGGGCGGGCTCGACACCTCGATCATCCTGAAGTGGCTGCAGACTGAAATCGGCGCCGAGGTTGTGACCTTCACTGCCGATCTCGGCCAGGGCGGCGAACTCGAGCCGGCGCGCCGCAAGGCCGAGATGATGGGCATCAAGGACATCCGGGTCCTCGACCTGCGCGAGGAGTTCGTCTCGGATTTCGTTTTCCCGATGTTCCGCGCCAATGCCGTCTATGAAGGCACCTACCTGCTCGGCACGTCGATCGCCCGCCCGCTGATCTCCAAGCATCTGGTCGACATCGCCCTCGAGACCGGCGCCGACGCCATCGCCCACGGCGCCACCGGCAAGGGCAACGATCAGGTCCGCTTCGAGCTGTCGGCCTATGCGCTGAACCCCGACATCAAGGTAATCGCGCCCTGGCGCGACTGGTCCTTCAAGTCGCGCACCGATCTCCTCAACTTCGCCGAACAGCACCAGATCCCGGTCCCCAAGGACAAGGAGGGCGAGGCGCCCTTTTCGGTCGACGCCAACCTTCTGCACTCCTCTTCCGAGGGCAAGGTTCTAGAGGACCCGTGGGGCGAACCGCCGGAAATGGTCCATCAGCGCAGTGTTTCGCCGATGGATGCGCCCGACGCCGTCACCGAGATCACGCTGGAATTCGCCAAGGGCGATCCCATCGCCCTCAACGGCAGAAAACTCTCTCCGGCAACGCTGCTCGCCGCGCTCAACGATCTCGGCCGCGACAACGGCATCGGCCGTCTCGACCTGGTGGAGAACCGCTTCGTCGGCATGAAGTCGCGCGGCGTGTACGAGACGCCGGGCGGCACCATATTGCTCGCCGCCCACCGCGCCATGGAGTCGCTGACGCTCGACCGCGGTGCCGCGCACCTCAAGGACGAGTTCATGCCGCGCTATGCGGAACTCATCTACAACGGCTTCTGGTATTCGCCCGAGCGCGAGATGTTGCAGGCGATGATCGACAAGAGCCAGGAGGACGTCGAGGGCGAGGTCCGCCTCAAGCTCTACAAGGGCAACGTCATCGTCACCGGCCGCCGTTCGCCGAAATCGCTATATTCCGACGCGCTGGTCACCTTCGAGGACGACCGCGGCGCCTACGACCAGAAGGACGCCGAAGGCTTCATCCGCCTCAACGGACTTCGCCTGCGCACGCTGGCCGCCCGCAAGCGGCAGGGCTGACGTCCAGCCAATCGACAGCCAACAAAAAACCCGGCCTTTCCGCCGGGCTTTTTAGGTCGCTATGGAAAGCGGCTAGCCGTCGATTGCCGCTGCCATGCGGGCGATCGCCTGCTGATAGACGCCTGCGGAGTTCCATCCGGCGATCGCGCCCATGTTGCCCTCGTAGCCGACGCCCGGCCGCCAGCCATGCGCCCTGAGGAAATTCGCGGTGGAGGCCAGCGCCGTTGCCTTGTCGCGCAGGTTCATGTTGCCGACGCCATAGCTCAGGACATTGCCGGGCAGGAACTGCGTATGGCCGATCTCGCCATGCGCGGCGCCCACAGACTTGGCGCTGAGAGCGCCGCGATCGACCAGCTTCAACGCGGCAATCGCGTGCGGCTCGAAGAATGCCGGACGCCGGCAGTCATAGGCCAGGGTCACGATCGCCGAGACGGTATTCTGCTTGCCCATGAACGAGCCGAAGCCGGTCTCCATGCCCCAGATGGCGAGGATCACGCCGGGCGGCACGCCGTAGGTGCGCTCGATCTTGTCGAACAATGCCGCGTTCGACTGCTTAAGCTTGCGGCCCTTTGAGATGATGGTGCTCGCGCCGCGGCGCTGCATGAAGGATTCCACCGACCCGCTGAACGCCTTGTGGATGCCGCGGTCGACCTTGATCGTGGCGGTCGCGTAGGACGCACCGGCAAGCGCCGAAAGGCCCTTCTTCTTGACGCCGGACGCCTTCGCAACATTGGCGAACTCGGCCTTCCACTCCTCGAAGCCCGCCGCGGTGTTGCCGCACGAGGCTGCCTGGACGGCGCCCGTCAGCAGGCCCAACATGGCCGCGCCCACAATCGCGATCTTCTTTCCTTTGGCAATGAATGCCATGCTTTTCTCCTGAGTTGCCTGAACCATCTTTTCCCTCCCGGGATGCTCGCCAGCAAAGGTGTGCATGATACGGTAGGATAGAAAGCGAACAACCGTGAACCATGCTGCGATGCCCAAAAAGCCGCGGCCGATCAAGCTTTTGTTGCGAGAAGTCGCCAATAATGCGGCACTGTGGGCGTTGTTGTGGTCGGCAGGACACTTTTTGCGGCGCTGCTCCCGGGCCGATCACCGGGCCCGCTTGCCCACGGAACCCTTGACCCAGCTTCCCGTTGCTGCGTGTCGCACAATGACCGGACACCGCCATGAAGCTTTTCTCCTGCCCCAACTGCAATGCCCGCCTCTATTTCGAGAATGCGCAGTGTCTCAACTGCGGCAAGCTCGTCATCTTCGACCCCGACGCCAGTACATTCGTCCTCTCGGACGCCGGACACCCCGCCTGCGCCAACGCGACCGAGTGCGCCTGCAACTGGACGGCCGAGCCGAACGGCCGCTTCTGCCATGCCTGCGCACTCAACAAGACCATTCCCGACCTGAATGTCGACGGCAACCGCGACCGCTGGATCAGGGTCGAGGCCGCCAAGCGGCGCGCCGTCTATTCGCTGCTCTCGTTCGGCCTGCCGGTCGGACCAAAGGCCGAGCCGGATGATGAGATCGGCCTGGCCTTCGACTTCCTCGCCGATCCGATCGACGGGAACGAACCCAGCGGCAAGCATGTCCTGACCGGCCACGACAGCGGCCTGATCACGCTCAACGTTGCCGAAGCCGATTCCGCCAGGCGGGAGGAGTTGCGGACCGAGATGGGGGAGAACTACCGCACCCTGCTCGGCCACTTCCGACACGAACTCGGCCACTATTACTGGGACCGCCTGGTTCGCGACGATGCCTCTTGGCTGCAGCGCTTCCGCGACATCTTCGGCGACGAGACGATCAGCTATGAGGACGCCTTGAAGCGGCATTACCAGAACGGCGCGCCGCCGGACTGGGAAACCCGCCACATCTCCGCCTATGCGGCCAGCCACCCCTGGGAGGACTGGGCGGAAACTTTCGCGCACTACCTCCACATCACCGACACGCTGGAGATGGTGCGGGCGCTCAACATTCCGCTCGACCAGTTGAACACCGTCGGACTGCCGGCCGGCCAGGCGCCGCAGCCCGGCAACGAGCCTCGCCCCGGACCGGACGCCCAGTTCGACCGCATGCTGGCGCGCTGGCTGGTCCTTTCGGAAGCATCGAACTCGCTCAACCGCTGCATGGGGCTTCCCGACCTCTATCCCTTCGTCATCTCGCCCGTCACAGCACAGAAACTCTCCTTCACCCACGACCTGCTGGGTGGCCAGGCTGCAACGCGCTGAAACAAATCGTCAGGGCGCAACGCGAGCCCGCCGGAACGCAATGCGGTCGGCGCCGTTCTTGAGGCCGAGGGACAACAAGGAGTTATCGACATGAACAAGAAACTGCTCGTCTCGACGGCGGCAGGCCTGTTGGCATTTTCGGGCGCCGCCTTTGCCCAGGTCGCCGTTTCGGCCACCACGGATCTGAACGTGCGCGCGGGTCCAGGCCCTCAGCATCAGGTCGTCGGCATGATCGGCGCCGGCCAGTCGGCCAACCTCAACGGCTGTCTCGATAGCAGCAAGTGGTGCACCGTTGCCTATGAGGGCGGCGAAGGCTGGGTCTATTCGGACTACCTCACCGGCGATTTCGGCGGCAATCAGGTCGTGCTGACCGAGCGTCCGGCCGATTCCGGCGTTGCCGTGGTCACCCCGCCCGACGACGTTGATGGCGGTGCCACGGGCGCTGTAACCGGCGGCGTCACCGGTGCCGTGGCCGGCGCCCTGATCGGCGGTCCGGTCGGCGCGGTTGTCGGCGGCGGTGCCGGCGTCATTGCCGGCGGTGCAGCCGGCACGATCATCGACCCGCCGGAGCAGGTTCGCACCTATGTTTCGTCCAACGAGGGCCAGCCCGTCTATCTGGACGGCGAAGTCGTCGTCGGCGCCGGACTTCCCGAAACGGTCGAACTGCGTCCGATTCCCGACTACGAGTACCAGTATGTCTATGTGAACGGCCAGCCTGTCCTGGTCGAGCCGTCTTCGCGCAAGATCGTCTACGTCATGCGCTAGACCGATTGAAGCCGCCGGTTCGCCGGCGGCTTCTTTCATCTTCCCGAAACGATATTGCATCCGGGCCCTTGACGCGGCGCCCTCGGACAAAGCCTATCCGGGGCGACATGTTTGGGACAAGGGGATCGGCATGAGCAGCCCGGCATTCGAACGCTTTCGGCAGACGTCCGGTCGCCACGGCCTGCCGCTCCTGTTTGCCGGTACCCTGATCATCGGTGCGTGCTGGTTGGCGGTGACCGCCGGCGTCATCGTCGCGGGCGTCTATCTTTACACCGTGGTTGGCCCCTGGTTCGGCCCCGAACAGCTCAGTTTCGACCAGGGTGGTCTGGTGATGCGGTTCCTTGCCTCGCCCGCCGGGGTCATCGCCACGCTCCTCACCTTCGCCGGCATCTGGGTTGGCGTCTGGATCGCCATGAAGGCGCTGCATCGCGAGCCGGTCAGCCGGCTCTACGGCGCCAGCAGCCGGATCTCCCGCTCCGGATTCATCAAGGGCCTCGTTGCGGTTCTCCTGACGTCGGTATTGACGGAAGTCGGCTTCTACATCCTGGCGCCGGAGATCAACCGCGGCCCGGTCAGCCTGTCGCTCTGGGCGCTCGTCTTCATCCCGGTCGTCCTGCTTGCCTTTGTCCAGACATCGGCCGAGGAGATCCTCTTTCGCGGCTATCTGCTGCGTGGGCTGGCCGCGCGCTTTCGCAGCCCCCTTGTCTGGGCTGTCATTCCGGCACTGCTCTTCACCGCGCTCCACTGGAATGCCGGGTCGAGGCCTGCCATGAACATCGGCGTGCTGGTATCGATCGGCGGCTTCGCCGCGCTGCTCGTCGCCCTCGTCTATGCCACCGGCAATCTCGGCGCCTCGATGGGCGCGCATCTCGGCAACAATCTGATCGGCTTCCTCTTCATCTCGCACGAGAACACGCTGAGCCCCTTCGCGCTCTACCGCGGCGCGACGCTTGCGGGCCTCCCCTGGACGCCCGGCCAGGCCGTCGCCATCGTCGGCATGAGCATCGCCTCCATTCTGATCACGCTCGTCTTGCTGCTGCACCCCCGCTCGCCGCTCAGGGTCGAGGCCGACACCGGTACCCCGCCGCAACCTTGACTCTTGCGGCGATTTCCTGTCTACAGCCGCCAATTCCGCGACGAGTAGGATACTCCGAGCAGCCGACCGGGACGCCGACGCACTTTCGAGAGCCGAGGCCGTAAACAGATCCCGGAGGCCAACACCCGGCAGCGCTGAGCGCCCCCGGGTGCTTTTTGGCTTTGGCTCATGCTTCGGGTTTCAACACAGGCGCGAAAGCACTACGTCTCGGTCATCATCCTGATGAACGGGAAAAGGGCAGCTGATGTTTGAATCTCTTCAGGAGCGTCTTGGCTCCATCCTGAACGGACTGACCGGCCGCGGCGCGCTGTCGGACGCCGACGTCTCGGCGGCGCTGCGCGAGGTTCGCCGAGCCCTGCTCGAGGCCGACGTGGCACTCGAGGTCGTCCGCTCCTTCACCGACAAGGTCCGTGCCAAGGCCGTCGGTGCCGAAGTCCTGAAGTCGATCAAGCCCGGCCAGATGGTCGTCAAGATCGTCCATGACGAATTGGTCGACATGCTGGGCAGCGAAGGCGTCGCCATCGACCTCAATGCGCCGGCCCCGGTCGTCATCATGATGGTCGGCCTGCAGGGCTCCGGCAAGACGACGACCACGGGCAAGATCGCCAGGCGCCTCACCGACCGTCAGAACAAGAAGGTTCTGATGGCATCGCTCGATACGCGCCGACCGGCGGCGCAGGAACAGCTGCGCCAAATCGGCGAGCAGGTCAGCGTCGCGACGCTGCCGATCATCGCCGGCCAGACGCCGGTCGACATCGCCCGCCGCGCCGTCCAGGCGGCCAGGCTCGGCGGCCACGATGTCGTCATCCTCGACACCGCGGGCCGCACCCATATCGACGAGCCGCTGATGGCCGAGATGGCCGAGATCAGGAAGGTCTCGAACCCGCACGAAATCCTGCTTGTCGCCGACAGCCTCACCGGCCAGGACGCCGTCAATCTCGCCACCAGCTTCGATCAGCGCGTCGGCATCACCGGCCTCGTCCTCACCCGCATGGATGGCGATGGCCGCGGCGGTGCGGCACTTTCCATGCGCGCCGTCACCGGCAAGCCGATCAAGCTGATCGGCACCGGCGAGAAGATGGACGCGCTGGAGGAGTTTCACCCCAAGCGCATCGCCGACCGCATCCTCGGCATGGGCGACATCGTCTCGCTGGTCGAGAAGGCCGCCGAGAACATCGACGCGGAACAGGCCGCGGCGATGGCCAAGAAGATGCAGTCGGGCAAGTTCGACCTGAACGACCTGGCCGCACAGATCGGCCAGATGTCGAAGATCGGCGGCATGGGGGGCATCATGGGCATGATGCCCGGCATGGGCAAGATGAAGGACCAGATGGCCGCCGCCGGTCTCGATGACAAGATGTTCGGCCGCCAGCTCGCCATCATCTCGTCGATGACCAAGGCCGAGCGCGCCAATCCCGACCTGCTCAAGCACAGCCGCAAGAAGCGCATCGCCGCCGGCTCCGGCACCAATGCGGCCGAGATCAACAAGCTTCTGAAGATGCACCGGCAGATGGCCGACATGATGAAGGCGATGGGCGGCAAGGGACGCGGCGGCGGCATGATGCGCGGCATGATGGGCGGTCTTGCCTCGAAGATGGGCCTTGGCGGCATGCCCGGCATGGGCGGAGGAATGCCCGACCTTTCGAACCTCGATCCGAAGCAGCTCGAAGCCTTGCAGAAGCAGGCAGGCGCAGCCGGGTTTGGTCAGGGCATGAAGGGTCTTCCGGGCCTTGGCGGCGGCGGCATGCCCGGCCTTCCCGGCGGCATGAAGCTGCCCGGCCTTGGCGGGCCCGGCGGTCTGCCGGGCCTCGGCGGCAAGAAGAAGTGAGGGGGAGATGACAGACACGGCGGATATCTCACCGGTACGGGCGATGCTCGCCGACTACCGTGCCTCGATCGACAACATCGACGCGGCACTCATCCACATGCTGGCCGAGCGCTTCCGCTGCACCAAGGCGGTCGGTGTCCTCAAGGCCGAGCATGGCCTGCCGCCCGCCGATCCGGCGCGCGAGCAGCAGCAGATCGCGCGGCTGCGCCAACTGGCGGACGACGCGCATCTGGATCCCGATTTTGCCGAGAAGTTCCTCAACTTCGTCGTCAAGGAAGTGATCCGCCACCACGAACAGATCGCCGCTGAAAACGGCGTGACGAAAACCGGCTGAACCCAGCCAGCAACCCGAACATCGAACACAGACTTTCAGGAGAAAACAATGTCGTTGAAAATTCGTCTGGCCCGTGCGGGCTCCAAGAAGCGTCCTTACTACCATGTCGTCGTCGCCGACGTGCGTTCGCCGCGCGACGGCCGTTTCATCGAGCAGGTCGGCTCGTGGAACCCGCTGCTCCCCAAGGACGGCGAGCGCGTGAAGATCGACGCCGACCGCGTCAAGCATTGGATGGATCACGGCGCCCTGCCGACCGATCGCGTCGCCCGTTTCCTCGACGAGGCAGGCATCACCAAGCGCCCGGCCCGCAACAATCCGACCAAGGCACTGCCGGGCCGCAAGGCGACTGAACGCGCCGCTGCACTGAAGAAGGCGCAGGAAGATGCCGCTGCCGCGATCGCGGCGGCAACCGCCGAGCCGGCCGCCGCCGAAGAGGCGCCAGCAGAGGAAACGGCGACCGCCGAGTAATCACGGCAGACGATATTATCGAAAGCGGCGGGCGAGCGATCGTCCGCCGCTTTCGTTTGTGTACCGCTGAGCCTTGAACCTCAGGCCGGGAAGCGACGCCGGTAGTGCTCGAGCACTTCTGGATTGCAGAAATTGACCGGCAGCTCGCCGGCCAGGATACGCACCGTCTCTTCGGCAGCGCCGACTCCCATGCGCATCATGCTTTCCTCCGTGATGCCCGCCATGTGCGGCGTGACGATCACGTTGTCGAAGCTGAGATAGGGATGCTCCGGCGGCAACGGCTGCGTCGCAAAGACGTCGAGCGCCGCACCGCCGATGCGGCCGTCGCCCAGGGCGGCAATCAGCGCCTCGTCATCGATGATGGGTCCGCGCGCGACATTGACCAGAACCGCCGTCGGCTTCATCAGGCGGATTCGCGCGGCGTTGATCATGCCACGGGTTTCCGGCGTCAGCGGGCAGCAGATGACGACGATGTCGCTGTCCGCCATCAGCACGTCCAGCTCGGCATAGCGCACGCCTTCAGGAAGCCCCTCGGCGCGACGGCTGGTGGCGATTATGTCGAGCCCGAAGCCGTGACGCCCTATCGCCGCGACGTTGCGGCCGATATTGCCCATGCCGATGATGCCGATCGTCTTGCCGCCGAGTTCATTGCCGTGAACGGTATGCTCGCGTCCGGCAAGCCAGCCTTTCTGGCGCAGATCCTTATCGATGATCCGGAAGCGGCGCAGCAGCCCCATGGCGACGAAGAAGACGTGCTCGGCGACGGTTCGGGCATTGACGCCGGGGACGTTGGCGACCAGCACGCCGGCCCTGGCGGCAGCTTCCATCGGGATCATGTCCAGGCCCGCCCCGTGGCGGACGGCAGCGCGAAGCTTTTTGGCGCCCTCGAAAAGCGCCGGCGGCAATGGCACGCGCACGATCACCACGTCGGCATCGCGCGCCTCCTTGATCAGCGTCGCGTCGTCGAGTGCCGAGGCAACGACCAGCTCGCCCTGCTTTTCGAGGATGGCCGTGGCGCGCGGGTGCAGCCTGTGCGTCGAGAGGATCACCGGCACGCGTTCAGGCCTGTTCCAGGGTCTTGCCGGCGCCGCCGGTGCCGCCCTGCAGCAGGCCCTTCCAGTAGCTTTCGACGCCCTGCAGATGCGAACTCATCAGCGCCTGCGCCAGATTGCCGTCCCGCCTCACCAGCGCGTCGAATATCTGCAGATGCTCGCCATGCGACTTGCGGCTGCGCTCCGGGTCGGTGAAATAGATCGGCAGCCGCTGCTCGCCCATCACGTAATAGACGCTGCAGACCTTGTGGAAGACGCTGTTCTTGGTGGCGCGCACGATCTCGAGATGGAAATCGCGGTCTTCGCGCGCCAGCCCGACGCCTTCGGCCAGCCGCAGCTCGGACTCGTGCAATATCTCGCGCAGCCGGTCGAAATTCTCCTCGGTTGCGCGGCTGCAGGCGAGTTCCGCCGCCTTGATCTCATGGATCTTGCGCAGCTCGACCGTCTCGTAGATCTGGATTGGATCGAGCGGTACGCCGGCCTTTGCAAACAGCGCCATGGCCTCGACGCTCGCCTGCCGCGTTGTCAGATAGATTCCGGACTTCGCCCGGCGCTCGACGATCTGCATCGCCTCGAGGATCGCCAGTGCCTCGCGTATCTGGCCGCGGCTGACCGAGAAATGCTCTGCCAGTTCCCGCTCCGAGGGCGTGCGGCCCGTGTCGCTGTGCGAGAAGGAGAAGAGATAGGCGGCCAGTTCCGCGAGCAGGTTTTTCTCTTTCATCGGTCAGGCGTCCTGTGCGTGAGCCTCCAGAAAGCGTTGCGATATAGTGAAACCGAGGCCCGGTCGATCCGGAATTGAGATCAGCCCGTCGCTGACCTCGATCGTCTCCTCGACCAGGTCGTGAATCATCGGGTTGGCGCCCAGCGAATATTCGACTGTGAACGAGGCCGGCGAGGCAGCACAGACGTGCAGCCCGGCGAAGAAGCAGGGCGCGCCTGCCCACAGATGCGGCGCCAGCCTGAGGTTGAAGGCGCTGGCGATCGTGCCGATGCGCATCGCCTCGCTGATGCCGCCGCAGAATGCCGGGTCCGGCTGGAAGATGTCGGCCGACTTGAGCACCGCGAGGTCGCGGAAGGCGTAGCGCGTCGCCTCACTCTCGCCGGTTGCGATCGGCACGCTGCCGGCCGCGCGAACCTCCGCCATGCCCGCCTTGTCGTCGGCAATCAGCGGCTCCTCGAACCACGCGAGGTCGCAGTCCTCTACGAGATGGATGAAGCGCTTGGCATCGGCGACCGTATAGGTGCCATGCGCATCGACCATCAGGTCGACCTCGGGGCCGAGTGCTGCGCGCGCGGCACGCACCCGCGCAGCCGAAATGTGCGGCGCCCCGTCCATGGCGCCGACCCGCATCTTCACCGCCTTGAACCCGCCGCTGGCAACATAGGATTTCAACTGCTCGCCAATGGCGTCTGAGGCAGCCCAGCCGCCCGATGCATAGGCCGGCATGCGGTCGAGCTTCCTGCCGCCGAGCAACTGCCAGACGGGCAGGCCGAGCGACTTGCCGAGGATGTCCCACAGCGCGATGTCGATGGCGCTGATCGCCGCCACCGTCATGCCGCGCCTTGCGATCTGCGGCATGGCGTGGCCGGAGGCAACGGCGAGGTCGCCGCGCACGCCGTTATAGAGCATCTCCCAGATCACGCCGATGTCGCCGGCGTGACGTCCGATCAGTTGCGGTCCGATCTCGTGGTTCAGCATATGCACGAGCGCGCCGTAGTCGCCCGAGCTGCCGGCCGCGTTCTTGCCCTCGCCCCAGCCGACGATCCCGTCGTCGGTCTCGATCCGCACGATGGCTGCGTCGAATGTCCGCACCTGACCGAAGTCGCTGCGGTGCTGGCGACTGGTTTCGATGGGTATGCGGACCCACCACGCCTGAACCGTTGCTATCCGCATTGACTGTCCGATCCCCCGCGCTCCCGCCCGCGGCAGCGCGCGGGAAGCTGTTTGCAGAATCCTGCGGCTACTTGATAAGCGGCAGCAGCGTCTCGGCCGTGATGCGCATCTGGTCGGTGTAGAACTTCTCGGTCAGCACGCTCGAGCCGTGGTCCTGGATGAACTTCAGCTGCTCGGCCGAGATGTCGACGGGATTGCGCTCTACCATGTCCGGGTAGCGATTGGCCGGCGTACGGTCGACCGGCGCCACGAACTCGTTGGTCAGCGCGCCGTCATAGCCGATGTCCTTGAGGATGCCGACGATCTTCGGCCAGTCGATCGTGCCGAGGCCCGCGGCGAAGCGGTTGTTGTCGGCGACGTGGAAGTCGAACAGGCGCTTGCCGGCCTTGCGGATCGCTTCCTCGACGTCGAACTCCTCCATGTGAATGTGGTAGGCATCGAGGCAGACGCCGCATTCGGGGCTCACCGCGTCGGCCAGCGCCAGGGCCTGCTCGCCGCGGTTGAAAATGTAGGTCTCGAAGCGGTTCAGCGGTTCAATGGCGATCTTTACGCCGACCTTCTTGGCATGGGTGAAGCATTCGCGGGTGGCGTCGACCAGCCACTTCCACTCTTCCTCCTCGGTCGCGTCCGGCGTCACCTTGCCGACGGTACCGGGCACGAGCGTGATGATCTCGCCCTCGAGCTCGCTGACCATGGTCAGCACGTCCTTGACGTACTGGACCGAACGCTCGCGCTGTCCCTGGTCCTTGGCGGCCAGGTTGCGCTCGCCGAGCATCAGAGTCACCGAACCCCAGCAGCGGATGCCGTACTCCTTGAGGAGAGCCCGCGTTTCGTTGGCCTTGTACTGTTCCGGCTCGCCCGAGATCTCGATGCTCTCATAGCCGAACGACTTGATTCGCTTCAGCGTCGTTTCGAGTGGCTCCGCGCGCATCCAGTTATGCGTCGAAAGATGCATATGACTTCCTCCCAGCATTCGTTCGCCGCTGCCCGTCAGGCACCGCGGCATTTGCCTTGCAACCAGACCGAACCACGATTTGCCAATCTGGTTCGACCAATTGAACTCTTGCCGAGCACTACAGGAAAAAATTTGCCCGAGCAAGACACCGCCCCGCAAACCGTGCTCGCGCATCTAACTATATGATCCGGCTTGAATTATTTCGAAACTCGAAATATAAGGCCGCCGGCTGCGCAAGCCTTGCGCGCCTTGACCGACTCCGGATTTTTGGTATTACCAGAACGGGCGGTCAGGAAGATGTCCTGGATAGGCAGCGCCGGCTACCCGGTGCCGATCTGTCTGTCATGGGGGCAAATTGGCCGACGGTCGGGGGGCCGTCGGCCATCTTCTTGGTTCTGGACTTTTCACGGTGGTCACGCAATTTATGGCCACCACGCCGGACAAACGACAAGGGAGGAAGTTGGTGCCCAAGACCATCAAGGGACCGGGAATTTTCCTGGCACAGTTCGCGGGCGACGACGCCCCTTTCAATTCGCTGAAATCGATTGCGGAATGGGCCGGCGGCCTCGGCTACAAGGGGGTTCAGATTCCCACCTGGGACGGTCGCCTGTTCGATCTCAAGAAGGCGGCCGAATCGAAAGCCTACTGCGACGAGGTCAAGGGTATCTGCGCCGACGCGGGCGTCGAGATCACCGAGCTTTCGACCCATCTCCAGGGCCAGCTGGTCGCCGTTCATCCGGCCTACGACCAGCAGTTCGACGGCTTCGCGCCGGCTTCGGTGCACAATAACCCGCAGGCCCGCCAGAAATGGGCCGTCGAGCAGATGATGTTCGGTGCCAAGGCGTCGCGCAACCTCGGGCTGGACGCGTCGGTCTCCTTCTCCGGCGCGCTCGCCTTTCCCTATCTCTACCCGTGGCCGCAGCGCCCCGAAGGGCTGATCGAGGAAGCTTTCGGCGAACTCGGCAAGCGCTGGAAGCCAATCCTCGACGCCTATGAGGATGCCGGCGTCGACCTCTGCTACGAAATCCATCCCGGCGAGGACGTCTTCGACGGCGCGACCTTCGAGATGTTCCTTGATTCGGTCGGCGGCCATGCCCGCTGCAACATCAACTACGACCCGTCGCATTTCCTGCTGCAGCAGCTCGACTATCTTGAGTTCATCGACATCTACCACGAGCGCATCAAGGCGTTCCACGTCAAGGATGCCGAGTTCAACCCGACCGGCCGCCAGGGCGTCTATTCCGGCTACCAGAGCTGGCTGAACCGCGCCGGCCGCTTCCGCTCGCTGGGCGACGGCCAGGTCGATTTCTCCGGCATCTTCTCGCGCCTGACAACGCATGGCTACGACAGCTGGGCGGTGCTGGAGTGGGAGTGCTGCCTCAAGCACCCAGAAGACGGTGCTGCCGAAGGCGCGCCCTTCATCGCCCACCATCTGATCCGCGTCACCGAGAAGGCCTTCGACGACTTCGCGGGCGGCGAAACGGACAAGCAGATGCTGCGCAAGATGATGGGCATATAGGCAGGCGTCGAACCCGCCGGCGAGGGAGGAATAGATGGCAATCGAAGGCAAGAGCGAAAAGACGAGCGGCCCGATCCGCTACGGCATGGTCGGCGGCGGTCAGGGCGCCTTCATCGGCGGTGTGCATCGCATCGCGGCGCGCATGGATGGCGACTTCCAGCTGGTCGCCGGCGCATTGTCGTCCGATCCGGCGCGGGCCAAGGCTTCGGCCTCGGAACTCGGTCTCGATCCGGCACGCAGCTACGGCTCCTACGCGGAAATGGCGAAGGCCGAATCGAAGCGGCCGGACGGGATCGAGGCAGTGGCCATCGTCACGCCCAACAATGTGCATTTCCCCGCCGCCAAGGCCTTTCTGGAGGCCGGCATCCACGTCATCTGCGACAAGCCGCTGACCTCGAACCTCGCCGACGCCAAAAAGCTCGCGGCACTGGTCGAGAAGACCGGCAAGGTTTTTGTCCTGACGCATAACTACACCGCCTATCCGATGGTAAGGCAGGCGCGCGACATGGTCGCCAAGGGCCAGTTGGGCGACATCCGCATCGTCCAGGCGGAATATCCGCAAGACTGGCTGACCGAGGATCTTGCCGCGACAGGCCAGAAGCAGGCGTCATGGCGCACCGATCCGAAACAGTCAGGCGTCGGCGGCGCCAGCGGCGACATCGGCACGCATGCCTACAATCTGGCGCGCTTCGTCTCCGGGCTCGAGCTTGCCGAACTCTCGGCTGATCTGGACGCCTTCGTTCCGGGCCGCGCGGTGGACGACAATCTGAACGTCTTCCTGCGCTTCAAGCCGGTCGGCAAGGCACCGGCCGCCAAGGGCATGATCTGGGCGAGCCAGGTGGCGCCAGGTCACGAGAACGGTCTCAAGCTCCGCATCTACGGCACCAAGGGCGGCATCGAATGGGTGCAGGCCGACCCCAACTATCTCTGGTACACGCCGTTTGGCCTGCCCAAGCAGCTGATCACCCGTGCCGGTGCCGGCGCAGGTCCCGCTGCCGCGCGCCTCACGCGGGTCCCATCCGGGCATCCGGAAGGCTATCTTGAGGGTTTTGCCAATATCTACCAGGAGGCCGCGCGCGCCATCCGCGCCGCACGCAAGAAGAACGGCAAGCCGGCCAAGGACGTCATCTACCCGACCGTTCAGGATGGCGTCGAGGGCGTTGCCTTCGTCGAGGCCTGCGTCCGCTCGTCGAAGAAAAACGCCGCCTGGACCAAGCTTTAACTGCTGTCTGGAGCGACCTTTATGCGCCCGAGCGAGCCGGCGCACCGACTGTGCACCGGCAGCGACGGGAGCGATATCTGATCCGGTAGGACCGTGCGCTTGGCTACTTTGCGCGCGCGGGGCGCCGTGCCTTCGGCTTCGCCGCAGCGACGGCGCGGCCAAGGCCCGCTTTCTTGGCGAGGTTGGAGCGCGCTGCGGCGTAGTTTGGCGCGACCATCGGGTAGGTCGGTCCAAGATTCCACCGCGCACGGTATTCGTCTGGCGAAAGTCCGAGCACCGAGAGATGGCGCTTCATTGATTTGAACTTCTTGCCGTCCTCGAGACAGATGATGTAGTCGGGGAACACCGACTTCTTCGGATTGACGGCAGGCACCGGAGCGGCTTCGGGTTCGGGGGCCGATTCCCCGAGCTTCCGTACCGAACTGCTGACGCTCGCGATCAGATCGGGCAGGCTGGCTGGTGGCAGCCGGTTCTTGGAAACATAAGCCGCCACGATCTCGGCCGTAAGACCGACAATTGCGGATGCGTCGATGTCTGCCATGTTCAGCTCCAGAGTCGATTGCCGACGATCTATCCGGGAAAAAACAAAGTTGCAACTGCCCCCGATATCCCACCCGCTCGGCGGGTTGACGAAGGGGCAATGCTCATACTTGAGTAGGATATGCCTCGAGCATCATTGCATGACACCTAAAGACTTCGCGATATTTTGAAGTTCCAAGTTGATGACTGCAACAACATAACATCCTTCGATCAATTGATCTTCGGCCTCGCGTCGGGACATATTCTCTGTATGATGATTGGTGGGCACGGGGTCGGAATAGCATGCTGATACGCGACATTTTCGCGCGCAACCTGCGCACGCTCAGCGAAGCGCGGGGCTCAATCAACCATGTATGCCGGCAACTCGGCATTCACCGGCAACAATTCGCCGTGTACCTGCGCGGCGACCGGCTGCCGAACAAGACAACGTTGGCGCGGCTCAGTCGCTATTTCGGCGTGCCGGAAGATGCCTTTTTTGTCGACCCGTCGATAAGCGCGGGCAATGCGTCCCCCGCGGATGATGCCTGCAAGGCGATTGTCGATCGCATCAAGGGTTCCCCGCCATCGCTCTCGCCCGGCCTGTTCCAGACGTTTTTCTGGGCTCCGGTGCTCGGCGAGGACGTCGTGACGGCCCTGACTGTGATCACCGAAAAGGAAGGGGTACTTGCCTTCCGGCGCCTGACCGCTTCGGGCGAACGTATCGACCCGACATGGTCCTACGTCAAAGGCGACCACCAGGGCGTCGTGTCCGAGCGCATGGGGTGGATCTATTTCCAGGGCTCCAACCGCATGGAGCCGCAAGAACCGAGCCTGCTTTCCGTTAAATGGGCAGCCCTTTCGGAGCCCTTGCTGGTCGGCCACGGCATGGTGATCAGCCATCTCGGACCGATGATTGCAAACGTGGTTCTGGCACAACATCCCCCGTCAATGACACTTCTGGGTGCAATCAGAAGAACACGCGTCTTCAATCGCGCCGATCCGAAGATTGCGCTTGTAAGACGCTTTCTCAGCCAGCCGATAGTGTACTGACCGGATCCTGTAGAAGAAATTTGTTTGTTTGCAGCGGGCGCCCGATGATTTTCAAATCTTACGCGCCAATTCCGCCATATTACATTTAGTGACAAAACTTAATCTTGATGGCTAGTTCAATCTGCTCGAGCTAAACGAAATCCGTATAATATTATACTAAAATGATAGGATATTTTATTTTCGTCTTAACAGGTTATTAATAAATCACGCTCCATAAAAGTGACGCATCCGAAGGGTGGATGTTAACAACGATGGAGCCAGTCCGATGAATGCAAAGAAGCCTGTGATCACCGCTGCACCCTCGACCGCTGCCTTTGTGTCGAAGGGCGCGCTTTTCAACAAGCGCTGATCACCTCCCAAGTAACGGTTTCGGGCGGTTGCAGTAACGACCCCAACGACTGCAACCGCCTTTTTTCCGCAGCCAGGTCGACATGCAGATAAGGGCAGCAAGGACACTGGTTTTCACCCAACACGATGGGGGAATGCTGGGCTGCAACTATCTCGCCAAACAGGTCTTCGGGTGCGACCCCACCCTGATCTCCGTCTTATCCGACACCTCCGACTGGACTGACGTGCGCGCCCTCGTCGATGGACCCTTTCAGGGTGATTCGGACGCGGTCGACGCGCTGATCGGTTATTCCGCTGTGGTGGTCGAAGGATCGGAGCTCGCCCGCAAGGAGCAGGAATATATCTCCGAGTGGCACTGGAATGTGCCGACCGGGATGATGCATTTCTGCCTCGAAGACGCCGAGATGATGAGCATCGAGGAATCTGAAGCAGCACAGTTGGCGCGCTCCAGGGTGGAGCCGCAGCCCTCGCTTTTCATGCGCAACGCACCCCGTCTTCCCGTCATTGCCCTGCCCGACGCCGGCAAGCGCACCGACCTGCTCGAACTGATGGCGCGACGCCGCACCGTGCGCGCCGCCGGCTCTCCATCGATTGCCCTCTCCCAGCTGGCGGACTGTCTCTATGCCGGCATGGGCATCACCGGCTTTACCTCCAACGTGGTCGGCGACCTGCCGCTCGGCATGACGCCATCCGGCGGCGCCCGCAATCCCTACGAGGCCTATGTCTTCGCCAGGAGCGTCGACGGCCTGGAGGCCGGCATTTACCACTATTCGGCACTCGACCACGATCTGGCGAAGGTCAGCGGCGTACTGCCCAAATTCTCCGAGCTGATCGGCGGACAGGACTGGGCCGATGAAATGCCCTGTCTGATCGTCCTGACCGCGGATCTCCGCCGCACCATGTGGAAATACCGCGATCCCAACGCCTACCGGGTTGTCCTCATCGAGGCCGGCCATATCGGCCAGAATGTCATGCTGGCGGCCACCCATCATGGGCTCTCTGCCTGTCCGACCGCCGCACTCTCCCAGGGACGCATTCGCGAGTTGTTGGGCCTGAAGCGCATCACCGACGCCCCCGTCTATGCCATGACCCTCTCGGTACCGGGATCCGAACCGAGCGTCGCCCGAATCCAGTGAACCGATCCGGCAAAGCCATGTCGGTCAGCATCGGGATCTCGTGGGAGCGAGCCGGCCCCCGGGGCCGGCCCATCCCGCTTCACCGGTTGCGGCAACCGGTCCACCCGTCTGTCATGCCTGCTGCATGGTCATCCGATGCGCGTTGACCGTCCCCTGCTCGGCATCACGCTGATGGTTGGTTTTTGCGCCGCCGCACCTGTCGGCGACGCGATGGCCAAGTTGCTCGGCGGAAGCGTGCCCCTGCCGGAACTGCTTCTCGTGCGCTTCGCCGCTCAGGCCTTGCTGCTGCTGCCGATCATCTGGCACACAGCACGACCGCTCTCGATGAGCCGCAACGCGCTTTATCTGACGATTATCCGTTCGCTCCTGCATATTGTCGGGCTTGGCGCGATGTTCACGGCCCTGCGCTTCCTGCCGCTGGCCGATGCAGTCGCCATGGCCTTCGTCATGCCTTTCATCATGCTGCTGCTCGGCTGGCTCGTGCTTTCCGAGGAGGTCGGAGCCCATCGCATACTGGCCTGCACGGTGGGCTTTGCCGGCACCATGCTGGTGGTGCAGCCGAGCTTTGCCGAGGTTGGCGCGCCGGCCTTGCTGCCGATTCTGGTGGCATTCGTCTTCGCGCTCTTCATGCTGGTCAGCCGCAAGCTGGCCAAGGAAAACGACCCGATCGTCATGCAGGCGATAAGCGGGCTCGTATCGACCCTCATTCTCGCCCCTGTCGCCCTGCTGCTGGCGCATGCCGAGGTCCCCTATTTCGACATCAGGATGCCAGATGCAAGGGAGTGGATGCTGATGGCGGGCGTCGGCGTTCTCGGCACGGTCGGCCATCTCCTGATGACCTGGGCTCTTCGGTTTGCGCCGGCCGCAACCCTGGCGCCTGTCCAGTATCTGGAAATTCCGATCGCCACGATCGTCGGCTGGCTCGTCTTCCGCGACCTGCCCGACGGCATAGCCGCGCTTGGCATTGCCGTCATCATGGCGGCCGGTCTTTACATCGTCCTGTTCGAGAGAGCCGCGCCGAAGGCCGCCAAGGCAAGCCGGCTGGTGCCCGACGGCTGACGCGCGGGACCTATTCGCAGACCGTCCTATCAGCGGTTACGCCAACTTGAGGATGCGCGCTTCGCGCTTGGCGGAAACGGGATGCACCTGGAACGTCTCGGCCGGAGCCGGCCGGCCGATGTGATAGCCCTGCACCTTGTCGATGCCGAATTCCCGCATCAGGAGCAACTGCTCCTCGGTCTCCACCCCCTCGACCAGAATCTTGTGGCCGCGATTGCGGATCAGGCCGATAATGTCCTGGAGCATCGCACGACCGCGCGGCGAGCGGCAGTCATGCAGGAAGGAGCGGTCGATCTTCACCGTGTCGAAGTCGATCAGGCGCAGCCACGACAGGCCCGCGAACCCCGTGCCGAAATCGTCGAGCCAGATCCTGATGCCGAGCAGCTTCAGGTCGCTGATGCAGCGCAGGATATCGGAGTGCATCTCCATCTCCAGCCCCTCGGTGATCTCGAAGGCGAGCCTGCTTCCGGTAACCCCGGTCTCGGTCAGGATCGCCGCGACCGAAGCGGCGAAGCCGGGCGTCCTGAGCTGGATCGGCGAGACATTGACGCTGACCAGATGGACGTGGTTGTCGATGATCAACTCATGGCAGACCGTCCGGATGGCCCAGCGGCCGAGCTCGAGGATGGCGCCGGTCCGCTCGGCCACCGGAATGAAGAGACTTGGCGGCACGGAAGTACCGTCCAGCATGCGCAGCCGCATCAGCGCCTCGACGGCTTCGAGCCGGCCCGCTTCGATGCTCTGGATCGGCTGATAGACAAGCGAGACCAGATCCTGGTTGATCGCGATCTTCAGCAGGGCGGCGATGTTTTCGCTCTCGTCGCTGCTTTGCGGGTCGTTGGGGTCGAACAGCCTGACGCAGTTGCGGCCGCTCGCCTTGGCGAGGTAGAGCGCCCGGTCCGCCTCGTGGATGATCTTCTCCAGTTTCGCACCCGTCTGTGCTCGCGTGAACGCCGCGCCGATGCTCACCGTCACGATGGACATACCGTCGCGCCGCTGCTCGTGCAGGATGCCGAGATTCTCGACCGTCTTCCGGATCGCTTCGGCCAGCAGCGCGACCTGCTCCTGGCGCTCCATGCGCGCCAGCACGATGAACTCTTC
Source organism: uncultured Rhizobiaceae bacterium (assembly GCA_947259295.1). Classification (GTDB taxonomy): domain Bacteria; phylum Pseudomonadota; class Alphaproteobacteria; order Rhizobiales; family Rhizobiaceae; genus CAMYMG01. The sequence continues at coordinate 59,142 of CAMYMG010000010.1, forward strand.
GCCGCCATAGCGTCCGATCGACGCATTGTGCTGCTTGATCGTGGCATCGAGCGCATTGGCGACGCGCACGAGGCAGCGGTCGCCTTCCTGATGGCCGTAGCAGTCGTTGAACTTCTTGAAGAAATCGACGTCGATGAGAATCGCCACGAAACTGCTGCCGAACAGCTGCCAGTCGTTCCAGTAGTCGCGCAGCTTCTCGTCAACGGCGCGCCGGTTTTCCAGCCCGGTGAGCGGATCGGTCCGCGACAGCCGAAGCAGCGCCTTGCCCCGCTCCGTGGCTTCCTTCTGCTGTGTCCGCGCTTCCACGGCATTCAGGAAGACGTTGTACCTTTCTCTGTTGAGCTTCCAGTTCACGTAGGACGTGAAGGCGAAGCACGATATGTAGAATAGACTAAAAGAAAACTGATAAGCGCGGGTAGAAGGAAAGAAATACAGCGCCAGAAAGAACGTAGACAGAACAATTCCTGAAGAGATAACTGAAAGTCTGAACTGGAAACTGAAGAACAGGTTGGCGCCCATCATGAAAATGGCGCCGAAGATCATATAGTATGAGAAGCTCTGTACGTGCTCTGTTTGAATTGCTGTAGCCAACCAAGCCGCATAGCCGGTGACGAGAGCAAAGGCGCAGGTTCCGTCGAGCCAACGCGTTTCGGCATCCATTCGGAACTGTATTTCGATAGCAAGCAGTACGAAAATCCCGACAGCGAAGCGCGCTGCGATCGAAGCATTCGCAACATCTGGTATCAAGAAAAGGTCCGGGACGGAAAACAACAGATAGACCACTACTGCGACCCAAAGCCCTTGACGCGACGCCAGCTTCCTATCGGCTTTCCCTTCATCCCTATAGAGGGCACGAAGTTCCGTAGGGGAAAGGGGCGGCTCCCCCTGAGACTTTAGCTCGACCTCCACTGCTGAAATCATGTCAAGGCCACCTGAATCTCAGCGGATTATCTCGCTTAAGGTAGTCTTTGCTGGCCGACGTGATCTTGGCTCCCGGCTGCGCCTCGGGCGCATGCGCGATGCAAGTCAATTGGTGCTCGAAAGCTGTTACCGGGACCGGCCGAGTTGACCACATGCCATACTCCAATCATGGCGGACTGAATTCTTACCCGCCTGGCAGTCGCCGATGCTGCAACTGTGCACCCTTGGACGAGACTCGCAACACTTCCCGACGATCGATAACAGCCAAACCTAGACGATTACTCTTACGGATCATTGCCTCGGAGGTAGAAATTTTTAGATAATTTTTCGCAGAGAGAGCCAACTGGCATCCAAGGCGAGACCCGCGCCGGTGCGTTAACCATTTTTCGACGACAACGCAAAAATGGCTGGTGGGCGCCGAGATTTTTTCATACGGTTAACAGAGTGTTAATGTGTGGAATATGCTTTGGTTCAGTTTGTCTCCGACGGTCAGAGTTTGATCACTCCGGAAGCCATTTCTCGCGAGTTAGATTCAAGGGATACAGATCAAAGTACCGAAGTTTTTGAGGCTGGAAGGGCCCGATTGGCGCTCGTCTTAAGCCTGGCAAATCAAGCGTTCGCGAGTCGTCGCCTCCCGTCAGAGATAGTTCATAGACTCGCGGGAGACCTCCATAAACTCCGTCGCGATACTCTTCCTGTGATCTGGAAGTCTCTCGTGCCAATCGCGCAGCAACACCCCGTTGCAGAATTCCTGCTTCAGGACCCCTTCACCCGTTGGTCTTTCGAAAAGCCGAGGGGCTATTCGGGCGACGCTCACCTCCTCGACTTCATTTATGGCCACAGAAACGTTGCCGAGTTCGTTGAGCAGGCCTCAGCGATTGGCCAATCAATCTATGGCTACACGAAAGATGCCTCCTCCTCTGTCGCTGTTAGGGAACGCCGCGACATTTTGACGAAATGCGTCGACGACGTGGCGGACAATCGGGATCGCGGGGCTGAAATCCTGACAATTGCGGCCGGACACCTACGCGAAGCTGATGCATCGACCGCGTTGAGGGATGAGCAGATCCAGCGTTGGGTAGCCGTTGATCAGGATCCGCTCAGCGTCGGATCTATAAACCGGGACTTTCAAGGTACCGTCGTGCAGGCAATCGACGGATCGGTGCGCGGCCTTCTTAGCGATTCCTACGAACTGGGGCAGTTCGATCTCATCTATGCCGCAGGCCTCTATGACTACCTTACACGAGCGGTTGCAGTTCGACTTACGCGAAAGTGTCTTCGGATGCTTAAGCCGAATGGTGTTTTCCTATTCGCCAACTTTGCTGACGACATTCGTGTCGACGCTTACATGGAGACATTCATGAACTGGACGCTCCTGCTACGTTCGGAGGCGGATATGTGGGACATCATCAACGCCAGCACCGACCGCAACAGCGTCGAGGCGAAGGTCTTTTTCGGCGAGAACCGCAACATCGTCTACGGCGTCATCACCAGGAAGGATTGACGGCTCCGGTCGTCGATCGGCAGGAGCGCCTCGGCGACCGGCTATCCGTAGCGCGGGCTCAAGGCTCCGCGCGGCGGCGCCGTCATCAGGGCTATCGTCAGAATGCCGGCGATGGCCGCCCAGTAGCTGAGCTGGAAGGCATCTATATAGGCCAGCACATTGGCCTCGCGCCTCACGATGGCTGCAAGACTCGCCACCCCACGCTCGGTCGCCACAAGGAGCGAGGCATTGGCGTCGGCATAGGCGGCCGCGAAACCCCCGACCGCCTGGGAGACGCCCTGGTCCGCCCCCTGGACATGCAGCCCAAGCAGGTAGGAATGAAGCTGCTCGCGGTGCGTCACCCATGTTGCCACCAGACTGCCGGCGATTTCGGCGCCGCCGAGCCGCAACACCTGGACATAGGCGGCAACGGAGGTCGCCTGAGTCGGATCGGCGTTGCCGAGGATGCAGATGATCGCTGCGAGAAAGGTAAACCCCTGTCCGACCGCCTGAATGAGCAGCATCGGCGCAAAGGTCCAGGCGGTCCAGGCGTGGGTGAGTGTCGTTCCCATCACTGCGGCCACGGCAAAGGCGAAGAACCCGATCAACAATGTTATGCGCACGTCGAACAGGCGGAGCATGAGCACTGCCAGCGGCATGATCGCCAAGAGCGGTATCGTCGTGCACAGGAAGATCGGCAGTCCGGTCTGCTCGGGCCGCAGCCCCACCACATTGGTCAGGAAGCCTGGAATCAACGAACTGTTAGCAATGCTGCCGACGTCGAAACACAGGATGCTGGCGAAGGCCAGGATGATGTTGCGCGAGGCGATGACCCGGTGGCTGGCCCAGGGCGCGCGAACCATCATTTCGTTGACGAAGAAGCCAAGGAAAAGCGCGCTGCCTCCGCACAGCAGCGTGAGGATCAGCCCCGAATGCAGCCAGTCGAGCCGGTTGCCCTGGTCGAGTGCCACGTAGATCATCGCCCAGCTCGTGCCGAGCAGCGCCATGCCGCCCCAGTCGGCCCGTTCGAGCAGTCCGACATCGACCTTGCTGGGCGGCGTTCCGAGCCGTACCAGAAGCCCGATCAGCGGGGCGATGAAGACGTCCTGCCAGTAGACCCAATGCCAGCTGAGATACTGCTCGTAAAAGCCGACGATAGCCAGACCGGTGCTTTGCGAGAAGGCCAGCCGGAACGCGTAGATCGCCAGCGCCGGCAGCCACCACCGCATCGGCAGGTTGCGGAAGATGATCATGATCGTCGCGGGAATGAACACGCCGAGCAGAAGGCCGCGCACCGCATGCAGCGCAACAAGAGCCTCCCATCCGTGCGTGACCGGGATCGCAAAGGAGATGGCGGCGTAGACGAGGCTCGGCCAGAGCAGCACATGCCGGACGCCGAACGTCGCGGCCAGCCACGCCACCGCCGGCGCGATGAAGATCTGCGGTGCCGTGGCAATTGTATTCAGCCACGCTCCCTGATCGTAGCTCAGGCCGAAGGCGCCCCTCAGGTCCGGCAGAGCCACCGAGAACAGCCGCGTATCGAAGCCGACGAGGAAGGAGCCGAGAAGAACCGCGGCGACGGCCAGCACCGGTCGCGCGCTCAGATTCTGCGTCGCCAGCCCGGGCGGCGCCGGTGCCGTGCCGGCAGTTGGGCTAGTTGCCGTGGTCGACATGGATGCGGGCTTCGACCGACATGCCGGCGCGCAGCCTGTCCGTCAGCGCCTGTCCGGGCTCGATGGCGATGCGCACCGGAATGCGCTGCACGACTTTTGTGAAATTGCCCGTGGCATTGTCCGGCGGCAGCAGCGAAAAAACCGCGCCGCTCGCCGGCGAGATGCGCTCCACCCGGCCGCGCAGGGTCTGTTCGGGAAAACTGTCGACCCTCATGACCACCGGCTGGTCGGGCGCGACGTGGGTCAGCTGCGTCTCCTTGTAGTTGGCAATCACATAGACATTCGGAATGGGAACCACCGCGATGAGGTTGGTGCCCACCGTGACATAGTCCGCGGCCTGTACGAGGCGCCTGCCGACGATCCCGTCGAACGGCGCGACGACGGTCGTATAGCCGAGCCTCAGCTTTGCCGCCTTGAGATTGGCGCGTGCCGCGTCGAGATTGGCCCGCAGCGTTCCTTCCTCGCCGACAAGCACGGAAAGCTGGCGATTCTGCGCCACGATGGCAGCGCGCGCCGCCCTTACATCGGCCGAAGCTTTTGCGAGGTTGGCGGTTGCCTGCTGCACCAGCTGCTGGGTGCCGACGAGCCCGCCATGCAGCAGCTTTTTCTGCCGCTCGAACTCCTCCCCCATCTCGGTTTCGGCGGCCGCCGCGGCGGCCAGCTGGGCCTCCGCCTCGGCCACCAGTGCGCGCTGCAGCGCCTTCTGGTTCTGCAGGTTCTGCAGCGACGCCTGCGCGCCGGCCACTGCCGCTTCGGCCGAATCCACGGCCGCCTGGTAGTCGGCGGGATCAATGGCGACCAGCGTGTCGCCTGCCCGCACCCTCTGATAGTCGTCGACGAGCACCTGCAGCACATTGCCGGCGACCCGGGCGCTGAGCATCGAGACGTCGGCATGCACATAGGCGTCGTCGCTGTATTGAACCGCCCTGTCGCCGGTCCAGCTGTCCCAGTGGCTGTTGGTGAAGACCAGCAGGCCGAGCACGAGGAGGATCGACAGCAGCGGAATCGCCAACCGGCGCAGACCGGCAGCCAGGGGGCTGCCGGTCCGCCGGGCGTCGTCCGGGACTGCGGTCTTGGCATCGACCGACGTTTCGGCAGCAGACATAGTCGTAAAAATCTCTCGGGTATGACGGCTCCCCCAGTATGCCGTCGCTACAACCAGAGGATTTGCCGAAACGAACTTCGACGACCGGCCTTTATTGCCACGGATGTTCGGATCAGAAGGTCAGCGCAGATCGCAGTCCGACCACCACGGCGTTTTCGCGCAACTGGCCGTCTGCGTTGTCCACTTTTCCGGAGGGGTTGGACACGAACTGCAGATCGGCCTGAAGCGTCCACCATGGCGCCAACTGCGCCTGGTATGTCAGCTCGACCACCAGCTCCTGGCTGCGCACCGGGTAGGACGGTTCGCCGAAGCTGCGGTAGTCGCGGTCGAGATCGCGTGCCCTGTCGCTGATCGGCGCATAGGCGAAAGCCAGTCCTGCCGTATCATTGTCCCGGCCAGGCAGCAGCCCCTTGTAGGCAACGCCGCCATCGGCATAGAAACCGACGAGATTTTGCGCTGCCGGGCTGCCGGCGAGGCGGGCAAAGACCGAGAGGCCCTGATCGTCGCTGCCGGGTTCGCGGTAGAGCATCGTATCGACGATGCCATAAAGTCCCCAGTCGCCCCGATGCAGGCGCGGCATCCCGTTGGACAGCGGATCGGCAAGCGAGCGCCCGTCCGTGTCGAAGCGCTGGTCGCCGAACCGATCGCTGGTGTGGTACCAGCCGCCAAGCTTGACGGTAGTCGGAAGCGCCTCCGCGCCCGCTCCCC
>CAMYMG010000011.1 GCA_947259295.1 uncultured Rhizobiaceae bacterium
CCGCGCCGCACCGGCGAGCTTGCCGTCGCGGGCGGCAAGGAAACCGACATCGATGCGCTGGCCGACAGGATCCTTTCCAAGGCGCGCGGCCAGATTGCGCCCGCCGAGGCGATCCGGCTGGTGCGACTCGCCGCCGAGACCTCCCTTGCAGACGGCCTGGCCGAGGAGCGCGCGACCTTCCTGATGCTGCGCGATTCCGAGCAGTCGAAGGCGCTGCGCCACGTCTTCTTTGCCGAACGCGCCGCGGCCAAGGTGCCCGGCATCGAGCATGTCGAGCCTCGGCCCGTCGCAACAATAGGCGTGATCGGCGCCGGCCTGATGGGTTCGGGCATCGCCGTCTCGGCGCTCAATGCGGGCTACCGGGTGATCTGCATCGAACAGACGGCCGAGAGGGGGACGGCGGGAGAGAAGCGCATCGTAGCGCTTCTCGATCGCGCGGTCGCATCGGGCAGGCTCGACGCCGATGGTCGTGCCGACCGGCTGTCGCGGCTCGAGGTCACGGCCAACATGAACGAGGTGGCGACCGCCGACCTGGTGATCGAGGCGGTGTTCGACGATCTGGCGGTCAAGACGGACCTCTTCCGCGAGCTCGGCAGGATCGTCCGACCGGATGCCATTCTGGCGACCAACACCAGCTATCTCGATCCCGATGCCATCGCGGAAGCGGCCCTGCATCCTGAACGCGTGCTCGGCCTGCACTTCTTCTCGCCGGCCAACATCATGCGGCTGGTCGAAGTGGTGCGCTGCGACAAGACCACGCTCGACGTGCTGGCCACAGGCCTCGCCGTTGCGAAAAAGCTCGGCAAGCTGCCGGTCGTCTCCGGCGTCTGCGAAGGCTTCATCGGCAACCGCATCTTCTCGGCCTACCGGCGCGAGGCCGAGTTTCTGGTCGAGGACGGCGCGCTGCCGCAGGAGATCGACAAGGCGATGGAGGATTTCGGCATGGCTATGGGCCCCTTCGCCGTCTTCGACCTCGCCGGACTGGAAATCGCCTGGGCACGCCGCAAGCGACAGGCAGCAACCCGCGACCCGGCTGAGCGCTATGTCGAGATCGCCGACCGGCTCTGCGAAGCAGGACGCTTCGGCCAGAAAAGCGGCAAGGGCTGGTACGCCTATCCTGATGGCAAGCGCACCGTCGACCCGGAAGTGACGTCACTGGTCGAGGCGGCGCGCGCCGCCAAGGGCATCCACCCGCGCGGGATCGACGCCGGCGAGATCGTGTCGCGCCTGCTCGCCGCCATGGCTGCCGAAGGCGACGCGCTGCTTGCCGAGGGCATTGCGCAGCGCGCCAGCGACATCGACCTTGTGATGATCAACGGCTACGGATTTCCGCCCCACAAGGGCGGACCGATGTTCGCTGCGGGGCGCAGCTAGCCGCGATAGCCGGCGGCTTTCAGCAAGGGCAGCACGCTGTCGCAGAAATAGGGCAGTTCCTGCGTGTAGTTGACGAAGGACAGCGCGATGCCCTGGTAACCCTGGTCGGCGATAGAGACCATCTCGGAGGCAATCGATTCCGGCGTGCCGATCAGAGGGTAGGTGCCGGCGCCGCCGGCAAAGCGTTGGCGGTAGCGGTCGTAGGCATGGCTGTCATGCGACTGCGTAAATTCCTTCTTGCCGGCCATGTGCGCATCGACGGCCGCGTGATCGGCCTGGGTGACGGCATAGCGGTCGTAATAGGCCCTCGCCTCCTCCATCGTCTCGCGGCAGACGACATGCGCGACCGTATAGACGCCGACATCGCGGCCGGCCTTCTGGGCGCGTTCGCCGATGTCCGCGACATGGCGGCCGGCATCGGCGATTTCGGAAAAGGTCGTGAAGAGGTAGTCGCACTGGGCGGCGGCAAAGTCGCGTCCCGGTCCGCCGAAGGCCGCGTTCATGGTCACCGGGCGTGGCGTCTGCAGGCTGGCCGGACTGCTGACCGCGTCCTTCATCGTGTAGTAGGTTCCGTCGTGGTCGAAAGGCTGGTCCGAGGCGTAGAGCCGCTCGACGATCGCCAGCCACTCGGCGGCCTGGTCGTAGCCCTTCTCGACGAGCGGCACGCCGAACATGCCGAACTCCTTCGGGTTCCAGCCGCAGACGATGTTGAGGCCCGCCCTGCCCTGGCTGATGTGATCGACGGTGGCCAGCGCCTTGGCGGCATAGAGCGGATGCACCAGCGGCACGTGCACGGTCATGAACAGGCCGATCTTCTCGGTCGCAGCCCCCAGTGCGGCTGCCCAGGTGAAGGTCTCGAAGGACCATTCGCGGACCTTGTTCTTGCCGCCGAAACCCTTCCAGCGGGCAATCGGCAGCACGAATTCGAGCCCGGCGCGATCGGCGATCTGCGCGGCGGTCAGATTGTCCTGCCAGCCGGCCGTCCAGCGTTCCGGAACATCGGTGATGGCCAGCCCGCCATCGGCATTGGCCGAGAAGACGCCCAGCTTGAGCCGGTTGGGGCCCTTCAGGGGATGCAGTTTCGTCATCACGGAAATCCTGATTGCCCGGGCACGCTACGGGTGCACGAAAATATTTCAAGCCTGAAACAGCTTGCACCGATGGGCCAGTTTTGCGGATATGGCGGCAGGACGTACGCAATCTCCGGGGGACAACGATGAGCAGCTTTCGCGAACGGTGTATCGGCAGGGAGACTCTGGTCGGCACTTTTGCCGCCATACCCCATCCGGTCGCGGTCGAGGTGACGGCGCAGGCGGGGTTCGAC
>CAMYMG010000012.1 GCA_947259295.1 uncultured Rhizobiaceae bacterium
CTGAAGGGTCTCAACCCCGAGCAGCGCCTCGCCGTCGAGACGACCGAAGGACCCGTGCTGGTGCTCGCCGGCGCCGGCACCGGCAAGACGCGCGTTCTGACCACGCGCATCGCGCACATCCTCGCCACCGGCCGCGCATGGCCGTCGCAGATTCTCGCCGTCACCTTCACCAACAAGGCGGCGCGCGAGATGAAGCACCGCATCGGCATGCTGGTCGGCGAGGCGGTCGAGGGCATGCCCTGGCTCGGCACCTTCCACTCGATCGGCGTCAAGATCCTGCGCCGCCACGCCGAGCTTGCCGGCCTGCGCTCGGATTTCACCATCCTCGACACCGACGACGTCATCCGCCTCATCAAGCAGCTGATCCAGGCCGAGGGCCTCGACGACAAGCGCTGGCCGGCCCGCCAGTTCGCCATGATGATAGACGGCTGGAAGAACAAGGGCCTCGGCCCCTCGGAAATTCCGGAAGGCGACGCCCGTGCCTTTGCCAACGGCAAGGGCCGCGAGCTCTTCGCCGCCTACCAGGAACGGCTGAAAACGCTCAACGCGTGCGATTTCGGCGACCTTTTATGCCACCCGATCCGCATACTGCGCGCCAATCCCGACGTGCTGGCCGACTACCACAAGCGCTTCAAATACATCCTTGTCGACGAGTACCAGGACACCAACACCGCGCAGTACATGTGGCTGCGCCTGCTGTCGCAACGGCCTAAGTCCAAGCCGATCTCCCCCCTTGAGGGGGAGATGCCCGGCAGGGCAGAGGGGGGTGCCTCGCGCCAACCTGCCTCACCCCCCTCTGTCGCCGCCGGCGACATCTCCCCCTCAAGGGGGGAGATCAACAAGGTCAACATCTGCTGCGTCGGCGACGACGACCAGTCAATCTACGGCTGGCGGGGTGCCGAGGTCGACAATATCCTGCGCTTTGACAAGGACTTTCCGGGCGCCACCATCATCCGGCTGGAATGCAACTACCGCTCCACCGCCCATATCCTCGGCGCCGCCTCGCACCTCATCGCTCACAATGAAGGCCGGTTCGGCAAGACGCTTTTCACCGACCGTAACGATCCCGACGATGCCAAGGTCAATGTCCACGCCGCCTGGGACTCCGACGAGGAGGCGCGCGCCGTCGGCGAGGAGATCGAACAGGCGCAGCGCCGCGGCCACGATCTCAACGACATGGCGATCCTCGTGCGCGCCTCGTTCCAGACCCGCTCCTTCGAGGACCGCTTCATCGAGATTGGCCTGAACTACCGCGTCATCGGCGGTCCGCGCTTCTACGAGCGGCTGGAGATCCGCGACGCCATGGCCTTCTTCCGGGTGGTCGCCCAGGGCGCCGACGACCTTGCCTTCGAGCGCATCGTCAACGTGCCCAAGCGCGGGCTTGGCGAAGCCGCCATCCGCCAGATCCACGATACCGCGCGGGCGCTGCGCATCCCCATGCTCGAGGCCGCGGCAAAGCTTGCCGAGAGCGACGAGCTGAAGCCCAAGCCGCGCGCCGCACTGCGCGAAGTCACCGCCAATTTCGCCCGCTGGCAGGCCGCACTTGAAACGACGCCACATACCGAGCTTGCCGAGACCATCCTGGAGGAGTCCGGCTACACCGACATGTGGAAGAACGACCGCTCGGCCGAGGCGCCCGGCCGGCTCGAGAACCTCAAGGAACTGATCCGCTCCATGGAAGAGTATGAGAGCCTGCGCTCCTTCCTCGAACATGTTGCGCTGGTCATGGATGCCGAGCAGAACGCCGAACTCGACGCCGTCAACATCATGACCCTGCATTCGGCCAAGGGGCTCGAATTCGAGACCGTCTTCCTGCCCGGCTGGGAGGAAGGCCTGTTCCCACACCAGCGCTCGCTCGACGAGGGTGGCCGCTCGGGCCTCGAGGAAGAGCGCCGGCTCGCCTATGTCGGCCTGACACGCGCCAAGAAGAACCTGCACATCTGGTTCGTCTCCAACCGCCGCATCCACGGCCTGTGGCAGTCGACTATCCCGTCGCGCTTCCTCGACGAGCTGCCCGAGGCCCATGTCGAGGTCGCCGACGCCGGCAATTCATACGGCGGCTATGGCGGCTCGTCCTTCGCCTCGGGGCGCGGCGGCCGCCAGAATCCTTACGGTGCCTCGCGCTTCGACAATGTCCGCGCCGACGGCGGCTCCTTCTCCAACACCTACGCCACGCCAGGCTGGCAGCGTGCGCAGCAGAACCGCACCGAGGCGACCGACCGCAACTGGGGCACCCGCTCCGGCCACCAGGTCGAGCGCATCGGCTATGGCGAGACCGATTCCGGTTTCGGGGCGGGCCGCACCTCGGTCAAGTCGCGCACCATCGACGGTGAACTCGTCGCCAAGTCGGTATCGACCGATCCCTCCCCCTTCTCCGTCGGCGACCGGGTGTTTCACCAGAAGTTCGGCAACGGCAACGTCGCTGCCATCGAGGGCAACAAGCTGACCATCGACTTCGACAAGGCCGGCCAGAAGCGCGTGCTGGACGGATTTGTAACCGGGGTTTGAGCCCGGCCGAACCAGGCATGACCGGGCGCCCTGCCCTTGACTCTCCGCGCTTTCGTCTCAAAAACTTCAACTTTCACTGACATTTCGCCTGAAAAGGCGGAGACTTTGGGGGATTGACCGGGGGAACAGAACGAAATCGGCATAGCGTCGGTAAAAACACGACCGGGCAAAGGGTTGTTAACCATCTTTGTCCATCCTTCAGATCAATCGACAACGAAGACGGGCCCGGTTCCTCGCCGGCCCACGGTTCGAAGACACCGCGCCGCGTAATGGCTGCGGGTCCGTTTGTGAGAAGTTGTGTGTATGGCGTATAGGCGTAGCATTGTCCGGGACGACCGTAGCCCGTCCACTTCCCGCATCATCCTGGCAGGCATCTTCCGGCTCCTTCGATGGCTCGCCGTGCCGGCCCTCGGCCTGGCGCTCGCCGGCTGGTGCGTCGCGACCTTTGCCAGTCTCTATTCCGCAACGTCGCTGAACCCCCGGCAGAGCTTCGTTGCCCAGACGCTGAACCTGCCCCCCAAGATCGGGCCCGGCGATCCCCGCGCCTATGCGGAGCGTGCCGTGGCAGCCGTGTTGCCATCAGCGGACGGCGCCAAGCCGAAGGCCGAACGCGTAGCGCTTGCCGACAAGCCTTTGCCGAAGCCCGCGCAGCCACAAGCCCGGCCAGCCCCGCAGGACCCATTTGCCGGCATCACGGCAAAGGTCTCCCGCGACAAGGTTCATGCCGCCTTCGCCAGCCTCGGCGTGAAGATTGCCGATCCCGTCGACGCTCAGAAGATCGTCGTATCCGCCCTCGCTGAGGAGAGTGCACAGGCGCCTGCAGCGACTTCCACCGAACAGGATCCCTTCGTCAGCATCGCCGCGAAGATTTCGCGCGACAAGGTTCATGCCGTCTTCGCCAGTCTCGGCATGACGATCATTTCAGAGCCCGCCGGCGTGCAGGAAACCGTCGTTGCGGCGTTGGTCGACGAGGGTGCCGACGAGGCAATCGCGCTTGGACAGCCGCTTGCCGACCGCTTCGGCGCGACATCCCCCGCCCCCCGCCTCGCGAAGATCGACCCGACCGTTCCGCTCGCGGTTTCCCTCGACGGCCGCAAGGACGTGGTCGTGGCCTATGCGATGGCGGCAGCCCCTGCAGCGGAAGCCGCGTGGGGCAGCCTCGCCCGTCTCGTGGCAGAGGAGCCGGAGGTCGAGAAACCCGTCCAGGTCGCCATGGAGCCGCTGCCCGAGGCGGCCGCCAAGCCGGTCCGCCGCCCGAAGATCGAGGAACCGGCGACCGAAGCCCTCGCCTTTGCCAAGCCCGACCGGCCGGTCGATCCGAAGCCCTTCAACAAGCTCTTCAAGCGCCAGGACAAGGTTGCGGTCTACGACATCGCCGCCGCCACGGTCTACATGCCCGACGGCAGCAAGCTCGAGGCACATTCAGGCATCGGCAAGATGGCCGACAACCCGAAATTTGTTCACGTCAAGAACAGCGGCCCGACGCCGCCCAACACCTACAAGCTGACGATGCGCGAGTCGCGCTTCTACGGAGTCGAGGCGATCCGCATGACGCCGCTGACCAGCCAGCCCATGCACGGGCGGGATGGCTTCCTGACGCATTCCTACCTGCTGCGCAGCCGCCGTCCAGAGTCGCATGGCTGCGTCGCCTTCGCCAACTATCCGCAGTTTCTAAAGGCCTTCAAGCAAGGCAAGGTCACGCATCTCGTGGTGGTGCCGAGCGTGAAGGGTGCCAAGGTTCCCAAGGTGCGCACGCAGCGGGGGGCCTGAGGCCCCGCTGTCGCAGCCGGAGGTCTCAGCCCTGCGCCTGCCAGTTGCACGGATGGGCCACTGCCCGGCAGCGCCAGGTACCCGCCTTCTTCTCGCAGTGATAGTGCTTGTCGGGCTGGGCGAATTGCCAGCCTGAATAGGCGTAGCCGTATTTGCGCTTGGCATCGTAGGCCCATTTCCGGCGGGCACGCTTCTTCGCCTTATCCTTCTTGACGGCGACGCCGGTGCGCCCGATGACGCCTGTCTTGCAGTGCGGGGTGGCTGAACGGCCGAGGGAATGCGCCTCGGCCGAACCGAGCGGGATGGACGCCAATGTCAGGCCGCCAGCAGCGATCGCCGCGCTGAGGATGATGTGCTTGATCATCGTACCTTCTCCTGTTGGACGCCCGTGGGTCGCGTCCGGCAGGGAAAAGGTTCAGACGGGACGGTCCGACGCTAGTAGAACTCACGCCGTGAACACGACGACGCTGCGGCCAAGACAGCTTCACCGTAGGCTGTGGTGGAGTCCAACGGCCCGCGGCGGATCACGGCCCCTACTTCTCGATGTACTTGTGCAGGATCGAATTGATGAGGGTCTGGTAGGGCATTCCCTCCTCGGCGGCGCGCGCCTTCAGGCGCGCCAGATCGCGCTCTGGAATCGAGATTGAGATGCGCTCGCGCTTGCCGCCGAGCACGCCTTTCGCCGCCTCCCGCCAGAAGGCCCTACGCTCCTCGATATTGCCAATCGTGGTCCACTCGCCACGCTCGGTGCTGTCGACCAGTTCGCGCTCTTCGGCTTCGTCCGCGCGGTTCTTTTTCATGTCAGCCTCCAAGATATTCCCGCGTGGCCTTGCGGCTGGGGAACAGCGTTTTGAAGAACACCCGCTCATCATGTTTCACAAACGGCACGATCCAAGCGTAGCCATCAATTGCAACGACAAGCTGGCGCTGATGTCCATATCTCTCATCGTTTGGATGTTTGCGTTCATCCAGCAAACCACCCTCCGCCAGAGCCACCAGCACCCTCTCGAAGCCGAAACCATGCCGGCTCTTCAATTCGGCATTCTTCTCGGCATTCCACTGGATGTCGACGTCCATTTAGGTATCAATATATATTAGATATATATAAATTCAATCGGTCATGCCTCGCCGGCCGGTTCCGTCGCGATCTCCGAGCTGCCCTCCAGTGTCTTGTGCACCGGACACAAGTCGGCGATCCGCATCAGCCCCGCGCGCTGGTTCTCGTCGAGATCTCCTTCCAGCCGGATGACGCGCACGAAGCGGTCAATCTTGCGCGGCTTTTCCAGTTCCTCGCTGTCGTCGGCATGCGACTTGCTATGGCTGACATCGACAGTCAGGCCGGTCAGCGGGATGTTCTTGCGTTCGGCATACATCCTGAGCGTGATCGAGGTACAGGCGGCAAGTGCCGCCGCCAGCAACTGGTAGGGTGTCGGCCCCATGTCGCTGCCGCCGACCTCGACCGGCTCGTCGGCGAGCAGGTGGAACCGGCCGTCGACCGAAATGCGCTGCAACATGCCTGTCGGCTCCGCCTCGACAGACCGCACCACGCCCTCCGGATGCGCGAGATCCCTGCCCGTCTCAGGACGGTCAAGATAGCGCGCTACCCAGGCGCCGATCACGCTCGCCGCGTATTCGGCATCCTCGCTTCGGGTGAGCAAATGGTCGGCGTCGTCGAGCGAAACGAAACTTTTCGGATGCTTGGCGGCGTGAAAGATCGCCGAGGCATTGTCGATCCCGACGGTTTCGTCGCGCGGCGCGTGCAGGATCAGCAGCGCCTTGCGCAGGCTGCCGATGGCCTCTCGCAGCTTCGTTTCGGAAATGTCCTCGACGAAATCGCGCTTGATGATGAAGGGTCGGCCTGCGAGCGTCACCTCCGACTGGCCCTTTTCCCTGATCGTCTCCACCGAGGCGCCGAGGGCGTGAAGCACGTGTGACGGTTCGGCCGGAGCCCCGATGGTCACGACGGCCCGGCTCTCTGGAATACGCCTTGCGGCGGCCAGTACCGCGGCGCCGCCCAGCGAATGGCCGATCAGGATGGCCGGCGGCGCGATCTCGCGGCCGAGACAGGCGGCTGCTTCCACGAGGTCCTCGACATTGGACGAGAAATCGGTGTTGGCAAACTCACCCTGCGAATGGCCGAGCCCGGTGAAGTCGAAGCGCAGCACGGCGATGCCGAGGTCGGCCAGTGTCGCCGCGATGGCGCGCGCCGCCGCGATGTCCTTGGAGCAGGTGAAGCAATGGGCAAACAGCGCGGTCGCCCGCGGCTTGCCGCGCGGCATGTCTAGCCGCGCCGCAAGCATCGCGCCGCTGTGCCCGGGAAATTCGATTCTGCGTTCTGGCATCCGTTTCCTCCTGGTCGCGCGAGGATGGCTCATGGAGGCTTGGCGGGCAATCTGCGAGTGCTCCGGCGAAGCCGGACTTCGCGCTGCATAGCGACCGCGCTGGGCAATCGGCCGGCTGGAAAATCACACCGAACTGTGCAAATGCTTCGCCTTGGGGAAGCAGCGAGCGGGGGATCGCCATGGTGCAGGACGAGCGGCGCAACATGGTGTCGTGGCGACTCTACCAGTTCTTCGTCCTCTGGCTCCTCGTGCGATTCGTCTGGTCGTTGGTCGTTCCCGGCGGATCGTGGCCCCTGCCGCCCGAACATTACATCGACATGGCCCTTGATCTCGCGATGCTGCTGGTCGTGATCTTCCTGCGGGTCCGCATGTTTGCCACGCCCGACGATCCCAGACGGGCCTTCGCCAACCTGCTCTGCGTCGTCGGTGTCGTTTCCGGCCTCGGCCTGCTTGGTATCCGCTTCACCAGCAAGGCCGCGTGGTGGACGGGCCACCTCACCCAGGGCGCGATTTTCTAGTCGCGGGAGACGGCTTCTAGCCGCGCATTTCCTTGACCTTTTCGGCCGCCGTAGCCGCGAGATCCGCGTAGTGGGCTTCCAGCGCACGCGCCTTGTCCACGACCGGAAAATCATGACCCATGGATTCCAGCGCCGCCTTAAGTTTCTCCACGAACTGCGCCTGCTGCTCGAGCGCCGCAAAGAGCGCCTTCACCTGGTCGAGTGTGATTTCGGGGTCGGACAGCATCTTCGGCACCTGCTTGCGCATCTTGTTGCCGGCCTTGATTTCCTCGTCGAGTATGTTCAGCCAGTCCGCCACGAATATGTCTCCGCGTTGTAGGATTGCCCGCGCCCCCCAAGGGCTGCACGCGTCGAAGGCCAGTGATACCGGTTGAAACCGCTGCCGGCAAAGAATCTTTCCCCTGCGTCCGGGCGGCACGGAGCCAGACCGCGATCGATATATGAATCAAAATCTCGGACGATTCCGACAAAGCGTTGAAAACAGACGCGGTTTCCGGCTGCGCTCGCGGGCCTTGATGCGCGAGCGCCCGGAGGTGCAGACGCAGGGTGCGCCGCCTGCAGCGATTTGGTATCCAGCGCTGGACCCGCCGGGCGACCGCGCCATCTTTGGCAGACTTGCCGCAACCCGCTCGACCGACAGAACAACCGGAGACGATCCATGACCACCGACATCCAGACCGCCCTTCCCGCGCTTGCCGCCGGCCGCGTTGCCGTCATCACCGGTGGCGCCAGCGGCATCGGGCTGGCGACTGCCAAGCGTCTCGCAGGACTCGGCATGAAGATCGTGCTCGCCGACCGCGCGGGCGCAGCACTCGACGATGCGGCCACGTCGCTCGGCGGCACTGCCGCCGACGTGCTTGCCGTCGCCTGCGACGTGTCGAAGCCGGAAGACCTCGTGAACCTCGCCGATCAAGCCTACGCCGGGTTCGGCGAGGTTTCGTTCCTGATGAACAATGCCGGCATCGGCAACAACCCCGGCAAGCCTTGGGAGAATCTCGACGCCTGGAAGGCACTCGTCGACATCAATTTCTGGGGCGTCGTGCACGGCGTCCAGGCCTTCGGCGAGAGAATGCTGGCGCAGCAGACCCCGGCCATTATCGTCAATACCGGTTCCAAGCAGGGCATCACGACGCCGCCCGGCAACCTCGCCTACAATGTCTCGAAATCGGCGCTGAAGACCTACACCGAGGGACTTTCGCACGCGCTGCGCAACGAACCCGATGCCAGGATCAGCGCTCATCTGCTGATTCCTGGCTTCACCTATACCGGCATCACCGAGGGCGCGACTTCCAAGCCCGCCGGCGCCTGGACCGGAGAGCAGGTCGCCGACTTCATGCTCGAAAGCCTGGCGCGCGGCGATTTCTATATATTGTGCCCCGACAACGACACGCCACGCGCAACTGACGAGCGGCGAATGGCCTGGTCGATCGGCGACATCATCGAAAACCGTCCGGCCTTGTCGCGCTGGCATCCGGACTATGCCGATGCTTTCGCGAAATTCGTGAGTAGCTAGTCGTTTCGGGCTGCACAAGCCCGTCACTCTTCCTCCTGTCCCGGCATCGTGGTCCGCACCTTGCGGCGCTTGGCGGCAGGCCGCCGGAAGATGCTAAGACGACCATTGGTTTCGAAGAACGCGACCTCGATCTCGCCGATATCCCTGACGCCCTGTTGGCGCAGCAGGGTGAACAGCTCGCGCTCGGTCAGCGAGCCCGAGCCGAGTTTTTTCTTCAATACAGTCCCGTTCTCCACGACCAGCATCGGTCCACCTTCGATCTTGTCCTCCAGCGTCTTGTTCCGCTGCAGCACGAAGCCCGTGGCCCTGTGCAGGAGGATGACGACGGTGATGACGAGAATGCCCTGCAGCAGCCCGACCTCGGGATAGAACATCGGGTCGCCGGCCGCTGAACCGATGGCGATGACGAGCACGAACTCGAACGGCCCGATCTGTCCGATCGCGCCCTGCCCCACCATCCGCGCCAGAAAGATCGTGTAGAGATACATCACTAGGGTGCGCAGGATGATCTCGAGATAGAACGCCCAGTCGGCTGTCTCCGCGTCGCCGAACAGGATGCGCGCCACGTCGAACTGATATTCCATGATGGTCCCCTGGCCTGACTGGACAGGAAAACGCGCCGCCGTGAGGTGGGTTCCGCGGCTGCGATACGGCTGGCGAGCCCTCAGTCGCGTTCCCAGCGATCCAGGAAATCCTCGATCTTCATCGCCTGCATGTCGGGTATCGCATCGGCAAGGCGCTCGACGGGCCAGTCCCACCAAGCCAGCCGTTCGATCCGCACACTGATCTCGGGGGGAAACCGTAGCCTGAGCCGCCTGGCGGCTACGCCGGCTACGATCTCGTAGGGCGCAACGTCTCGGCTCACAACCGCATTGGCGCCGACGATCGCACCGTTGCCAATCGTAACTCCAGGCAGCACGACCGCGCCATGGCCGATCCAAACATCGTGCCCGATCCGCACAGTCTTCGCCTGCCGCCGCGCCTTGAACCCGGCGTCGACGCCGAGCCAGCGGAAATACTCGTTCGGCCTGTAGCTGACCTTGTGCTGGGTGATGCGGTCGATCGGATGTTCCAGCGCGTTGAGGCGGCTGTTGGCGGCGATCGAACAGAACTTGCCGATCTCCGTATAGATCGCCTCGGCGTGCCGCTCGAAATAGGAGAAATCGCCGACTGTCACCTCGCGCAGCACGACGCGCTCGCCGATCGACGCATAGCGACCGAGCCGGCATGCCTTCAGTTCCGCCGTCGGATGGATGCGCGGTTCAGAATCCTTCAGGCGGAGCGACTGGTCCATGGCGGCGGATTTACGCCGCCCGGCCTCGCCCTGCAAGCTGCCCTATTCCGGCTTGCCGCTGGTCCAGACAACTTCCTGCCCGTAGAGCGGAACGGTGGTGAGAGACATCTTGGCCGAGCCGTCCTGCACCTGCCTCGAATGGGCGAGATACATCAACGTGTCGTTGGTCTTGTCGTAGATGCGGTTCACGACCTGCTGCTTCCAGATCAGGCTGATGCCCTGGTTGAAGATTTCCTCGCCATCCTCGCTGAGATCGATGTCGCCGATCTTGATCGGACCGGTCTGCCGGCACGAGATCGAGGAGTCCGACGGGTTCTCGAACCAGTTGCCCTTTTGCAGCCGGTCAACGACGCCGCGGTCGAAATAGGAGACATGGCACGTCACCCCCTCGACCTTGGGATCCCTCACCGCCTCGATGACAATGTCGTTGCCGAGCCAGTCGACGCCGACCTCGCCGACCTGCTGGGCGCTGGCCGGAATGGCGGCAAGAACGATGACGCCGGCAATGGCGCAAAAACCTGAATTCCTCATGTGATCCCCTCTCCTGAATGTCGAACCGACCTGGCAGGTGGTGCGAAAACCGCGCCGATGCAAGCGCGGCATCATGGCTCTTTGTCGACAACGGTGGGCAGGCTATAAGGATGCATGAAACAGATCGCGTCGATGCCTGTATCCACCGTTGCAAAGGTCGCCCTTGGCGTGGCGGTTCTCGCTGCAGCCACCGGGCTTGCCTTCGCCTCGTGGGTCGACAAGGGCGCCGGCATTTTCATGGCGACGATCGAATCCGGGCTGGCCTGGTGCTTCTGACACGGCCTGCCCTACGACAATGACCGGAAAACACACCTCATGATGCGCTCGATCCTCATCGGCATTCTCGTCCTGATGGCCGCCGGCGTCGGCTTCATGACCTTCGAATGGTATCGCCAGAAGAACACGGACGCGCCTTATGGCGCGCCGTTCGAACTGGTCGACCAGAAGGGCGAACCGATCACCGAGGCGGCATTTCGCGGTCATCCAAGCGCGGTGTTCTTCGGCTTCACCCATTGCCCGGAAGTCTGCCCGACCACGCTGTTCGAGATGGACGGCTGGCTGAAGAAGCTCGGCGACGACGGCAAGGACGTCCGCGCCTACTTCGTCTCGGTCGACCCCGAGCGGGACAAGACGGAAGTCATGGACGCCTACGTCGGCAACGTCTCCGACCGCATCACGGGCATCACCGGCGAGCCCGACAAGATCCACGCCATGGCGAAGGATTTCGGTATCTACTGGCGCAAGGTCGATCTCGAAGACGGCGACTATACGATGGACCACACCGCATCCGTCATCCTGCTTGACAGCGACGGCCGCTTCGCCGGCACCATCGCCTACGGGGAAAATCCCGAATCCGCGCTGACCAAGCTGCGCCGCCTCGCGGCCGAGGGCTGATCCCGCGTCTTTTTAGATCGGATATCGATGACCCAGACCCGCTTCCACGTTTCATCGGACCGCGCGAGCGCCGACCGGTTGTTCGCCGCGCTCGAAGCCGATTTCGAGGAAGAGGGCTATCCGCTCGCCGCTTTCGATACGGACGAGGTAAAAGGTATCCGCGAGGTCTCGCTGTACACCGACGACGACTCGGCTTCCGTACGCGGTCGCATAGAGGCGCTGCTTGGCCAACTGGCAATCGAAGCGAAGCTCGAGGCGGAGCTTCTGCCCGATATCGACTGGGTGGCGCTGTCGCTCGAAGGCCTGCAACCGGTTCGCGCCGGTCGCTTCCTGGTGCACGGCTCGCATGACCGTCACAGGCGCCGCACGGGCGATCTCGCCATCGAAATCGAGGCAGGCCTCGCCTTCGGCACCGGTCATCACGGCACGACTTCGGGTTGCCTGGAGATGATCGAGATTGTCGGGCGCAGGGAGCGTCCGCGCACCGCGCTGGACCTTGGCACCGGCAGCGCCGTGCTCGCCATCGCGCTGGCAAAAATGCTGCACATTCCGGTGCTGGCAACCGACATCGACCCGATTGCGACCAAGGTCGCCGCCGGCAATGCCAGGCTCAATCAGGTAGCGTCATTCGTCGACACCCGGACCGCTCCCGGCTTCCACGACCCGGTGTTCCGGGCATGGGCGCCTTTCGATCTTATTGTCGCGAATATTCTGGCGCGCCCGCTGATGAGTCTGGCGCCTGAGATGGCACGCCACGTGACGCCCGGCGGGTCGATCATCCTGTCGGGTATTCTGGAGCGCCAGCGCAATGCCGTTCTGGCCGCCTACAGCGGCCAGAAGTTCAGGCATGTGCACACACTCTGGCGCGACGGCTGGGTGACGCTTCATCTGAAGCGTTGACCCAGCCGCGGCCAGTTCTAGTAGTAAGAAGCGGTGTGCGGCTGCTTGCGCAGTTCGGCGCGGCTGTAGCCATGCGCCTTCAGCGTTTCGTCGTCGAGCATCAGAAGTGCACCGTTGACGTAGCTGCTGGCCTGACGCTGGCGCGCGGCGACGAGGGCATTATAGGCGTTGCGGAAAAATCCGTTATTTCTGGTAGCCACGGTCGTTCTCCTTTTCGGGACGATGTCGTAACTCCTCCACAGCCAACAAGGTAAGTGCTACTGACCTTTTCAAAAAGTGCCGTTTGCGCATGTCTGCCATCGATTTATGCACAGGTCGGCACTGCTTGTTATTGCGGCGTTGGCGCGGCACCGTGGACCATCGGCTCTGCGTTGCAAGCCTCACCGCGGCCCGTTAGGTTCCATCCGCTTTCGACATGTGAGAGGTAAAGCAACAAATGTTCCAGACCTTTGACACCGAAGGCGACCGCACACAGGGCAAGGCCCGCGTCGCGGAACTGCGCATCTGGATGGCGGCCAACGGGATCGATGGCTTCATCGTGCCGCGCGCCGACGAGCACCAGGGTGAGTATGTCCCGGCCCGCTCCGAGCGCCTGAAATGGCTGACCGGCTTTTCCGGCTCCGCCGGCACGGCCATCGTCCTCGACGACCGCGCCGTCATCTTCGTCGATGGCCGCTACACGCTGCAGGTGCGCGACCAGGTCGACCTCGATGTCTTTCGCATCGAGAGCCTGATCGACAATCCGCCGTCGGAATGGCTGGGCAGCAATCTCGGCAAGGGCTTTCGTCTTGGCTTCGATCCCTGGCTGCACACGATCGGCGATGTAAAGACCTTGTCGAGCGCCGCCGAAAAGGCCGGCGTCACCCTCGTGCCGCTCGATACCAATCCGATCGACCACATCTGGACCGAACGCCCTGCCCCGCCCCTCGCACCAGTGGAGGTCCATCCGATCGCCTATGCCGGCGAACTGGCCAAGGAGAAGCTGGAGCGCCTTGCGGCTGCAATCGCCGCCGATGGCGCCACCCATGCCGTGCTGACCGACCCTTCCTCCATCGCCTGGGCCTTCAACATTCGCGGCGGCGACGTGCCGCACACGCCGCTGGCGCTCGGCTTCGCCGTGCTTTCGGCCGAGGGGCCGCATCTCCTGTTCATGGACAAGCGCAAGCTGCCGATGGTCGCCGAGTCCTACCTGACCCAACTCGCCGACCTGCGCGCGCCCGCCACGCTAGACGACGAGATCGCCGCGCTGGCCAGGGCCGGCGCCAGGATCGCGCTCGACCCCGCACTTGCCGCCGAGCGGCTGAAGACGCTGGTGATCGACAATGGCGGCAGCGTCGTTCCCGCGGCCGACCCCGCCCGCATTCCGCGCGCCACCAAGAACCGCGCCGAGATCGAGGGCAGCCGCGCCGCCCACCGCCGCGATGGTGCCGCGCTTGCTCATCTTCTCTGCTGGCTCGACAGCCAGAAGCCCGACTCGCTGGATGAGATCACGGTCGTCACAAGGCTCGAGGAGGCGCGCCGCCTGATCGGCGAGGAAACCCAGATGCCCCTGCGCGAAGTCTCCTTCTCGACGATTGCCGGCGCCGGTGCCAACGGTGCGATCATGCACTACCGCGTGTCGCGCGACACCAACCGGCGGCTTGGCGACGGCGAACTCTTCCTGCTCGACTCAGGCGCCCAGTACCAGGACGGCACGACCGACGTGACACGCACCGTACCCATCGGCCGGCCGACGGACGAAATGTGCGAGCGCTATACGCTGGTGCTGAAGGGGATGATCGGCATTTCGATGCTGCGCTTTCCGGCGGGAACGCGCGGCGCCGACATCGACGCCGTGGCGCGCCTGGCGCTGTGGAAGGCGGGGCTGGACTTCGCACATGGCACCGGCCACGGCGTCGGCTCCTTCCTGGCGGTCCACGAGGGCCCGCAGCGCATAGCCCGCACCGGCATGCAGAAACTGCTGGAAGGCATGATGCTGTCCAACGAGCCCGGCTACTACAAGCCCGGCCATTACGGTATCCGGCTGGAAAACCTCGTCCTCGTTACCCCGCTGAGCGAGATAGCCGGCGGCGACATCGCCATGCACGGCTTCGAGACGCTGACGCTGGTTCCCTTCGACAAGCGCATGCTGCGCACCGACCTGCTGAACCGGGACGAACTGCATTGGCTCGACGAATACCATGCGCGAGTTCTGCAGGAGATCGGCCCGATGGTGGGCGGCGAAACGCTTGCCTGGCTGACCGAGGCGACTGCGCCGCTGCCGCGCGACCACAAGGACTGAGAACCCGGCGTCTGTCCTACCCGACGACCTGCCGCAGGCCGACCAGCACGGCTGCGCCGATCAGGAACATCGTCATCATGCCGAACCTGAGCGACGCGAACCCCGCAACCACCAGCGCGATCAGTTCGACAGGCCCGGCCTGGATGGCGGCAGGCGCCACCAGCGTCGTCAGCACGGCCGCCGGCACCGCGTTCAGCCCGGCCTCGACGCGCGGATGGATGTTGTGGAAGCGCGACAGCACGAGGTGACCGCCGACGCGCGCGGCATAGGTGAAGACGGCGCCCCACAGGATGACCCACAGCACTGTATTCATGACGGATCGTCCGGCTTACGGTCGAGCGGCATCGCCGCCGCCAGGAGGATGCCTGCCGCCGCGCCGATGGTGACGTGCCAGGGCGACCCCACGGTCTTGTAGGCAATCACCGAGGCAATGGCGCTGGTCGCCACCACGGGCAGCCAGAAGGGCCGGTCGCGAAAGTCCATGACGAGTCCAAGGAAATAGATCGGCAGCAGGAAGTCGATGCCGAGCGCATGCGGATCGGGAATCAGGTTGCCGAACGTCCCGCCGATCCAGGCCTCCGCGATCCAGCAGACATAGATCGGCAGGGCCATGCTCATGTACCATGCGAAGGTTATCTTTTCGCCGCGCTGGCCCTTGACCTCGGACTCGGCATATTGCGGGTCGACGAGGAAGAAGAAGCCCACTGCCTGCTGCAGCGGCGGCCAGTGCCGAATGCGTCGCCCGACAGCGCCGGAATAGAGCACGTGTCGAAAGTTCACGGCGAAGATCGACAGGACGATCAGCCACGGCGCGATCTTGGCGCCGAAGAGATCGAGGCCAACCATCTGGCTGGCGCCGCCATAGATGCTGGCGCTCATCAGGAATGCCTCGAACGGCGTGAAGCCGTTGTCGACCGCGAGCGCACCGAACAGGAGGCCGAACGGCGCGGAAGCCACCACCACCGGCAACCCGGCCTTGAGGCCGCGCCAGACATCGCTGCCCGGCGCGCCTTCAGATATGCTTCCTGCCGACATGTCGATTCCAGATTTGCAGCGACATATAGGTAAGCAGGGCTGACAAGTCAGGTGAATTCGCTTGAGCCAACCGTCAGCTTAAGTGATCCGTGTTTCGCTTCGCCTGCGCGGGCACCGCCGGCCCCCCGGATGGCGCACCGGCCACGCTGCCTGTAGGCTTTGCCGGAACCGATACGCCGCGAAGAGAGGGACGCGCGCATGAAGGGCATCAACCATCTCGTGCTTGCCGCGCACGATCTCGACGGACTGTCCGAGACCTGGGCCTCGCTCGGCTTCACGCTGACGCCGCGTGCCGAGCATCCCTTCGGCACCGGCAACAGGGTCATCCAGCTGCACGGCGCCTACCTCGAACTGCTCTCCGTCATCGTTCCGGCCGATATCGTCGAGCACGCGGAGGGCGAGTTTTCCTTCTCCGCATTCAACCGCGACTTTCTGCGCCGCCACGAGGGCTTCTCGATGCTGGTGCTCGATACGGTCGACGCCCACGCCGACATCGCCAACTGGCGCGATGCCGGGCTGCAGACCTACGCGCCATTCGAGTTCGGCAGGAGGGCGACCTTGCCGAGCGGCGAGGATGTCCAGGTCGGCTTCTCGCTGGCGTTCGTCTCCAACCCTGCCGCCCCCTGGTTCGGGCATTTCGCCTGCCAGCATTTCCGGCCCGACTACTACGCCCAGCGGGAATTCATGACCCACCCGAACACGGCGCAATCGGTCCACGATGTCTGGATTTCGGGCGACAGCGCGCTCGGCCTTGCCGAGCACATGAAGACCGTTCTCGGCGGCGCCGGCATGGCCGAGCCGCCCGGACGCATCGTCTTCGCAACCCCGAGCGGGTCTATCGTCCTTGCCACGCCGAAAGCTTTCGAGACCGCCTTCGGGACGCCTCCTCCGCATATGGAAGACGGTCCCCACCTCGCCGGCCTGACCATCGCCTGCGAGACGCTTGAGTCCTTCGCGGGAACCGGTCTCGAACGGATCGGCGAGCGCCTGGTTCTGCCGATTGCCAGGGGTTTTGACACAGCAATCGGCTTCGTCGGGATTTGAGGGTATCGGAAGTCAGCCCGAGCGGCCGATCCGCGCGAACCACTCGTCTTCGTCGATGACCTCGATGCCGAGTTCGCTGGCAAGCTTCAGCTTTGAGCCGGCGCCGGGTCCTGCCACCACCAGATCGGTCTTCTTCGACACCGAGCCCGCCACCTTGGCGCCGAGCTTCTCGGCCATGGCCTTCGCCTCATCGCGCGACATCTTTTCGAGCGCGCCGGTAAACACGACCGTCTTGCCCGCGACCGGCGAGGACACCGTGCCGACCGGCTCTTCATCGAGCGGCGTTACTTCGGCAAGCAGGTCATCCACGGCCTGACGGTTGTGCTCCTCGGCGAAGAAGTCGACCAGCGCCTCCGCAACGGTAGCGCCGATGCCGTTGATGCCGACGATCTCCTGCCACTCGGCGTTGCCGGCGTCGCCCTTGCCCTCCGGCATCCTCGCCGCCTCGGCCGCCGCGCGCATCGTTCCAAAGCTGGTGAAATGGCGAGCCAGCCGCTTGGCGTTGGTCTCGCCGATATGGCGGATGCCGAGGCCGAACAGGAAACGCGAGAACGCCACTTCGCGCCGTTCGTCGATTGCCGCGAACAGCTTTCGCACCGAGATCTCGCCAAAGCCCTCGATCTTGTCGAGCCGCTGCATCGAGCCCTCGAGCGTGTCCGGCAGCGTCTCCTGCCGCTTCTTAAGCGTAAAAATGTCGGCCGGGTTGCGGATCCGCAGCGCTTCCTGCTCGGCATTGAAGAAGAACTCGATCTGTTTCTCGCCGAGCCCCTCTATGTCGAGCGCGTTGCGCGACACGAAGTGGCGGATCCGCTCGGTCGCCTGCGCCGGGCAGATCAGCCCGCCGGTGCAGCGTCGCACCGCCTCCCCCTCCCCGCGCACCGCATGGCTGTCGCAGAACGGGCAGCGGTCGGGGAAGACATAGGGTTTTGCGTCTGCCGGCCGCTTTTCCGGCACGATGTCGAGGACTTGCGGGATGACGTCGCCGGCGCGCTGGATGACCACCGTGTCGCCGATGCGGATGTCGTGCCCAGCCTCTCGGATCGGCTCGCCCTTGGTGCCGATGCCCTTGATGTAGTCCTCGTTGTGCAGCGTCGCATTGGTCACCACCACGCCGCCCACTGTCACTGGTTCGAGCCGCGCCACCGGCGTCAGCGCGCCGGTGCGGCCGACCTGGATGTCGATGGCGTTGACCACCGTCATCGCCTTCTCGGCGGCGAATTTGTGCGCCGTCGCCCAGCGCGGGCTGCGCGAGCGGAAGCCGAGCCGCTCCTGCAGGTCGAGCCGGTCGACCTTGTAGACGACGCCGTCGATGTCATAGGGCAGTTCGGCGCGCTCCGCCTCGATGGCATGATAATGCGCCAGGATCGCCTCGGTCGTGTCGAAGCGCTCCATCCTGTCGTTGATCATGAAACCCCACTCCGCGAAACGCTTCACGACGTCGTACTGCGTGCTGCCCATCGGCTCGCTGGTCTCGCCCCAGGCATAGGCAAAGAACTTCAGCGGCCGCGATTTCGTGATCTCCGGGTTCTTCTGTCGCAGGCTGCCGGCAGCCGAGTTGCGCGGATTGGCAAAGGTCTGGCCGCTCTCGGCCATGCGCTTCTGCAGCGCGAAGAAGTCGTCGCGCCGCATATAGACCTCGCCGCGTATGTCGACGATGTCGGGAGCGTCTTTCGGCAGGGTCTCGGGGATCTCATCAATGGTGCGGATATTGGCGGTCACGTTCTCGCCAGTCGTGCCGTCGCCCCGCGTCGCCGCCGTCACCAGCTTCCGGTTCTCGTAGCGCAGCGACATCGACAGACCGTCAATCTTCGGTTCCGCCGTGAACACCAACTCGTCGTCGGCCGACAGGCTAAGGAAGCGCCGAACGCTCGCCACGAAATCTGCGACATCCCCGTCCGAAAACACATTGTCGAGCGACAGCATCGGGACCGAATGCACGACTTGGCTGAACGTACCGGAAGGTGCGGCGCCAACCCTACGCGACGGCGAATCCGCCCGCACCAGTTCCGGAAACCGCGCCTCGATTGACGCGTTGCGCAGGCGCAGCGCGTCGTAGTCGGCGTCCGAGATCGTCGGAGCGTCCTCGCCATGATAGCGCCGGTCGTGTCCGGCGATTTCCTCCGCCAGCCTAGCCAGTTCGGCGGCGGCCTCTTCGTGGGTCAGATCGTCGACTTGTCGTTCTACGGTTGCCATGGCGGGAATCCGGATGCGGTTCAGCGCCGGACTATTGCTGGACTGCGACCGCCGGTTCAAGAGCCTGCGGCAAGCCTCTTGCCAGCCCGCCCGCTTTTGGTGCCCGCCAAGCTGCCTTCCATCAGGACCCGTTTCTGGGGAAGCGCGGCAGAACCGCCTTCAACTCATCGACCAGCGAGGCCTGTTGCGACAGCACTTCCAGCCGGCGCTCGCAGGCCAGGATCGAACCCGTCAGTTCATCCACCCGCTCCTGCAAACGGGCGGATGCGCTGTCGTTCTCGATGGCATCGACAAGGAACGCTGCGTCCGTGGTCGAGGAACTGTAGCGCTGCTGCAGGCCCGACCTTTCGGCCGAGATTTCGGCGGCGAGTTGATCGAGGAGACTGGCCAGACGCTCGATGCGCTGCGCATCGGTTGCCTGGTCACGCTCGGCACTTCTTGTCCTGAAGCCGAAGAGCGACATGCCGGCTACCTTCAGACGGCTTTCCGGAGCCGTGCAGCGCTCGCCTCGTCGAGCAGGCTTCCGATCATGTCCGACATCTGGTCATGCATGTCCGGCCGCCACAGCGCGAAGGCGACATTGGCCTCG
The DNA here is from genome assembly GCA_947259295.1 of uncultured Rhizobiaceae bacterium. Lineage (GTDB taxonomy): Bacteria > Pseudomonadota > Alphaproteobacteria > Rhizobiales > Rhizobiaceae > CAMYMG01. Next base: position 19,413 of record CAMYMG010000012.1, read on the forward strand.
ACGAAGCCTTCCGGCGAGCCGCAGTCGAAGGTGCGGCCCTGGTAGTGGTAGCCGTAGAACTTCTGCTGCTTTTCGAGCTTCAGCATGGCGTCGGTGAGCTGGATCTCGTTGCCGGCACCGCGCTCCTGGCTTTCCAGCACTTTGAAGATATCCGGCTGCAATATGTAGCGGCCGTTGATGAAGAGGTTGGAGGGTGCCGTGCCCTGCTTCGGCTTCTCCACCATGCCGGTAATCTCGAAGCCGGTGTGGACGGCCGCCCCCTTGCCGACGATGCCGTATTTATGCGCCTCGGCCGGATCGCATTCCTGCACCGCGATGATGTTGTTGCCGGTCTCTTCGTAGAGCTCGACCATCTCCTTCATGCAGCTCTTTTCCGACTGCATGATCATGTCGGGCAACAACAGCGCGAAGGGCTCGTCGCCGACCAGGTCGCGCGCGCACCAGACCGCATGACCGAGCCCCAGCGGCACCTGCTGTCGGGTAAAGGAGGTCTGGCCAGGCTGCGGCTGCAGGCGCTGCAGATGCGCCAGCTGCTCGTCCTTGCCGCGCTGCGCCAGCGTGTCGTAGAGCTCGAAATGCACGTCGAAATGGTCTTCGATGACCGCCTTGTTGCGGCCGGTGACGA
>CAMYMG010000013.1 GCA_947259295.1 uncultured Rhizobiaceae bacterium
CCGAGATGGTGATGCCGGGCGACAACATCACGGTCGATGTCGAGTTGATCGTGCCGATCGCCATGGAAGAGAAGCTGCGCTTCGCCATCCGTGAAGGCGGCCGCACCGTCGGCGCCGGCATCGTCGCAAGCATCAAAGAGTAACTTGACTTAAACCGATCTGTCGCAGGCGCGAACCGCAGAGTTCGCGCCGCGCCGGAACAAGGAATTGACCATGAACGGACAGAATATCCGCATCCGCCTCAAGGCGTTTGACCATCGGGTGCTCGACGCCTCGACCCGCGAAATCGTGTCGACGGCCAAGCGCACCGGTGCCAACGTCCGCGGCCCCATTCCGCTGCCGACGCGGATCGAGAAATTCACGGTCAACCGGTCGCCGCACGTCGACAAGAAGAGCCGTGAACAGTTCGAAATGCGGACGCACAAGCGGCTGCTCGATATCGTGGACCCGACCCCGCAGACCGTTGACGCTTTGATGAAGCTCGACCTGGCTGCCGGCGTCGACGTCGAGATCAAGCTTTAGGCTTGGGAGGAACGGACTGATGCGTTCAGGTGTAATTGCAAAGAAGCTGGGCATGACCCGCGTCTATAACGACGCAGGCGAGCATGTGCCGGTTACCGTTCTCCAGATGGAGAACTGCCAGGTCGTGGCCCAGCGCACCGACGAGAAGAACGGCTATACCGCTGTTCAGCTCGGCGTCGGGCTGGCCAAGGTGAAGAACACGTCGAAGGCGCTGCGCGGCCATTTCGCCACTGCCTCGGTCGAGCCGAAGGCCAAGGTCGCGGAATTCCGCGTCTCGGCCGACAACATGCTGGACGTCGGCGCTGAGATCACTGTTGAGCATTACGTTGTCGGCCAGAAGGTCGATGTAACGGGCACGACGATCGGCAAGGGCTTCCAGGGCGTTATCAAGCGCCACAATTTCGGCGGCGGTCGCGCGACCCACGGCAACTCGGTGTCTCACCGTTCGCATGGTTCGACCGGCCAGCGCCAGGACCCGGGCAAGGTGTTCAAGGGCAAGAAGATGGCCGGCCACATGGGTAGCACCCGCGTGACCACGCAGAACGTCGAGGTTGTTTCGACCGACACGGATCGCGGCCTGATCCTGATCCGCGGCGCCGTTCCCGGTTCGAAGGGTGCATGGATCCTGGTCCGCGACGCCGCCAAGGTGGCGTTGCCGGATTCAGCTCCGAAGCCCGGCGGTGTTCGTGCCGCAGCCGCAAAGACTGAAGCAGCCGCCACAGAGGGGGCAGAATAATGGATCTCAAGATCACCACCCTCGCGGGCAAGGACGCCGGCAAGCTGAAGCTCTCCGAGGAGATTTTCGGGCTTGATCCGCGCGACGACATCCTGCAGCGCGTCGTGCGTTGGCAGTTGGCCAAGCGCCGCGCCGGCACGCACAAGACCAAGGGACGCTCGGAAATCGCGCGTACCGGCGGCAAGATGTACAAGCAGAAGGGTACGGGCCGCGCCCGTCACCATTCGGCACGTGCGCCGCAGTTCCGCGGCGGCGGCAAGGCCCACGGCCCGGTCGTTCGCAGCCACGAGCACGATCTTCCCAAGAAGGTCCGCGCTCTCGGCCTGAAGCACGCGCTGTCGGCCAAGGCCAAGTCGTCGAGCCTGATCATCATCGATGACTTGGTGACGTCGGATCCGAAGACGAAGGCCCTGATCGCCAATTTCGCGGCGCTCGGCCTGAGCAACGCACTGGTGATCGGTGGCGCCGAGCTTGACGTGAATTTCAAGCGCGCGGCCACCAACATCCCGAACATCGACGTGCTGCCGATTCAGGGCATCAACGTCTATGATATTCTTCGCCGCGGCACGCTGGTCCTCTCGAAGGCCGCCGTCGAGGCACTCGAGGAGCGCTTTAAATGACGGACCTTCGACACTACGACGTGATCGTCAGCCCGGCCATCACCGAAAAGTCGACCATGGCTTCGGAGCAGAACCAGGTTGTCTTCAATGTTGCCCGCAAGGCGACGAAGCCTGAGATCAAGGCTGCTGTCGAGGCGCTGTTCGGCGTCAAGGTAACGGCCGTCAACACCCTGATCCGCAAGGGCAAGGTGAAGCGGTTCCGCGGCACAGTTGGCCGGCAGAGCGATCTGAAGCGGGCGATCGTGACACTGGTCGACGGCCAGTCGATCGACGTCGCGACGGGCCTCTGAGACAGGGCGCGAGGAAAGCATTATGGCACTCAAGAAATTCAATCCCGTAACGCCGAGCACGCGCCAGTTGGTGCTGGTCGACCGTTCGGCCCTGTACAAGGGCAAGCCCATCAAGGGCTTGACGGAAGGCCTGACCAAGTCGGGCGGCCGCAACAATGCCGGCCGCATCACGGCGCGCTTCATCGGCGGCGGTCACAAGCGTTCGTACCGCATCATCGATTTCAAGCGTCGCAAGTGGGACGTGCAGGCGACGGTCGAGCGCATCGAGTACGACCCGAACCGCACCGCCTTCATCGCGCTGGTCAAGTATGACGACGGCGAGCTGAACTACATCATCGCGCCGCAGCGCCTGGCGCCCGGCGACAAGGTGATTGCCGGCCAGTCGGTCGACGTGAAGCCCGGCAACGCGATGCCGCTGTCGTCCATCCCGGTCGGCACGATCATCCACAATGTCGAGTTGAAGCCCGAGAAGGGCGCACAGATCGCACGCTCCGCCGGCTCCTACGCCCAGCTCGTCGGTCGCGACCAGGGCATGGCGATCCTGCGCCTTAATTCGGGCGAGCAGCGCGTTGTCAGCGGCCTTTGCATGGCCACGATCGGCGCGGTGTCGAACCCGGACCACGGCAACATCAATCTGGGCAAGGCCGGCCGTACGGTGTGGAAGGGCAAGCGTCCCCACAACCGCGGCGTGACCATGAACCCGGTCGACCATCCGCATGGCGGCGGCGAAGGCCGTACCTCGGGCGGCCGTCATCCGGTCAGCCCGTGGGGCAAGCCGACCAAGGGCAAGAAGACGCGGTCCAACAAAGAGACCGACAAGTTCATTCTTCGCTCGCGCCATCAGCGCAAGAAATAAGAAGAGGTAGTCAAGCAGTGACACGTTCAGTCTGGAAAGGCCCGTTCATCGACGGCTATCTTCTGAAGAAGGCCGACAAGGTGCGCGAAGGTGGCCGTAACGAAGTGATCAAGATGTGGAGCCGTCGCTCCACCATCCTGCCGCAGTTCGTCGGCCTCACATTCGGCGTCTACAACGGTCAGAAGCACGTCCCCGTTTCGGTGAACGAGGACATGGTCGGCCACAAGTTCGGTGAGTTCTCGCCGACCCGGACCTATTACGGTCACGGTGCGGACAAGAAGGCGAAAAGGAAATAACGATGGGCAAGGCCAAAGCTCCGCGCAGGCTTGCTGACAACGAAGCGCGCGCCGTGTTGCGCACGATCCGTATCAGCCCGCAGAAGCTGAATCTCGTTGCCGCGCTTATCCGCGGCAAGAAGGTTGCCAGCGCGCTCTCCGACCTAGAATTCTCGCAGAAGCGCATCTCCGGCACCGTCAAGAAGACGTTGGAGTCGGCGATCGCGAATGCGGAAAACAATCACGACCTTGACGTCGATGCGCTGATCGTGGCCGAGGCCTATGTCGGCAAGTCGATTGTCATGAAGCGTTTTCATGCCCGTGGCCGCGGCCGCGCAAGCCGTGTCGAAAAGCCGTTCTCGCACCTCACGATCGTCGTTCGTGAAGTCGAAGAAGCAGGGGAGGCCGCATAATGGGTCAGAAAGTAAATCCGATCGGTCTGCGTCTTGGCATCAACCGGACCTGGGATTCGCGCTGGTACGCGAACACCGGCGAGTATTCGAAGCTGCTGCACGAGGACATCAAGATCCGCGAGTACCTCGAGAAGGAACTCAAGCAGGCTGCGATCTCCAAGGTCGTCATCGAGCGCCCGCACAAGAAGTGCCGCGTCACGATCCACGCTGCCCGTCCTGGGCTGATCATCGGCAAGAAGGGCGCCGACATCGAGAAGCTTCGCAGGAAGCTGATGGAGATGACGAAGTCCGAGACGCACCTCAACATCGTTGAAGTGCGTAAGCCGGAGATCGACGCGACGCTCGTCGCCCAGTCGATCGCCCAGCAGCTCGAGCGCCGTATCGCGTTCCGCCGTGCCATGAAGCGTGCCGTGCAGTCGGCGATGCGTCTCGGTGCCGAGGGTATCCGCATCAACTGCTCGGGCCGTCTCGGCGGTGCTGAAATCGCGCGCATGGAATGGTACCGCGAAGGCCGCGTGCCGCTGCATACGCTGCGTGCCGACGTCGACTACGGCACGGCCGAAGCCCACACTGCCTATGGCATTTGCGGCGTGAAGGTCTGGGTGTTCAAGGGCGAGATCCTCGAGCACGACCCGATGGCTTCCGAGCGCAAGGCGACCGAAGGCGATCATTCGCATGGTGGTGGCGATCGCGAACGCGGCCGTCGCCGCGAAAACGCCTGAGCCTAAAGGGAATTTGGAGTAAGAACGATGCTGCAGCCAAAGCGCACAAAGTTCCGCAAGCAGTTCAAGGGCCGCATCCATGGTCTCGCCAAGGGCGGCACCAACCTGGATTTCGGCGGCTACGGGCTGAAGGCATTGGAGCCGAACCGCGTTACAGCGCGTGAGATCGAGGCGGCCCGCCGCGCGATCACCCGCGAGATGAAGCGCGCCGGTCGCGTGTGGATCCGGATCTTCCCGGATGTTCCGGTGACCTCGAAGCCGACCGAAGTCCGCATGGGCAAGGGCAAGGGTGCCGTCGACTACTGGGCGGCGCGCATCAAGCCTGGCCGCATCATGTTCGAGATCGACGGCGTCAGCGAGGAAATCGCACGCGAGGCGCTACGCCTCGGTGCTGCCAAGCTGTCTGTCAGGACGCGCTTCGTTCAGCGCATCGCAGAATAGGAAGGGACGGCAATGAAAGCCTCCGACGTCAGGGCGAAGACCGCCGACCAGCTCAACGACGAACTGGCCAGCCTCAAGAAGGAGCAGTTCAACCTGCGCTTCCAGAAGGCGACTGGCCAGCTCGAAAAGACAGCGCGCGTGAAGATCGTCCGCAGGGACATCGCGCGCATCAAGACCATCGCCGCCGAAAAAGCTTCGGCCAAGAAGGTATAAGGACAAGATCATGCCAAAGCGCATTCTGCAGGGCACTGTCGTCAGCGACAAGAACGAGATGACGGTTGTCGTCAAGGTCGAAAGGCGCTTCACGCATCCCGTGATGAAGAAGGTCGTTCGCTCGACCAAGAAGTACAAGGCGCATGACGCCAACAATGCCTGCAAGGTGGGCGATCAGGTTTTCATCCAGGAGTCGGCTCCGATCTCCAAGGACAAGCGCTGGGTCGTCATTACCGAAGCCCAGGCGCAGTAACGAAATTTTGGACACAAGCAGGAGATGCGAAAGCGCTGCTCCTGTTGAATGAAGAAGGCGGCCTGTCATGATTCAGATGCAAACAAACCTCGACGTCGCGGACAACTCCGGCGCCCGTCGTGTCATGTGCATCAAGGTGCTGGGCGGATCGAAGCGGAAATACGCCTCCGTTGGCGACATCATCGTGGTGTCGATCAAGGAAGCCATCCCGCGCGGCCGCGTCAAGAAGGGCGATGTGATGAAGGCGGTCGTGGTTCGCACGGCCAAGGACATCCGCCGTTCCGACGGCAGCGTCATTCGCTTCGACAAGAACGCGGCCGTTCTCGTCGACAACAAGAAAGAGCCAGTCGGTACGCGTATCTTCGGACCGGTTCCGCGCGAATTGCGCGCCAAGAACCACATGAAGATCATCTCGCTCGCGCCTGAAGTTTTGTAAGGACAGAACAATGCAGAAGATCAAAAAAGGCGACAACGTTGTTGTCCTGGCCGGCAAGGACAAGGGCCGTAGCGGCGAAGTTCTGCGCGTGATGCCCAAGGACGACAAGGCGCTTGTTCGCGGCATCAACCAGATCCGCCGCCACCAGAAGCAGTCGCAGACGCAAGAAGGCGGCATCATCACCAAGGAAGCGCCGATTCATCTGTCGAACATCGCACTCGTCGATCCCAAGGATGGCAAGCCGACCCGCGTCGGTTTCCAGACCCAGAAGGACGGCACCAAGGTGCGTGTCGCCAAGCGCTCGGGAGAAGTCATCAATGGCTAAGGCAACTTATCAGCCGCGCCTCAAGCAGGTCTACAACGAGACCATCCGCAAGGCGCTGCTAGAGCAGTTCAAGTACGACAACGAGATGCAGGTTCCGCGTCTCGACAAGGTCGTGCTGAACATGGGCGTGGGCGAGGCAACCGCCGATTCCAAGAAGCCGTCGATCGCGGCCGAGGATCTGGCACTCATCGCCGGCCAGAAGGCCGTGGTGACGCATGCGCGCAACTCCATCGCCGGCTTCAAGGTCCGCGAGAAGATGCCGATCGGCGCCAAGGTTACGCTTCGCAAGGAGCGCATGTACGAGTTCCTGGACCGGCTGGTCACGATCGCGCTGCCGCGCGTTCGAGATTTCCGCGGCCTGAACCCGAAGAGCTTCGATGGCCGTGGCAACTACGCCATGGGTATCAAGGAACACATCGTGTTTCCGGAGATCAACTACGACAAGGTTGATCAGATCTGGGGCATGGACATCATCGTTTGTACGACTGCGGAAACGGACGACGAAGCCCGGGCACTGCTCAAGGCCTTCAACTTCCCCTTCCGCCAGTAACGGCAGCGAGAAAAGGAAAAATCTGAAATGGCAAAGACCAGCTCAGTCGAGAAGAACAAGAAGCGCCGGCAGCTCGTCGCGCAGCATGCCGACAAGCGCAAGGCGCTGAAGGACCTGATCATGGATCAGTCCCAGCCGCTGGAAGAGCGCTTCCGTGCCCAGCTCAAGCTGGCCGCGATGCCGCGCAACGGCGCCAAGGTGCGCATCCGCAACCGTTGCGAAATCACCGGCCGTCCGCGCGCCGTCTATCGCAAGCTCGGCATGTCGCGCATCGCGCTGCGTGACCTCGGCAATTCCGGGGCTATCCCCGGTCTCGTCAAGTCCAGCTGGTAAGGAGGACATACGATGTCATTGAGTGATCCTCTCGGCGATATGCTGACCCGCATCCGCAACGCCTATGGCCGCAAGAAGACGACCGTCTCGACGCCTGCTTCGACGCTGCGCGCCCGCGTGCTCGAAGTGCTGAAGACGGAAGGCTATATCCGCGACTACAGCCAGACCGATTTCGACAACGGCAAGTCGGAGATCAACATCGAGCTGAAATATTTCGACGGCACCCCGGTGATCCGCGAAATCGCTCGTGTTTCCAAGCCCGGCCGCCGCGTCTACGTCTCGGCAAAGTCGATCCCGCACGTCGCCAACGGCCTTGGTATTGCCATTCTTTCGACGCCGAAGGGCGTCATGGCCGACCACGATGCCCGCGAGCAGAATGTCGGTGGCGAAATCCTCTGCCAGATATTCTGATCCGGCGGACCTGAAACAAGAAGAGTAACGAGGACACCATAATGTCTCGTATTGGCAAGAAACCAGTTCCCCTGCCGCAGGGCGTTTCCGCGACCGTCGACGGCCAGACCGTCACGGCCAAGGGCCCCAAGGGCGAGCTGAAGTTCGTGGTCAACGAAGAAGTGCTGGTCAAGATGGAGAACGGCGAGATCGCCGTTCAGCCGCGCGATCAGTCGAAGGTTGCCCGCTCCAAATGGGGCATGTCGCGGACGCAGATCGTCAACATCATCCAGGGCGTGAAGGACGGCTTCGAGAAGAAGCTTGAGATCAACGGCGTTGGTTATCGTGCTGCCCTGCAGGGCAAGAACCTGCAGCTTTCGCTCGGCTTCAGCCACGAAGTGGTTTACCAGACGCCTGAAGGCATCACCATCACGGTGCCCAAGCCGACCGAGATCTCGATCGTCGGCATCGACAAGCAGCAGGTTGGCCAGGTGGCCGCCGAGATTCGCGAATACCGTCCGCCGGAGCCCTACAAGGGCAAGGGTGTGAAGTACGCTGACGAGAAGATCGTCCGCAAGGAAGGCAAGAAGAAGTAGTTATTTAAAATGGTGAATGGTGAATGGTGAAATGGTTGGGCAGAGCCCGGACGACCGTTTTTCCATTCACCATTCACCAATTTCAACGCCGCGGAATGTTGCCGCGGGAGGCCGGGACGGCCTACCGCACATGTCAGCGTCCGTTTGATGAAGGCAAGGAACGAGTAATATGGCTGCAAAGCAATCCACACAGCGCCGCGCCCAGCGCGTCCGTCGTCAGATCAAGAAAGTTGCGGGCGAACGTCTGCGTCTCTCGGTTTTCCGCTCGTCGAAGAACATTCACGCGCAGATCATCGACGACGCCAAGGGCCACACCGTTGCATCGGCTTCGACCCTTGAGAAGGACATCAAGGGCTCCATCAAGACCGGTGCCGATGTTGCGGCCGCTACGGCCGTCGGCAAGCTGATCGCCGAGCGCGCCAGCAAGGCAGGCGTGACGAATGTGGTGTTCGATCGTGGTCCCTACATCTATCACGGCCGTGTCAAGGCCCTGGCCGATGCAGCTCGCGAGGCTGGCCTCAGCTTCTAGGCATGATCCCAGAAAGTTGCAGACTTTCTGGGTGAGATCATGCGAAAGACAAACTGATTCACCCCCGGTGACCCACAGAGGCGCCGGATATCATCAACAACCGTGCTTCCGGAAAAGAACAAGGAACAGGATATGGCACAAGAACGCAGGGATGGCGGCCGTGGCCGCGACCGCGAGGACAGCGAGTTCGTCGACAAGCTGGTCCACATCAACCGAGTTGCAAAGGTCGTCAAGGGCGGCCGTCGCTTCGGCTTTGCAGCACTCGTCGTCGTCGGCGACCAGAAGGGCCGCGTCGGCTTTGGTCACGGCAAGGCGCGCGAAGTGCCTGAGGCGATCCGCAAGGCAACCGAATCGGCAAAGCGCGACCTGATCTTCGTGCCGCTGCGTTCGGGTCGCACGCTGCATCACGACGTCGAGGGACGCCACGGCGCAGGCAAGGTTCTGCTGCGCGCCGCAAAGGCCGGTACCGGCATCATCGCCGGCGGCCCGATGCGCGCCGTCTTCGAGACGCTCGGCATGCATGACGTTGTCGCCAAGTCGATGGGTTCGTCGAACCCGTACAACATGGTCCGCGCGACGTTCGATGCGCTGAAGAGCCAGATGCATCCTAAGGATGTTGCGGCGCAGCGCGGCATCAAGTACTCGACGCTTCAGGCACGCCGCGGCACCGCGGTTGCGGCTGAAGAATAGTCGCCGCCAGAGGATCAGAACCATGGCCAAGAAAGCAACCAAGACCGTGACCGTCGAGCAGATCGGTAGCCCGATCCGCCGTCCCAAGGAGCAGCGCGCGACGCTGGTCGGTCTCGGCCTGAACAAGATGCGCCGCCGCAGCACCCTGGAGGATACGCCTTCGGTCCGCGGCATGATCGCTGCCGTGCAGCACCTCGTCCGCGTCGTGGACGAGGCGTAGCCGGAACGCGGGAGAAATATCATGAAACTCAACGACCTGCGCGACAACGAAGGCGCGACGCATTCCAAGAAGCGCGTCGGCCGCGGCATCGGCTCGGGCACCGGCAAGACCGGTGGTCGTGGCGTCAAGGGCCAGAAGGCACGCTCCGGCGTCGCCATCAAGGGCTTCGAGGGCGGCCAGATGCCGATCTATCGGCGCCTGCCGAAGCGCGGCTTCAACAACATCTTCGCCAAGAGCTACAGCACCGTTTCGCTGGGCCGCGTCCAGACCGCGATCGATGCCAAGAAGCTCGACGCCAAGGAGACGGTCAACGTCGAGGCGCTGATCAAGGCCGGCGTCGTACGCCGCGCCAAGGACGGTGTCCGGCTTCTCGCCGACGGCGAACTGAAGACCAAAGTGACATTCGACGTTGCCGGCGCTTCCAAGTCGGCAATCGAAAAGGTCGAGAAGGCCGGGGGATCGGTTAAGCTGCCTGCCAAGGCAGAAGCAACCGAGTAACGGGCTTCGTTCAAGCGGCGGCCGGGGATGGCCGCCGCTTGCAACTTTGCGGCCCGAAGCTTATCTCGTGGCTTCGGCGACACGCGCCGCCCTCCGGGCCCATTCCAGCGTGACGAAGCGGAGAATTTTGCATGGCATCGGCTGCTGAACAACTTGCATCCAATCTGAATTTCGCAGCCTTCGCCAAGGCCGAGGATCTGAAGAAGCGTATCTGGTTCACGCTGGGCGCGCTGCTGGTCTATCGACTCGGTACCTATATCCCGCTTCCAGGCATCAATCCCGACGCCTTCGCACAGGCATTCCAGCAGCAGTCCGGCGGCGTGCTTGGCATGTTCAACATGTTTGCCGGCGGCGCCGTCGAGCGCATGGCGATCTTCGCGCTGGGCATCATGCCCTACATCTCCGCTTCCATCATCATGCAGCTGATGACGTCGGTCATTCCGACGCTCGAGCAGCTGAAGAAGGAAGGCGAGCAGGGCCGCAAGGTCATCAACCAGTATACCCGCTACGGCACGGTGCTGCTTGGCATGGTGCAGGCCTACGGCATTGCCGTCGGTCTCGAATCGGGCAACGGCATCGTCACGGATCCGGGCATGTTCTTCCGGATTTCCTGTGTCATCACGCTTGTCGGCGGCACCATGTTCCTGATGTGGCTCGGCGAGCAGATCACCGCTCGTGGCATCGGCAACGGTATTTCATTGATCATCTTCTCCGGCATTGTCGCCGGCCTTCCGAGCGCCATCAGCGGCACGCTGGAACTCGGCCGCACCGGCGCCCTGTCGACCGGACTGATCCTCGCGATCATGGTCCTGGCCGTCGTCGTTATTGCCCTGATCGTGTTCTTCGAGCGCGCCCAGCGCCGCCTGCTGATACAGTATCCGAAGCGCCAGGTCGGCAACCGCATGTTCCAGGGCGATACCTCGCATCTGCCGCTGAAGCTGAACACCGCCGGCGTCATTCCGCCGATCTTCGCCTCGTCGCTGCTTCTCTTGCCAGCCACGATCGCCGGCTTCTCGACCACGGCATCAACCTCGCTGCCTGGCTGGGCCAACGCTGTGCTTGCTTCGCTTGGCCACGGCCAGCCCCTCTACATGCTGTTTTACGCGGCCATGATTGCCTTCTTCGCCTTCTTCTACACGGCCATCGTCTTTAATCCGACGGACACGGCCGACCAGCTGAAGAAGCACTCGGGCTTCATTCCGGGTTATCGCCCGGGCGAGCGCACGGCCGAATATATCGACTACGTGCTCACCCGCATCACCGTCATCGGCGCCGTCTATCTGGTGCTGGTCTGCCTGCTGCCCGAGTTCCTGATTTCGGCGACTGGCGTTCCCTTTTACCTCGGTGGCACTTCGCTACTGATCGTGGTCAGTGTAACGCTCGATACCGTTGCGCAGATTCAGGGGCACCTGATCGCGCATCAGTACGAGGGACTGATCAAGAAGTCGAAGCTGCGAGGGGGGAAGAGGGGAAAATGAGATTGATTTTGCTTGGGCCGCCTGGGGCGGGCAAGGGGACACAAGCACAAAGACTGGTAGAAAAATTCGGTACCCCGCAGCTGTCGACCGGCGACATGCTGCGAGCCGCGGTGAAGGCTGAGACGGAAGTCGGCAAGCGTGCCAAGGCCGTCATGGATGCCGGCGAACTGGTTTCGGATGCCATCGTCAACGCGATCGTTGCGGAGCGGATCGACCAGGCGGACTGCGCCAACGGGTTCATCCTCGACGGCTATCCGCGCACCCTGGTGCAGGCCGACGCGGTGGGTGACATGCTCGCCGAGCGGGGCATCGAGCTCGACGTGGTGATCGAACTTGTGGTCGACGACAAGGCGCTGGTCGGGCGAATCCTGAAGCGCGCCGAAGAGGCAGAGGCAGCCGGCGAAGCGGTCCGCAAGGACGACAACGCCGAGGTTTTCGACGAGCGCCTGCGCGAGTACTACAAGAAGACGGCCCCACTGATCGGCTACTATTACGCCAAGGGCTTGCTCAAGAACGTCGACGGGATGGCCAGCATGGACGAGGTCACCCGGCAGATCGAGGCGGTGATCGAAGCGTCCGCCAAGGATGGCAAAAGCTGACGGTTGACGGGAACGCGCTGCTGCACTATAGGGGCGCATCTCCAAATCAGGCTGAGGCTGCCGGGTCCTTGAGGACGTGGCGGCCTAATTGAATTGGAATACCCGCAAGGGCCGGCCTCCACCGGACGCGGGTCAATAACAACTGCCGGCACGACCGGCCTACATGGAGAATGAAATGGCCCGCATTGCAGGCGTCAATATTCCGACCAACAAGCGCGTCGTTATCGCGCTTCAGTACATTCACGGCATCGGCAAGCGCTTTGCGCAGGAAATCGTCGACAAGGTCGGCATTCCGGCGGACCGTCGCGTCAACCAGCTGACCGACTCCGAAGTGCTGCAGATCCGCGAAGCGATCGACCGCGACTACCAGGTCGAGGGCGACCTGCGCCGCGAAACCTCGATGAACATCAAGCGCCTGATGGACCTTGGCTGCTACCGCGGCCTGCGCCATCGTCGTTCGCTGCCGGTTCGCGGCCAGCGCACGCACACCAATGCCCGTACCCGCAAGGGTCCTGCAAAGGCCATTCAGGGCAAGAAGAAGTAATTGGCGGCAGTCGGCAATCGGCAATAGGCGTTCGGATTACCCGACTGCCTACTGCCCAATTCCGACTGGCGCTGGTGGAGCCGCTGGAACTACGGCGGTGTAGAGATCAACTGAAAGGACTATCATGGCCAAGGAAGCCACACGCGTTCGTCGCCGCGAGCGCAAGAACATCTCGTCGGGCGTCGCCCATGTCAGCTCGACCTTCAACAATACGATGATCACCATCACCGACGCCCAGGGCAACACGATTGCCTGGTCGTCGGCCGGTTCGCAGGGCTTCAAGGGTTCGCGCAAGTCGACCCCGTTCGCCGCCCAGATGGCCGCCGAGGACGTCTGCAAGAAGGCCCAGGAGCATGGCATGCGCCTGCTCGAGGTCGAAGTCTGCGGTCCGGGTTCGGGCCGTGAGTCGGCGCTCCGCGCATTGCAGGCCGGTGGCTTCACGATCACCTCGATCCGTGACGTGACGCCGATCCCGCACAATGGCTGCCGCCCGCGCAAGAAGCGTCGCGTCTAGTATTCGTTTCGAACTGCCGCGCGAGCGCCGAGGCGCTCCTCCACGGCTTTCCATGTCGCCCGCCACGATTGGATGGTGGTGGGCCAACGGAAGGAAATCCAAATGATCCAGAAAAACTGGCAAGAACTCATCAAGCCGAACAAGATCGAGTTCTCTTCGAAGAACAAGACCCTGACGACGCTCGTCGCAGAGCCGCTCGAGCGTGGCTTCGGCCTGACCCTCGGCAACGCGCTGCGTCGCGTGCTCCTGTCGTCGCTGCGCGGCGCTGCCGTCACCGCCGTCCAGATCGACGGCGTGCTGCACGAATTCTCCTCGATTGCCGGCGTGCGTGAAGACGTCACCGACATCGTGCTCAACATCAAGGAAATTGCCATCCGTATGGAAGGCGACGGTCCCAAGCGCATGGTCGTGCGCAAGCAGGGTCCGGGCGCTGTCCTGGCCGGCGACATCCAGACCGTGGGCGACGTCGAGATCCTCAACCCCGACCACGTGATCTGCACGCTGGACGAAGGCGCCGAGATCCGCATGGAGTTCACCGTCGACACAGGCAAGGGCTACGTGCCGGCCGACCGCAACCGCGCCGAAGACGCGCCGATCGGGCTCATCCCGGTCGACAGCCTCTATTCGCCGGTCAAGAAGGTCTCCTACAAGGTCGAGAACACCCGCGAGGGCCAGGTGCTCGACTATGACAAGCTGACCATGACCATCGAGACCAATGGCTCGATCACCGGCGAAGATGCCATCGCATTCGCGGCGCGCATCCTGCAGGACCAGCTCGGCCTGTTCGTCAATTTCGACGAGCCGCAGAAGGAAGTTGCCACCGAGACCGTCACCGAACTGGCGTTCAACCCGGCGCTCCTCAAGAAGGTCGACGAACTCGAGCTTTCGGTTCGTTCGGCCAACTGCCTGAAGAACGACAACATCGTCTATATCGGCGACCTGATCCAGAAGACGGAAGCAGAAATGCTGCGCACCCCGAACTTCGGACGCAAGTCGCTGAACGAGATCAAGGAAGTGCTTGCGGCAATGGGCCTGCACCTCGGCATGGAAGTTGCCGACTGGCCGCCGGAGAACATCGAAGATCTCGCCAAGCGCTACGAAGACCAGTACTAGAGCCTGACTAGAGCATGGTACCAAGGACCGGGGTCCCCGGTCCGACGGCCATGCGGAAAACCATCAGAGGCCGTGGCCTCTTGAACAACTGAAGAAGGATAAGAGCCATGCGCCACGGTTTCAAAGGCCGCCGTTTTTCCCGCAGTGTCAGCCATCGCAAGGCGATGTTTGCCAACCTCGCGGTTTCGCTGATCGAGCACGAACAGATCGTCACCACGCTGCCCAAGGCGAAGGATCTGCGTCCGATCGTCGAGAAGCTCGTCACGCTGGGCAAGCGCGGCGACCTGCATGCCCGCCGTCAGGTGATCGCGCAGATCGGCAATGAGGGCGTCGTCAAGCGCCTGTTCGATACGCTCGCGCCGCGCTACGCCACACGCAATGGCGGCTATCTGCGCATCATGAAGGCCGGCTTCCGCGCCGGCGACAATGCCGCCATGGCCGTAATCGAGTTCGTCGACCGCGACACCGCAGCGAAGGGTGCCGGCGACCGCGAGCGCCTCGAGGCGGAAGACGCACAGGGCGAGACCGAAGCCGCCTGATCGGGTGGTTCGCAGGAGTCTGACAAGGGGCCTTCGGGCCCCTTTTTCTTTGCGCGGGATTTCGTGGATACCGCACTATGATGCCCTTGGCAGGTCTCGCCAAACATAGGCTACCTGCTCGTAGGCGGTGTCACCGAGTTGGATTTTCGGTGCCGCTATCTCAATGCCACCGAGTTTGCTGTAGAATGCGCGGTTCCGATTGGCGGCAAGGGCTGTGAGGTACAGGCCGTTGCGTCCGGAGGCTGCCATGTCTGTTAGGATTGCCTCGAACAATCGACGTCCGATCCGTCGACGCTCATAATCTGGGCGTAGGTAGATGGCATAGAGTTCGCTTCCGACGCCGAAGCTTGTGTCACGTGCAGGGCCGCCCGATGCAAAGCCGATGACTTGTCCGTTTTCGGCAACTGCGACCTGATAGCTCATGCCCTGTAGTGAATATGTCTTCTCATGGCGCCTGGCCTGGTGATCTTTCGACATAGACATCAGGAACTCGGGTGGCAGCAGACCCGAGAATGTGTGCTGCCATGAACGCACAACGATCTCTCCGATCGCGGCCATGTCAGAACTACATGCCCTACGGATGTTGGTGGTGGCGCTTGTCATACCCGAGTTTCTTTCGCGCATCGTTCTCAGGCAAGTGCTCATCCGATGGCTTGCCGTGCACTCCCGATCCGCCTCAGCTGCCGATCACGTAACGGCTGTAGGGACCGATGAGCTTCTTGACGGTCAGGACGATGGCGAGACTTACACTGAGGACGAAGGCGCTATAGAGCGCCAGATCGGCCATTGCGTGGCCGGTATGCGGCGACAGCGGGGCCGGCAGCCGCATCATCACGGCGATCACGATGGCGTGGACGAAGAAGAGGCCGAAACTGTTCCTGGCGATGAAGGACAGCGGCCCCGACGCATGTCGGCCCCACGCCGCGAAGAAGCCGCAGAACAGGAAGAAGCCGACATATTTCTGGATCAGCATCAGGTCGATGCCGAGCGGCAGCCAGCCGTCGCCTGCCGCCCGTTCGATGTTGCTGGTGTCGTTCAGCGCGACGGCCTGCACGGCGGCGATAGCCAGGATGAGACAGGTCAGCGCCAGGACGACGAGAGGTCGCGCGACGACGGGCATGATGCGGTCCCGGTATTCGCAAAACAGCATGCCGAACATGTAGATGTTGGCGAAATAGAGCAGGCTGTGAAACGGGTTCAAGTTCTCGGCCGGCCGGTGCACCCACAATGCCACCGCCAGGGCGAGCGCCACGATGCCGAAGCGAAGTGCCGGTCTCAGGCGGATGAACCTGTCGAAGACCGGGGAAGCCAGAAACAGCAGGAACACGAACGGAATGTACCAATAGGCATTGACCATGCGCCCGCTGGCCATGAGGACGACGAGATCAACGAAGGAACTGTGCGGATAGGTGATCCCGTCCTTGATGACCGTCGTGGTGAAACTGCCATAGGCGATCTCGGCCATGGCGACGGGTGTCGCCATGCACAGATAGGGCAGGCCGATATAGAGCGCCTTGCGCCGCATGAATTCGCCGAACGGCATGCGTTCGAAGAAGACCTGCCGGTACAGGAAACCCGAAATGAAGACGAAATAGGCAGTGCCGCTGTTGATCAGCGAAGGGATGATGTTGATCAGTGCGATGTGCGCCGTCGGGTCTTCATTGGCGAAATGCGACCACGCCAGCACGAATGTGTGGCCGCATATGATCATGACTATCGCCAGCGCGCGGAAATACTCCAGATAGGCGATATGGCCTCGCATGGCCGCCGCAGGGCGGTCGGCCGGTCGGGCCACAGGGCTCAAGGCGACCATGCTGCCGTCTTGAACCGAAGCAAAATCGCTCATCATTTTCTCTGATCGAAGGGGGTATCCGAGTCGATATCTATCACTCGGCCATTGCCTCGAAAGCGAATTCCTAACTAAAGGTTAACGGGCCGGTTCGAGGTCCGGCCGGGCTCATCCGGCCGGGCGGCCGCGGGCCATTTATTTTGCACATTCGTCATGAAAATGGCATCCGTTCACCGACAAAGAGGATTCGCGATGCGCGCAACACGGCTGGTTACGATTCTGCTCGGTCTCGGGCTGCTTGCCGGGGCGGCCATGGGCACCGCTGTCGCCCAGGACAGCGAAGGCCTGACCGACATATTGTCGGACCTTTTGCGCGGCACCGAAGGCGACAATCCTACGGCGGGACCGGATCAGCGTGTCCCCTTCGGTCGCGAGGAAATGCAGCTTTCCTTCGCACCGCTCGTCAAGGAAACGGCACCGGCGGTGGTGAACGTCTATGCCTCGAAGCAGGCCAGGGCCACCCGGTCTCCCTTCGAGGGCGATCCCTTCTTCGAGCAGTTCTTCGGCCGGCAGATGAAGCCGCGCGCGCAGAATTCACTCGGCTCCGGGGTCATCGTCGAGCCTAGCGGCATCGTGGTCACCAACTTCCACGTCATTCGCGGCGCCGACGAGGTCAAGGTGGCGCTGGCGGACGGACGGGAGTTCTCGAGCAGGGTACTGCTGAAGGACGAGTCGCTCGATCTCGCCATCCTGAAGATCGATACGCCCGAGCCATTTCCGGTCGTGCCCATCGGCGATTCCGACGCGCTGCAGATCGGCGACCTCGTGCTGGCCATCGGCAACCCGTTCGGCGTCGGCCAGACCACGACGAGCGGCATCGTTTCGGGCCTCGCCCGCAGCCATGTCGGCGTCACCGACTTCGGCTTCTTCATCCAGACCGACGCAGCGATCAACCCCGGCAATTCGGGCGGTGCGCTGATCAACATGGCCGGCCAGCTGGTCGGCATCAACACGTCGATCTACAGCCGCAGCGGCGGTTCGATCGGCATCGGCTTCGCAATTCCGTCCAACATCGTGCGCGTCGTCGCCGAGGCGGCCGCACGGGGAAGCGACTTCTTCGAGCGCCCCTATGTCGGGGCGGATTTCGACCAGGTTACCCCTCAGATCGCCGAGTCGCTCGGCATGGCTCGTCCGATCGGCGCCCTGGTAACGTCGGTCGCGACCGACAGCCCCTCCGACAAGGCCGGCATCAAGCCGGGCGACGTGGTGCTGGCCCTCAACGGAATGCCGATCGAGCACGTCGATGCGCTGAGCTACCGGCTGGCGACACGAAGCATCGGCAGCACGGCCGAGTTCGAGATTCTGAGCCAGGGCGACGAGCGCAGTGTCGAAGTCGAGCTGATCCGCGCGCCTGAAGGGGCAAACCCGGTTGAAGTGACGGTCGGCGGACGCAGTCCATTCGCCGGCATCAAGGCGGCCGAACTGTCGCCGAGGCTTGCCCAGCGGCTCGGTATGCCATCGAACATCAAGGGCGTTACCATCGTCGATATCGCGAAGGGATCTCCGGCCGCCGGCGTTGGCCTGCGCCCGTCCGACATCGTGCGCGAGATCAATGGCGAGCAGATCGATACGCCCGAGAAGCTGCGGCAGATCGCCGAAGCGCCGGCACGCTGGTGGCGCTTTACAGTCGAGCGCGACGGCAAGCTGCTGCGCCAGATGCTGCGCTATTGAGCCTGACAGCGAAGGGTGGATCGCCGATGCACCAGCGCGATGAGCATCCGGCCCTGACTGGCGGCCCGGGCAGGGCGACCTGATGGCGGACCTGTTCGGCTCCGGGGAGGAAACCAAGCCGGCGACCGCTGCGCCGCTCGCCGACCGGCTGCGTCCGAAGAACCTGGGCGAGGTGGTCGGCCAGGAGCATCTGACGGGCGAGGATGGCGCTCTGACGCGGCTGATCCGCTCCGGATCGCTGGGCTCGATGATATTCTGGGGGCCGCCCGGCACCGGCAAGACGACGGTCGCCCGCCTGCTGGCCGGCGAGACCAGCCTTGCCTTCGAGCAGATCTCGGCCGTGTTTTCCGGCGTCGCCGACCTCAAGAAGGTGTTCGAGAGCGCCAAGCTGAGGCGTAGTAACGGCCGACAGACGCTGCTCTTCGTCGACGAGATCCACCGCTTCAACCGCGCCCAGCAGGACAGTTTCCTGCCGGTGATGGAGGATGGAACGGTCGTGCTGGTCGGCGCCACGACCGAGAACCCGTCTTTCGAGCTGAACGCCGCTCTGCTGTCGCGTTCGCGCGTCATGACGTTCCGGTCGCTCGGCGAGGAAAGCCTGGAGCGGCTGCTCGTGCGCGCCGAACAGACCGAGGACAAGAAGCTGCCCCTCGACGAGCAGGCGAGGGCGATGCTGCTCAGGATGGCCGACGGCGACGGACGGGCGACGCTGACGCTGGCCGAGGAAGTCTGGCGGGCGGCGCGGCCAGGCGAGGTGTTCGACGCAAAGGCGTTGCAGGAAATCGTCCAGCGCCGCGCGCCGATCTACGACAAGGGCCAGGACGGCCACTACAATCTGATCTCGGCCCTGCACAAGTCGGTGCGCGGCTCGGATCCCGACGCCGCGCTCTATTACCTCGCCCGCATGCTGGACGCCGGCGAGAACCCGCTCTATCTCGGCCGCCGGCTCGTGCGCATGGCGATGGAGGATATCGGTCTCGCCGATCCGCAGGCGCTGGTGATCGCCAATGCCGCCAAGGACGCCTACGATTATCTTGGCTCGCCAGAAGGCGAACTGGCCTTCGCCGAGGCGACCGTCTATCTCGCCACCGCGCCGAAATCCAATGCCGTCTACACCGCCTACAAGAGCGCCGTGCAGGCGGCCAAGGAGAACGGCTCGCTACTGCCGCCCAAGCACATCCTCAATGCGCCGACCAAGCTGATGAAGGACGAAAGCTACGGCGAGGGTTATCTCTACGACCACGACCAGCCCGACGCCTTTTCGGGCCAGGATTATTTTCCCGAAGCCATGGGCCGCCGGAAATTCTACGATCCGCCCGAGCGCGGCTTCGAGCGCGAGATACACAAGCGGCTGGATTACTGGGCGAAGATCCGCCGCGAGCGGAGCGGAGAAGGCCAGTGATAGCGCAGCGCACGGTGTGCCAGGGCGATCCTCTGCCGGCGGCGCCCCTACCCCTGATTGTATCCGCGAAGCGCTAGGTCATGCGGGCGGCGGCTAAGGTCGGCAGGGAGGCGCAGCCGCGCTGGGGCATTGCGGCCTCCATACTGCTCCATGCGCTGCTCGTCGCGGCTCTTCTCCTCTCGCCGGCGGCACCCCGTCTTCTGCTGCCGCCCGAGGCGAGCGTCGCCGTCGACATTCTGACGCCGCAGCAGTTTCAGGCCGCTGTGGCTCCCGCCCCTGTCGCGCCGCCGGCCGATCTTGCACCCGTCATCCCTGATACACCCGCCGTTCCTCCCCCCGCCACGGAGGCGGCTCCCGAGGCCGAGCCCGGCATGATCGTGGCGCGTACCATGATGTCTGGAAAGACGCTGGCCGATCCGCGCAGCCGGCAGGCGCGGCGCGAGCTCGCCACCTTCGCCGACAGCGAGCGGGTGGTGCAACTTTGCAATCTGGAAGCGATGGATCAGGTGGAGGCGTGGCGCAGCGATTTCCATCCCGACAGGCTGGTCGCTTATGCGCGGGCTGATGCCAAGATGGCTGGCGAGACGATTGCCGCCGACGGCGCTGCCTTCCGCAGCGGCGGCAACTGGTACGACATCAGGTTCGAATGCCAGGTCTCGCCTGACCACGCGCAGGTGGTCGCCTTCCGTTTCGAGGTCGGCAGTCCCGTGCCGCGAAACCAATGGGACGAGTTGGGACTGCCGGCGGTTCACTGACCCTGCACGACGCGGAGGGTCGTGGACACTTAGCCTGCGCTGCGCGGGATCGCCCAGGCAGCGAGGGCGAGAACGTCGTCGACCGTCCAAGGGCCTGCCGCATCACTGGCGGTTCGCGATGCCTCGATACGACCGTCCGACCTGACAAGGAACTCGGCGCATCTCGGGTCAACCCCGTCGACCGGCCCCGGCATGCTGGACCGCTCCGAAGCGTGGATTCGTACGCCAAACGCGTCGAAAAGGAGCTGGCCGGGATCGGCGACCATCTCGAAGGGGAGGGCGCCGGCAAGCAGGAGCAGCTCTTCCTCAGGCTCCCTGAACAGCAACAGCACGTGCGCGGCACGCTCGAGCTCCGCCCTGCGGCGGATGAAGCTTCCGAGGTCTGGATCGTCCCGGGAAGAGCTGCGGAACTGCACATGTGTCGGCAACCGACGCCGCGTGACGTCGACGACCAATCCGAGAGCGGTGGCGAAGCGCGTCACCGGTACACGGTCACCCGGCATCAGTCGAAATCCCCCGGCTGCTGCGTGAAATTGCATCCTGCGATCCTTTCAACGGCCTAGGGATCGCGCGAGGCGCAGGGCATACACGCCGGCAAGCACTGCCAGGGGAAACTGCAGTATCCCGGTCGCCTCGAAGAGGAAACTGTCGGGCATCTCGTAAATCGGCCCGGGAAACAAGGTCCGGGCGGATGCTTCGCCGAGGCCGAAATAGGCGATATTCTTGACGACATGGTTGAACAGACCTTCGTAGAAACCGATGGCCGCGATCGGAAACGCCAAAGCCAGGAGGAGGCCAAACCAGCCGGCAACGCGACCGATGCGCGAGCCGGCCCGCGACCACCCGGCATAAAGAGCCAGCGCGATCACCGCACCGGCGGGGATCGCGATTAAGAGAATGTGAGCGCGCCACGGCGTGTCGTAGACCACCGCGCCGTAGACATGATGGACGGAGGTGAGCACGAGAACCGCGAGCGCGGAAACGGCCGTAGGCAGGTAGAGGTTTGGTCGGGTTGCTATTGCAGTGTTCATGACTTTGCCCCGTTGATTTCAGGCGGGCGACTTAGCACGATACCGAACACCGTGTTCGGAACGTTCCCGGACATCTGCGGCTCAAAATCCGCAAACGGATCCTGGCGCGCGAAGGTACGGAAAGGCTGGCAGCAATGGCGATCGACCGCAGGGTGGCGAGGACCCGGACAGCGCTCTACGATGCGTTGGTCAGGCTGATCCGGCAGCGTGACTATGACGCGATCAGGGTCGAGGACATTCTGGAGGAGGCCGACATCGGCCGCTCCACCTTCTATGCCCACTTCACCTCGAAGGACGACTTGCTTCGTAACAGCCTTGAACGACTGAAGGCCCTGCTGGTCGCCACGCGAAGCAACGAAGGCCTGACGAAGGAGGCTATGCCCCCGGGAGGCAATTGGGGCGTCAGCCGTACGCTCTTCGAGCATGTCTTCGAGTTCACGGATGTCCAGGTGGCCCTTGCCGGCGGCAGAGGCGCTGCGGTCGTTCACGAGGCGGTTGACGAGGTCGTCGCCGACTTCCTGCGCGAAACCTTGCCGCCGCAGACTGCCGACGGCGTGCCGCGCGAACTGGCCTTGCGTCACGCGGTTGCGACGTTCAACACGATCCTGCGCTGGTGGCAGCACGGCAAGCGGGACATCGACGCCGCCGAGGCGGACCGCCTGTTCAGGCTGCTCCTGCTCGACGGGCTGCCACGCGAATGGCGAGACACTTTCGGGCGGCTGCTGGACGGGAAGCCGGATGGCCGATAGCGTCGATGCGGCCGTGCAGCGACGATCCGTCAGATTGACCGCAAGCCACGCAAGCGCAATACACGCACATGCTTCATCTCTTTCTCGTCGCCGCGGGCGGCGCCATCGGTGCTTCGCTCAGGCATCTAACCAGCATGGCCGCCCTGCGGCTGTTCGGGCCTGCGTTCCCATGGGGCACGATGGCGGTGAACATCATCGGCAGCTTTGTCATGGGCGTCTTCATCGAGACGCTCGTGCGCCGCGCCGGCATGCCCAACGAGTTGCGCCTGTTCATCGCCACCGGCATTCTCGGCGGGTTCACCACTTTTTCCGCTTTTTCGCTCGATTTCGCGGTGCTTTGGGAGCGCGGCGCTATGGTTTCGGCGCTTTCTTATGCACTTGTCAGCGTCGTGTGCGCGATTACGGCCCTGTTTCTGGGATTGTGGCTCGCAAGAAGCCTTGGCTGATGCTATTGCGCCCGATTGAACGGACGGTAGAGCGATGGCAGGCGTAGAACAGATCAAGGTCGAGGACGGCGAGGCGGGCATGCGGCTCGACCGCTGGTTCAAGACGCATTTTCCCGGGCTGGGCTTTGGCCACCTGCAGAAGCTGCTGCGCTCGGGTCAGGTGCGAGTCGACGGCGGTCGGGTGAAGGCGGATTCTCGCGTCGAGCCGGGCATGATGGTGCGCATCCCGCCGATGGATGTCGACATGAAGGGCGCCGGCGGCCCGCTGACCGCCAGGTCGATCCGCGGCCAGGAAGACGGCGACGTGCTGCGCCAGATGCTGCTCTACGAGGACGACAAGGTATTCGTCTTCAACAAGCCGGCGGGCCTGGCGGTGCAGGGCGGTTCGGGCGTCGTGCGTCATCTCGACGACATGCTGGAAGCCTGGCGCAGCAAGAAGGGCGAGAAGCCGCGCCTGGTGCACCGGCTCGACCGCGACACCTCGGGTGTGCTGGTTGTGGCGCGCACCCGGCTTGCGGCCATGAAGCTCGCCGAGGCGTTCCGCGCCCGCGACACCAAGAAGACCTACTGGGCCCTGGTCAAGGGTGCGCCGCCGAAGCGCGAGGACAAGATCTCGACCTGGCTGGTGAAGGAGCAGACGCCGGACGGCGACCGCATGCGCATCGCCAGGCATGGCGAGAAGGGCGCCGATCACGCGGTGTCCTACTACCGCGTCGTAGAACAGGCAGCGCAGGCCATGACCTGGCTGGAGATGGAGCCTTACACCGGCCGCACCCACCAGCTGCGCGTCCACGCCGCCCATATCGGCTGCCCGATCATCGGCGATCCGAAATATTTCGAGGCCGATACCAACTGGGATTTTCCCGGCGGCATCCAGAACAGGCTGCATCTTCTGGCGCGGCGCATTGTCATTCCGCACCCCGACAAGGGGACCATCGATGTAACGGCGCCGATGCCACCCCATATGCGACAGAGCTGGAACCTGATCGGCTTCGACGAGGACGACGCCGGAACCGAGAACTGAGCAAGGCCGAGACATGCGCGACATTCTGAACGACCTCGAGGCAGGCAAGCAGCTCTCCGACCCCAATCCTATGCGCCGCGCCCAGATCCAGATGCGCACGCCGCTGCCCAAGCGCTTCTACAAGGACGTGACGGTTGCGCCGCACGACAATGGCTTTGTCGTGCATCTCGACGGTCGCCCGGTTCGCACGCCGGGCAAGGCGCTTCTGCTCCTGCCGACCGAGCAGGCGGCCGCTCTGGTGGCGGCCGAGTTCACCGCACAGGTTGAGACGATCAACCCCACCAGCATGCCTGTCTACCGGCTCGTCAACACAGCCATCGATGGCGTGGTCAGCGACCCGCAGGCCGTGCTGGAAGACATATTGCGCTTTTCGGCGTCTGACCTGCTCTGCTACCGGGCAGGTCATCCGGACGCGCTGGTTAAGCGCCAGGCAGAGACCTGGGACCCGGTCATAGATTGGGCACAGAGTAAGCTCGGTGCGCGTTTCGTGCTCGCCGAGGGCGTCATCCATGTCGAGCAGCCGCGCGAGGCGATAGCGGCCATCGGCGCGCATCTCAGCCAGCGCGCGGAGCCGCTGCGGCTGTCGGCATTGCACCTCATGACCAACCTGACCGGGTCGGCGCTGCTTGCATTGGCGGTCGACTTTGGGGAACTGGACGTCGAGGCGGCCTGGAATGCCGCGCATGTCGACGAGGACTGGCAGATCAGCCAGTGGGGACAGGACGCCGAGGAGATGGCGCGACGCGCAAGCCGCAAGCGCGACATGCAGGCCGCAGCGGCGATACTTGCCGCCATCCGATAACGCGGGCGTTGCGCGGGAAACCGAGCAAGCGCGCCGGAACGCAGGCGCGCTCCGGTCTTAGTGGGACTTGTCGGCCTCGCGAATGGCCGCCTCATGGTACCAGCTGTCACTGATGACCGTGCTCGGAGCCGGACGTTCGGACTCGTTCGCCGCCCTGATCTTGCGGGCTGCCAGCAGACCACTCCTTCCGCCCGTGGGGAAGGCGAGGATCTTGGCGGTTTCGCGGGTTTGATCCGTGTTCATTGTTACCTCCTTCTGATGCTGCGCGTCAGCACCGGGAATCCTTCATCAATATAAGTCGTGCACGAAGTTTATGCAATATGCCCGCTTTGTTATCTTGATTTGCCTAATTATTGTGCGTTTTTGACTGATGCTTATTTGAAGACATCTTCGGTTCTTCCCGATTCCGGCATGGCCTGGCGCATGAGTCTCCGGATTTGCCCGGACGCCCGGCTCGGTCGTCCTGATCCTGCGGCGCTTTTACCCCGTGGCGCGCCAGCTTGGGACTGAAACCCTCGCAACGACAGCCATTCGCGCCAACAACGGCTGAACTGGCATATTTGTTGCATCGCAACAGGCAGCCATGAATGGCCCGGTCACGCATCGGAATTCGATCACACCAGGACCCCACCTTACGAGAGGGACGAAATGACAAAGTACAAGCTTGAGTACATCTGGCTCGACGGCTACACGCCTGTTCCCAACCTTCGCGGCAAGACGCAGATCAAGGAATTCGACGCGTTCCCGTCGCTGGAGCAGTTGCCGCTGTGGGGCTTCGACGGAAGCTCGACGATGCAGGCTGAAGGCAGCAACTCCGACTGTGTACTGAAGCCCGTCCGTATCGTTCCTGACTCGACGCGCAGGAATGGCGCCATCGTCATGTGCGAGGTCATGATGCCGGACGGTGTGACGCCGCATCCGTCCAACAAGCGCGCCACCATTCTCGACGACGACGGCGCCTGGTTCGGTTTCGAGCAGGAATACTTCTTCTACAAGGACGGCCGTCCGCTCGGCTTCCCGGCAGCCGGCTTCCCGCCGCCGCAGGGCCCTTATTACACCGGCGTCGGCTACAGCAAGGTTGGCGACGTCGCCCGCAAGATCGTCGAGGAACATCTCGACCTCTGCCTCGATGCCGGCATCAACCATGAGGGCATCAATGCGGAAGTCGCCAAGGGCCAGTGGGAATTCCAGATCTTCGGCAAGGGCTCCAAGAAGGCCGCCGACGAGATGTGGATCGCCCGCTACCTGCTCGAGCGCCTGACCGAAAAATACGGCATCGACATCGAGTATCACTGCAAGCCGCTCGGCGACACCGACTGGAATGGCTCGGGCATGCATGCCAACTTCTCGACCACCTACATGCGCGAAGTCGGCGGCAAGGCCTATTTCGAGGCGCTGATGGCGGCCTTCGACAAGAACCTGATGGACCACATCGCGGTCTACGGGCCCGACAATGACAAGCGCCTGACCGGCAAGCACGAGACGGCGCCGTGGAACAAGTTCAGCTACGGCGTCGCCGACCGCGGTGCGTCGATCCGCGTTCCGCACAGCTTCGCCAAGAACGACTACAAGGGCTACCTGGAAGATCGCCGCCCGAACTCGCAGGGCGACCCCTACCAGATCGCCTCGCAGATCCTGAAGACGATCGCTGAAGTGCCGACCGAAGGCAAAGCCGCCGTCGCGGCGTAACACGAGGCCGGCCGGAAAACGGTTCGATCACGCGAAAAGAAGCCCCGGCGGTTTTGCCGGGGCTTTTTTGTCGATGACACACTAAGGCGGAACGCCCGCCAGCCTTGGCTCTCGGCTTAGAAACGAAAAACCCCGGCGTCTCCGCCGGGGTTTTGTTTGCGTAGGTGGGTCCGATCAGGTCAGACCGAATAGTACATGTCGAACTCGACCGGATGCGGGGTCATTTCGAAGCGCATGACTTCCGCCATCTTGAGCTCGATGTAGGCGTCGATCTGGTCGTCGTCGAAGACGCCGCCGGCCTTCAGGAAGCCGCGGTCCTTGTCGAGCGACTGCAGCGCCTCGCGCAGTGAAGCGCAGACGGTCGGGATCTTCTTCAGTTCCTTCGGCGGCAGGTCGTAGAGATCCTTGTCCATCGGCTGGCCGGGATGGATCTTGTTCTTTATGCCGTCGAGGCCGGCCATCAGCATGGCGGCGAAGGCGAGATAGGGGTTGGCGCCGGGATCCGGGAAGCGGATCTCGACGCGCTTCGACTTCGGCGACGAGCCGAACGGAATGCGGCAGGATGCCGAGCGATTGCGCGCCGAATAGGCGAGCAGCACAGGGGCTTCGTAGCCCGGGACCAGGCGCTTGTAGGAGTTGGTCAGCGGGTTGGAGAAGGCGTTGATCGCCTTGGCGTGCTTGATGATGCCGCCGATATAGTAGAGGCAGGTCTCCGACAGGCCGGCATATTCATTGCCCGCGAAGGTCGGCTTGCCGTCCTTCCAGATCGACATGTGGACGTGCATGCCCGAGCCGTTGTCGCCGAACACCGGCTTCGGCATGAAGGTAGCCGTCTTGCCGTAGGCGTTGGCCACCTGGTGCACGACATATTTGTAGATCAGCATCTTGTCGGCGTTGCGGGTCAGCGCGTCGAACTTGACGCCGAGCTCGTGCTGGGCGGCCGCCACCTCGTGGTGGTGCTTTTCGACCCGCACGCCCATTTCGGCGAGCACGGTCAGCATCTCGGAGCGCATGTCGTGCGCCGAATCGATCGGCGGCACCGGGAAGTAGCCGCCCTTGGTGCGCGGCCGGTGGCCGAGATTGCCCGTCTCGTAGTCGGTGTCGTCGTTGGAGGGCAGTTCCGTCGAGTCGAGCTTGAAGCCGGTATTGTAGGGATCGGCCCGGTACTTGACGTCGTCGAAGACGAAGAATTCGGCTTCCGGCCCGACAAAGATCGTGTCGCCAACGCCCTCGGCCTTCATGTAGGCCTCGGCCTTCTTGGCGGTGCCGCGCGGGTCGCGGTTGTAGGCTTCGCCCGAGATCGGGTCGAGGATGTCGCACAGGATGACCATGGTCGACTGGGCGAAGAACGGGTCCATGTGGACCGTCTCGGTGTCGGGCATCAGCACCATGTCGGATTCGTTGATGGCCTTCCAGCCGGCGATCGAGGAACCGTCGAACATCACGCCATCGGCGAACATGTCCTCCTCGACTTCGACGACATCCATCGTCACGTGCTGGAGCTTGCCCTTGGGGTCGGTGAAGCGAAGATCGACGAATTTCACGTCGTTCTCCTTGATCTGCTTCATGATGTCTTTGGCTGTCGTCATTCCTTGTCTCCCTGTGAGCTGCTTCCCGAACCGTATACGGGCACGTGGTTAGACGGCGTCCATACCAGTTTCTCCCGTGCGAATCCGCACGACTTCTTCAATATTCGACACAAAAATCTTGCCGTCGCCGATGCGGCCGGTCTGGGCTGCCTTGCGGATCGCCTCGATCGCGCCTTCGACCGCGTCGTCGCCGAGCACGACTTCGATCTTCACCTTAGGCAGGAAGTCGACGACATATTCGGCGCCGCGATAGAGTTCCGTATGTCCCTTCTGGCGGCCGAACCCCTTGGCCTCCGTGACGGTGATGCCCTGCAATCCCGCATCCTGAAGCGCTTCCTTCACCTCGTCGAGCTTGAATGGCTTGATGATCGCTTCGATCTTTTTCATTTTTTGATGGCCTCCAGTGCCGATATGACGAGATTTTCTGCCCGCTTGCGCATCTTCTAGCACGAACCGTGCCAATCGGTGCGCTACGCGCCGTTCTTGCGCGGGAACGGGCCACGACGCAAAACTTTGATTTTTCGTGGCTCCTTCCGAGGTCGCTCGGTTGTATTGTTGTTTCCGGGCTGAACAGGCCGAACGGCCCAACTGCGCTATTGTTGTGCATTCTGCTGAAAACAAAGGCAAGTAGGCACATCTGGCGGCTTCGCCAGCTCAAGAGGGCTCGTTCCGCAGGCGGCGCGGATGGTGTACCCCGGGACGGCAACAGGAAGGAAAGCAGCCAGGATGACGCATCAGCTTCTGACACCGAGCGAGATGGCCGAGGCTGATCGGCTGGCGATCGCGGCCGGCCCGTTCGATGGCATGGCGCTGATGCGGCGCGCCGGGGCCGCGGTCGCTTCGCTGGCGCTCGCCCGCTTTCCCGCGTATGTCGAAATGCACGTGCTGTGCGGGCCGGGCAACAATGGCGGCGACGGTTATGTGGCTGCCAGGTTGCTCCGCGAATCCGGCGTCGCCGTCCACCTCTGGCGGGCCGAGGCGCCGAGAGGCGGCACCGACGCGGCACAGGCGGCCGAAGAATGCCCTGTCGCGGCGGAGAAGCTCGGGGATTTCCGGCCGGACCGCAACTGTCTGGTGATCGACGCGCTGTTCGGTGCCGGTCTGTCAAAGCCGCTGGCGGGAGCCTATGGCGAGGCGGTCGAGCGCTGCCGCAAGTCGGGCGCCAAGGTACTTGCCGTCGACCTGCCGAGCGGCGTTTCCGGATCGAGCGGAGCACTGCTCGGCGCCGCCATGCAGGCCGATCTGACGGTGACTTTCTTCCGCAAGAAGCCGGGGCACCTGCTCTATCCCGGGCGCCAGCATTGTGGTGAGACGATCGTCTCCGATATCGGTATCGGCAATGCGGTTCTCGACACGATCCGGCCGCTCTGTTTCGAGAACGGACCGGCGCTCTGGGGCAACGTGTTTCCGCGACTGGTGGTCGAAACCTACAAATACGCCCGCGGCCATGTCGCGGTCTTCTCCGGCGGCCCGTCGGCGACGGGTGCAGCCCGCCTTTCGGCCATGGGGGCGGCGCGCATCGGGGCAGGCGCGGTGACGATGCTGTCGCCTGCGAGCGCGCTGCAGGTGAACGCGATGCACCTGACATCGACGATCCTGCGCCGGGCGGACACGCTCGACGATGTCGGCGCTTTTCTACGCGACAGGAAGCCTGCCGCGCTGGTGTTCGGGCCGGGCCTGGGCACCGAGTCGCCGGCTGCCGGTTTCGCCGTTGATCTGATCGGGAGAAGCGCCGGACTCGTTGGCCATATCGTCTTCGACGCCGACGCGCTGACCGTCTTCTCGCGCGATCCGGACGCATTATTCGCGGCCGCGGGCAACGACAATGCCCCGGGCCTCGTGCTGACGCCTCATGAGGGCGAGTTCCGGCGGCTGTTTCCCGACATCGCCGGCAACGCGGGCCTTTCCAAGGTGGAGAAAGCGCGGTCGGCGGCGCAACGGGCCAACGCGACGATTGTCTACAAGGGGCCGGACACGGTGATCGCCGCACCCGATGGCCGCGCCGCGATCAATGGCAATGGCACGCCGCTGCTGGCGACGGCCGGGTCGGGCGACGTGCTGGCCGGCATGTGCGCCGGACTGCTGGCGCAGGGCATGGCTTCCTTCGAGGCCGCATCGGCCGCCGCCTGGTTGCACGCGGCGGCCGCGGTGCGCTTCGGACCCGGGCTGATCGCCGAGGACCTTCCAGACGCGCTGCTGCCGGTTTTGCGCGATATGGCTGCATCCGGAGCATAGTTTTTCGCCGCGACACCGAAAAATCATCGCTCTGACATTTGCATGCCATGAACCGAGTCTTATCTTACGGATGCGGGAGGCCTTCCAAGGAGGAGGC
This sequence comes from uncultured Rhizobiaceae bacterium, assembly GCA_947259295.1. Classification (GTDB taxonomy): domain Bacteria; phylum Pseudomonadota; class Alphaproteobacteria; order Rhizobiales; family Rhizobiaceae; genus CAMYMG01. Next base: position 30,035 of record CAMYMG010000013.1, read on the forward strand.
GACACATGAGCAAGGGCATAGAGACCCTCGACGAGCTTCTGAGCGACCCGATCATCCGGCTCTTGATGGCACGCGACCGCGTGCGCCCGGAAGACGTTCGCATGCTGCTCACCAATGCCAGGCGCGAAAGGCCGACATCATTGGCGCCGTATGTCATCGATCAGGCCGGCAAACGCGACAGGATCTGCGCCTGACACCGCGCAAGTAGTTTCAAACCTCTTACGGGTTTCCAGCCCGGGGTGACGATGGCCGTCACCCCGGGCTTTTTGCATCGGTCTCTGACAGCCCGGCATCGCGCAATGGCCGTTCTTACGCGCCTTCAGGCGGGCCGGATCCGTAGCACGCCCTGCGCATGGCAGCGTTGCCTGCCGGCGCGAGCCGAAATCCCCGGGTTAAGATTCGGATTCAATCTTTCTTGGTAATTTTCCGTTAGCGAAGTTGTTTCGGCGGATTTTTGGGGGCGTCCGCCTGGTGTGTCCTCTTCCGAGTGCGAGTATTCATGCGTTTTCCCATCATCGTCACGGCCCTCATCGCCTGCATGGGCGTTGGCGCCTGCACGTCGACCTCCGGCATCGACGGCCTCGGCCTTTCCGACGAAACGACGAGCTCCATCCAGCGCCCCAACGCGCCGGTGGCGGAAAGCGCGACGCCACCTGAACCGGTACCGAACCGGACCGCCGCCGCCGAACCGCCGAGCGATGTTGAGGCACCCGCCGAAATGACCGCGCTGGTGGCGCCCGAACGGCCGAAGGCTGCAGATGTGGCCTATGCCAACATCGTCATCAACGAGCGCCGCTTCCGCGATGCCAAGCCGATCAACTTCGGCAAGGCATCACCCAAGAACCTGGCCGTCCACGGCGTCGACATCTCGCGCTGGCAGGGCGACATCGACTGGCAGAAGCTGCGCGGGCAGGGCGCCAACTTCGTCTACATCAAGGCGACCGACGGTGGCGACCATCTCGATCCGATGTTCCGCAAGAACTGGAAGAATGCCGAGAGAGCCGGGCTGAAGCGCGGCGCCTACCACTTCTTCTATTGGTGCCGGACGGCGAGCGAGCAGGCCGACTGGTTCATCCGCAACGTGCCCAAGGTGAAGGGCGCGCTGCCGCCGGTCATCGACGTCGAGTGGAACCACACGTCGCGCTGCAAGAAGCGGCCTTCGCGCGAGAACGTGCTGGAAAAGATGCAGGTCTTCATGGACAAGCTGGAGGCCCATTACGGCCAGCGTCCGATCATCTACACGGCACCCGACTTCTACGCCGACAACCTGAAGGGCGCGTTCAAGAACCATCCATTCTGGCTGCGCTCTGTGGCAGCGCACCCCTCGAAAGTCTATCCGGGCCGCGACTGGGTATTCTGGCAATATTCGGGTTCGGGCCTGTCGCACGGCGTCGAGGGACGCATCGACCTCAACGTTTTTCATGGCGACGAGAACGCCTGGCGCAGCTGGCTGGCGCGGACGACCGGCTGAGCCGGACGCTCACGGGCACGTAAAGTGGTGAGGCACGCTACTTCGGCGTGCAGGTCATCCCATGGCGCTGGGCATTGGCGATGCAATCGCTCTTGTTGACATAGGCTTCCGTCGAAGCGCCGACGGTCTCACCATTCGCCGCCTTCCGACGCCACCGCCATCCGTCGCTGTGATAGATCGTCCAGGTATCGCCGTTCCTGTCCTTGCAGCTTTCCATCTCAGATCTCCCTCAAATGCGTGGGAAATCGTAGTTGATTCGCGGTTGTACCGCTACGAACCGATTCAACTAAAGATTGTGCTTTTGCAGGGCAGCCAGTTGCAAAAGAAAGCGGCCCCGGAATCCCGGAGCCGCATAGGCAACAAATTGATCGTGCCGGTCAGGCGGCGCGGCGCTCGTGGCGGCCTTCGCCGATTTCCTCGACCAGCTTGGCGCAGAAGGCCGGGAGATCGTCGGGATTGCGGCTGGTGACAAAACCCTGGTCGGTGACGACCTCCTCGTCGACCCAATCGCCGCCGGCGTTCAGCACGTCGGTCTTGATCGACTTGTAGGAGGTGAGGCGGCGGCCTTCGAGCACGTCGAGTTCCACCAGCAGCCATGGCGCATGGCAGATTGCGCCGATTACCTTGCTGTCGTTCCAGAAGCTGCGGATGAAATCGAGCGCCTTCTGCTCGACGCGCAGGAGGTCGGGGTTCATCTGGCCGCCCGGCAGCACCAGCGCGTCGTAGTCGCCTGGGTTCGCCTCGTCGAGCGTCTTGTCGACCGGCACGGCGCGGCCCCAGTCCTTCTTGTCCCAGCCGGTGATCTCGCCCGCCTTCAGCGACACCACGTCGACGGTGGCGCCGGCCTCGCGCAACTTCTCCAGCGGCACCTCGAGCTCCGACTGCTCGAAACCATGGGTGGCGAGAACGGCAACGCGTTTTCCGGAAATGTTCTGCATGATTGTCTCCTTCGTTGGGGGATGCTGGACAACGGGGAGAGGCGGCGAGGGTTCCGGCGCGATATTGGGACCACCGCCCTGGGATGACGAAGGGCGATGTCGGCGGAGACTTTGCTCTTAGCGGCCGGTTGGGTAGCCTGAGTGCATGACCGGCTACGTCTACATGACCGCGAGCCAGAAACGGGGCACGATCTATATCGGCGTGACCAACGACCTCGGGCGCCGCATGCCGGAACATAAGGGCGCCCAGAGTTCACTGTTCACCGCGCGTTACGGCGTGCAGCGGCTGGTCTGGTATGAGGAGCATTTCGACATACGCGACGCCATCCAGCGCGAGAAATCGCTGAAACGCTGGCCGCGGCAATGGAAGATCGAGCTGATCGAGAAGACCAACCCGGAGTGGTTTGAGCTGTTTCGCGGAACAGGGTGGTGAGGTTGAGATGGAGGTGGGCGAGCGCGTTCGGTGCGGCTCGCCCACGCCAGCGTTGGGGCAAGACGGTGCCGCCCCTCCCTTCGTCATCCTCGGGCTTGACCTGAGGATCCATGCCGTGACGCGTCTGGGGGCGGGGCGGTGCCGGACGGGTGCGTGTTCTGCACCGCCGGAGGGTGCCTGAAGGTACGGCATGAATCCTAGGGGCTTCGCCTCGCTGCGCTCCGCTCCGCCCTAGGATGACGAAGGGAGGGGTGAAACGTCGCCACCATGCATTCGTCATCCTCGGGCTTGACCCGAGGATCCATGCCGTGGCGGGTCTCGGAGTAGCGGCGCTGCCGGATGGGGCGCGTTCTGCACCGCCGGAGCACTGCTGGAAGGTCGCGGCATGGATCCTAGGGTCTGCGCCTTCGCTACGCTCGGCTTCGCCCTAGGATGACGAATTGCGGAGGACGATTGTAACCAAGCGCCGACAACAAAGAGGCCAGGCACTGCTGCCCGGCCTATGATCGCTAAGCAAGAAGCCTCAGCTACACCCGCTCGTCGCCCCGCACGTATCGCACTTCTCGCAGGTGCCGTTCCGCACCATCGTAAAGTTCTGGCACTCCGAGCAGGAATTGCCCGTGTAGCCCTGCATCAGCGACTTGGCGCGGCGGTCGGAGGCGACCTTCTTGGCCTGGGCGGCTTCCTCGGCGGCGGCGTCGGTGAACATGGCCGATGCCGGCGTCTCCTCCGCCTCGTCATTGGCGACATCCTCCGCCAGTTCCTTCGCTCGTTCCTCATAGTCGCGCTTGAAGGCAACCGCACCCTCGGGCGCTTCGGCATAGGCGGGCTTTAGCGCCAGGCCGGCATTGGCCGACGCGGTCGACAGCGCCCGGACATTGGAGCCGGAGAAGGCGACGGGCGCCGAGGTCTTGGCCGGTGCCGTGCCGGCCGAGCCCTTGGGATCGCCGCCGGTGTTCGACACCATCTTGAGCGGCGCGCCGCGGGTCAGGCCCTTGGAGACAGCTTCCGCCTTGCCTTCCGAAATGCCGCGGCCGAGTGCCGTGTTGCCGAAGTTCGACGTGTCGACATGGGCAAGGTCGCCGCGGTCGAGATAGGAGACCGCCAGCTCGCGGAAGATGTAGTCGAGGATCGAGGTGGCGTTCTTGATGGCGTCGTTGCCGACGACCATGCCGGCCGGCTCGAACTTGGTGAAGGTGAAGGCCTCGACATATTCGTCGAGCGGCACGCCGTATTGCAGGCCGAGCGAGATGGCGATGGCGAAGTTGTTCATCATCGCACGGAAGGCGGCGCCCTCCTTGTGCATATCGATGAAGATCTCGCCCAGCCTTCCGTCGTCGAACTCGCCGGTCCTGAGATAGACCTTGTGGCCGCCGACGATCGCCTTCTGGGTATAGCCCTTGCGGCGGTTCGGCAGCTTTTCGCGGTCGCGGTAGAGACGCTCGACGACGCGCTCGACGATCTTCTCGGTGACGGCGGCGGCGCGCGCCGCGGCAGGTGCGGCGGCGATCGTCTCGACGGCATCGTCGTCCTCGTCCTCCTCGTCGGCAAGCAGCGAGGCGTTGAGTGGCTGCGACAGCTTCGAGCCGTCGCGGTAGAGCGCGTTGGCCTTCAGCGCCAGCTTCCAGGACAGCATGTAGGCGTTCTTGCAGTCCTCGACGGTGGCGTCGTTGGGCATGTTGATGGTCTTGGAGATGGCGCCTGAGATGAAGGGCTGCGCCGCCGCCATCATGCGGATGTGGCTCTCGACCGAGAGGTAGCGCTTGCCGATCTTGCCGCACGGGTTGGCGCAATCGAAGACGGGCAGGTGCTCGTCCTTGAGGAAGGGCGCGCCTTCCAGCGTCATGGCGCCGCAGATGTGGACATTGGCCGCCTCGATGTCCTTCTTCGAGAAGCCGAGGGCCGGCAGGATCTCGAAGGAGAAGTCGTTGAGCTGCTCGTCGGTGAAGCCGAAGGTTTCCTTCACCCAGTCGGCACCCAGCGTCCACTGGTTGAAGACGAACTTGATGTCGAAGGCCTGGCCGAGGGCGGCGTTGACCGCGGCGATCTTCTCGTCGGTAAAGCCCTTGGCCTTAAGCGAGCCGGGGTTGATGCCGGGCGCCTGGTTGAGGTTGCCGTGGCCGACCGCATAGGCCTCGATCTCGGCGATCTGCGCCTCGGTGTAGCCGAGCGTGCGCAGCGCCTCCGGCACGGCGCGGTTGATAATCTTGAAGTAGCCGCCGCCGGCGAGCTTCTTGAACTTGACCAGCGCGAAATCGGGCTCGATGCCGGTGGTGTCGCAATCCATGACGAGGCCGATCGTGCCGGTCGGCGCGATGACGGTTGCCTGCGCATTGCGGTAGCCGTGCTTCTCGCCGAGCTCGATGGCGCGGTCCCAGGCGGCGCGGGCGTGCGTCACCAGGTCCTGTTGCTTGACGTCGGAAGCAACCAGCGGCACCGGCGACACGGCGAGCTTCTCGTAGCCGTCGCGCTCGCCATAGGCGGCGCGGCGGTGGTTGCGCATGACACGCAGCATGTTGTCGGCGTTGGCGTCGTAATTGGCGAAAGCGCCGAGCTCGCCGGCCATCTCGGCCGAGGTGGCGTAGGCGACGCCGGTCATGATCGCGGTGAGCGCGCCGCAGATCGCGCGGCCCTCGTCGGAATCATAGGGAATGCCCGAGGTCATCAAGAGACCGCCGATATTGGCGTAGCCGAGGCCGAGCGTGCGGTACTCGTAGGAGAGGCGGGCGATTTCCTTCGACGGGAACTGCGCCATCATCACCGAGATCTCGAGCACCATGGTCCACAGGCGCACCGTGTGCTCATAGGCCTTGATGTCGATCGTGCCGTCCTTGCGCCGGTAGGGCAGGAGGTTGATCGAGGCGAGGTTGCAGGCCGTGTCGTCGAGGAACATGTATTCCGAGCACGGGTTGGAGCCGCGGATCGGGCCGCCGGCCGGCGAGGTGTGCCAGTCGTTCATCGTGGTGTTGAAGTGCAGGCCGGGATCGGCCGACGCCCAGGCGGCGTAACCGATCTTCTCCCACAGGTCGCGGGCCTTCAGTTCCTTCATCACCTTGCCGTCCTTGCGGGCGGTGAGGTTCCAGTTGCCGTCCTGCTCGACGGCGCGCAGGAAGTCGTCCTTCAGCGAGACGGAATTGTTGGAGTTCTGGCCGGAGACCGTGAGATAGGCTTCCGAATCCCAGTCGGTGTCGTAGGTCTTGAACTCGATCGCCGTGTAGCCCTGGCGCGCGAACTGGATGACGCGGCTGATGTAGTTCTCCGGCACGCCGTCACGCTTGGCGTCCTTGATGGCGCGCTTCAGCGCCGGGTTCTTCAGCGGGTCGTAGCAGTCGCCGTCCGGGCCGTCGCAATTGACGCAGGCCTTCATGACCGCCGACATGTGCTTCTTGACGATCTTCGAGCCGGTGACGAGCGAGGCGACCTTCTGCTCCTCGCGGACCTTCCAGTCGATGAACTCCTCGATATCGGGGTGGTCGACGTCGACGATGACCATCTTGGCGGCGCGGCGCGTCGTGCCGCCCGACTTGATGGCGCCGGCGGCGCGGTCGCCGATCTTCAGGAACGACATCAGGCCGGACGAGCGGCCGCCGCCCGACAGCTTTTCGCCTTCGCCGCGCAGGTAGGAGAAGTTCGAGCCGGTACCGGAGCCGTATTTGAACAGGCGCGCCTCGCGCACCCAGAGGTCCATGATGCCGCCCTCGTTGACGAGATCGTCGCCGACGCCCTGGATGAAGCAGGCATGTGGCTGCGGATGCTCGTAGGACGACTTCGACTTCGTCATCTTGCCGGTGAAGGGATCGACGTAGAAATGGCCCTGGCCGGGGCCGTCGATGCCATAGGCCCAGTGCAGGCCGGTGTTGAACCACTGCGGCGAGTTCGGCGCGACGCGCTGCGTGGCCAGCATGTAGGCGAGCTCGTCGCGGAAGGCGAGGGCGTCTTCCTCGGAGGCGAAGTAACCGCCCTTCCAGCCCCAGTAGGTCCAGGTGCCGGCGAGACGGTCGAAGACCTGGCGGGCGTCGGTCTCGGAGCCGTAGCGTTCGTCCTCGGGCAGCTTGGCGAGTTCGGCCTCGTCGGCGACGGAGCGCCACAGGAAGGACGGAACGTCGTTCTCCTCGACCTTCTTCAGGCGGGCGGGCACGCCGGCCTTGCGGAAATACTTCTGCGCCAGAATATCGGCAGCGACCTGGCTGAACTGCGCCGGCACATCGATGTCGTCGAGGCGGAAGACGACCGAGCCATCGGGATTCTTGATTTCCGACAATGCCTTGCGGAAAGCGATCTCCGAATAGGCCGATTGTCCCTCTTTGGTGAAACGCCGCTGGATGCGCATAGTCCTGGTCCCTTTTGTCTATATATAGCGTCTTTCGAAGGGACTTTCCCGTCCCGTTTCGCAAGGCGCATGTCCGCCGCACCCGGCTGCTCGGAAACAGCCGGCTCTCCTGTCGCGGGCTCCCGTCGCATCGCCCGGCAGATCCTCGCGGAAGTCCTGCAGAGCCTGTCGACGAACCCCGCGGGTCCCTCAAGACTGAAGTGTTTGTCGATTCCCTCAACCGAGGGGAAATCCACCGTATCTAGCCCTAACTCTGCCTGCAAACACTAAATATAGTGTTAACAGACAATTTATTCCACCCCGACAAACCTAACTTTCCGCGGATTCGCAGCAAAGTTTTCCCCACGCTTCCGCCGGCCTCGTAAACGGGCGGGTCGCGGGAAATACGCACAAAATCCGGGGAAAAGACCGGGCTCGAAACATTCCGGCCGCGCCTTCAACTCAGGCACATGACCCATATGAGGCGACTCGGTTTGCATCGTCAAGGATTCGTTTTTGTAAGTTTTGTGACCCCAACATGTTGTGTGTCAGCCATGTGGATAACGGGGAGAAATCACTCCTTTGCCGGCGCTGGACTGGCGGCCGCGCGAGGCGCATCTGACGGCCCCTGCGGAAGCTCGAATTGGCCGAACCGTTCGATCAGACCAGCCTCGAGCTGGTCAAGGATCGTCGATTTTCGCAGCCGACTGCGCTCCAGGCGGATCTCAAGGCCGGGCAAGGGCGGGTAGCCTTCCGATTCGGCCAGTTCGCGCATGCCGCCGACCAGGCTCGCCGACACCATCGCCGAGACCGCGTGGCCCGAGGCCACGGCAGCGCGCAATCCGGTGACCGACTGGCTGACGACGGCGATGCAGTAAGATCTGCCTGTCTCGCTGAAGCTGTCGAACATGGCCCGGGAATAGCTGTCGTCGTCGTTCCACACGGCGATGGGCACAGGGTCGCGCATATGGATGTCGCCGCCGTCCGGCGCCGCCCAGACGATGCGGTCCCGGAACACGATGGGGCCGCCGCGGACCGGTCCTTCGCCGTCGGTAATCAGGGCGAGGTCCACTGAACCCTCGGCCACCTGCCGGGCGAGCGCTTTCGATTCGGCCAGCACCAGGTCGACGGTGACGTAGGGCAGCAGTGAGCGGACGCTGTCGAGCAGGAAGGGCAGCACGCGCGGTGCGTAGTCGTCCGGCAGGCCGATGACGACGATGCCCGCGGGCGAACTGCGGTCGAACGCAGCCATGGCCTGGTCGACGCCGGCGAGGATCTCCCGTGCATGACCCTGCAGCAGTTCGCCGTGTTCGGTCAGCGTCACGGCCGATGAACCACGAAAGAACAGCGGACGCCCGAGCGATTCTTCAAGGCGCCGCATCTGCAGGCTGACGGCCGATTGGGTGCGGCCGACATGGCGCGCCGCCGCGGTGAAACTCCGCGCCTCGCAGATGGCGACAAAGGTGCGCAGCAGGTCGATGTCCATGCCGGCCTCATGAGTTTCCTCAATGGCCGATATTTCAACTAATCGTTGGACCCCGCAAGGGGTGGCTGGCATGTCATGCGCCGTCCCCAAGGACAGCTTCTGAACACCAAAATTTCACGACGTGGCACCCCCCCGGGCGCCCGAAAGGAGATCCTATGCGTCCATCGCATTGCACCATAGTGCCGGCCTCCCTGCACCAGGTTCCTGCAATCCGCGCCATGCAGGAGCGGTCGCTGCGCCGTCTCGGCTCGCATTGCTATTCCAGCCGGCAGATCGAGGCCTTCATTGGCCACATCGGCACGCTGGACGAGCGGCTGATCGCCGAAGGCCATTATTTCGCGGTGATGTCCCAGCAGGGCGGCGTGCTTGCAAGCGGGGGCTGGTCGGTCCGGGCGCCCCGCTATGAGGCGGGGGCCGATAAGGTTGAAGCCGGCTGTGCGCTCGTTCGCAGCGTCTTCGTGGCGCCGGAGGCCGCACGGCAGGGGCTGGGGTCGGCGATCCTGGGCCACTCGGAGGACGATGCCCGGCTTCATGGCATCGCGATGCTCAGACTGACCGCCACGCATTCCGGCCTGCCGCTCTACGTTGCACACGGCTACCAGGTCGACCGGTCCCTCGAGATACGGCTGCCGGAAACCGACGGTTTCGCTTGCGTCGAAATGCACAAGCGACTGGCGTTGCCGGCGGCTTGCCTGTCGGAAACCAGCTCAGCCGCCCGGCGGGGACAGTCGCGGGAGGTCCGCCATGCACTTTGAGCAGATAAGGCCAGCAGTGCCGGCTATCCCCGAATTGCAGCGAAACGCCCGGGCGGCTCGCAACAGGGCGATTGCCAGTCTGCTCGCAGCCGCATGGCGGTATCTTGCGCAGGTTCGCGACGTCCACCGCAGCCGTCGTGCGCTTCAGGAAATGTCCGAAAGACAATTGGCCGATGTTTGTATGACGCGACAGGACGTGGAGCGGGCAGGCTGGTTCTGATGAGGCGGACGTGCCGGTTGTCAGTGCCGGAAAATGTCGCCAACATGGTGGGCGAACGGCGCTGTCGCCGTCTGTCCCGGCGAGCTGAGGAAATGGAAATGGTGACGCGCGGTTTCAGTGGACGCGGCAACAGGGCCCCGGAGGTGCAGGATCGGCTGCCGCCCGGCCAGTTCCTCGAAAGCGGTTTTCCTGTGCTGTCGGCCGGGCCTACGCCGCGCATTCGCACGGAAGACTGGACATTCACGCTGAAGGACGGCGTGCGGCCGGTGAAAAGCTGGAACTGGGTCGAATTTCACGAACTGCCGCAGACCAAGATGACGCGCGACATCCATTGCGTGACCACATGGTCGAAGTTCGACACTTTCTGGGAAGGCGTGCTGGTGGACGACATTCTTGCCGATGCGGGTCTCGAGGCGCCGACTGAATACACGCTGGCCCACTCCTATGACGGCTACACCACGAATGTACCGACGGCCGACCTGGTCAGCGGCAAGGCGATGGTTGCCACGCGCTATGCGGGTCAGCCCATCACGGCCGACCATGGCGGGCCGGCCAGGCTGCTGGTGCCGCATCTCTATTTCTGGAAGTCCGCGAAATGGCTCAACGGCCTGCAGTTCACGCAAAAGGAAGAACTGGGTTTCTGGGAACTGCGCGGCTACCACCGCTATGGCGACCCGTGGCGCGAGCAGCGCTACACCGACGACTGACCGATGCGCTGGCGTACTGGCACGATCACCGACATCGTCAAACGATCACCGACGGTGTCGAGCTTCTTCTTTTCGACGCCCGAGTTTCTGCCCTTCGTCGCCGGTCAGCACGTGGCGGTGCGCTTGACCGCTCCGGACGGATATCGCGCCCAGCGCAGCTATTCGATCGCCTCTGCACCCGAGACGACCGATCGCCTCGAACTCGCGATCGAGAGGCTGGACGACGGCGAAGTGTCGCCGTTCTTCCACGACGTCGCTGAGGTCGGTGACGAATTCGAACTCAGCGCGCCGCTGGGCGGCTATTTCGTCTGGCGCTTTGCCGATCCTGGGCCCATCCTGATGATCGCCGGCGGCGCCGGTATCGTGCCCTTCATGTCGATGGCCAGGCACCGCGCGCTGAACGGCTCGGACGTGCCGATGCTCCTGCTGTTCTCCGCGCGGACCCGCCGCGACCTGCTGTTTCGCGACGAACTGCTGGAACTGAGCGCCAGGAGCAATGGCTTCGAGCTTGTCACGACGCTGACACGGGAGACCGATGCGCCGGCCGGCGTGCTAACCGGCAGGATCGACGCCGCGACGATCGAACGCGCGCTGTCCACGCTTCCGTCGAAGCCAGCGCGCACCTTCATCTGCGGCTCGAACCCTTTCGTGGAGAATGCCGCGACACATCTGGTCGATGCCGGGGTCAGCGCCAGCGGGATCAGCACGGAGCGCTACGGGGTCTAGCTCTGCAGGTCTGAGGGCCGTGAGAGTACGCCCCGACGAAATCGGGCCGCTTTGATCTCAGGCCGCGATGCTGCGCGGGTCGGCGCAGAAGCCGGAAATGAGGCGGCAGAGATCCGGCTCGTTGAGCATCCGGGCGGCCTGCTGCGGCGTCACCCATTTGCGCTTGCGCTGCCGGCGCTCCTTCCACTTGTCGGCGACGGCGTCGACCTCGAGAGGATAGACGAGCACTTCGCAGGGCACTTCCTCGCCGGAGCCGAGAACCTTGGCGTAGAAATAGCGCCCGGCCTCGCGCCGGGAAACGAAGCCGGACAGACCGGCCTCCTCGGCGGCTTCGCGGGCCGCCGCCTCACTGAGCTCTTCGGACCCCTCGGGCCAACCCTTTGGCAGTACCCAGCGGCCGGTGTCGCGGCTGGTGATGAGCAGCACTTCGACGCCGCCGTCTGTCTTTCGCCAGGGCAGCGCCGCGACCTGAAGGCGGCAGGAGGGCTTGCCGAAAAGTCGGCGTACCCGCTCCATCAAATGGCTGCCCGTCAGTGCGTTCATCAACGTTTCAGGGAAAGTCCCACCCTCCGATTCGTTTGCCGCCTCACAAATATTACGGCTAATTGTCGGGAATAAAAGTAAAAAATCGGTCGATCAAGCGCAACGCAGACTGAGGAAACCGCCTGCGCCGGCGATTGAAACATGATTCGGGTGCGTGGTTTGTGACAGCGCGCGGACGGCGGTAGCTCGGAGGCGGGCGCCTGTCTGTCTTTTATCCCGTCGCTCAGCCGGCCTGGTCGTCGGCGATTGGCTTCTGGTAGGTGAAGCCCATGTCCCACGGGAAATAGATCCAGGTGTCCTGGCTGACCTCGGTGACGAAGGTGTCGACCAGGGGGCGCCCCTTCGGCTTGGCGTAGACCGTCGCGAAATGCGCTTTCGGCATCATGGCCCGCACGATCGCCGCGGTCTTGCCGGTATCGGTCAGGTCGTCGATGATGAGGACGTTCTCGCCATCATTCTCGAGCAGTGGCGGGGATACTTCCTTCAGCACCTGCAACTGCCCCTGCGACGTGTAGTCGTGATAGGACGCGACGCAGACGGTCTCGATGACGCGGATGCCGAGTTCGCGCGAAATGATGGCCGCCGGCACAAGGCCGCCGCGCGTGATGCAGACGATGGCTTTCCACTGACCCTTGTTGGCACCGGCAAGGCGCCAGGCGAGGGCACGCGCGTCGCGGTGGAATTGATCCCAGGATACCGGGAAGGCTTTTTCGGGAAGCGACATGCGGGCGGCACTCCGGCGGCGCCACAATGGCGCGGAATGCAGCCGGAATTAGCTGCAAATGCCGCACCTTGGCAAGCCCGCGCTGTCCAGGAGGCGTTTGCCCGATGCTAGCGCGACAGGAAGGTGGCGACCGGCATGGCCCTAACCGCCGAGCGCGTCACGCCGCCGAACAGCAGTTCGCGCAGCCAGGAGTGGCTGTAGGCGCCGAGAACCAAGAGATCCGCGCCGGTGGCCAGCAGCCGCTCGCGCATCACATCGTCGGGAGTTCGGTCGCCGGACTCCTCGGCGTGGACCGAAACCGCCGCTCCATGCCGCGCCAGGGCTGCGGCGATCTCGGTGCCTGGTGGCAGTGCGCCCGGTACATCCGGCGCATCGATGCACAGGATTTCGGTCGATTCCGCATCGAGAATGAAGGGCAGGGCGTCGAAGGTGGCACGCGCCGACTCGCGGCTGCCGTTCCACGCTACGATCACGCGGCGAAACGAGCTCAGGCAAGGCGCGTCCTGCGGCATCACCAGCACCGGCCGCCCGGCCTCATAGAGCAGCGTGTCGATCTCGGGCGTCGCCACGTCGGACGCCGACTGAGAGGCAAGCACCAGGTCGCAGCACCGCGCGACCGCCATGCCTGCATGCGCGGTGTCACCGGAGAAACTGTCTATGTTCTGCCACTCGGCCGAAATACCAGAATCGCGCGTTGCCTTGGCAAATATCGCGGCGAGTTCCTTCGACCGCTCCCGATTGGCGTCGGCGGTGGCCTGGACCAGCTCGGTGTCGGGAAAACCGATCGCCGAGGTGTAGGGCAAGGGCACGACCTCGGCATGCAGTCCGATGAGGTGGGCTCCGAAGCGCTCGGCCATGGCGCTGGCGCAACTGCTGAGCCGCTCGGCCTCTTCGCTATCCTCGATGATCCCAAGAATGGTCTTGAAAGGCATCGCACGTCTCCCGAACGTCTGACCACTTCTGCAACCAGCGCACGGAGCCTGCCGCCGGTCAACTACTGTGCGACGGAGGGGATGCGCGGACGGCACTATTTGCTGGTCAGATCCGCCACCATCGCCTCGACGGCCGCGCGCGCCGAATCCAGCGCTTCCTGCGAGCGGGCGCGCACGACCAGTTCGGTCCAGAACGACCCGTCGAGATATTTCGGATAGGAGCCGATGATCGTGTCGGGATGTGCCTTCTGGATCTCGGCGAGCGGCCCACCGATGACGCCTTCGCCGAATGGGCAGGGGATCGTCGCTGACAGCAGCTTGCTGCCGGTCTCCAGTGTCGGGACGACATTGTCGAGCATTGCCTGGAAGATCGACGGCACCCCGGCCATGACGTGGACGTTGCCGATGCGGAAACCCGGCGCGATTGAGACCGGATTGTCGATATGGGTGGCGCCGACCGGCATGCGCGCCATGCGTTTGCGCGCGTCGTTGAACTCGATGTTGCGTGTCGCGTAGCTCGCGGCCAGCAGCGCCATCGCCTTCTCGTCATAGTCGCAGGGGACGCCGAAGGCCTTGGCTACCGAATCGGCGGTGATGTCATCATGGGTCGGCCCGATGCCGCCGGTGGTGAAGACATAGCGATAGCGTTCGCGCAGCGCATTGACCGCCGCGACGATGTCGTCCTCGTCATCGGAGACGATCCGCACCTCCTTCAGGTCGATGCCGATGGCGGTCATGATGTCGGCCAGGTGCCCGATGTTGCGGTCCTTGGTGCGGCCGGAGAGGATTTCGTCGCCGATGACGATCATGGCGGCCGTTACGATGTCGGGCATTTCTGCAAGATCCTTGACTGTGTTGCGTTCAGATAGACCTGCACGCGGCCTCCGGCAATGTTAGCCGTTTTGTGAACGAACTGTCGGCAGATGCCGGGCTTCCATCGAACAGTCAGGCCTCTAGGTTCTCCGGGAGGCATTCGCCGGGACGCAACGTCCAACAATACGAAACAACGGAGAAGACGATGGCTAAGATACTGGTGCTCTACTATTCGAGCTGGGGCCACATGGAACAGTTGGCGAAGTCTGCCGCCGAAGGAGCCAAGGAAGCCGGCGCCGACGTGACGATCAAGCGGGTCAAGGAACTGGTGCCCGAAGATGTCGCCAAGGCCGCCTACTACAAGCTCGACCAGGATGCGCCAATCGCCGACCCGCTGGAACTCGACCAGTATGACGGCATCATCCTCGGCGTCTCGACGCGCTTTGGCGGCATGGCTGCGCAGATCAAGAACTTCATGGACCAGACGGGCCCGCTCTGGGCCAAGGGTGCGCTGGTCAACAAGGTCGCGACCGTGATGTCGTCGACTGCGACGCAGCATGGCGGCGCCGAAATGGCCATCGTCGGTGCGCAGGTCCTGCTGCAGCATCACGGCATGATCATCGTACCGCTCTCCTATGCCTACGAGGGACAGTCCGGCAACGACGTGGTCCGCGGTGGCTCGCCCTACGGCATGACCACGACGTCGAATACCGACGGCTCGCGTCAGCCTTCTGAGCAGGAACTCGAAGGCGCAAAGTTCCAGGGCAAGCGCATGGCCGAGATCACCGCCAAGCTGCACGGCTGATAGCCGCGCTGGGCGCCGGGCGGCCGCTATCGGCTGCCCGGCGCGCTCATCTGTCCTTGCGCCGGCTTCCTATCGCCATCGATTCGAAGACCCCATCGCGAAAGATGAAGCGGTGCGCGAGCGCCGCGCCGAAATGCGCAAGGAAAACTGCGAACAGCGCGAAGGCAAGGGCCGTGTGAAGCGGCCGCAAGAGCGCGTAAAGCTGGTCGCTGTGGGGCAGGATCGCAGGCAGGTGGAGCGGTCCGTAAAGTACGATCGGATAGCCGGCCGCAGAAAGCATTGCCCAACCGACCAAGGGCAGGGCGAAGAGCAGCCCGTAGAGGATCCAGTGGGACGCGTGCGCCGCAAAACGCAGATGTCGCGGCATGTGTCGCGGCAGCGGCGGGGACTTCGAAAAGATCCTGATGAGGAGCCGAATTGCCACAAGCACCAGAATCAGGATCCCGAGGGGCCGGTGCACGTTGACCAGAGCGTGATAGTTGGACAGCGAAGCGACCATGCTGATGCCTATGGCGAGCATGGCAAGAATCATCGCAGCCATCAGCCAATGCAGCAGGCGCCAGAGCAGTGGGAACGTCTCTGGCATGGTCAGGGCCCTTTCGCGGGTCGTGTGGTCCCAAGCTCAATCTCGCTCGGGTTCTTGTGCTCGCCCGCACGACGGGTGAATGAGACCGAATAAGTGGCCGAACGGGCCGACAGCAACGGGTCGTCGGATGCCTCGATTCCATCGGGAAGCACGAGCGGATCGAAGTTGATGTCGCGGCAATTTCCGGGGGCCTCCGGTTCGATTGCATTGACGGTCAGCGTGCCTGTGTCGATCCGGGTGCGCTCGGCAGGCCATGGGATCGTTGCGTCATCGGTGGCGTCTTCGGGTTCGCCGACGGTAAGCACGAGACGCCATTCGACCGGGGCCTCCTGCACGCGGGCAATGAGCGTGTCGAACAAATAGTTGGGGTCGTTCGGCGGCGTTGTCTCCGCTTCGAACGGGTCCGCTGCGACCAGGGACCACCGGACGGGAGTCGCGACATTCTTGTCGTCGATCGCCAGGAAGGCATTGAGGCCATTGTAGCTGGCATTGGCGAAACCGGACGAGAACGGCCGAGACTTGATGATGCCGATGGCCTTGGCCGACGCGGGATTGCCGGCGAAGAATGCGTCGATCCTGGCCTGGTCAGGCTTTCCGGTCGCGGGGTCTGGTAGGGTCGTGCGAAGCTGCGCTGCAAATGCCTGCGGATCCTGAAAAGGAAATACGGGCAGATCGAGAGTTCCGATACGCCAGTCTTCGCCATTCGGCGTCGAAAAGTTGACTGCAAGGCTGCGGATGGAGGCAGGCGTATCCGTTGCCATGGGCATTCCACCGGCCAGCGCGAAGCGGCCATACACCGGAAACCTGCCTGGCTGGAATATCTGCGCGCGGGACAGGCGCGAGCCGTTGCCGTTGCTGTCGAACCAGCCGGTCATGCACACACCCTTGGCGTGATTGCGCCGGAATCCGGGATGAACACCGTTGATATCCTGGAAGGTGTCCACGATGAGCGTCTGGCTCAGGTGCCCGGGCGCCAGGAATCCGCCGGCCCATGCATATCCGGCTACCACGAGGCCCAGCGCGACTCCGATTCCCGCGAGGGGCCGTAGCTTGCCAGCGAAGCTGTACCGGTTTTTCGGGTGAGACGATTCGTTGTCAGACATGCTGGACGGTCCGGATCTAACAAGGCTTCGGCCCTCGAGGGCGATCGTGCAAACTTAGACCCGGGCAGGGCCCCTCCATTGCAAGATCGCACGGTCGGCTCGACGCCTGTTCTGTGCCAACCAGGTCATGCTAGTGGCCTTGCTGGCCCTGCCGGGCGAATTAAGCTGAGCGCCAGTCGGAACAGTTCGGGGAAAGCCTTTGCAGATTGTATCGTGGGTTCTGTCCTTGGCGGTCATCGGCATCGCTGCCGTTGTCGGCTATTTCGTGCTTGCGACGCGGCGCATTGCCGCCGATGCGGAGCGCATGGTGCCGGCCTCGGGCAAGTTCATCGCTATCGACGGCAATGTCGTCCACTATGTCGAGGCCGGCGAGGGGCCACCGATCCTTTTCGTTCACGGTCTCGGCGGCCAGCTGCATCATTTTCGTCATACGCTTTTCGACGAACTGGACGGCTACCGGCTCGTGGCTCTCGACCGGCCAGGATCCGGCTACTCGAAGCGCGCCGCCCAAGCGAGCGGCAGCCTGCCGGAGCAGGCCCGAATCATAGTCGCATTCATCGAGAAACTCGGGCTGAAGAAGCCGCTGCTGGTCGGCCATTCGCTGGGTGGAGCAGTGGCCCTGACGGTTGCCATCGAGCATCCGGAGGCGATTTCGGGCATCGCACTGCTGGCGCCTCTGACGCATATGGAAGGCGAGGTGCCCCCCGAGTTCAAGGGCCTCTACATCCGCTCGCCGTTCAAGCGATGGCTGATGGCACATACGCTGGCCGTGCCGGCCGCCCTTAAATATGCGCCACAGACGCTCGACTTCGTGTTCGGGCCGCAGAAATGGCCCGCCGACTACGTCATCGAGGGCGGCGGCATGGTGGGGTTGAGGCCGAGCCATTTCTACGCCACCGCAACCGATACGGTTGCGATCGAGCATGACCTTGCCCGAATCGAGGCGCGCTACGGCGGAGATAAGCATGCCGGCCGGCATCCTGTTCGGATCGGCCGATCGGGTGCTCGATCATACCAGGCATGGATTGCCCATGCAGGATGCAATCGCCGGGCTGGACCTGGAGATTCTTGAGGGCATCGGCCACATGCCGCAATTCGTGGCGCGCGAACGGGTGGCCGCCTTCATCGGCCGGGTTGCCGGGCGGGCCTTTGCCGAGCGATAGATCATGAGACTGTACCGAGTTGGAAGGGATGCAGACTCGCTTTGCCGGCCTGTCGCTGGGTCACTTCATCTGTCGGAAATCTGTCTTGGAGAGACGCTATGAACCACCGCTGCGCAGTCGCCGGGATGTGGCGCGAAGCGCAGTGTAATCAACATTCAAAGGTCCTCCGATGACGGTCTTTCCCGATGGTGCGGCAACTAAGCTGAAGCGGATCCTGTGGCCGCTGGCCTGGATCGCTGCGCTGGCCCCTGCCACTCTGGCGCACGCCGAGGGCCTGCCGAAGCTGGAGTGGCAGCTTTCGAACGGCGCCAAGTTCAGGATTTACGGGCAGATCGACACCGGCGTGCTGGTCTATGACGACGGTTTCGACACCGATGCCTATGCGCCTGTCGACAACGAGAACTCCAGCACCAGATTCGGCGCCACCTACGATCAGGACTTCGGCGCCTGGGCTTTCGGCGCAGCCCTCGAGGCCGAATATCCGGTCTATTCGACGAACAGCCTGAACGTGCTGGACGACCAGCCGAACTGGACCTGGCAGAACAAATATTTCCGCAAGATCGAGGTGTTCGTCGACAGCGAGGACTACGGCAAGCTGTCAGTCGGCCAGGGTTACATGGCGTCCGACTACTCCGCCGAGGTCGACCTGTCGGGCACCACGGTGATCGCCTATTCTAAGATACAGGCCACGGCGGGCGGCCAGTTGTTCCGCAACGACGGGACTGGCGCCTTTGGGCCCTCCGTCAAGAGCGCCTTCAACAACTATGACGGCCTCGGCCGCAAGGTGCGCATCCGCTACGACACGCCGAAACTGGCAGGCTTCACGCTGAGCGCATCCTATGGCGAGGATCTGCTCGCCAATGTGCATGTGCCGGTCAGCGATGTGGCCTTGCGCTACGCCAACAGCTTCGATGCGTTCAAGGTGGAGGGCGCTATCGCCTATGCCTGGCAGGACAATGATGTCGAATTGTTCGATGGCTCTGCATCGATCCTGCATGTGCCTAGCGGCCTGAACTTCACGGTCGCAGCCGGCTCGCAGGACAATGGCAGCAGGACGGGGCGCTATGTCTACGGAAAGGCCGGCCTGATCCGCGACCTCGTCGATTGGGGTCCGACCGCCTTCGCGGTCGACTATTATCACGGCGAGGACATTGCAGCGGCGAGTTCGACCAGCCGCTCGTTCGGCGTCGCCGTGGTCCAGAACATCAAGGACTACAAGACCGAGCTCTACGCGACCTACCGCCGCTACCAGTATGACACCGAGACGGCAGACTTCAGGGATGGTGACGCATTCCTGGGTGGCGTGCGGCTGAAGTTCTAGGCCGCGGAGCGGACTCCCCTGTAAGGCCCACGGCGACCTCCACCGGCCGCGGCCGGGGGCGCGCGTAGCAGGGGCGGGCCATCTCGGAAATGGCAACAAAACACCCGCGGCAGGAACCGTCCCGCCGCGGGCTAGAGACATGTGTCCGGCTTAGACGACCTTGACGGTGAGTTCGCCGAGACCCTCGATGCTGGCAACCATTGTGTCGCCCTTCGACACCGGACCGACGCCCGACGGCGTGCCCGACATGATGACGTCGCCCGGCGCCAGCTCGAAATATTCCGACAGGTAGGAGATCATCTCGGGCACCTTCCAGATCATCTGGTTCATGTCGCCCTCCTGCTTCACCTCGCCGTTCACCTTGAGCTCGATGCGGCCGTGGTCGGGATGGCCGACCTCGGAGGCGGGCTGCAGCGGGCCGACCGGGCCGGAGCGCTCGAAGGCTTTGCCGATCTCCCACGGGCGGCCGAGCTTCTTGGCCTCGCCCTGCAGGTCGCGGCGCGTCATGTCGAGCGACACGGCATAGCCCCAGACATGGTCGAGCGCGTTCTCGACGGAAATGTTGGTGCCGCCCGACTTCAGCGCCACCACCAGCTCGACCTCGTGATGCACGTCGGACGTGTGCGGCGGATAGGGAAACTCGCCGGACGGATCGAGATTGTCGGGGTTCTTCTGGAAGAAGAACGGCGACTCGCGGTTCGGGTCATGGCCCATTTCGATGGCATGGGCGGCGTAGTTGCGGCCGATGCAGTAGACGCGGCGGACCGGAAAATCGCCGCCGCCGGCCACTGGAATGGACACGACGGGTGGCGTCTGGATCACGTAGCTGGACATCGAAACCTCATGCAGGGGGCCAAAATGGAGCCTTGTCATAAGACAGCGCCATGCTAAGATCAATCGCAGCCAATCAAAAAAATGGCTGCGATCCGTGGCAGCGGGGCCAGAATTCCGCGCTTTCACGGGTTAAATGCAGCAAGATTGGTCAACCAATCGGAGCGTTTCGTGCTTGCAGAACTGAGGGAACTCGACGTCAACAACCCGGTATCGCGATTGCGTGCCTTCGTCGCCGAAGGCGGCTACGCGGCCGGCAGCCGGTTGCCGCCGGAACGCGAACTGACCGACAGGCTGGGCATGACGCGCAGCACGCTGCGCAAGGCGCTCGACCAGCTTGAGCGGGACGGCGCCATCTGGCGCCATGTCGGCAAGGGCACCTTCGTCGCGGCCGGCGTCGACGCCAGCCGCCCCGGCGGCGCACTCGTCGAGCTCGGCCGCCAGCTCACCCCCTTCCGGATGATGAGGGCCCGCCTCGCCATCGAGCCGGCGATCGCCAAGGAGGCGGCGATCAATGCGTCCGGCGCGGCGCTGACCCAGATGAACGTCGCCATGGAGCGCGCCCATGCGGCGTCGAACTGGCAGGATTACGAGACGCAGGACGACATCTTCCACCGCACCATCGCCGAGGCGAGCGACAACCTTCTGCTGCTGTCGCTGTTCGACCAGCTGAACGTGGTGCGCCGTGCCGTCGCCTGGGGCAATGTCGTGCGCCAGTCGGTGAAGCCGGCGGCCGACCATTTGAGCTTTCGCGAGCACGAGGCAATCGGCGCCGCCCTCGAGGCGCGCGACCCCGATCTCGCCTACGAGGCCATGCGCAGCCATTTGCGCTCGGTCTCGGCACGTCTGTTCAGCGAGGTGTGACCGGCGGGAGGCGCGGATACAGGTACGGAGACAGAGGAGCGGTTCGCCGCGTCTCCGAAACGGACGTTCATCAATGTTCTCAGGGAGGAGAAACATGAAACACCTAGTCAAGAAGATTGCCGGCCTGGTGGCCGTCATACCGCTCGCTGTCGGGCTGAGCCTGTCGGCGGCCTCGGCCGAGACGCTGAAGATCGCGCTCGCCGAGACGCCGTCCGACGAGATGGCCGCCTTCTTCGTGGCGCTCGATCGCGCCAAGAAGAACGGCCTCGACTATGAATGGACCGCCTTCGCCGACGAGGAGCTGGCGATCCAGGCGGTGCTCAGCGGCCAGATGAACATCGGCTTCGGCACGCCCTACGCCGCCATGCAGCGCTCCAAGGCGCCGTTGAGGATCATCTTCCAGCTGTCGAAGCTGAAGTTCTTCCCGGTGACCACCAAGAAGTACGAGAAGCTGGAGGATCTCGACGGCCAGCCGATCATGCTGCACTCGCGCGGCGGCGGCACGGATTCGATCGCCAACGTCATCGAGGAGAAGACGGGCATCAAGCTCGGCGACCGTTCCTACGTGCCGGGCTCGGCCAACCGCGTCGTCGCCATGATGGCCGGCCAGGCCGAGGCGACGATCCTCGACCTGTCCAACAAGAACAAAATCATGGCCGAGGCGCCGGACAAGTTCAACGTGCTGCCGATGTTCGACGTCGACGCCAGCGACGAGGCGCTGTTCGCCAATCTCGACTGGATCAAGGAGAACGAGGAACAGGTCAACATCCTGGTCAAGGCGCTAGCCAGCGTCTGGCAGGACATGGCCAAGGATCCGACGATCATCAGCCGCGAGACCGACCCGAACGGGCCGATCGGCCAGCTGCCGCAGGAAATCCTCGCCGAGCTCGACGGCTTCTACAAGGATGCCGTCGAGGGCGGCCTCTACGACCCCAATGGCGGCGGCCGCAAGGCGGCGCAGGCCGACATGGAGTGGTTTACCGAGGCCGGCCAGCTCGAGGGCGACCCGGCAAGCCTCAACATCGAGGACTTCTGGTACCTCGCGCCGCTCGACGCGGCGGCGAAGTAGTGCCGTCCGGCGGCCGCCTTTCGCTTGCGACCCAGGCGGCCGCCGCGCTTACCCCAGTACCGGACCGGTTCATGCAATACAGATCCCTGCTGCTCAAGCTGCTTTCCGCCGCCATCGTGTTCGGCGCCTGGGAGATCGCCGGACGGATACCGGTATCCTACGCCTTCCCGACATTTCTTGAATCGATGCAGGCGCTCGTCCGGCTGACGCTCGACGGCACCATGTTCAAGGCCTATGCCGAGACGCTAAAGCCGCTGGTGCTGGGCGTCGCCATCTCGGCGGTTCTCGGCATCGGGCTCGGACTGTGGATCGGCCTCAGCCAGCGCTTCGAGTGGCTGTTCTCGCCGATCTTCATCGTCATGCAGGCGGCACCGCTCGCCGCGCTCATCCCGCTCTTGGTCATGGCCTACGGCATTGGCCTGACCTCGAAGGTCTTCGTCGTCTGCATCATGGCGATGCCGGTGATCGTGCTCAACACGGCGAGCGCGGTGCGCAACACGCCGGTTTCGCTGAAGGAGATGGGCCGCTCCTTTCTCGCTGGCGACAGCGCCATCATCTACAAGATCGTCATCCCGGCCGCCTCGCCGGTGATCTTCTCGGGGCTCAGGCTGGGCATCTCGGCCGGCTTCATCGGCGCCATCCTGGCCGAGCTCAAGATCACCCCGACCGGCGTAGGCGACATCATCAGCTACAGCCGCTCTGTCGCCGATTATCCGAGCATGTACGCCGCCATTTTCTCCATCATCCTGCTCGCCGTGCTGTTCCTGAACCTCTTGGAACGGCTCGAAAACGTCCTCTTCGAAGGAAACAACCGTGGTTATGCCTCAGATTAAGCCAGCCGCCGCCGTCCCGCCCGTCGCGGCCCCTCTGGACAGCGCCGTCTCGGTACGCAACGTGTCGAAGAACTACGGCAAGGTCGAAGCGCTGAAGGACCTGTCGCTGGAATTTCCGCGCGGCGAGCTGACCTCGCTGCTCGGCCCCTCCGGCTGCGGCAAGACCACGCTTCTGAAGATCATCGGCGGCCTGCTCGAGCCGACCGCCGGCGAGATCGAGGTCAACGGCAAGATGGTGACCGGACCCGGCCCCGACCGCGCCTTCGTGTTCCAGGATTTCGCCCTGCTGCCCTGGGCGAGCGTCATTCGCAACGTCGCCTTCGGGCTTGAGCTGCGCGGCGTGCCGCGTTCCGAGCGCGAGGCGATCGCCGAGAAATACATCCGCAATGTCGGGCTTTCCGGCTTCGAAAGGAGCTATCCGCACGAGCTGTCCGGCGGCATGCGCCAGCGCGTCGGGCTGGCCCGGGCGCTCTCGGTCGATTCGCAGGTGCTGCTGCTCGACGAGCCGTTTTCGGCGGTCGACGAGCAGAACCGCCGGAAATTCCAGGAAGACCTGCTGGCGCTGGTTCGCAACGAGAACAAGACCTTCATCTTCGTCACCCATTCGATCGAGGAAGCGGTCTATGTCTCCGACCAGATCGCCATCCTATTGCCGCGCCCGAGCCGCGTCTCGGAGGTGATCCGGCCCTCGGGCTTCCGCGAGAAGGACGTCGAGAACATCCGCCGCGATCCCGAATATCTCGACATCGTCGACCAGATCTGGTCGTCGCTGCGCACCTATGCGGAATAGGACAGAGACATGACCGCATTCGGTTACCGCCTTCCTGCGATGTCTTCGCTGCTGATCTGGGCGCTGCTGTGGGAGATCATCGGCCAGCTCGACCTGACCTTCTTCGTGCCGCCGCTCTCGGAAGTGGTGGTGACGCTGGTCAAGATCCTGCCGACGCCGGCCTTCCTGAAGGCGCTCTACGAGACGGCCTACGCCTTTCTCGGGGGCGTCGCGGCGGCGATCCTGATCGGCATCCCGGTCGGCATCATGATGGGCAAGAGCCGGCTGCTCGACGAGCTGCTGCTGCCCTGGGTCAACATCTTCCTGTCGGCGCCGCTGACGGCGCTGGTGCCGGTGCTGATGGTGCTGTTCGGCTTCGGCATGACCTCGATCATCATCACCACGACGCTGTTCGCCATCTGGATCATCATCCTCAACGCGCGCGTCGGCGTCATGCAGATCAACCGCTCGCTGATCGACATGGCGCGCAGCTTCGGCGCCTCGCCGCTCGAGGCCTTCTTCAAGATCTATTTCTGGGCCGCGCTGCCGGAAATCCTTGGCGGCGTCAGGATCGGCATCATCCGCGCCGTCAAGGGCGTCATCATCGGCCAGCTGCTGATCTCGATCGTCGGCTTCGGCGCGCTGTTCGAGCTCTATTCGAGCAACTTCCTGATGGGCCATTTCTGGGCGGTGCTGATCGTGCTCTTCGGCCTCGCCTTCACCATCTCGGAATTCCTCGCCTATCTCGAGCGCCGCGTCGCCTATTACGCCGCCAAGAGGTGAGGGGTAGGACCTATTGGTGCGGACGGCGGGGGTCGAACCCGCAAGGCCATTGGCCGAGGGATTTTAAGTCCCTTGCGTCTACCAGTTTCGCCACGTCCGCGTGGCCAACCTTTTCAAGCCTGGGGAAGAGATCGTCAAGCAGCGTTGGCGCGGTGAGGCGGCAATCGGGCAGGCGGGACGCGAAACGGCCGGCGGGCATACCCCTGAACCCAACGCCGCACGCCGGCTTTGATGTCCCGCGTCCCCGGGCATCATGTGCATCAGTCGCATTGCAATTGCCATCTAAACACAAAATTAACCTTACACGACAGGGTTAATTTCCATTTACACTTTCGTTGATCTGACGGCCGCGAGTATTCGGAGCCCGAGGACTTGCCGCAGGGGAAGTTTTCGCCGGATGGCGACCCCTTGCAGGTGCTGGCCAAACCGCCTTCGGCTTGGCAATGTCGCGCCAACAGGAGTCGGGCGATGTCGCAGAGCAGGAAATTCAACAAGCCGCAGCCATGGGCGGAGATGGCCACGGTGCTGGTCGACGTCGCGACCGGGCGCAAGCCGGCCGATCTGGTGGTGCGCAACGGGCGCTGGGTCAACGTCCATTCGGGCGAGATAATTCCTGGCACCGACCTCGCCATCGTCGGCGGCCGCTTTGCCTATTGCGGCCCCGACGCAAGCCACGCCATCGACGAGGGGACGAGGGTGGTCGACGCCGGCGGGCGCTATCTCGTGCCCGGCCTTTGCGACGCGCACATGCATGTCGAGAGCGGCATGGTGACGGTCACCGAATTCTGCCGTGCCGTCATCCCACATGGCACGACCTCGATGTTCATTGATCCGCACGAGATCGCCAACGTGCTGGGGCTCGCCGGCGTCAGGCTGATGCATGACGAGGCGCTCGCCATGCCGGTCGACGTGCATGTGCAGATGCCGTCCTGCGTGCCTTCCGCGCCGGGGCTCGAAAATGCCGGCGCCTCGCTCGGCGTCGCCGACGTCGCCGAGGCGATGACCTGGGAAAACATCATCGGGCTCGGCGAAGTGATGAATTTTCCGGGCGTGATCGCCAATGACGCGGTGATGGCGGGCGAGATCGCCGCGACGATCAGGGCCGGCAAGACGGTCGGCGGGCATTACGCGTCGCCCGATCTCGGCCTGCCGTTCCACGGCTATGCAGCGGGCGGGCCGGCCGACGACCACGAGGGCACGCGCGCCGACGACGCCATCGCCCGTGTGCGCCAGGGCATGAAGGCGATGCTCAGGCTGGGCTCGGCCTGGTACGACGTTGCCGAGCAGGTCAAGGCGGTGACCGAGGGTGGAATCGACCCGCGCAACTTCATCCTCTGCACCGACGACAGCCACTCCGGCACGCTGGTCAGGGAAGGGCACATGGACCGCGTTGTGCGCCACGCCATCCAGCAGGGACTGAAGCCGGTGACGGCGATCCAGATGGCGACGCTGAACACGGCCGAGCATTTCGGGCTGGCGCGTGAGACCGGCTCGATCGCGCCGGGACGGCAGGGCGACTTCCTGATCGTCTCCGACTTGGCCGCCATGACGATCGACGAGGTCTATGCGCGCGGCGTGCTGGTGGCGAAGGATGGCGCACTGACCATCGACATTCCGGCCTACGACTATCCCGAAAGCGCCCGGAACACGGTGCATCTCGGCCGCAGCGTGACGGCCGAGGATTTCGACATTGCAGCCCCCGCCGGCGCCAACGAGGTGCGGGCGCGCGTCATCGGCGTCATCGAGAACCAGGCGCCGACGCGGGCGCTGGAGGCCGATCTGCTGGTCGAGGACGGCCTGGTCGCCATGGACCGCCAGAACGACGTCTGCCAGATCGCCGTGGTCGAGCGACACCGCGGCACCGGCACGGTGAGCAACGCCTTCGTCTCGGGCTTCGGCTACAACAAGGATTGCGCCATGGCCTCGACGGTCGCGCATGACAGCCACCACATCATCGTCGTCGGCACCAACAAGCGCGACATGGCGCTGGCCGCTAACCGGCTGGCCGAAGTCGGCGGCGGCTTCGTGCTGTTTTCGGAGGGCAAGGAACTGGCGCTGGTCGAAATGCCGATCGCCGGGCTGATGTCGGACGAACGCGCCGAGATCGTCGCGGCCAAGGCCGAAAAGCTGACCGAGGCGATGCGTGAGGTCGGCTGCGACCTCAACAATGCCAACATGCAGCACTCGCTGCTGGCGCTGGTTGTGATCCCGGAATTGCGCATCTCGGACGTCGGTCTGATTGACGTAAGGACATTCCAGAAGGTCGACCTCTTCGTGTGAAATCCCGCTTGGCAAGAAAATCATAAGACTTTCACGGGTTTAATGGCTGGGTCTCAACACAGGCAGCAACAGTCATGAAACGAATAGCACTTCTGATTGCGGCATTCGCACTTGCCGTGAATGCATCAGCGGCCACGGCCGCCACTCTGACGGCGACGGTTTCGCTGTCATCGCAGACCATGACCGTCACCCACCGGGGTCGGGTGATCGGCCACTGGCCGGTCTCGACGGCGCGGCGCGGCAAGGTCACGCCGACCGGGGCCTGGACGGCGAAGTGGCTCTCGCGCCACCACAAGTCCAGCCGGTACAACAACGCACCGATGCCTTACTCGATCTTCTACAACGGCAACTATGCGGTACACGGCACCTATCAGACTAAGCGCCTCGGTCGACCCGCCTCGGCCGGTTGCGTGCGTCTATCGCCTGCCCATGCGGCCAAGCTGTTCTCGCTTGCCCGCTCCGAAGGGCTGAAGAATACGCGCATCGTCGTCCGCCGCTAGGCGACGGCGCCAGCAAGGCCGGGAGTGTGAAGCCTCCTGGCCCCGCTTGAGATCTCCGGAACCGATTGGACGATGGCCAGGCGCCGCGGCCCAGCATCGTCCCTTCGTCCCGGGGCAGGCGGGCGCCCGGGGCAAGCGCGCGAACCGAATGCCGGGGGCAAGCCTCGCGCGGGCCGCGAGCGGTTACGGCCGGTCGCCCAAAAAATCCCGAGCGGCGTAGTGATGATGACCAAGGTCATCGAACCCACGCCGGTGTCGGAATCGGACGCTAGGAGCCCCCGAGCAGCTTGATGCGATCGGTGACGTCGCGGTCGCTGGCGAAGCCGTCATCCTCGCGCAGGCGTTGGCCGAGCAGTTTCACCATCACCGGATTGTCGGCGAACTTGGTGTGGTTGAAACTGTCGGCGCCCTTGGTCTTGGACAGGTCGACGACGATGACGCCATAGTCGGCGAGATCCGCCGCGTTCTTGTAGTCGCCGAGCCGCGGCTTGTTGCCGGCAAGAATGCCGGACAGCTTCAGCGCCCGGTCGTCTGACGACAGCAGCAGGAAGAACGGCTTGTCGGGCTTGCCGTACTGGCGCATCTGGCTCTTGAACACGTCGACATCGATGTCGGGCGAAGCAAGCACGACGTCGCCGAGCTTGCCGCCGAGATTGCGGTCGCCGCGTATGGCGAGCTGCCGCAGCGCCTCCATCGTCACCCATGTGCCCATCGAGTGAGCCACGATGTCGATGCGCCGCGCGCCGGACTGCGCCAGCACGCGAAGCGTCACCTCGAGCTGGTCGCGGGCGATGCTGGCGCTTTCGCGGTCGTAGACATAGTCGGTGGAGCTGCCGCCCGAGGCCCACGAGAACAGCACTGGCGTGCCGCCATAAGCGGAGTCGTGCGCGATCTGCGTCATGCGGTAGACCGCGTCGTCGAAGGCGGTGTTGTAGCCGTGGATGAAGATCATCGCGCGTCCGCCGCGGGCGGCGATGTCGGCGCTGAGCGCGCTCGAGAACTCCGGCTGAGTGTCGTAGGCGACAACGTCGGTGGCGGTAAAGAACTGCAGCGGATCGTCCGGCTTGCCCGGCTTGTGGCGTTCGATCTGGCCCGTCTTGTGTACTTTCGGCACGGTGACGTTGACGCGCGCGAAATTCAGCACCGACGAGCGCGAGTTGTCGAACACCTTGCCGGTGTTCTTGGCATAGTCGCGTGTCGTTGCGACAAAAATGCTGTGGTTGCCCGCGATGTCGGTAGGCGAGACCTGTACCGACGACGTGCCGAGCATGTCGGCAGGCTGCGTGATGCAGCCTGTCAGCACAAGACCCAGCAATACGACGATAAACCTGTTCTTCAACACTCTTGACTGCTCTCCGGCCGTTCGGCCCCAATTTTAGGTGGAGACTTCCCGGACAGGTTGAACAAGGCATAAGAATGGCGGACCGCTCCGAAATGCCCCTATCGGCCCGATACGGCATCGCAGTGTTGCGCGAAAGCCAGATCGGCGGCAGGCAAGACGAGATGTTCCAGCAGGACAGGAGAGCCTGCGAGAGCGCGACGATGGCGTACTCGTGTTGGCAGGGCGGTGGCTTCGTACTGGCGGATATGCGATAGGCCGAGCAACAGGCAAACAGGGCCGGAGGCGGACCGGTTTCGGGAGATTTGACGATGGCGAGCTTTTCCGACCGGGTGGTGATCGCCGCCACTGCCGTGCGGGCGCTGTTTGCAGAAACGCCTCTCCAGGAGAACGACTACCTGTCGAAGAAGACAGGTGCGCGGATCCTGTTGAAGCGGGAGGACCTGACGCCGGTTCGCTCCTACAAGATCCGCGGCGCCTTCAACTTTTTCCGCAAGGCGCTTGCCGCCGGCAACAACGCGGAACTCTTCGTCTGCGCCTCGGCCGGCAACCACGCGCAGGGCTTCGCCTTCGTCTGCCGCCATTTCGGCAAGAAGGGCGTGGTGTTCATGCCGGTGACGACGCCGCAGCAGAAGATCGACAAGACGCGGCTCTTTGGCGGCGAGTTCGTCGAGATCAGGCTGCACGGCGACTTCTTCGACGAGTGCTATCGCGCCGCCCAAACCTTCTCCGAATCGACCGGCGCCCACATGGTGCCGCCCTTCGACCACCGCGACATCATCGAGGGCCAGGCGACGGTCGGCAACGAGATCCTCGACCAGATGCCAGACGGACGTGCCCCCGACATGGTCGTGCTGCCGGTCGGCGGCGGCGGTCTTGCCGCCGGCGTGACTCACTACTTTCGAGAGCGCGGGCACGACACGCGCTTCGTCTTCTGTGAACCGGCCGGGGCCCCGAGTCTCGGCATGAGCCTTGGCGCTGGCCGCCGGGTGAAGCTCGAGGCGGTCGACAATTTCGTCGACGGCGCGGCAGTCGGCGAAATAGGTCGCGAACCGTTCAAGCACCTCAAGGATTTTCCTGCCGAGTCGGTAAAGCTCATTCCGGAAAACCGGCTCTGCGCAACGATGATCGAGATGCTGAACGTTGAGGGCGTGGTGCTGGAGCCTGCCGGTGCGCTCGCGATCGATGCCCTCAAGGATTTCTCGAAGAAGGAGTTGAAGGGCAAGACGATCGTCTGCGTCGTCTCGGGCGGCAACTTCGACTTCGAGCGGCTGCCCGATGTCAAGGAACGGGCCCTGCGCTTCGAGGGGCTGAAGAAGTACTTCGTCTTCCGCTTCCCGCAACGGCCCGGTGCGCTGCGCGACTTTCTCGATCTTCTCGGGCCCGATGACGACATCGCCCGCTTCGAGTATCTCAAGAAATCGGCGCGGAACTTCGGCTCGGTGCTGATCGGCATCGAGACCAAGGACCGCAAGAATTTTAAGGTGCTGGCGGAGCGTTTCGACGCGGCCGGCTGGGCCTACCAGGACATCACGGACAATGAGACGATAGCCGGGTTGGTGATTTGACGGAGACGGTCTTCATCGTGCTGTTTCGCGGTGTCGGCGGCGCAACGCAACTGCCGACGAAACCGCTGCGGGAGGCGCTCGCGCAGGCTGGCTTCGGTGCTGTCAAGAACTACATCAACAGCGGCAATGCCGTCCTCTTGTCCGGACAGACCGCTGCCGAGACTGTCGCCGAGATCGCGGCAATCGCGAAATAGAAGTTCGGTTTCGACAAGGAGATCATGATCGTCAGCCGGGAAGACTGGGCGCGGTTGATAAAGCGCAATCCTTTTCCGGAGGCCGTCAGCGAGCCGACATCGCTGCACGCCTTCGTGCTGACCGACAAGCCGGCCAAGGAGAGCATCGCCGCGCTCGAAGCGCGCACGACGGGTCGGGAAAGGATCGTTGTCGACGGAAGGACGCTTTACTTCCAAGCGCCGGATGGCTTCGGCCGGTCCAGGCTGCCGCCCGCCATCGACCGGACTCTGAAAGTCGTCTCCACGGCGCGCAACTGGCGCACCGTGGAGGCTCTGATGGGGATAGCCGACGAAATCTGACTTCTTACCAGCTTCCGGTGTTGGCCATCGAGGCCCAGGGCTCTTCCTTCGGCAGGGCCGGCCCCTTCTGCAGCAGCTCGATCGAGATGTTGTCGGGCGACTTGATGAAGGCCATGTTGCCGTCGCGGGGCGGACGGTTGATCGTGACCCCCTTGTCCATCAGGCGCTGGCAGGTTTCGTAGATGTTGTCGACCTCGTAGGCGAGATGGCCGAAATTGCGGCCGCCAGTGTAGTTTTCCGGATCCCAGTTGTAGGTCAATTCGACCAGCGGCGCCTTCATGTCGGTCGCGCCGCGTTCGTCTTCGGAAGCCGCCAGGAAGATCAGCGTGTAGCGGCCCTTCTCGTTTTCGCTGCGCCGCACCTCCTTCATGCCGAGCTTGTCGACGTAGAAATCGAGAGACGCGTCGATGTCGGTGATGCGGACCATGGTGTGAAGATAGCGCATAATGATTCCCTGTCTTTTGTTGTTGTCTGAACATATGGGCCGGCAAGCAGGCACGGCAACCTGCAAATCGTCGGCCGTGATGGCAAGCTAAAGATCAGATCCAGTATTGTCTGGGCATATGTGAAAAAAGCCCGGCCCGGCCCTTG
The DNA here is from genome assembly GCA_947259295.1 of uncultured Rhizobiaceae bacterium. GTDB lineage: Bacteria > Pseudomonadota > Alphaproteobacteria > Rhizobiales > Rhizobiaceae > CAMYMG01. The sequence continues at coordinate 61,030 of CAMYMG010000013.1, forward strand.
CGCTTCTGCTTCCGCGCGGTGTTAATCTTGGTGGCAGAATCAGCGGTGGTAGTCGACGACAGGGGGCGTTCTAATGGGGGATAAGGCCTCTTTGAGGGGGCAGGGTGAGGCCACGAATGAGAACCGGACCGGCGTCGAAAGCGACGCGTCGACGGGGGTAGTCGAAGTTTCAGGTTCTATAAAGTGGTTTGACGTGGCGAAGGGGTACGGGTTCATCCTACCCGATGGCGGGGAGATGGGAGATGTTCTCATTCACGTCACTTGTCTCAGGCGCGACGGGTTTCACACGGCTCTCGAAGGATCTCGCATCGTTTGCCTCGTCAAGCAGGGCGAACGCGGACTGCAGGCGTTCAGCGTCATCTCGATGGACAATTCGACGGCGGTGCATCCTGCGGAAATGCAGGAACAGCGCACCCATGTCGTCGTATCGCCCGAGAGCGGGCTGGAGCGCGCTCTGGTCAAGTGGTTCAACCGCACCAAGGGCTTCGGCTTCCTGACGCGCGGTGAGGGCACGGAGGACATTTTCGTGCACATGGAAACGCTGCGCCGCTACGGCCTGACCGAACTGCGTCCGGGGCAGGTGGTGCTGGTCAGGTTCGGCCGTGGCGACAAGGGCCTTATGGCTGCCGAAATTCATCCCGATATCGGTACCCTGCCTGTCTCGCACTAGGCCGACCGGCCAGGGGTATCTCGATGTTGCGTAAGTCTTTGCTGGCGCTTGCCGCCATCGCCGCAATCCTGGGCGGCCTCAACTATTTTCTCCATCTCCCGCAATCATCCATCGCGGCCAGCCAGGCCATGCGCCTGCCGGTCGACCCGGCGCCGCTCGTCGTCACGACGTCGACGGGGGAACACGCGTTCCAGATCGAGATAGCCGACGACTCGAGCGAACGCTCAGCCGGGCTGATGTTCCGCGAGACCATGGACGACGACCACGGCATGCTGTTCGTCTTCGAACAGTCGAGGCCGGTGAGTTTCTGGATGCGGAACACGCCGATGCCGCTCGACCTTGTGTTCATCGATGCAAACGGCGCGGTTCGCGACATACTGCCTGGAGAACCTTTCTCGGAAACGCCGATAGGCCCGGCAGCGCCGGTGAAGTTCGTGCTTGAACTGAAGCGTGGCATGGCCGACATGGCGGGCATCAAGCCTGGCGACGCCGTGCGGCATCCGGCGATCGGGGTCGCCGGATCGCAAGATCCGGGCTAGTCCTGGTTTCGATACTGAGAGGGATTGCCGGCTCCATGCAGTTTTTCGAGCATGAAGGTTTCAGACTCGCGTTCATCGACCAGAATGACGACCAGGGCGGTGAGCCGATCCTGCTGATTCACGGGTTCGCCTCGAATCACATCGTCAACTGGGTGTCGACCGGGTGGGTCCGGACGCTGACCGACGCCGGCCATCGCGTCATAGCCTTCGACAATCGCGGCCACGGCCAATCCTCCGGCAGCTACGATGCCGCGGACTACACGCCGCACAAGATGGCCGGCGACGCCGCGGCGCTGCTGCGCCATCTCGGCATCGGCAAGGCTCACGTGATGGGCTACTCCATGGGCGCCCGCATTGGTGCCTTCCTGGCGCTGGCCGAGCCCGCGATGGTTGCCTCGCTGGTCTTCGGCGGGCTGGGGATAGGCATGGTCGACGGGGTGGGGGAGTGGGACGAGATCGCCGAAGCGCTGCTGGCGGAGGATCCGGCAAGCATCGAAACGGCGCGCGGCAAGATGTTCAGGACATTCGCCGACCAGACCAGGAGCGACCGCCGGGCGCTGGCAGCCTGCATAGCCACGTCGCGCGAGCTGCTCAGCCCGTCGGACGTCGGCGGCATCACGCAGCCGACGCTGGTCGCCGTCGGCACCAAGGACGAGATCGCCGGATCGCCCGATGCACTGGCGCGCCTCATGCCGGCTGGGGAAAGCTTTGCCATCGAGGGGCGTGACCACATGCTGGCGGTCGGCGACCGGACCTTCAAGCAAAGGGTGATTGAGTTTCTCGCCGACCACCCGGTCGGCGATTCGTGATCGCTTTTCCCGCATCTGTCCGCAGTCTGTTCAAAAGCGCTTCCATCACGGAAATTTCACACAAACGTGAGGAAACGAAATCCGATCGCGTCGCCACGCCTTGACGCCCATTTCGCCGCAACCTATTGAAGCCGCTGTTACGTCCGAAGCGGCGAGGCCTCGTGGCGGAGTGGTTACGCAGAGGACTGCAAATCCTTGCACCCCGGTTCGATTCCGGGCGAGGCCTCCAATTCGCGCATTGTGCCAATGCCCCGGCGTGGTAGCGTATCAACGAAGCGCGCGGCGCGCATGAAACTGGCCAGGCGATGATGGATACCGATTTCTCCGAACAACGCGTCAAGATGGTCGATGGTCAGATCCGCACGACCGACGTGACGAGCGCACCCGTTCTGGCGGCGATGCTGGCAGTCCCCCGCGAGCTCTTCGTGCCACGGTCGCGAATCAATCTTGCCTATATCGACGAGAACATCCTGGTTTCCGGCGAGCGCGGCAGCGGCGCGCGCTACCTCATGCAGCCGTCGCCGTTTGCGAAACTTGTTCAACTCGCGGAAATTTCTCCCGACGACAACGTCCTCGACGTCGGTCCGGGTACCGGCTATTCGGCCGCCGTCCTGTCCAGGATCGCGAAGTCGGTCGTCGCTCTGGAAAGTGATCCGGCGCTCGCCGACGAGGCCGCTTCCGCTCTCGCTGCGGCCGGCTGCGACAATGTAACCCTTGTTCGGGGCGCGCTTGCCGAGGGGCACCCGCCAAGAGCCCCATTTGACGTGATCTTCATCGGCGGCAGTGTCGAAGAAGTACCCGATGCATTGACGAAGCAGTTGTCCGAAGGCGGACGGCTCGTCGTTGTCGAAGGCAGCGGAAATGCCGGTGTCGCGCGGATCTATGTAAAGTCGAGCGGTTCGGTTACTGGGCGGCGTGCCTTCAATGCGGCAGTAAAGCCACTGCCCGGCTTCGAACGAGCCAGATCATTCGAATTTTAAGCAGCTGGCACTTGCGCGTGTGATTCAGCCATGATGGTCTGGACTTTGAAGCGGTTATTGGCGAATACCTAGGGCGCTGGCGCGGACCGATTACATGCACCGGCGATGCGGCTGAGGGTTGCGCCGACCAGGAACCTGGTTCCGACGCTGGAAATATGAGGGACGCTGGTGTTGTTGGGTGTTAATCGGATTTTCGCCGCAGTTCTTGTTTCGGCGACCGCGCTGAGTTCTGCCACCGCCTCGGCCGAAACGATCTTCGGCGCCCTGGCCAAGGCCTACCAGTTCAACTCGACACTGAATTCCGCGCGCGCCGGTGTGCGCGTCACCGACGAAAACGTGCCGATTGCCAAGTCCGGCCAGCGTCCGGTCATCGCCGGCAGCGGCAGCATCAACTACACCTCGTCGAACGGCCCTGCGTCGTCGCGCCTGACGACCGGCTCCTTCGGCGTGGAGATCCAGCAGAATCTGTTCGACGGGTTTCAGACGCGCAACAATGTCCGCGCGGCGCAGGCACAGGTAAGGGCCTCCAACGAAAGCCTGCGCAACCAGGAGCAAAATACGCTCTTCGATGCCGCTTCGGCCTATATGGACGTCATTCGCGACCGGCAGATCGCCGTGCTCACCGAACGGAACTTGCAGTTCCTGACTGAACAGTCGCGCGCCGCACGGTCGCGCTTCGAGGTCGGCGAGGGTACCCGGACCGACGTCTCCCAGGCGGATGCCAGCCGCGCCACCGCGGTAGCCCAGGTCGCTGCCGCAAAGGCGCAGGCACAGTCCAGCGCGGCGACGTACCGGCGGGTGATCGGTGACGACCCGGGCAATCTGAAGGGTGCGGCGCCGCTTTCAAAGCTGCTGCCGAACAGTCTCGCGGCCGGGATCGCCCTTGGCGAGGCACAGCATCCTGCGATCCTTGCCACGCAACAGCTGGTCGACGCTGCCGCATACTCGGTCAAGTCGGCCGAAGGGCAGCTGCTGCCGCAACTCTCCGCCTCTGCGGGGATTCAGAGTTCCTACCGCAACAGCCTTCCGGGCGTGGGAATCGGCTCGTCGAATGGCACCACGAATTCGGCCAGCATTGGCGCCACCCTGACGGTGCCCATCTACCAGGGCGGCCGCACTTCGGCGCAGGTTCGGCAGTCGAAGGAGTCGCTGGGGCAGGCGCGCATCGAAGTCGATGTTAGCCGCGATCAGGTGCGCAACGCGATGGTCGCTGCCTGGACGCAGTACATTGCCGCGCGCGAAAGCCTTTCGGCCAACCGCGAAGTCGTCTCCGCAGCCCAGCTGGCGCTGAACGGCGTCAGCGAAGAGCGCAATGTCGGCCAGCGCACCACTCTGGACGTCCTCAACGCCCAGGCGGACGTGATCACCGCACAGATCAGCCTGGCAAACTCCGAGCGCGATGTCGTCGTGGCGAGCTACGCGATCCTCTCGGCCGCCGGCCGTCTTTCGGTCGAAACGCTGGGATTCCAGGTCGCCACCTACAGGCCTGAGGAACATTACAACGCCGTCAAGGACAAATGGATCGGCCTCAGGACGCCCGACGGGCGCTGAGCCTTCCGGCCTCGGGTATTCCCGCCTTCAATCTGTTGAAATCCGCCAAGTCCCGAGTTTGGGGATTCTCCGATGCTCCGGCGTCCGCTACGGTTGGGCAATGATTCGAACCTGGCCGCTGACTGGCCAAGGTTGATCGGATCCGGTCACAAAAGCGGCGGATGTGACGATGGTGCCTTCAAGCAGCGCTCAGCGCGAACCTTCGATGGAAGAAATACTGGCCTCGATCCGAAGGATCATCGAGGACAATGATGCGGGGCGCAAACAGCCGCCGGAGGGCGACTCCGGCGATTCCCCCGAAGCTGCCTATGAGCGCAACGTCATCGAGGTCGACGCCTTCCGCAACGAGTTGCGGGCACCGGCGCCCGAAATGCCGGCCACTCCTGCTCCGGATGAGGCCGTTGCGCCGGGAAACGACGCCGTCGCCGAGCCCGATGCCTCAGACGACGAGGAGCCGGCCAAGGCTGCGACTTCCGAGCCTGCGACACCGCCTGCCTGGAACCTGGAAAAATCGCCCGCAAAAGACCGTTCGGCGGCAGAGGAGAGGATCAGGATGGCGATCGAAAATGCGCGGGCCAGATCCGAGGAACTGAAGCGCCGCAGCGAAGACGAGCAGGATCATCAGCATCAGACGGCCAACGACGACCGCGCATCGTCCTCGTCTCCGCTCGAGGCCGAAGCCGACGACGGCGCAGCCGTCGAGCAGCCCGCATCGGCGCCGAACGTCGCCGTGGGCAAATCTGGCTCCTTGGAAACGGTGCAGCCGAGACCGGCGTTTCTGTCGGAACAGGCCGAGCGCAAGATCGCGGCATCGTTCGGCGAATTATCCGAGGCTTTTGCCGCGCGCAGCCAGAAGACGTTCGACGACATGGCCCAGGAGATGCTGCAGCCGATGCTGCGCGACTGGCTCGACAACAATCTGCCCGTGCTGGTGGAGCGACTGGTGCGCGAGGAAATCGAGCGGGTCGCACGCGGCTCGCAATAACGTTTCCCCCACACGGCTGAACGCGCGCCGCCGCCTTAGGGCGGCGTTTGCAATTCTGCCCGGCGCCATCGCCCGGCCGTGGTTGACTTGCCGCGGCCCTTCGGATTTACAGCGGACCGACGACAATCCGGACAGCGCGGACCCCATTCCCATGCTTGAGAAGACCTACGACGCCAAAGCCGTCGAGCCGAAAATCGCGAAAGTCTGGGAGGAGGCCGACGCCTTTGCGGCCGGCGCTGGCGCGCAATCTGGTGCGGAAAGCTTCACCATCGTGATCCCGCCGCCCAACGTCACCGGCTCGTTGCACATGGGCCATGCGCTGAACAACACGCTGCAGGACATCCTCATCCGCTTCGAGCGGATGCGCGGCAAGAACGTGTTGTGGCAACCCGGCATGGACCATGCCGGCATCGCGACGCAGATGGTCGTCGAACGGCAGCTGGCCGAACGGCAGATCAGCCGCCGGAACATGACCCGCGAAGAGTTCATCGACAAGGTCTGGGAATGGAAGGACGAGTCCGGCGGAGCGATCCTCAACCAGTTGAAGCGGCTCGGTGCCTCCGCCGACTGGTCGCGCGAGCGCTTCACCATGGACGAGGGCCTGTCGAAGGCGGTGATCGAGGTTTTCGTCACCCTCTACAAGCAGGGGCTGATCTTCCGCGGCAAGCGCTTGGTCAACTGGGACCCGCAGTTCGAGACCGCCATCTCCGATCTCGAGGTGGAGAATCGCGAAGTCGACGGCCACATGTGGCACTTCAAGTACCCGCTGGCCGGCGGCGAGACCTATCTCTATGTCGAGAAGGACGCGGACGGAAACGTCGCGTTCCAGGAGGAGCGCGACTACATCGCGATCGCCACGACGCGGCCCGAGACGATGCTAGGCGACGGAGCGGTGGCGGTTCATCCGTCCGACGAGCGCTACGCACCGATCGTCGGGAAGCTTTGCGAGATTCCGGTCGGCCCGAAGGAGCACCGGCGGCTGATCCCGATCATTACCGACGAGTATCCGGAACCGGAATTCGGCTCGGGCGCCGTCAAGATCACCGGCGCGCACGACTTCAACGACTATCAGGTTGCCCGTCGCAACGGCATTCCCGCCTATCGGCTGATGGACACGAAGGCGGCGATGCGCGCCGACGGCGAGCCCTATGCGGTGTGCGCGGCTCAGGCGCTTGCCATCGCAAAAGGCGGCGACGTTCCGGGCGAGGCGGAGATCGACGACATCAACCTGGTGCCGGACGAGTACCGCGGCCTCGACCGCTACGATGCGCGCAAGCGCATCGTCGATGCCATCAATGCCGAGGGCCTTGCCGTCACCACTACCGACGCCGAGGGCAATATCGTGCCGCTCGTCGAGAACAAGAAGATCATGCAGCCTTTCGGCGACCGCTCCGGCGTCGTCATCGAGCCGATGCTGACCGACCAATGGTTTGCCGATGCCGCGACGCTGGCCAAGCCAGCCATCGCATCGGTGCGCGAAGGGCGTACCAATTTCGTGCCAAAGAACTGGGAAAAGACCTACTTCGACTGGATGGAGAACATCGAGCCGTGGTGCGTCTCGCGCCAGCTCTGGTGGGGCCACCAAATCCCCGCCTGGTTCGGCCCGGACGGCCATGTCTTCGTCGAGAAGACCGAGAAGGAGGCGCTGGACGCCGCCGTCAAGTATTATCTGGCCCTGGAGGGCCCATGGAAGGCCTGGGTCGAGGAGAAGCTCAAGAATTTCGCGCCCGGCGAGATACTGACGCGCGACGAGGACGTTCTCGACACCTGGTTTTCCTCGGCGCTCTGGCCCTTCTCCACGCTTGGCTGGCCCGACACAACACCGGAGCTGAAGACCTACTATCCGACCTCGGTGCTGGTAACCGGCTTTGACATCATCTTCTTTTGGGTTGCCCGCATGATGATGATGAGCCTGCATTTCATGGAAGAGGAGCCCTTCCACACGGTCTACGTGCATGCGCTGGTTCGCGACAAGAACGGCGCCAAGATGTCGAAGTCGAAGGGCAACGTTATCGATCCGCTCGAACTGATCGACGAGTATGGCGCCGATGCGCTGCGTTTCACGCTGACGATCATGGCCGCGCAGGGCCGCGACGTGAAGCTCGATCCGGCCCGCATCGCCGGCTACCGCAACTTCGGCACCAAGCTGTGGAACGCCACCCGCTTTGCCGAGATGCATGGCGTGGCACGCAATGACGACTTCTGGCTGAACGACGCCGAGCTGACGGTCAATCGCTGGATACTGACCGAGCTGACGCGCGCGACACAGGAGATTACCGAGGCGATCGCAGGCTACCGCTTCAACGAGGCGGCGGGTGCTGCATATCGTTTCGTCTGGAATCTGGTCTGCGACTGGTATGTCGAACTGCTGAAGCCGATCTTCATGGGCGACAACGAGGCCGAGAAGGCCGAGGGCCGCGCCGTCATGGCTTTCGTGCTCGACGAGATCTACAAGCTCCTCCACCCGATGATGCCATTCATGACGGAGGAACTGTGGGCGCAACGGGCAGGTGACGGCGAGCGGGCCACGCTCCTTTGCCATGCCGCGTGGCCAAACCCCGACTTTGCCGATGCGGAGGCCGCCGCCGAGATCAACTGGCTGGTCGAACTCGTCTCGGGCATCCGCTCGGTCAGGGCCGAGATGAACGTGCCGGCGAAGGCGGTGGCTCCCCTCGTGCTGATCGGCGCCAATGCGACGACGCGCGAGCGTCTCGTCCGCCATGCCGCGGCAATCGAGACCCTGGCGCGCGTGGGAGAGATCAGCCATGCCGACCAGGCCCCTGCGGCTTCGGCTCAGTTTGTCGTCGGAGAGGCGACGGCCTGCCTGCCCCTCGGTGCCCTGATCGATCTCGACGCCGAAGCTGCGAGGCTGGAGAAGGAAATCAAGAAGACGGCCGGTGAATTCGATCGACTTCAGGCCAAGCTGTCAAACGAGCGCTTTGTGGCGAACGCACCCGAGGAGATCGTCGCCGCAGAGCGCGAAAAGCTGGCCGAGTACGGCGAGACGCGGGAAAAGCTGGTACTCGCGCTGTCAAGGCTTCGCACCGGCGGCTGATCGCCGCGATTCGCCAGATTTTGCACTGCACACCTTGTTGCGTAAGGTTTTGTCACCTTACGGAAACAGGCTCGCGCAAGCGAATTCCGCGCGGCTTGTTGCAATTGCGCCACAGATAAGGGGCGCCCGATCGTATTCTTCGCAACAGCTTGATCCGGTTAAGCTTTTGTTCACCAAGCGAGGACGAGACTTGATCACGACTGATTGAGTTGGGCGTGATATTTCCCCGTCGCGCTGCAGGTGTCTCGTTGCGCGGCTAACAGCAAGGTCCGCAACCGAAATTCCCGTTGCGCCGACTCGGCGATTTCATCTTAGCTTCTCTACGCGACACCGGGGAGAACTTCGCCATGAACAGCCTGCGCCTCATTACGTACCTGGCAGCCACAGCGGCGACCCTGGGAAGCGCGTACGCAGGCGGCTATTCGCGCGGCACCGCCGACACCGACCTGATCTACGAAGAAGGCAACTTCAACATGCGCTCCGGCGTGACGGTGATCATGCCCAAGCGGGGGTATGCCACGCTGACGCCGCCAGGATCCTCCGTTCCCGTTCAGTCGACTGATGGAGACTATAGCCAGACCTATGCAATTCCATCTGCAGCGGTGAAGTTCAATCTGAACGACGACCTGCGTTGCGCCGGGACATATACCCAGCCTTTCGGCGCGGACTCGGAGTTTGGGCCTCAAGCCATAGAGATTGGCGCAGCCGCCGACGGTACCGGCACTATGAGGGAAGGTTTCACCACAGACGAGTTCGGTCTGACGTGCGGCTACAAGTTCAATCTCGCAAAGGGACGGGCCTGGCTTATCGGTGGAGGATTTCTGGAGAATTTTGACTATTCGCAGACGGTAGAGCTTGGTGCCCCTTATGGTCTGCTGAGTGGGTCGCCTGCAACCTTGAGGTTCGACGGCGGATATGAGCCCGGCTTTCGGCTAGGTGCGGCATACGAGATTCCGGAAATGGCATTGCGCGCGCAGCTTATGTATCGCTCTGAGGTTACCCATACTCCTGATGGCTCGTTCACAACTGTTTTGGCCACTGCGCCCGCTGTCGGGCAAGGGACGCTCCCTCAATCGTTGGAGTTGAAGGTCCAGTCGGGTGTCGCTCCGGGTTGGTTGGCCTTTGGTACGGTGAAGTGGACCGATTGGAGTGTTCTCGATACGCTGGACTATACAATCGGCGGTGTAGATAACAGGCAACTCGAATATTACTACAAGGATGGGTGGACGGTTACCGGGGGCCTCGGTCACGCATTCTCGGAAAGCATTTCGGGAGTAGCGGGCTTCACATGGGATCGGGGCGTATCCACGACTGAGGATACGCTGAGCGACACCTACACATTTGCTGCCGGTGTGGCGCTCAGGGACAAGCTGGGTGGCGAGGTCCGCTTTGGCGGCGCTATTACCTATCTGACGGCTGCCAGTGTCGGTGCGTCAGACGCGGGGGACGGGTCCGGTCCTGGCAACTCGTTCGCCTACACAGTCGACGGCGATTTCGCCTACGCCCTCTCGGCCGGCTACAAGATCAGCTGGTAGCCAGCGACGCCAAGGTCGGCGCGCCCTGGACGTCCTCGCCAACCGGTCGCGTTCCACAATCGCTGGAACCGGCCTGGTCGCGCTCATGCTGCCTGGCTCACCGCAGGCTGGGCACCCCCCAAATGCGATTCCACGGCAACATTTGTGGTGTTTCGGCAACACTAAATCAAGAAGCTATGCGCTATAGAGGGCCGCAGGAGATTTGCCTATTTCCCGCCACTATCCCGGCGCACCCGAAGTTCTCCTGATCGGGTTCGCGATTTTTGCGGGCCAGGCGGTCAGGAGGCGCCGCACCGGAAGCGGCAGGGAAAACCATGGACGCCAGCGCCGATTCACGGTTCAGCATTCCAGTCCGCGAGGTCACCGCAGAACGATTCCGCCTGCATCCACAGGACCTGCGAGGTAGCAGGACGATTGGCCGCACTTTGGCCGAAAATCCGGATCATGGTCTCCCGCATGGCCGCTTCGAACGCGGCCACACAGGCAGAAATCCCGCCAGGTTTGGCATGATTGTCGAATTGACTGGTGAAATCTGGCCCGACGGCAACAAGGCAGCTTTGTCGGGCCCGGTCATGAAGCACAGACAAGCGTTCGTAGCCGCTCGTGATGGTGCGCAAACCCATCCAGGCGGGGTGAAAGAAACACGATACCATGCGTCTCTCTGAGTTAGTCAGGTCAACATTTTTCGGCGGTGTCCTAGCAGCCGCGTTCGCTGGCACGGCCGGCAACGCGCTGGCGTTCGACGAGAAGATGTTCGACGAGAGCGGCGAGGTCAGGGCCGAGTCCAATCCCTGGGCCGTGTTCCAGTTCGGCTATTCGGCCTACAAGAGCGGCCACAAGGACCAGGCGGCCGAGGCCTATCGATACGCAGCGGAAAATGGCCAGATCGGCGCGACGTGGAAGCTGGCGCGCATGTACGCTGCCGGCGACGGGGTTGCGCGCAACGATTTCGAGGCCTTCAAATTCTTTTCCGAGATTGCCGAGCAGGATGTCGAGCCGGGAAGTCCCGAGGAAAGCTACGTCTCCGACGCGCTGGTCGCACTCGGCGGCTATCTGAAGTCCGGCATCCCGGGAAGCCCGGTCGAGGCCAACGCGGTCGCGGCGCAGGAATATTACATGCGGGCCGCCGCCAATTACCGCAACCCCAACGCCCAGTTCGAGATGGGCAACATGTTCCTGAAGGGCGAGGGCGGCGTGAAGGCCAGTGTCCGCCAGGCCGGCCGCTGGTTCCAGCTGGCCGCCGAAAAGGGCCACGCCGGCGCACAGGCGACACTCGGCAACCTGCTGTTTCAGAGTGGCAAGGTGGTGCGCGGGCTGGCCATGATGACGGCTGCCCTCGAGCATGCGGCGCCCGCCGACCGCACGTGGATACGCAACATGCAGGAAGAGGCATTCTCGCTGGCTGCCGAAGCCGATCGCCGCACGGCGATATCGCTGGCGCAGGATTTTCTGGTCAAGGGCACCCAGTAGCGCGCCGGATCACCTGCGCGGCTGCTGATCACCGTCTACTGCCGAAGCGTCTTGCCCAGCCGACCCGCCAGATCCTGCGTGAACTGCCAGGCGACTCGCCCCGAACGGCTGCCGCGGGTCGTCGCCCACTCCAGCGCTTCAGCGCGAAGCTGTTCCGGCTCGATATCCAGTCCGTGATAGGCGACATAGCCGTCGATCATCGCAAGATAGTCGTCCTGCGAGCATTTGTGGAAACCGAGCCACAGCCCGAAGCGGTCGGAAAGTGATACTTTTTCCTCGACGGCTTCCGACGGGTTGATCGCCGTGGAGCGTTCATTGTCGATCATGTCGCGCGGCAGCAGGTGCCGCCGGTTCGAGGTGGCGTAGAAGATCACATTGTCGGGCCGGCCCTCGACGCCGCCTTCGAGTGCCGCCTTCAGCGACTTGTACGAAGTGTCGTCATTGTCGAAGGAAAGATCGTCGCAAAACAGGATGAAGCGGTAGGGCGCTGACTTGAGAACGCTCATCAGCCTGGGCAGCGTGTCGATGTCCTCCCGGTGGATCTCGACCAGCTTCAGCGCGTGATCGCTGCCGTCCTGGCGGGCGCTGATGCCGGCGTGGACGGCCTTGACCAGCGAGGACTTGCCCATGCCCCGCGCACCCCACAACAGCACATTGTTGGCCGGCAGGCCCGCGGCGAAGCGCTCGGTATTGTCGACCAGTATGTCGCGGACCCGGTCGACGCCCTTGATGAGGCCGAGATCGACACGGTTCACGCGATGTACAGGTTCCAGCGAAGCGGTCTCAGCGGACCAGACGAAGCAGTCCGCGCTGCCGAGGTCCGATGGGGCAGGCTGCGGCGGCGCAAGGCGGCTTACTGCGTCGATCAGCCGGTCGAGCTTTTCGACAATCGTTTCGCGGGTCTTGTCGGTCATTTCTGAGGTTCTTCCTGAAAAGCGGCGGCCGTGACGCTCTAACACGGTCAAACAGGCCCGAAAAGCCGCTGAATAGAACGGATACGCGGTTGCAAAGGCAGGTTTACCGACTATATTCCGGCGACTTTCAAGGGCCGGATTCCGGCCCCGCTTATTAGGAGCTTTCAATGTTTGTGACACCCGCTTACGCGCAGGGCATGGGTGCGAGCCCGGACATGTTCATCAGTATTCTGCCGTTTGTCCTGATCTTCGTGATCATGTATTTTCTGATCATCCGGCCGCAGCGTACGCAGTTGAAGAAGCGCGGCGAGATGCTGGCGGCGATCCGCCGCGGCGACACGGTCGTCACCGGCGGCGGTCTGGTGGGCAAGGTCACGAAAGCTACCGATGGCGAGCTTGAAATCGACCTTGGCGGCGGCACGAAAGTGACTGCGCTGCGCGCGACCATCGCCGACGTCCGGGTCAAGGGCGAGCCTGTGGCCAACCAGAACGCCAAGAAATAGCCGCAGTCGCGGCGGACCTGGCGTGATCATCGAGGCGGAGAGGCACTTGCGCTTCGCCTGAACGGAAGACCGACAATGCTCTATTTCTCACGCTGGAAGACGATCTCGATCTGGGCAATCGTTCTGCTCGGTCTGCTGTTCGCAAGTCCCAACCTGTTCCCCCAGTCGGTTCTCTCCGGCTTTCCCGACTGGCTGCCGAAGAAGCAGATGACCCTCGGTCTCGACCTGCAGGGTGGATCGCACATCCTGCTGCAGATCGAGCGTCAGGACCTCGTCGACGAGCGGCTGGAAACGACCCGCGATGACATCCGCACCCTGCTGCGCGATGCCAGGATTGGCTACACAGGCCTGACCGGGTCGGGACAGACGGTGCAAGTGAGAATCCGTGACGCCGGAGACCTTGCCCCGGCCAAGGAAGCGCTGTCGTCGCTTCTCGATCCCGTCGCCACGGGCGTCTTCGGTTCAGGCACCATCACCGAACTGACACTGTCTGAGCCCGAGCCGAACCTGCTGCGCTATACGCTGACGCCCGAAGGCATCGACTATCGGCTTTCGGCCGCGCTCACCCAGTCGATCGAGGTCGTCGGCCGGCGCGTCAACGAACTCGGCACCACGGAGCCGATCATCCAGCGCCAGGGTGCGGATCGCATCTTGGTGCAGGTGCCTGGCCTGCAGGATCCGCAGCGGCTGAAGGATATCCTCGGCCAGACCGCCAAGCTCACCTTCCAGATGGTCGACCAGACCGTTCCGGTCCAGGAGGCCATCGAGGGCCGTCCGCCGGCCGGCTCGACGATCATGTATTCGACCGACGATCCGCCGGTGCCCTATCTGATCGAGAACCGCGTCATCGTTTCCGGCGAAAATCTCGTCGACGCGCAGGCGTCGTTTGATCAGCGCACCAGCGAGCCGGTCGTGTCGTTCCGCTTCGATTCCAAGGGCGCCCAGCGCTTCGGACAGGCAACACAGCAGAATGTCGGCAAGCTGTTCGCCATCATCCTCGACGACCAGGTTATTTCCGCGCCCCAGATCCGCGAACCCATTCTCGGCGGAACCGGCCAGATTTCCGGCAGCTTCACGGTCCAGGGCGCCAACGACCTCGCCGTCCTGCTGCGCGCCGGCGCGCTGCCGGCCAACCTGACGATCGTCGAAGAACGCACTGTCGGCCCGAGCCTTGGCGCGGATTCCATCTCGGCCGGCAAGGTTGCCGGCGTAATCGGCGCATTGCTGACTCTGGTCTTCATGATGCTTGCCTATGGCTGGCTCGGCGTCATCGCCAATGTCGCCCTGATCGCCAACGTCGCCATGATCGTCGCGCTTCTCTCGCTGCTCGGCGCCACGCTTACGCTGCCGGGCATCGCCGGTATCGTGCTGACCATCGGCATGGCAGTCGATTCCAACGTGCTGATCTACGAGCGAATACGCGAGGAGCGCCGCAACGGCCGCTCCGTCATCCAGGCCATCGACACGGGCTTCGCCAAGGCGCTGGCAACGATCCTCGATGCCAACCTAACGACGCTGATCGCGGCAGCGGTGCTGTTCTATCTCGGCACCGGCCCGGTCAAGGGTTTTGCCGTGACGCTGGCCATCGGCATCATCACGACGATGTTCACCGCCTTCACCTTCACGCGTTGGCTGATCGCCGAATGGGTCCGCCGCAGCAAGCCCAAGGAATTGCCCTGGGCGCCGGTGCGGCTCATCCCGCCGAACACCAAGATTCCCTTCATGGGTATCAGGCGCTACACCTTCGCGCTGTCCGGCGCGCTGTCGATCCTGTCGGTCGTGTTGTTCATGACGGTCAACATGAACTACGGCGTCGACTTCAAGGGCGGCTCGCTCATCGAGGTGCAGGCCAAGACGGGGACCGCGGATCTCTCCGATATCCGGGCGAGGCTCTCGGGTCTCAACATCGGCGACGTGCAGGTCCAGCAGTTCGGCCAGACCAGCGACGTGCTGATCCGCGTCGGCAGCCAGGAAAGCGGCGACAATGCCGAGCAGACCGTGGTCACCAAGGTGCGCGGCGAGCTCGAGAATGACTACGAGTTCCGCCGCGTCGAGACGGTCGGCCCGACGGTTTCGAGCGAGCTTGCCAGACAGGGCACGATCGGCGTCATCGTCGCCCTCGGCCTCGTG
Source organism: uncultured Rhizobiaceae bacterium (assembly GCA_947259295.1). Classification (GTDB taxonomy): domain Bacteria; phylum Pseudomonadota; class Alphaproteobacteria; order Rhizobiales; family Rhizobiaceae; genus CAMYMG01. Next base: position 76,171 of record CAMYMG010000013.1, read on the forward strand.
CTCATCTATGTCTGGTTCCGCTTCGAATGGCAGTTTGCCATCGGCGCGATCATCGCGACGATCCACGATATCGTCATGACGGTGGGCTTCTTCGTCATCAGCGGCATCGAGTTCAACCAGTCGTCGATCGCCGCCATTCTGACGATCGTCGGGTATTCGCTCAACGACACGGTGGTCGTCTACGACAGAATCCGCGAGGATCTCCGACGATTCAAGAAGATGCCGCTGCCCGAACTGCTGAACAATGCCGTCAACACGACGCTGTCGCGCACGACGATGACGTCGATGACGACAATCCTTGCGCTGCTGGCGCTGTTCCTCTTCGGCGGCGAGGTCATCCGGTCGTTCACGGCAGCCATGCTGTTCGGCGTGGTGTTCGGCACCTATTCGTCGATCTTCATCGCCGCGCCGCTGCTGATCCTGTTCAAGCTTCGTCCGGGGCCCGCATCGCCTTCGAGCGAGGAAACGCCGCCGACCGTGGAGAAGGCGGTCACAACCTGACGGACGGACAATGGCAGGCGGTATAATTGTCCGGGAAGCCCATTTTCCCGGACGCGCTCCGGTGGACGCATATGGCAATGGCGGCTTTCGCTTCGCCGACATGTCGCATCGCGGCTCGATCCTCTGCTTGCCGTCGGGCGTTCATGGCTGGCAGCCGGGCGATCCCGCGCGGCTGACTGCCGAGGATTTCAGCCAGGTCATGGACGAGGCGGAGGCCATCCAGATTCTGCTGGTCGGCGTCGGGAGGGATCCGAAGGTGCTGCCGGCCGATATTCGCCAGATGTTCCGCAACGCGCAGATTTCCGTCGACCCGATGTCGACCGGGGCCGCTGTGCGAACCTACAACGTGCTGCTGGCGGAGGATCGGGCGGTTGCGGCGGCCCTGATCGCCGTTGACTGAGGAATGGACGCCTCAGCCGTCGCCACACTTCGCAGCGCCGATGCCGACCGCTATCTTGCGACGCTCTACGCGCCCGAGCAGAAGCGCGGCGCCCTCCAGGCCCTGTTTGCCTTCAACGCCGAAATCGCCGGCATCCGGGACCGCATAACCCAGCCGCTCACCGGGGAAATGCGGCTGCAGTGGTGGCGGGACCTGATCGATAGGGCGAATCCCGAGGCGGCATCCGGTCATCCGACCGCAAGACCGCTGCTCGAGGCGATCGATCGCTACGCCCTGCCGAAATCAGCGTTCCACAACTACCTCGATGCGCGGGTCTTCGATCTCTACGACGATCCGATGCCGACCAGAGGCGATCTGGAAGGCTATTGCGGCGAGACCGCGTCGGCGCTCATCCAGCTTGCGTCCATCATTCTCGATGCGGAAGCCGCATCAAGCAACGCGGAGCTCGCGGGCAGGGCGGGTTGCGCGCAGGCCATCACCGGTCTCATCCGCCTGCTGCCGCTGCACCGCGCGCGCGGCCAGTGCTATGTTCCGAAAGACATATTGTCCGCGGTCGGAAGCTCGCCGGAGGAGTTTCTTCGCGCAGACGATGCGTCTGCTGCCAAGGCCGTTACGGCGATGCGGGCGCTGGCTCTGGAGCATCTGGCTGCCTTCGAGGTCGGCGCGCCGACGCTGCCCCAATCGTTGCGACCGGCCTTTCTGCCGCTTGCATTGACGAGAGCCTATCTGGGCCGGACCGAGGGCCGCGAGGCCATCGTGCTCGGGCAGGGCGCCGATGTCGCCGCATGGCGCAAGCACTGGCTGATGTTGCGACGCGCGATGCGCGGATGGGCCTGACTACTCGGCTGCCTGTGTCGCTTCTTCCAGTCCAAGCCACCGGCGGCAGTCGGCCAGCGCGCGCGAGGTGACGGCGTGACGCTTGGCGACGGTCTTGTCCTTGCCGCGCAGCCGCTTGCCCTCCGGGCCCTGCTGCGCCTCGACGGGCGGGAACAGGCCGAAATTGACGTTCATCGGCTGGAAGGAACGCTTGCCGGGTTCATCATCCGAAACGATGTGCCCGCCCGTGATGTGATTGAGCAGCGCGCCGAAAGCCGTGGTAACCGGTGGCAAAGCAGGCGCCAGGCCGAGCCGCTCGGCGGCAGCGAACCGTCCGGCGAGCAGCCCGATGGCCGCACTCTCGACATAGCCCTCGCAGCCGGTGATCTGGCCCGCGAAGCGCAGTCCGGGGCGCGTCTTCAGCTGCAGCGAAGGGTCCAGCAGGGTCGGCGAATTGATGTAGGTGTTGCGGTGCAGCCCGCCGAGGCGTGCGAACTCGGCGTTCTCGAGACCGGGGATCATGCGGAAGATGCGCACCTGCTCGGCGTGCTTCAGCTTGGTCTGGAAACCGACCATGTTGTAGAGCGTGCCTAGCGCGTTGTCCTGGCGCAGCTGCACCACGGCATAGGCCTTGACCGACGGGTTATGCGCATTGGTCAGCCCCATCGGCTTCATCGGACCATGGCGCGCCGTTTCCGGTCCACGCTCGGCCATGATCTCGATCGGCAGGCAGCCGTCGAAATAGGGTGTGCCCTCCCACTGCTTGAATTCCGTCTTCTGGCCCGAAATCAAGGCGGCGATGAAGGCCTCGTACTGGGCCTTGTCCATCGGGCAGTTGATGTAGTCCTTCCCCGTGCCGCCGGGGCCGACCTTGTCGTAGCGCGACTGGAACCAGCAGACGTCCATGTCGATGGAATCGAAGTGGATGATCGGCGCGATGGCATCGAAGAATGCCAGCGCATCGGCGCCCGTCGTCGCGGCAATGGCTTCGGCGAGCGAAGGTGCGGTCAGCGGCCCGGTGGCGACGATCGCCTCATCCCACTCGGCGGGCGGCAGACCGGTCACCTCCTCGCGGACGATGTCGATCAACGGATGGGCTTCGAGCCGCTCGGTGACAGCGGCGGAGAAGCCGTCGCGGTCGACCGCCAGCGCACCGCCGGCGGGCACCTGGTTGGCGTCGCCGGAGGCCATGACCAACGATCCTGCAAGCCGCATTTCCGCATGCAGCAGTCCGACGGCATTGTTCTGCGCGTCGTCGGAGCGGAAGGAATTCGAGCAGACCAGTTCGGCCAGGCCTTCGGTCTTGTGCGCATCGGTGCCGCGCACGGGGCGCATTTCGTGCAGGATAACCGGCACGCCGGCCTGCGCCGCCTGCCATGCGGCTTCGGATCCGGCGAGACCGCCGCCGATGATGTGGATGGGTTTCAGCGTCATGGTTGCCGCAATAATCCCTCAAAGGGGCGATTGCAACGATGGTCGTCGGATGCTGTGGGCTTGGCGAGCGGCAGGGTTGCCGCCATGCGTTCAGGCGCAATAGGATTGCGGATGAAATCCAGTCTACAGGTCCTTTCCGCTGCGCTTCTGCTCGCCGTCGCCGGCTGCACGTCGGCTTCTGAGACGAGCAAGCCTGAACTTCTCGGCTATGCGGCGCCGGAGAGGTTGTCGATCTGCCATGGCTATGGATGCACCTACCGCAGCAATCTCGATCTCGGTGCCAAGGATGGAGCGCGATTCAGGGCAATAATGGCGCGCGGCAAAGCCAGTCCCGCCGCCGAGCGGGCCGCCATCTCCAAGGCTGTACGGTATTTTGAGGATAGGACCTTTCAGGTGACGGGCGTACGCGACCTGCCGAGGGCCAAGCTCGGAGCGTCGCGCATCAGAGGGCAGATGGACTGCGTCGACGAGGCAACCAACACGCGCGCCCTCCTGATCTACCTGTCGAAGCGCGGCATGCTGAGGCACCACAAGGTCGAGAGGAACGCGTCGCGCGGTCATTTTATCGACGGGCGCTACCCGCACTTTACCGCGGTGATCCGCGATCCCAAGGGCGTTACCTGGGCAGTCGACTCCTGGTACGCCCCGATGGGCGGTGCGCCCGACATCATCCCGATGAGCGAATGGAAGCCGCGCGGCTACCTCTCGAGCGGTGCGCTCGATTCCTGAACTGTTCCATTGCGTGGGAGGAGGGGGCTAAAAAACAACACCCGCCGCGGGAGGAGGTGCGGCGGGTGTCGTTTTTGGGGCCAGCAATCGGGAGGAGGTGACTGCCGACCGTATCCGTCAGTTCCCGGGAGGAGGTGGGTTCTGACGAAATTCCTTTTGCCAATTGAAAAGGGGCAAATCCTTTGGGTGGGTAACAGCGCCCGCCGCGGGAGGAGGTGCAGCGGGCGCCGTTTTGGTGGTCAACTTCCGGGAGGAGGTGAAAGCTGACCGTATCCGACCGGGTCTGGGAGGAGGTAGACCGGTCGGAATTCGCGAATGCTAGAGAGACTTGCGTGCAACCTGGCGGATTTCGCTGCGGTCGATGCCGAGGTCATCCAGGCTACGGTTGGACAGGCGACCCAGCGCGTCGACAGTGTCGCGATAAGCGCGCCAGTTGCGATAGTTGCGGATCAGGTTCATCGTCGTGCTCTTTCAAAAACTGGTTCGGACCGTTGAAGGTCCGAAGTGTCAGACCGACTTGCGGGCGACGAAGGGGATGTCGCCGCGGCTGATGCCGAGATCGGTCAGTTCGCGGTTGGTAAGGCGATTCAGCTCGTTGACCGTGTCACGGTAGCTGCGCCAATTGCGGTAGTTGCGGATAAGGTTCATGGTACTTCTCGTTCGTCTTTCTTTCGGATCATTCCGTCTTTGTGTACGAAGCGAAGATAGGTGAACCGTACCGGCATTTAAATCGACAATGCTGCATGGCAGCATTGCAAATTGTGCATCGCAACATTTCTGCCTTTTCGCAGCGCCGTCACAATCCCTGCCGAATCGGCTAAAATGCCGTCAGGTCAACAGTTTGGCATCGTCGTCTGCTCCCCGGAGATCGGTCATGGCTGGCTATGCGTCTCGCGTCCGCAAGGACATCAGCCGGTGGCTCGACGCCGGCCTGATCGATCCGATCGTCGCCGAGGCGCTGAGGCGCGATGTCGACGCAAACGATCGACGATCTCTGAGCTTCGGTTCGATCCTGGCGACGATGGCGGCCCTGCTGCTCGGTGCCGCCATCCTGATATTCGTGGCGTCCAATTGGGAAGGCATTCCGAGGATTGCCCGCACCGGCGGGCTTTTTGCCATCATTTTCGCGGCCTATGTCGCCGGCGCCGTCTTGAAGGTTGGCGGGCATACGGCGATTGCGGAAGCGCTGTGGCTGGTCGGGGCGGCCGCATTCGGAGGCTCGGTCGCGCTGATCGGGCAGATGTATCACCTGTCCGGCGACGAAACCGCAGCGATCCTGATCTGGTGTCTGGGCACGGCTCTCGCCGCAGCCGGCCTGCGCTCCGCGCCCTTGACCATGGCAGCGGTGGCACTTGCCGGGGCCTGGCTGGTATTTCGGGGCGCGGGCATCTGGCGGCCGGGCGACTTGCCGCATGCTTTCCTTGCGATCGCTGCCGGCCTGTGGCTGCTCTCCCTCTGGACGCGAAGTCGAGCCTCCCGCCACCTGCTGCTGTTGTCGGCCGTACTTTACGCCGTGATGCTGGCTGTCGACCAGAATGTCATGGTGACGGCGCTAGCGCTGACGGCAATTTCAGTCGCGATATTCGGTTTTGCCGTGGCCGAACCCGATCAGGTCGACAAACTGGTGCAGATCGACCGGCTGTTGCCGGTTCACGCGCTCATCGGATTCCTGACCGGCATTTTCCTCATCCAGATCGATCGTGCCGGCGACGCCCACACGAGTGCCGGCTTCGCACTAGCCGCGGCGGTCGCTCTGGCCGGCATCGTTGCCGCGGTCGTTGTTGCCGGCCGCGAAAGCCGGGGCCTGCGCTGGATCGCCTATACGGGCTTCGCTGTCGAACTCTGCGCCATCTATGGCGTGATGATCCAGGACATGCTGGGAACGGCCGGCTTCTTTCTCGCGGCCGGCATTCTCCTGGCTCTGCTTGCCTTTGCCATCATACGCATCGAGAGGCGCATGAAGGTGGCAAGCGCGGCAGAAGGAGCAGCAGCGTGAATGGCACCCGGCTGATTGTTGCCGCGCTGGTCGTGGCGCTCGCCCAGATCGGCTTCCTGTCCTTCATGATCGCCGGGCCGGCCTCAATCCTGCGCGACGGCCACGAGGTGCTCCTGAAGATCGAGCCCATCGATCCCCGCGACATGCTGCGCGGCGACTATGTCCGGTTGAACTACGAGATCAGCAACGTTCCGGTGACAATGCTGGACGTGGCGCCAGAAGATCGATTCGTGACGGTCGCCGGCCCCATCTTCGTGCGCCTTGGCAGGGATGAGGACGGATTCTGGCGCCCGAGGGCGGCAACGCTCGAACGGCCCTTCGCCGAACCGGCCTCGGCTGGCGAGGTCGACATCAGGGGCGAGGTGGTCGGCGGCAGGTCGCTCGGACCCAACGACTCATTCACTGTGCAATATGGCATCGATCGCTTCTACGTGCCCGAAGGAAAGGGGCTCGCCATCGAAACGGATCTGCGCGACCACCCGCTCGGCATTCTAGCTGCCATCGCCGCCGACGGGACGCCGCAGATCAAGGCTCTGATGGATGGCGACAAGAAGCTCTACTAGGAGCCGCTTTGTTCAGTGCCCGGGAAGGGCCTCATCAAAGCTCTGGCCGCGAGGCTCGCCCGCTCTATATCCTGACGCATGTGAGACGACAGCGCCAAAGCGGGATGTGCTCCAGAACGCTGTCCTTCTAGGTCGTTGAAGTCCGCCCCGCCGATTGAAGGAGCCAAAGGAATGAAAACTGCATTCAGGCAATTGCTTGCCGCATCCGCCGTTACGGCATTGCTGACAGGCGCCGCCAGCGCGGCGGACAGTGTCACCATGCATCTGATCTCCGCGGACGGGCTCGGTGACGAAATCGGAACCGTGACGCTGGAGGATGCCTCAGAGGGCCTGCTCATCACACCGAACCTTCGCGGTCTGACGCCGGGAGAGCATGGTTTTCATGTCCATCAGAACCCATCCTGCGACCCTGCCGAGAAGGATGGCGAGACGGTCGCCGGCCTTGGCGCGGGTGGGCACTACGATCCGCACGACACGGGCAAGCATCTCGGTCCCCAATCCCTTGATGGTCATCTTGGAGATCTGCCGGTGCTGGTTGTCGGGAGCGACGGGACCGCAGTCCAGCCTGTCAGCGCGCCACACCTGACCCTGGCTGAGGTGAAAGGGCGGTCACTGATGATCCATGCGGGCAGCGACAACTACGCCGATACGCCGAAAGCCCTCGGTGGCGGCGGCGCCCGCGTCGCCTGCGGTGTAGTCGGCTAGCGGCGCGGAACAGGCGCTGGCCGGGCGCCGTTTCGGACTTTGATGGATTGGCTGCCTGGACAATCGCTGGGGTGGTGCGGGTAGAGGGACTCGAACCCCCACGTTCTCACGCCAGAACCTAAATCTGGTGCGTCTACCAATTCCGCCATACCCGCGGGCGCCCGCCCAATCACATGCCGCCATCATTCTGTCAATCTCGCAGCCACTATGCAGGCCAAGGCTTTGCCGTGCGAAGATAGTTGAAAAACCGCCCCGGCTATGACAAAAGGCGTGACAAATGTGACGGGATAGGACGATACGTTCCCCGTGAATGTGGTAAGAAGCAGGAAAAACAAAGACTTACGCACATTTTCGGTGTGTTTTCGGGCCTATGGAAGCCGCAGCGGCAAGAGCCGCCGGTGCCAGCAAGCCGATCCCGCACGTCACTAGCCACTCCGGCCACGACTATACCGGCAGGCTGAACGGCAGGGAGCCGTTCCAGACTGCCAGTTTTTGGAAACAAAGGTTTTGAATATGCAGGTTACCGAGACGCTGAATTCCGGCCTGAAGCGCGAGATCAAGGTCACGGTTCCGGCCGGCGACATGGAAGCCAAGCTCATGGAGCGGCTGAACGACGCCAAGACCAAGGTGCGCATCAACGGCTTCCGCCCGGGCAAGGTGCCGATCCCGCACCTGCGCAAGGTCTATGGCAAGTCGTTCATGGCCGAGGTGGTCAACGAAATCCTGTCCAACTCGACGCGCCACATCATCGCCGACCGCGGCGAGAAGGCCGCGATGCAGCCCGAGGTCACCATGACCGAGGACGAGAAGGAAGCCGAGAAGATCCTCGCCGGCGGCGCCGACTTCGAGTTCCAGCTCTCCTATGAGGTGATCCCCGCCATCGAGATCAAGGATTTCGCCGGCATCTCGGTGACCCGCCAGGTCTTTGACGTTCCTGATTCCGAGATCGAGGAGCAGGTGGCGCGCGTCGCGGAATCGTCGCGCAGCTACGAGACCAAGGATGGCAAGGCGGAGAACGGCGACCGCGTCAGCATCGACTATATCGGCAAGATCGACGGCGTGGCCTTCGACGGCGGTGCCGGCACCGACCAGCCGCTGGTCATCGGTTCAAAGGAATTCATCCCCGGCTTCGAGGAGCAGCTGATCGGCACCAAGGCCGGCGACGAGAAGCAGATCACCGTCACCTTCCCGGAAAACTACTCGGCGCCGCACCTCGCCGGCAAGGAAGCCACCTTCGACGTTACCGTCAAGGAAGTGGCAAGCCCCGGCGCGCTCGAGATCAACGACGAGATGGCCAAGTCGCTCGGCCTGGAAAGCCTCGACAAGCTGCGCGAGATCGTGCGCGGCCAGATCGAGAACCAGTTCGGCTCGATGACCCGCCAGAAGGTCAAGCGCCAGCTGCTCGATCAGCTCGACCAGTCCTACCAGTTCGAGGCGCCCTCGAAGCTCGTCGAGGCGGAATTCGAGAACATCTGGAACCAGGTCAACCGCGACCTGGAGGCTGCGGGACGCAGCTTCGCCGACGAAGAGACGACAGAGGAAGAGGCCCGCGCCGAGTATATGAAGCTGGCCGAGCGCCGCGTCCGCCTCGGCCTCGTGCTCGCCGAGATCGGTGACAAGGCCGGCGTGACCGTTGCCGACGATGAGGTACAGCGCGCGCTGTTCGATACCGTGCGACGCTTCCCTGCAAACCAGCAACAAGAGGCCTTCGAGTTCTACCGGAACAATCCGAACGCCATTTCGTCGATCCGTGCGCCGCTCTTCGAGGAAAAGGTCATCGATCATCTGCTGACGCAGATCTCGGTCACAGACCAGAAGGTCTCCAAGGAAGAGCTGATGGCCGACGACGAGGCCGAGGAAAATGCTGCAAAGCCGGCCAAGAAGGCGTCCGCCAAGAAGGCTGCAAAAAAGGCTGAAGACGGCGAAAAGGCCGACGAGCCGAAAAAGAAGGCTGCGCCCAAGAAAAAGGCTGCTGAAAAGGCCGCAGAATAGGGCGAACATCGTACAGACTCTGAAAGAGGCCGCTACCAGGCGGCCTTTTTTGTGCCTTCAGATCAACTGAAGGCCCTTCATGCTGGCAAAGCCCTTCTTGCCGATGATGATATGGTCGTGCACGGCGATGCCGAGCTGCCTGCCCGTGTCGATGATGGTTCGCGTCATGTCGATGTCGGCGCGCGACGGCGTCGGATCGCCCGAGGGATGATTGTGCACAAGGATTATCGCGGTCGACGATAGTTCAAGCGCCCGCTTGATCACCTCGCGCGGATAGACCGGCGTGTGGTCGACGGTCCCCATCTGCTGCACCTCGTCGGCAATCAGCGCATTCTTCTTGTCGAGGAAGAGGATGCGAAACTTCTCGCGTTCCTCGAAGGCCATCGCGGCACGGCAATAGTCCAGCACCTGGTTCCACGAGGACAGCAGTTCTCGGGTCCTGATCTCGCCACGCGCCATGCGGCGGCCGGCCGCGGCGATCACCTTGAGATCGAGCGCCACGGTCGGGCCGACGCCCTTCACCTCGCGCAGCAAAGTTTCCGGCGCACCGAGCACCTGCGAAAGCGATCCGAACCGCGCCAGCAAGGCCTTGGCAACGGGCTTGGTGTCGGAACGTGGGATCAATCGAAAAAGTATGAGCTCGAGCAATTCGTAGTCTGCGAAGTCGTCACCCGAGGCAGAATTGTGGAAGCGGTCGCGCAGGCGTTCACGATGGCCTACGTAGTGCGGCTTTGCCGGTGCCTGTTTGACCTTGCCGACACTTACCGCCGTCTGTTCGCCGAAAAAGCCACGTTCGTCTTCGACTTCACCTGCCATGTGCACCCCGCCGGGAGTATTCGACAGCGCGATACTCGCACTGCGCGGCGAAATACTATGAGGGCAGGCCGGGCCGGTCGAGCCCTTTCGGCGACAGCGTGAAGATTTCGCAGCCATCCGCGGTCACGCCGATCGTGTGCTCGTACTGCGCCGACAGCGAGCGGTCGCGCGTTACCGCGGTCCAGCCATCGGACAGAACCTTCACATGCGGGCGCCCGAGATTGATCATCGGCTCGATGGTGAAGATCATGCCTTCACGCATCTCGACGCCGTCATTGGCACTGCCGTAGTGCAATATGTTCGGCGCGTCATGGAACAGCTGTCCGACCCCGTGGCCGCAAAAATCGCGCACCACCGAACAGCGCTCGCCCTCGGCATATGACTGGATCGCAGCGCCGATGGCGCCGGTACGCTGGCCGGGCTTCACCGCCGCGATGCCGCGCATCAGGCATTCATGCGTCACCTCGAGCAGCCGCTCCGCCGCGCGCTTGATCTGGCCGACGGGATACATCCGGCTGGAATCGCCATGCCAGCCGTCGAGGATGAAGGTGACGTCGATATTGACGATATCGCCTTCCTTAAGCGGCTTCTGGTCCGGGATGCCGTGGCAGACCACGTGATTGATCGAGGTGCAGGATGATTTCGTATAACCGCGATAGTTGAGCGTCGCGGGTATCGCGCCGTGGTCCATGCCGTATTCGAAGACGAAACGGTCGATAGCGTCGGTGGTGACGCCGGGCGCAACGACGCCGGCAAGTTCGTCGAGGCATCCGGCCGTGATGGCACAGGCCTTGCGCATGCCGGCGAAGCCTTCCTCGCCATAGAGGCGGATCTGGCCGGTATTGCGAAGCGGCGCCGTCGCGGCGTCGAGATAGGTGGTCATCATGGCGCCGTAGGGCTTTCCCGAAAATCTGGCAAGGATTTGTGGACCCTGATTTGGCACCTTGCGGCCAAAGGTTCAAGCCCCGAGCCCGACCGACAAAGTCCGGGCTTGCTTTGCCGCTCGCTCAGCGACAGGTCGAGTGTCAGCTAGTTGACGTTCGCAAGTTCCGGAAAGGAGGAGATCGACGAGGACGGGTTGCAGGTACCCGCACTTTCCATGCGCTCGGTGCAGGGACGATTGGCTATCGTCTGCTGCGGCGCGGTGCTCTGGCAGGCTCCCAGCAACATGAGGGGCAACAACGTGAGGATTGGCATGCGTCGCATCGGTGGTCTCCATTGCCTGGGGCTAGAGCAATAGCACATGGCGTGCCGGCAAAGGAGTCCCGGGTGCCAAACACGTGTTGACAGGTCACCGCCGCACAGCGTCGCGTAGTGCAGTGGGGCAGTGCTGTAAGGCGGATGCTGTCCTAGTGATTGCTTCGAGTGCAGGTCGACCCGACCATGGCGCAATTTGCCGGCTTGTAGGGCTTGGCATCGGATGTCGCCTGGCAGCCCGCGATGGCCGTCAGGGCCGCCCCGGCAATAAGCGCTTTCACGATTCTCATTACATGCATGGCGATGGCTCTCGACTTTCCGCCCCGCGTCAAAGGAAGCGGAAGCAGCTTCACCTGGCAAGCAACGAAAAGTTTATCGGCGTCGAAGCGCAGTCCGGAAAGTCTAGTTGTCCGGAGTTGTGGTCTCCGGCCCGTCATCCTCAGCCTGTCCGCCTTGCACGGCGGGTTCGTCCGCGCTTGCGGGCGGTTCCGGTGCCGCGGCCGGAGCAGGCATGCTTGACGCGCGGTCGGTGCCGACCGGTTCATCCGTCACCGAGCCATCGGCAGCTGCAACCCGCCACACAGTGTTGCCGGCATCGTCCGCAACGAGCAGAGCTCCCGTGCCGTCGATGCCCACGCCCACCGGGCGGCCACGGGCTTCGTCGCCGTCGATGAAGCCTGTTACGACGTCCTCAGCCTTGCCGACAGGCTTGCCATCCTCGAACGGAATATAGACGACCTTGTACCCGTTGAAGAAGCTGCGGTTCCAGCTTCCGTGCTCGCCCACGAACGCGCCGCTGCGGTATTCCTCGGGCAAGGCCGAATCCGCACTGAACGTCATGCCGAGCGGAGCGACATGGCTGGACAGGGCATAGTCGGGCATTGTGGCCTTTGCGACCATGTCCGGGCGCGGAGGGCGGACTCTCTCGTCGACATGGTTGCCGAAGTAGCTCCACGGCCAGCCGTAGAATGCCCCCTCTTTGACGGACGTCATGTAGTCGGGCACGAGGTTGGGTCCGAGCTCGTCGCGTTCGTTTATGACAGCCCAAAGCTCGCCCGTTTCGGGGTGAATGCTGAGACCGTTGGGATTGCGCAGACCAGAGGCATAGACTCGGGAAGCACCGGTCTCCCGGTCGACCTGCCAGATCGCGGCGCGTTCCCGCTCTGCCTCGAGGCCGTTTTCCGCGACGTTGGAATTTGACCCCACCGAGGCATAGAGATAGCGGCCGTCGGGACCGAGCACGAGATCCTTCGTCCAGTGATGGTTGATCGGCCCGCCCGGTAATTCGGTAAGCACCGTCGGCTCCCCCTCTACGCTGGTTTGCCCGAGTTGGTAGGGCCAGCTGAGGATCGCGTCGGTGGCGGCCACGTAGAGCGTACCGTCGTACCAGGCTACCCCGAAGGGCGACTTGAGACCGGTGAGCAGGTCGTTCCGCTCGTCCACCGTGCCATCCCGGTCGGCATCGCGCAGAAGGGTGATCAGATTGCTTTCCTTCTGCTCGCCGCCCCCGCCGTGGGCGATCGACATGATCCACCCGCGAATGACGTCCTTGGGCCTCGACACGGGCTTGCCGGACGGGCCGCGCGCCTGAACCACAAGAACGTCGCCATTCGGCAGCGTGTAGACGGTACGGGGGTTCGCGAGGTCCCGCGCATAGGCCGTCACCGTCAGGCCCTCGGGCACGCTCGGCAGCTCGCCTTCCTGCCAGCCGACGACTTCGGCAATCTTGGTGTCGGCAACGAGCGACGGAGACGGTTCCGGCAGCACGGGGTCGGGACCGATCTGCGAGCTCACGTCGAAGTCGTCGCCGCTGCCGCCGTCACTGCAGCCGGCCACCGATGCGAGGGCAAGGCAGCAACCCAAAACGGCGCCAGTGTGAAGCCTGCGCTTTCCTTCAAACATGGCGGACCTCCATCTCGTGGCGATAGACAAGCCGGCGACCAATCCAGGCGGTAGCGATCATCACCACGACGGTAACGGCAGACAGGGTAAGCCCCCATGGCACGATGGCCGTCCAGCCGTCGCCGGCATGCACGAGGCTGTTGAGGACGGCGAGGGCGAGAACGACGACGCCGCCGATGGCGTGGGTCCATGTCGCCCGATGGGAGCGGATCGAGTGCATGAAAAGGTCGACAATGCCTGCCAGCGCGGCCAGCCCGCCAAACACCAGGCCGGCAAACAGCAGCCAGGCGGAAAAATTCTGCCACATGAGGTTTTCGGTCTGCCAATAGGCGATGTCAGTCAGCAGCGTCAGCGTGAAGCAGACGACTGGAAACTGGACGAGGACGGAGTGGATGGGCAATCCGGCGTCGGGCTCGGCATAAAGAGGGCGTGACAAGGCTTCTCTCCGGGATTGGGGTGCAGAGTGAACAATACGCCTGGCGTGGCCCATTGTTCCCGGTGCCCGACCCGGGAGTCCGCGCTAGCGCGGCTCGGAGAGAAGGTTGAGATAGGTCGCGTCAAATCCAGCAAGTTCAGCCAGCCGGTCGAAGTCATGAATGACGACGTCGGAATTTTTCCACGAAACGAGCCCTGTTGCGCGAAGGTCCCTGACGGTCCGGTTCGTATGCACCAGGGAAAGGCCGAGGATATCGGCAATGTCGGTCTGCGTCAGCGCCAGCTGGAAGCGCCAGCCACCGGCCAGGCCGACGACTTCCATCCTGAGATAGAGCTCGCAGATAAGGTGCCCCAGGTGGGTCAGTGGGGTCCTCCGACCGATTGAAGCTATCATCTCGCGCTGGATCGCCGCGTCGATCGTCGTCGAGAGCCACAGCAGCCTGGTCAGATGAGGCGCCTGCTCGGTCAGCGCAATCAGTTCGTTGTGCGGGATGAAGGCCGCCACGCAGTCGTCCATGGCCATGACACTATGGTCCATCACCTTGAGGAGCAGGGCGTGCAGATCAACGAAGTCGCCTGGAATGTGCAGGGCAGTCAGCTGCCGCCGCCCGTCCTCGAGCATTAGCGCCCGGGCGGTCAGCCCCGACATCACAAGGCAGCTGGAATTTGCCCGCGAATGGGCCGAGATCAGTTCGGCACCCTTGGCGAAAGCCATCTGCTTGTAGTTCAGAGACGAAAGGATGTCGATTTCGCGCTTGTCGAGCCTGTCCCGCCGCGAAAGCGACTTGCACAGGAGTTCTAGGGCAGGCTTCATTTTCAACGCTCTGTGAGCTGGCAAGGAACCGACATCCTAGCGGGTCGTTCCGTAGGGCACGGCTGGACACGCTGCCCGTGCCACAAAGCACATAGGCGACCTGAATGCACAGGTATTTTTTCGACATCAGGGACGGCGACAACCTGTCGGTCGACGAGACCGGCATCGAGTGTGCAAGCCTCGACGACGTGCGATTCCAGGCGATAGATGCCTTGCCCGAGATCGCACGGGACGAATTGCCCGATGGCGACCACCACGTTTTCGAAGTGACCGTGAGAGACGCGACCGGAAAGCGCGTTTTCAGCGGGCGTCTGACGCTTGAGGTGCAGTGGCTTTAGGCGCCCCGTTCCCTCGTGAACAGGCGAAAACTGCCGGACCGATTTGGATCACCTCAGGTAGCTACATCATGACCTTAAGCGACGTTGGGAGCGCTCTTCGGCGCACAAGTTGACGTTGCGGAAATGCCACACGACGCAGATGAATGATTCGATTCACAGTGTGCTCCCGTTGTCAATTCCCTAATTTCGGTTAACAACAACTTATCGGTAACGGTTTGGGGAGTCGTACTCATGAAAAAGATCATGCTGGCATCCATTTTATCGATCGGGATGTCGGGAGCAGCGTTCGCTGCCGACGCGGTGGTCTAATACGTGCCGGAAGCGCCCGTCGTCGCCGTCAAGTACTTCGATGGTGGCTATGTCGGTATCCATGGCGGCTGGGGCTGGGGGGATGCTTCTGCAAGCTATGTAGACGGCAGTGTTTTTGGCCAACCAACTTCGGAATGCGGGGTCGGTGAGCCTTTTGCCTGTGCGGTCAGCCTTGATCCGGATGGCGGATTCCTTGGAGTTCAGGCCGGCTGGAACTACGTTTTTGACAATGGTTTTATGCTGGGTATCGAGGGTGATTATTCCTTTGCCAGCCTCAACGACAGCGGCAACGGATTGTTTGGTCCAGCATTTGGCGGAATCGTCGGAGACGAGCAGTCGCATGTCGACCTCGAAATTGATCAGATGGCGACGGTCATGGCTCGGTTCGGCTATGTCATGGACCGCTGGATGCCCTTTGCTACGGTCGGTTGGGGCTGGGCCCATGGCAAGCGTGAAGTGAACAGCAGCTTTCCGGATCAATTCAGCGCCAGCGCTTCGAACTGGCATGACGGCTGGACCCTTGGCGCCGGTGCCGAGTTTGCCTTGGACGACCATTGGACGCTCAAGGGCGAATACCGCTATTTCGATGGCGGCGACGAGGTGTACGGGGTCGGCTTTGCGGGCGGCACCAAATACGATCTGCAAATCCATACCGTCCGCTTCGGCATCAACTACGGATTCTAGCTTTTAGAACCAGGAGTTTCAAAGACCCCGCGGCCCTCCGCGGGGTCTTTTGCATCCCGGACGCGGGCCGGGCGAGTGGTGTCTGACGGACCCGAGATGCAAGCGTTTCTCGGCGACGCTGACCGCCAGGCTTGCCAAGTGCGCGGAGGTTGGCCGCCAAAATGCATTTCGCTCGCAAAAATCGTTCAAAACGTTTCCACTGCATCACAATATGTTGCGCCGCAGACAATATTTCGCAGACCGGCCTCGATCGATCCAAACCACCAGACTGCCATTTCGTTGAAAAATGTCTGGTACGCCCAAGGGGAATCGAACCCCTGTTACCGCCGTGAAAGGGCGGTGTCCTAACCGCTAGACGATGGGCGCGCTCAGACGAGGCGGGTTATAATTGCCTTGCGGGCATGCGGCAACCCGTGAAACGCGTGCAGACACAAACTTTTTCGCTAGGTGCGCTTGCGGCAATTCCAGTTCCAGTCGCGCTCCGGGCCGATGTCGATGTGAACCGACTCGGTGTGACAATAGGTGCCAACGCCGCCACGGCCCGGCATGGAACGTACATATTTGGCCAGTTCCCATTTGCTGACGCCGGGCACCTGGACGTCGGCTGCGGCGCAATAAATGTGCTGCGATTTCTTGGCGCCGTTGACCTTTCGGTTGTAGCTCGGGCTGCGGTAGCCGGAGGTCACCACCATCTTCTTGCCGTAGTGGCGCTCGACCGTCTTCAGCACGCGCACCAGCGCCGGCTTGAGGCAAGCCACATCCACCGATTCGCGCTGTCTGAGGAGCCCGTTGGGCGCCAGCCGCGCCAGGCCGGCTGCCGACGCCAGCACGACGGGCGGCCCGTCGACGTCCTCGTGCACGTCGATGTCGCTGTCGTCGTCGAGCCCGGACTTGCGCTTGATCTCGAAGAGGTTGGTCGTGCGAACGCCCGGAAAGGCGAAGTCGCCGCTGCCTTCGCTGAGCGAGGCCGTGCGAACCGGCTTGGCGGGCTTGGCTTCATCCTCAAGTGCCACGAGCGGCTTCGTCTCGGTCTTCTTTTCAGGCGAGGGTGCAGCCTGCGCCGGCGTCGCGCCGAAGAAAGACGACAGGAAGCTCTTCTTCTTGGCGGGGATCGGAGCGTCGGGCATGACGCCTGCCGTCAGGACCGGACCGCCGTTCTCGAGAACATCGCCGGCGCCCGGCACCGGCACCGACGCAGCGGCCTTGTTGGCAGCGACGGCCTCGGCCTTGGTGTCGGCAGGTTTCCTTGCTTCGTCCTTTGCGACGTCCGTTTCCGGAGCGGTGGTGTCCTTGCCGGACGCGACCTGCTCGTCCGGCTTGTTGTCCGGCGCTGCGGCCGTTTTTGCGGGCTTGCCAGACTTCGCATCATCAATCTCGGCATCGGCGGCAGCCATCGCGAGCGCAGGCAATGGCGACCCCGCATCCGTGTAGGCCGGTGTGGTCAGTTCAAGCGAAGGGTCGGTCGTCGAAGAGCAGGAAACCAGCATAGCCGTAAGAAATCCGGCCAGAATGACGCGGCTTGTCCCGATCGCTTGGCGCGCGTCTGGTTTCAATCCGTTTCCCCTACTCGCAATCCGGTCCCGCCGCACAGGGCGGCAAGCGGTCCTGAAATTTGGCCTGTGGCGGCCTGGCACCCCGCAATGTGGCGGCAGCGCGAATCTGTAAAAGTCACCCCAGTATCGGGCTATGGGCGGAATATGGCCATATCAAGTTACCACAAACCATTTCGCCCACTTTCGGCGCAAGGTCAATTGCAGCCGAACCGCAATTTCAGACGCGCACCCGGACATAACTGCCTGGAGCATCGCCCAGCGTCTTCACGCCCTTGCCGGGCTTGCGGGCTTTCACCATCGTTTTATCCTTGGCTGTAATCCATGCATGCCAGTGCGGCCACCAGGACCCAGCCGTTTCCGTGGCATGAGCGACCCACTGATCGAAGTCGCCGACCGGCTTGCCGTTGGTCCAGTACTGGTACTTCTGCCGGTCCGGCGGATTCACCACGCCGGATATGTGACCGGAGCCGGCCATGACGAAGTCGACATCGCCGCCGAAATACTGGCACCCGACGAAAACCGAGCGGGCCGGCGCAATGTGGTCTTCCTTGGTCGCCAGGTTGTAGACGGGGATCTTGATGTCGGCGAGCGACAGCGTGTGCCCGGCGAGTTCCATCGTGCCCTGCGACAGCGTGTTGTCGAGGTAGCAGTTGCGCAGATAATAGGAATGATTGGCCGCGCCCATGCGCGTGGAATCGGCGTTCCAGTAGAGCAGGTCGAAGGGCAGGGGGTCCTTGCCGCGCATGTAGTTGTTGACCACGTAGGGCCAGATCAGGTCGCCCGAACGCAGCATGTTGAAGGCGGTCGCCATCTTGGTACCGTCGAGATATCCCTTCTCGTTCATCGAGCGTTCGACGGCCGCCACCTGGTCCTCGTCGACGAAGACCTTCAGGTCGCCGGCATGGGTGAAATCCACCTGCGTGGTGAACAGCGTCACCGAGCGGATGCGGTCGTCACCTTCCTGCGCCATCAGCGACAAGGCGGCGGCCAGCAGCGTGCCGCCGACGCAATAGCCTATGGCGTTGACTTCCTTCTCGCCTGTCGACGCCTCGATCGTGTTCAGGCCGTATTGCAGTCCCTCTCGGATATAGGCCTCCCAGCCCTTCGTGCCGTGGCTCTTGTCCGGATTTACCCAGGAAATCACGAAGACGGTGTGGCCCTGCTCGACGGCCCAGCGGATGAAGGATTTGTCGGGATTGAGGTCGAGGATGTAGAACTTGTTGATCCAGGGCGGGCAGATCAGCAACGGCCGCTTCAGCACCTTTTCGGTGGCCGGGGCGTACTGGATGATCTCGGCGATGTCGCTGCGGCCCACCACCTTGCCCGGCGTGATGGCGATGTTCTTGCCGATTTCGAAGCGCGAATAGTCGGACTGCCTGACCTTCAGGTCCCCTTTGCCGGCGGCGATGTCCTCGGCCAGCATCTTCATGCCGCGCACCAGGTTTTCGCCGCTGCTGGCGACCGTCTCGCGAAACAGCTCGGGATTGGTGAGGATGAAGTTTGACGGCGAGATCGCGTTGGATATCTGCTTGACGTAGAAGCTCGCCTTGTGGCGCGTGTGCTCGTCGAGGCCTTCCGCGTTCTCTACCAGGTCGCCGGCCCAGCGTGACGTCACGAGATAGGCCTGCTTGAGGAAGTCGAAGAAGGCGTTCTTGCCCCATTCGGGGTCGCTGAAGCGCTTGTCGCGCGGGTCTGGCTGCACCGAGC
Source organism: uncultured Rhizobiaceae bacterium (assembly GCA_947259295.1). GTDB lineage: Bacteria > Pseudomonadota > Alphaproteobacteria > Rhizobiales > Rhizobiaceae > CAMYMG01. The sequence continues at coordinate 95,062 of CAMYMG010000013.1, forward strand.
CATCCTGCCGTTCACCGGAACCAACGCGGTTGATTGCGTTGCCCCATATGTTCAAGTAGCCGGCAAAAAGCCGCGTCTGTGCTTCCAGCGCCCGCGACGGGTCGGACAGCCAGTACTCCGTGACCTTGGAGAACGTCTTGACCATGTCGGCCATCGGCTCGGCGGCGGTGTCGCGCACCTCGCCCTTCTCGCGTGGACCGGCCCAGGCCGACGCCGCCTTGCCGGCCTCCTCGATCATGCGTGCGAGATTGAGCGCGAAGCGTTCGGGATCCTTCACGATATACTGGTCGACATCCGATACGTGATCGGAGTCTTGCTTGCCCGACTCGCCTGCCTTAGTCATATTGAGGTATGGTCCTCCCGTGGGTCCTGTCTTGACATATTATCATGGCGCGTCCAATGCGGTCTAATCCGGGCGGGCAGGTTAAGTTATGACATTCAGACATGGCAGATATGTTTCCACCCGCCGATTGCGCGCCGCCTCGCTGCTGCCCGCGATAGTATTCGTGGCACTGGCCGGGTGCTCAACGCCAGCCGAGGACGCGGCGCCGATGGCTCTGGGTGAGGGGCCGGTCAACACCGGCACGTTCCCCAATCTCAACATTGCCCCCAAGGCTGCAGCCCCGCAGCTCACCGACGAAGAGACCGCGGCCAAGCTCGCCGCCCTTCAGCGCGTCCAGCAGCAGCAGGGCCCCCGCACATACTCGGAGACGCCCGAGGAGAGGCGCCGGCGGATGCAGGTCATCACCGACGATCAGGCCGCGACGCTCAAGGAGATCGAAGGCAACTGACGCCCTCGACCCACCCGGCAAATCGGTATATATCGCGGCGCTACGAGCATTCCCCCCAGCGCCTGGATTTGCCATGGAAGAGTTTCACAAGGTCCGCCGCCTTCCGCCCTATGTTTTCGAGCAGGTCAACCGGCTGAAGGCCAGTGCACGCTCGAGCGGCGCCGACATCATCGATCTCGGCATGGGCAATCCGGACCTGCCGACGCCGAAGGCCATCGTCGACAAGCTCTGCGAGGTTGTCCGCGATCCCAGAACGCACCGCTATTCCTCGTCGCGCGGCATTCCGGGGCTGCGCCGCGCGCAGGCCGCCTACTACGCCCGCCGATTCGGTGTGAAGCTCAACCCCGACACGCAGATCGTCGCCACGCTCGGCTCCAAGGAAGGCTTTGCCAACATGGCGCAGGCGATCACCGCGCCCGGCGACGTGATCATGTGCCCGAACCCGACATACCCGATCCATGCCTTCGGCTTCATCATGTCGGGCGGCGTCATCCGCTCGCTCCAGGCCGAGCCCGACGATGGCTTCATCCCGGCGCTGGAACGCGGCGTCAGGCATTCGATCCCCAAGCCCTTGGCGCTGATCCTGAACTATCCTTCGAACCCGACGGCGCATGTCGCGTCGATCGATTTTTACAGGGACGTCGTCGCCTTCGCTAAGAAGAACGACATCATCCTGTTGTCGGACCTCGCCTATTCGGAGATCTATTTCGACGGATCGCCGCCGCCCTCCGTGCTGCAAGTGCCGGGCGCCATGGATATTGCCGTCGAATTCACCTCGATGTCGAAGACCTTTTCCATGCCGGGCTGGCGCATGGGCTTTGCCGTCGGCAATGAGCGGCTGATCTCGGCGCTGACGCGCGTGAAATCCTATCTCGACTACGGCGCCTTCACACCGATCCAGGTGGCGGCTGCCGCGGCGCTGAACGGCGACGGGGCCGACATCGCCGAAGTGCGCGACGTCTACCGCAAGCGCCGCGACGTCATGGTCGACTCGTTCGGCCGCGCCGGCTGGACTATTCCCGCTCCGGCCGCGTCGATGTTTGCCTGGGCGCCGATCCCCGAGGCATTCCGCCATCTCGGGTCGCTGGAATTCTCCAAGCTGCTGATCGAGCACGCCGATGTCGCGGTGGCACCCGGCGTCGGCTTCGGCGAGCATGGCGACGACCATGTCCGCATCGCGCTGGTCGAGAACGAGCACCGGATTCGCCAGGCAGCGCGTAACATTAAGCGCTTCCTCGCCTCGTCGGCCAAGCAGCCGAACAATGTCGTGCCGCTAGTCGCCAGGTCCTGACGCGGAACGGTCTGAATACTGATTTGAGGGGCGTTGCCGCAAATGGCTGAAGCATTGCGTGTTGGGTTGGCCGGACTGGGCACGGTCGGGGCGTCGGTCGTCAGGGTTCTTTCGGCCAAGGCCGCCGAACTGTCGCGCCAGTGTGGGCGCGAGATCGTCGTCACGGCCGTCTCGGCCCGCGACCGCAAGCGTGACCGCGGCGTCGACCTCGGTTCGGCCGAATGGTTCGACGATCCCGTCAAGCTGGCGAAATCCGACCTCATAGACGTCTTCGTCGAACTGATCGGCGGCGAGGAGGGGGCTGCGCGCAGCAGCGTCAAGGCTGCGCTCGAGGCCGGCCGGCACGTCGTCACCGCCAACAAGGCGCTGCTGTCGCGCCATGGCGTGGCGCTGGCCGAGATCGCCGAGAAGAAGGGGGTTTTGCTGAACTACGAGGCGGCAGTCGCCGGTGGCATCCCGGTCATCAAGACGATGCGCGAGGCGATGGCCGGCAACACGGTATCGCGCGTCTTCGGCATCCTCAACGGCACCGCCAACTACATTTTGACGCGCATGGAGGCCGAAGGCATTTCCTTCGAGGCCTGCCTCGCCGACGCCCAGCGTCTCGGCTATGCCGAGGCGGACCCGACGTTCGATATCGAGGGCCACGACACCGCGCACAAGCTGTCGATCCTCACCGCGCTCGCCTTCGGAACGAAGATCTCGGCCGACGACATCTACATGGAAGGTATTTCCAACATCAGCCAGGCCGACATCCAGGCGGCCGGCGAACTCGGCTACCGCATCAAGCTGCTGGGCGTGGCGCAGCGTACAGACACCGGCATCGAGCAGCGCGTGCACCCGACCATGGTGCCGACAGCCTCCGTCATTGCGCAGGTCCACGGCGTGACCAATGCGGTCGCCATCGAGACCGACATTCTCGGCGAACTCCTGCTCTCTGGCCCCGGTGCCGGCGGCAACGCGACCGCCTCGGCGGTGATCGGCGACATCGCGGACATCGCCAAGAGCCGCCCCGGCTTCCAGCATGGACCCGTCTTCGGGCGTCCGGCAAAGGAGTTGAAGCCGTACAAGCGGGCGCGCATGCGCACCCATGCCGGCGGCTATTTCATCCGGCTTACCGTGCACGACCGATTGGGCGTCTTCGCGGCCATCGCAAAGCGCATGGCCGACAGCGAGATCTCGCTGGAATCGATCGTCCAGCATGCGGCGGAGGGCGAGTTGCCCGACCAGAAGACGGTCATCCTCGTCACGCACGAGACGACGGAGGCCGCGGTGCGCAAGGCGACCGACGGCATCACCAAGGATGGCCACCTGACTGCCAAGCCGCAGGTGATCCGCATCGAGCGCGCCGGCTGATGGGTTTCGACTGGCATTCTGACACGATCACGCGCCAGACGCCGATTTCGGACACCTACCGCAACACGCAGAATGTCCGCCGTTTCCTGAAGCGCGAATGCGGCGACGCGTTCAAATTCGATCGGCCCTTTATGGCCTGGATCAGGGACGGGCGCGGCAAGACGATCGGAGAGGTCGCCGACGAGTGGCTGCGCCGCAGGTCCGGCGGGCCGCAGCAATGAGACATCCTCCTTTGCCAGTGGCCAATGTCGCCTGCGGCAGTGCCAGCGCGGCCTGACCGATGCCGGCAGAAAAACGCATCTTCCTCGACGTGAAACGATCGGCGACCGGGCACAGCTGGGCGCACCGCTTGAACGAGCGCCAGGAAATGCTGGCGCTGGCAATCGCGCAGGGTCACGGCGTGCCCGACATCGTTGCCCGCGTGCTGGCCGGACGCGGCGTGACGGCCGACGACGCCGAGGCGTTCCTCGATCCGACGATCAAGGACCTGCTGCCCGACCCGGCATCGCTGACCGACATGGAAAAGGCGGCCGAACGGATTGCCGAAGCAATCCGGCGGCGCGAGCGGGTGGCGATCTTCGGCGACTATGATGTCGACGGGGCCGCGTCTTCCGCGCTGATGAAGCGGTTCCTCGCCCATTACGGGGTCGAGTCCGAAATCTACATTCCCGACCGCATTTTCGAAGGTTATGGCCCCAATCCCGAGGCGATGCGCGAACTGGTCGGCCGCGGTGCGACGCTGATCGTCACCGTCGATTGCGGCACCAACAGCGCTCTGTCGATCGAGGCGGCGCGCGAGGCGGGCGCCGATGTCGTCGTGCTCGACCACCACCAGGTCGGCGGGCCGCTGCCGTCGGCGGTGGCTGTCGTCAATCCGAACCGCGACGACGACCTGTCCGGCCAGGGGCACCTCTGTGCCGCGGGCGTCGTGTTTCTGGCGCTGGTGCAGACGGCCAGGATCCTGCGCATCGAGCGGCCGGACGCCGATCAGCCCGACCTTCTGTCGATGCTCGATCTCGTGGCGCTTGCCACCGTTTGCGACGTGGTTTCGCTGACCGGCGTCAACCGGGCCTTTGTCGTCAAGGGACTGCTGGCGGCGCGGCAGCAGAAGAATGTCGGCCTCAACGCGCTCGCCCGCGTCTCGCGCATCGGCGAGCCGGTTGCCACCTTCCATCTGTCCTTTCTGATCGGACCCCGCATCAATGCCGGCGGCCGCATCGGCGACGCGGCGCTCGGCAGCCGGCTGCTGGCGACCGACGATCCGGTAGAGGCAACGACAATTGCCGAGACGCTCGACCGGCTGAACCAGGAGCGCCAGGCGATGGAGCAGGGCATGCTCGCCGAGGCGCGCGCCGAAGCCGATGCCGAGTTGGCCGGCTCGCCCGGGCCGGCAATCGTCGTGACGGCGAGCCCCAACTGGCATCCGGGCATCGTCGGCCTGCTTGCGTCCCGGCTGAAGGATCACGCTCACCGCCCGGCCTTCGCCATTGCCTTCAACGCCAATGGCGTCGGCACCGGCTCCGGCAGGTCTGTGCCGGGCTTCGACCTTGGGAAACTCGTTCGCGAGGCGGCGGACAGGGGGTTGATCGCAAAGGGCGGCGGCCATGCGATGGCGGCGGGCATCACCGTCGAGAGGGACAAGCTCGGCGCGCTGCGCGCCTTCTTCGAGGAGCGTGCTGCAGCCGATGTGTTTCGCCTGCAGGACGAGGCCACGCTCCAGATCGACGCCGCGCTGGCGGCCGAGGGCGCGACGCTGGCCCTGCTCGACACGCTGGAAAAGGCTGGTCCGTTCGGCGCCGGCCATGTCGCCCCCGTCTTCGTGCTGCCGCGCCACGCGCTGTCGGATGCCCAACCGGTCGGCGTCAATCACATCCGCGTCGATCTGCGCTCCGAGAGCGGCGGCCGCATCCAGGCCATGGCGTTCCGGGCCGTAGATACCGCGCTCGGCGAGTTCCTGTTCAGGAATCGCGGTGCGACGATCCATGTCGCCGGAACCTTGTCGGGAAACTACTGGAACGGTAGCCGCAAGGTGCAGTTTCGCATCACCGACGCGGCCCTGGCCTCCTGAGGCTAGGCCAGCACCGTCTGCAGCCGCTCGAGATCGCGCATCTGCGCCATCGTCGCTTCATAGCCGAGGCGAATTGCCTCGTCGGCTCGGTGAAATTCGGTCAGGCCGATATGACCGAGCTTGGGCTGCAGCGACATGTCCGGCGGATCGCCGGCCAGCCGCGCGCGCGAAATCCGGTCCTGGATGATGTTGAACGCCTCGAGCATCACGCCGGTCACGCCGATGCGGGTGTGCTTCTCGCCCGAATTGGGTTCGGTCTCGACGACCAGTTCGCCGGCGCTGTGCTTGACCACGGCTGCCCGCCCGTAGAGGTCGTAGTGGAGATTGACCGCCACAACCAGAGGCTGCTCGTTGGCGCGGCAGACGGAGACGGGAACGGGATTGACCAGCGCGCCGTCGACCAGAACGCGCCCGTTCGCCGTCACCGGCTCGAAGACGCCGGGCAGCGCGTATGAGGCGCGCATGGCGGTGATCAGCGAGCCGCTCGACAGCCAGATCTCGTGGCCGGTGCGGATTTCCGAGGCGACGCAGATGAAGGGCTTGGCCAGGTCCTCGAAGCGGATGCCATGCATGTGCTCGCGCAGGCGTGCGTCGAGCTTCATGCCGCCGAACAGGCCGCTCCCGCCGATCTTGATGTCGAGCAGCCCGAACATGCGGCGCTTGGTCAGGCTGCGGGCGAATTCCTCGAGCTCGTCGAGCTTGCCGGCGAGGTAGCAGCCGCCGACCAGCGCGCCGATCGAGGTGCCGGCGATCATCGAGACTTCGATACCCGCTTCGTCAAGCGCGCGAAGCACGCCGATATGTGCCCAGCCGCGCGCGCAGCCGCCGCCAAGCGCGAGCGATATGGCGGTCTTCTTTCCGGGAACAGGTTCGGAGACGCCGCCTGACGACGAAAGGCCATTGGCTTCCCGTACGTCCAGTCGGTTGCGCAGTGACGCCCACTCGAGCATCAGGTTCTCCTTAGTCCGAACAGCAGTATAGAAGGTCGGCGTATCGAAAACGTGAATCTGTGTCGCCACTCGGATGCATCTGGTTCACGACCGGCTCCGATAGGCTTCGGCGGGATCGAACAGCGGCTCGCTTCCATTGCTTTCAAGAACCGCGCTCCCGTCCACCAACGACACCGTCCGATAAAAGCAGGAACGCCGGCCGGTGTGACAGGTTGCATCGGCGCCGGCGACTTTGACACGAAGCTGTACGGTGTCCTGGTCGCAGTCTGTCAGGACCTCCACGACCTGCTGGAAATTGCCCGATGTTTCGCCCTTTTTCCAGAGTTTCTGGCGCGACCGCGACCAGTAGTGCGCTGTGCCGGTCTCAAGCGTCCGCGAGAGGGCTTCAGCATTCATGTGGGCGACCATCAGCAAAGCGCCATCCGCAGCGTCGGTCACGACAGCGGTCACCAGGCCGTTGGCGTCGAAGCGCGGCGCGAAGACCGAACCGTCTTCGAGGAGGGCCTTGTCGGCGATGTCGTGGGCAAATGGGATCACTGTCGAAGCACTTCCTGGATCTGGGCGCCGGGCGGCGCGAAATGCGGTCCTAGCCGTTGCGAACCATTGTCACGAACCGGATCTGTTCTTCCGGCGTGTCCTTGAACGTCCCGGTGAACGTCGAGGTCAGCGTCGTCGAACCCTGCTTGCGGATGCCGCGCATCGCCATGCACATGTGTTCCGCCTCGATCATCACGGCAACGCCGCGCGGGTTGAGGACGTCCTGGATGACGCCGGCGATCTGGGCGGTCAGCGCCTCCTGCGTCTGAAGGCGGTGCGCGAAAATGTCGACCACGCGGGCGATCTTGGACAGGCCGACGACCTTGCCGTCCGGCAGGTAGCCGACATGCGCCTTGCCGATGATCGGCACCATGTGGTGCTCGCAATGCGAATGGAACGTAATGTCCTTGACGATGACGAGATCGTCATAGCCGGCGACTTCCTCGAAGGTGCGGCCGAGTTCCTCGGCCGGGCACATGTCGTAACCGCCGAACATCTCGCGATAGGCCTTCGCCACCCGCTTCGGTGTGTCGACGAGGCCTTCGCGGTCCGGATTGTCGCCGGTCCAGCGCAGCAGGACGCGCACAGCCGCTTCTACCTCGGCCTCGCTCGGCCGGTCGGTAACCGGCTTTTCCATGTAGGCGGCCTGGGGCATGAACTTCTTGATGACGGCGTCCATAGGTGTCTCCCGTAGTTCCCCTCGGTGGAGGAACGAGTTGAACGGTTCACAGCCTGTCGGGGGATTTCGGCGTCATGCCAAGCTGCCCGAAGCTGCCTAGATATGATCCCGGATGCGACGACGTCCGGCGACGCAGAGGCCGCCATCTTGTCGATCAAAGAACACCAGCATTATATATGACCGGACAGGGCGAATGAAAGATACCGGGGCGGCACGGATTGTTCGCCAAACGGCGACAGGTTGGAAAATCATGATCGACGACATCTACAACGCGAAAATCCTCGGCTTTGCCGGGAATATCGCCCGGATCGGCCGCCTCGACCATCCCGATGCGACCGCAACGGCCCATTCCAAGCTCTGCGGTTCGACGGTAACCGTCGACCTGACCATGCAGGACGGCGTCGTTACCGATTTTGCGCATGATGTGAAGGCCTGCGCGCTCGGACAGGCGTCCTCCTCGATCATGGCCCAGTCAGTGGTCGGCGCGTCGTCGGACGAACTGCGCGCCGTGCGCGAGACGATGCGCAAAATGCTCAAGGAAAACGGCGCCCCGCCGCAGGGCCGCTTCGAAGACCTGAAATATCTGGAGCCGGTACGCGACTACAAGGCGCGCCACGCCTCGACCATGCTGACCTTTGACGCCGTGGTCGACGCGATCGACCAGATCGAAAAGAAGCGCGCGGAGGAGGCGGCCTAGGCTGCCCGGACGATTGGCCGTAGAAAATCTCGCACAGCGTCCACGATACTCCCGCAACTGGTCCGGTCCCTGGCGCAGGACTCCAGGCCGGCTTCTCGGCACAGCAATCGTGCGCCTATATCAACTGACCCTTTCGGGTTTCATCGGCAACTCCTGCCGCCATCTGCCGACCTGTTCGGAATATGCCTACGAGGCGATCGCCAGGCACGGGTTCTGGCCCGGCGGCTGGATGGGGCTGTTTCGCGTCGCGCGATGCGGCCCCTGGGGAACGCATGGCATCGACCGGGTGCCTGAGACGCTGGCCGAACGATACCGCTGGTTCACGCCATGGCGTTACTGGTCCATCGGCAGGACACACGCCCAAGAGCTCGGCTAAGGGCCTACCTTTACCTCTTGCTGATCTCGCCCTAAAAGACCGCTCGCCGCCGGACGCATCCGGCAAAACCCACCCGCGCTCGTTTGCGGGACTGGATAGGAGAAGAAATTGCCCAACACTGTTTCCATGAAATTCCCCGATGGCTCGGTCCGCGATTACAACGCGGCCATGACCGGTGCCGAGCTTGCCGAATCGATTTCCAAATCGCTGGCCAAGAAGTCTGTTGCCGTTGCGATCGACGGCGCCCTCCAGGACCTGTCGGATCCGCTCGCCCGCTCCGGCAGCATCGAGATCGTGACGCGCGATGATCCGCGCGCGCTGGAACTCATCCGCCACGACACCGCGCATGTTCTCGCCGAGGCGGTTCAGGAGATCTGGCCCGGCACCCAGGTGACGATCGGACCGGTCATCGAGAACGGCTTCTATTACGATTTCGCCCGCAACGAGCCGTTCACGCCGGAAGATTTTCCGGTGATCGAGAAGAAGATGCGCGAGATCATCGGCCGCAACAAGCCGTTCACCAAGGAAGTCTGGCCGCGCGACAAGGCCAAGAAGGTTTTTTCCGACAAGGGCGAGGCCTACAAGCTCGAACTGATCGACGCGATTCCCGAAGACCAGGATCTCAAGATCTACGCGCAAGGCGACTGGTTCGACCTTTGCCGCGGGCCGCACATGGCTTCCACCGGCCAGATCGGCAGCGCCTTCAAGCTGATGAAGGTGGCCGGCGCCTACTGGCGCGGCGACAGCAACAATCCGATGCTGACGCGCATCTACGGCACCGCCTGGGCCAACCAGGAACAGCTCGAAAACTACATCACCATGCTGGCCGAGGCCGAGAAGCGCGACCACCGCAAGCTCGGCCGCGAGATGGACCTGTTCCACTTCCAGGAGGAGGGACCGGGCGTCGTGTTCTGGCACGCCAAGGGCTGGAAATTGTTCCAGAGCCTGGTCAACTACATGCGCCGCCGTCTCGACGAGCAGCGCTACGAGGAAGTCAATGCGCCGCAGGTGCTCGACAAGTCGCTGTGGGAGACGTCCGGCCACTGGGGCTGGTATCGCGACGCGATGTTCAAGGTAACGGTTGCCGGTGACGACACCGACGACGACCGCGTCTTCGCGCTGAAGCCGATGAACTGCCCGGGCCACGTGCAGATTTTTAAGCACGGTTTGAAATCCTACCGCGAACTGCCGGTAAAGCTTGCTGAATTCGGCAATGTCCACCGCTACGAGCCGTCCGGTGCGCTGCACGGGCTGATGCGCGTGCGCGGTTTCACGCAGGACGACGCGCACATCTTCTGCACCGAGGAGCAGCTCGCCGCCGAATGCCTGCGCATCAACGATCTGATCCTCTCGACCTATGCCGACTTCGGCTTCGAGGAAGTCAGCGTCAAGCTGTCGACCAGGCCAGAAAAGCGGGTCGGCTCCGACGCGGCATGGGACCATGCCGAGGAGATCATGGGCAATGTGCTCGCGATCATCGAGGAGCAGTCGGGCGGCAGGATCAAGACCTCGGTCAATCCGGGCGAGGGCGCCTTCTACGGCCCCAAGTTCGAGTACGTGCTGAAAGACGCCATCGGACGTGAATGGCAGTGCGGCACCACGCAGGTCGACTTCAACCTGCCCGAGCGGTTTGGCGCCTTCTACATCGGCAGCGATTCGGAAAAGAAGCAGCCGGTGATGATTCACCGCGCCATCTGCGGCTCGATGGAGCGCTTCATCGGCATCCTGATCGAGAACCATGCCGGCCACTTCCCGCTCTGGCTGTCGCCCCAGCAGGTGGTGGTGGCGACGATCACCTCGGATGCCGACGACTACGCGATGGAAGTCGTCAGGAAGCTGAAGGCTGCCGGCCTGTCGGCCGAGCCCGATCTTCGCAACGAGAAGATCAACTACAAGGTGCGCGAGCACTCGATGGTCAAGGTGCCGGTCATCATCGTCTGCGGCAAGCGTGAGGCCGAGGAGGGGACGGTCAATATCCGCCGCCTCGGCTCGCGCGACCAGCAGTCGATGACGCTCGACGAGGCGGTTGCCTCGCTGAGCGAGGAGGCGGTCACGCCCGACCGCCGGCGGTCGCCGAACGCCTGATCCGGGAGGGGCGGGGCTGGTCCCGCCCTTCATCCAGCTGTCATGCCGGGGCTTTAAGCATCCGGCATGGTAGCCAAGCGACTCAACGACGTTGCCTTCACAGAGCTCTCATATGCCAGCGCCGCCGACCCGCGGCTGAAGCGCTGGTTCATACGTTCGGTCGAAGGTCTTTCCGGCCGCGACCGATACGCAGCGATCTACGACCTGTGGCGCAAGAACATCGCTCCGACCGGCGACCACATATTCGGTCGCATGCTGGAACTGGTGGACATCCGCGTTCGCCGCGAAGGCCAGTGGCCGCCTGCGGATCTGCCGGAGACACCGCTGGTCATCGTCGCCAACCATCCTTTCGGCATCGGCGACGGCATCTCCATCCTGTCGCTGGCCGAGCAGCTCGGCCGGCCATTCCGCGTGATGATTGCCTCGGAACTGCTGAAAATTCCGGAGATGGCGCCCTATTCGCTGCCTGTCGACTTCTCCGATACCAAGGAGGCGTTGAAGAACAACATCGCCGTCCGGCACGAGGCGGTAAGGTTGCTCAAGGAAGGCGTCGTCATCGTCGTCTTTCCCGCCGGCGGCGTGGCCACGGCGCCCAAGGGATTCGGACCGGCTTGCGACCTGCCGTGGAAGATCTTCCCCGCGCGACTGGTGCAGGATGCCAAGGCATCGGTCATCCCGATGCATTTTTCCGGCCAGAACGGCAGGCTCTTCCATCTTGTCAGCCGGCCGATGGGGCTCGCCGCCCACGAGCATCGTCTCGCGCGAATAGTCGGCAAGGTGTCGCTCGCTCTGCGGCTGTCGCTGCTGGTGCGCGAGTTTGCTCGGCTGTCGGGACGCACGATCGGGGTGCGTATCGGCGAGACGATGTCATGGGATCAGTTGCAGGCGGTCCGTGACCGCAAGGCGCTGCTCGCGGTCATTCAGGAAGCCGTTTTCCGCCTCGCTCCGCAACCTGCCATCCGGCAGCGGAGAATCATTCGTCTGCGGCGCGGCAACGCTGATATGAAAGCCGCCTGAAGAGCCTAGTCGGCTCCCTCGGACGCGTCGACCGCATTGGCCTCCGTCGCCAGGACTTCGACGTCCTGGTTCCGGCCGCCGACGACGGTGAAGTCGCGCTGGTAGATGCGGTCGCGGTTCTTGGCGATGATCGTGTAGTCGCCCTCGGCAAGCACCATCGAGGCAAAAGCCCCGACCATTTCGCGGATCGGATCGCCCGAACCGGAGAGTATCGACCACGACGTATCGGCGATCGCCTCGCCGCCGGCTTCGCGCACCAGCTTCATGGTCAGTTCGGCGGCGTGATGTTCGACCGTCGCTTCGGTCAGCTTGCCGGCCTCGATGCGGATGTCCGACCGGATGACAGCGTTGACGGCGCCGTAGGTGGAGACGACGTGATAGGTGCCGGAATTGAGCCGCACGACCGAGTTCGGGCTGACGTCCGGGATGATCAGGGCGCGCTCGCCGTCGGCACCTGGGGACGCCTCGTAGATCGAAAAGCGGAGCTTGGCCGAAGGGATTCGGACGCCACCGGCCAGGATCGCATCGAGCTTCAGTCCGCCGGCGTCGAGCACGAGATCCTCGCGCTTGCCGTCTCGGCCAACCGTGATCCGCTTCGTCGCGCCTGCCCGCCCGTAGGATGCATGCACGAGATAGCCGCCCGGAGCGAGGTGAAACGACGTGGTCCCGCCCTGTGCGGAAGCGATGAGCGGCAGCTTGCCGTCATCGCCGACCTCGGGCGCAAAGACCCGCCAGACGAGCCCCCGGCTGATGTCCTCGCCCTGGTCGGTCAGCTTCGCCGACAGCGTGATTTCGCCGCCCGCAGTCAGCCCGGTCAGGGCTTCGCTCGCCGGGGCGAAACTGGTGATTGACGGGAGTTTCAGGTCCGGAAGGTCGGGACCGCCCTCCTGGGCGACAGCCACTCCCGTTTGCGCCCCGGCGAAGGTGGCACAAGCGAGCACGGCAAAGAGTCGGAAAATCCCTCCGGTCATGACTTGCGTTGAACCCTATGCCGGTGGCAATTTCAAGGCTAATTCGCCGGCTATCGCCAGCAAGCCCACAGTCGCCGCACGCATCGTCGCCGCGCTTTCAGCCAACAAACCGGAGACATGCCCATGACCTCGCAGATCATCGACTTCCTGCTGGCCCGAAATTCCGCACCGATCCCTGACCTTCAGGAGCCGGCGCCGGACGATTCGCAGATCAGGACCATCCTGACGGCGGCCAGCCGCGTGCCCGATCATGGCCGGCTGGCACCCTGGCGGTTCATCCTTTATCGGGGAGCGGCACGCGTACGGGTCGGCGAAAGGCTGGCCGATCTTGCCGAGCAGCGCGAAGGACCATTGTCGGAAGGCCGGCGCAACCAGGAACTGACGCGCTTTTCGCGCGCGCCCCTGGTCATCGGTGTGGTGTCGAGTCCCAAGGACCATCCGAAGATCCCCGAGTGGGAGATGTTTCTCTCGGCCGGCGCCGCTGCCATGAACCTGGTGCTCGCCGCCAACGCGCTGGGCTACGGCACGAACTGGATCACCAACTGGTATTCCGATGTCCCGGAAGGCCGCGCTCTGCTCGGTCTGGCGCCGCACGAACGCGTTGCAGGTTTCGTCCACATCGGCACCTATTCAGGCGTCGCGCCCGAACGTCCGCGTCCGGAGGTCGATGCGCTCTACTCCGACTACGCCGGTCCCTGGGAAGGCTAGGCTGCGGGGCGGCCGATCAAGCGTTCGGCTGCTCTGCTCTCGCCAGCAGGCGCAAGGCGCGCTTCAGATGCGGCACGTCGTACATCTGTCCGTCGATGGAAACGACACCCGGGTTGCCGGCAGCCTCGAATGCGGCAACAATGCCGCGCGCCTGTTCGACCGATCGTTCGGATGGCGTGAATGCCTCGTTGATGATCGGGACCTGTGCGGGGTGGATCGCCAGCTTGCCGGTGAAACCATCGCGTTCCGCCTCCAGACACTCGCGTTTGAGGGCATCGGCATCGCGGAAATTGACGAAAACGGTATCGATGGCCGCCACCTCTGCCGCCGACGAGGCGAGCAGCGTCACAGTTCGCGCAAAGCGGAACACGTCGGTGTAGTTTCCGGCGTCGTCGCGGGTGCTGCGTGCGCCAAGGGCGGCGGACAGGTCTTCCGCACCCCAGGTCAGTCCGGCAAGGCGGGGGCTGGCGCCGGCATAGGTCGAGCCGGAAAGCACGCCCAGGCTGGTTTCGGTGATGATCGAAAGGATGGCGATGCCACCGTCCGGCAGGCCGGCCTCTGCCTCGTGGAGCCGCAGCTTCGCCGACAGATGCTGCAGATCGGCCCCTGAATTGCACTTCGGCAGAATGATGCCGTCCGGTCCCGGGGCAACGATAGCCTTGAGATCGTCGTCGGTCAGGCCGGACGCGAGGTCGTTGACCCGTACGTAGAACCGCATACCCGATTCGCGGCTGCGCCCGTTCAGAAACGTTGCCGCTGTATCGCGTGCCCGCTGCTTGTCTTGCGGGGCGATCGAGTCTTCGAGATCGACGATCAGCACGTCGGCGCCAGATACGAGGCCCTTCTCGAGCTTCCTATCCGAGTCGCCCGGCACGAAAAGCAGCGATCGCATCAGGCCGCCATCTTCATGATCATCGCCTGGCGGCTGCATTTGGCCACCAACTCGCCCTTCTGGTTGAAGGCACGGTGTTCGAACTCGACGATGCCGCGGTCGGGCTTCGACTTCGATTGCCTGACCGAGATGACTTCGGTCTCGACGCGGATCGTGTCGCCGTGAAAGACCGGATTGGGGAAGACCGTCTCCTTCATGCCAAGATTGGCAACGGTCGTGCCGAGCGTCGTGTCGTGCACCGATATGCCGATCATCAGCCCGAGCGTGAACAGCGAATTCACCAGCGGCTTTCCCCATTCCGTCTTCGACGCGAAGTCGAAGTCGATATGCAGCGGCTGCGGGTTGAGCGTCATCGTCGAGAACATCATGTTGTCGCTCTCGGTGACCGTCTTGGTCAGCCCGTGGCGGAAAACCTGGCCCGGCCGGAACTCCTCGAGATATAGCCCTGCCATGCGCAGTCCTCCATCTGGTTCGCGGATTGATAGGCACTGCCGCCAGGCGCGGCAAGCCGGTTAAGAATTATGGTGAACCAAACGTAAACTATTTCCGCCTAGCGTTGCCTGAGGCCACGGGGATGGCTTTTGGGGGCTCACGGGCATTTATGGTTGTCTCACATTTTTTGAAATGGATTTATACGGCCAAGGCAGGTGAACGGGCTGCGGCCGCTGCGGCGCTTGCACGCGCCTATATCGACCGCGACCTACCTTTCGAGGATCGCTGCGCTGCCGAGGCGGCGCTGACGCTGCTGCTCGACGATCCCTCGTCAAAAGTGCGCCTTGCAATGGCCGAGGTGCTCGCGCTGAGCAGCCATGCGCCACTGCAGGTCATCAGCGCACTCGCCTCTGACCAGCCGGAAGTGGCCAGCCTCGTCATCGCCCGATCGCCCTTGCTGACCGACAGCGATCTCATCGATCGTGTCGTCTCGGGGCAGGCGAAGACCCAGAAGATGATCGCCAACCGGCCGGCCGTATCGATGGCCCTGTCCGCCGCCATTGCCGAGATCGGCGAAGCGGAGGCCTGTGCGGCCCTGATTTCCAACAGCGGTGCATCGATCGCCGGACTGAGCTTTCGCCGCATGGCCGAGCGGCACGGCCATGTCGGCTACGTGCGCGAGGCCATGATTGCCGATACGCGGCTCCCAGCCGATTGCCGGCACATGCTGCTGGTCAAGCTCGGCGACGCCCTCAAGGGCTCACCGCTGGTGCTCGCCCTCATGGGAGCGGGCCGAGCCGAGCGCATGCTGAAAGACGCCTGCATCAGGGCATCGCTGACCCTGATCGACGGCACGAAGGCTGAAGAACATTCAGCGCTGATTGCGCATCTGCAGGTTCGCGGCGATCTGACCGCCAGCTTCATCGTCCGCACCGTCGCGCACGGCAAGGTGGATTTTTTCGGCTCCGCGCTGGTCGTCCTGACCGGTCAGTCGGAGGAACGGGTGAGGGCGCTTCTCGCCAACGGAAACGACGTTGCCCTGGCAGCGGTGTTCCGCAGCGCGGGCCTGGCAGATGCTGTCCATGGCGTGCTCTTGCGAGCCCTCAAGGTGTGGCGTGAAGTGGCAAGGGGCAAGCGGGTTGCCGGCGCCCAGGAAGTCTCCTGGCTCATGCTGAAGGAACTCGGAGGCCAGGAGGCAACCGGCGATCTGGCCGGCCTTCTGAAGTCGATCCACCTCGATGCGCTACGCGAGAACGCTCGCGGCCACGCCCTGGCGATCGCCGCCGCCTGAGGCTCGCGATCGTCTAGATATCCAGCGCCTCGGTTTCGGCGAACTCGGCCCGATCCTGGATGAAGCGGAAGCGCAGTTCGGGCTTGGTGCCCATCAGCGCATCGACAGAGGATTTCGTCGCCGTTTCGTCGCCCTCGACATCGACCCTAAGCAGCATGCGTTTCTTCGGGTCCATCGTGGTTTCCTTGAGCTGCGCCGCCATCATCTCGCCCAGGCCCTTGAAGCGGCCGATCTCGACCTTGCCGCGCCCGGTGAACTCGCTTTTCAGCAGTTCGTCCTTGTGCTGGTCGTCGCGCGCATAGAGGACCTTGCCGCCCTGGCTGATGCGGTAGAGCGGCGGCACGGCCATGTAGAGATGGCCGCCCCGCACCAGTTCCGGCATTTCCTGATAGAAGAAGGTGATGAGAAGCGACGCGATATGAGCGCCGTCGACGTCGGCGTCCGTCATGATGATCACGCGGTCGTAGCGCAGATCTTCCTCGCGGTAGCGCGAGCGCGTGCCGCAGCCCAGCGCCTGGATCAGGTCGGAAATCTGCTGGTTTGCGGTCAGCTTGTCGTGACCGGCGCTGGCGACGTTCAGGATCTTGCCGCGCAGCGGCAGGATAGCCTGGCTGGCGCGGTCGCGCGCCTGCTTTGCCGACCCGCCGGCCGAATCGCCCTCGACGATGAAGAGCTCGGCGCCCGCGGCGGCGTTCTGCGTGCAGTCGGCGAGCTTGCCGGGAAGCCTGAGCTTGCGCACCGCCGTCTTGCGCGAGACCTCACGCTCCTGGCGACGGCGGACGCGGTCGTCGGCGCGTGCGATCACCCATTCGAGGAGCTTTGACGCCTCCTGCGGATTGTCGGCCAGCCAATGGTCGAACGGGTCGCGGATCGCCTGCTCGACGATGCGCATGGCCTCGATTGTCGCCAGCCGGTCCTTGGTCTGGCCGACGAATTCCGGCTCGCGGATGAACACGGAGAGCATGCCGGCTGCCGAGATCATCACGTCGTCGCTGGTGATGATCGAAGCACGCTTGTTGCCGATCAGGTCGGCATAGGCGCGCAGGCCGCGCGTCAGAACGTTGCGGAAGCCGCCCTCGTGCGTGCCGCCGTCGCCGGTCGGGATCGTGTTGCAATACGAGCTGATGAAACCGTCGCCGCCATACCAGGTGACGGCCCATTCGAGGGAGCCGTGACCGCCCTGTTTCTCGCTCTTGCCGGCGAAAATCTCTCGCGTCACCTGGAACTCGCCGCCAAGCGAGGCCGCCAGATAGTCCTTCAGGCCGCCGGGAAAATGGAAGACCGCCTTTGCCGGTGTCTCGTCCTTTTCCTTGATCAGTTCGGGCGCGCAGGTCCAGCGGATCTCGACGCCGCCGAACAGATAGGCTTTTGAACGCGCCATCCGGCAGAGCCTAGCCGGTTCGAACGCCGCATCCTTGCCGAAAATATCGGCGTCCGGGTGAAAGCGTGTCCTGGTGCCGCGCCGGTTGTGGACCTCGCCGAGGGATTCGAGCGGGCCCTGCGGGATGCCGCGGGAAAAGCGCTGGCGATAGAGCTGGCGGCCGCGCGCCACCTCAACCTCGAGCTCATCCGAAAGCGCATTGACGACGGAAACGCCGACGCCGTGCAGGCCGCCCGACGTCTCGTAGACCTTTGAATCGAACTTGCCGCCGGCATGCAGCGTGCACATGATGACTTCGAGTGCGGACTTGCCGGGAAATTTCGGATGCGGATCGACAGGAATGCCGCGTCCATTGTCCGTCACGGTCAGAAAGCCGTCGGCCGAAAGCTCGACGTCGATAAAAGTCGCATGGCCGGCGACGGCCTCGTCCATCGAATTGTCGATCAGTTCGGCGAACAGATGGTGCAGAGCCTTGGAGTCGGTGCCGCCGATATACATGCCTGGCCGGCGGCGCACCGGTTCGAGTCCTTCCAGCACCTCAATATGGCTGGCATCGTACCCCTCGCTGCCGTCCTTCTGCTGCGCGCTGCGCTTGGCCATCGACTGGATGATCGGGTCGAGCGGCCGCGCCGCGGCGCGCGGGGCGGCTGCGGGCTTGTCGATGTTGCCGAAGAGATCGTTGCTGTCGTCCATGGGGCGCGAAATTCCAACTCTGCGAATCGATTCGGATAATGCCACGACCTGACGGGCAAATGACAGAGGTTCCGCTTCCGTTCATGAGAACGGTCCGCGCAGAAGCCGCGAAATCGGGAAAGGCTTCGATAACCAAAATCCGAAGATAGATTCAATACGAACTTTCTAAAATGCCGAATGTTTAGGTTTGCCCGGTAGCGTCGAGGTTCAAGAACGGACCAGAACCAGCTTACAGGGAATTCGGGCGTGCGGGGCAAGGCAATAACAATGATCGGCATCGCGGCCGTCATCGGCGCGATCTCCGTCTTTGCGGCGGACATGTGGGTCAAGAGCGCGGCCAATGCCGATGTCGTCGTCGTTCAGGCGCCGGTGCCCGAGCAGCCGCAGATCGAATTCCAGAAGATCGTCGTCGCTTCGGCGCCGTTGCGTTTCGGCATGGAACTCGACGCTTCCATGCTGACCGAGATTCCCTGGCCGCAGGACGCCCTGCCGCAGGGCGCCTTCCGGTCGATCAATGAACTTCTTGCCGAGGGCTCGCGCGTCGTGCTCTCGCCGATCGAGGTAAGCGAGCCGATTCTGCTGGCCAAGCTGTCGGGCGCAAATGGCCGCGCCACGCTCTCCAACCTTTTGTCATCGGGCATGCGCGCCGTCACCATCAAGACGGACGAGATCGCCGGTGTCGGCGGTTTCGTGATGCCGGGCGACCGCGTCGACATCGTGCTGACGCGTGACGCAGGGGCCATCCAGGAAGTGTCGGGCAATGCCGCCGGTGCCTCGGGATCGACCATCACAACCGAGGTGGTGGTCGAGAACGCGAAGATACTGACGGTCGGGCAGGGCGCCGACGAGCGCCAGACGGCGCCGCAGATCGTCAATTCGGTCACCGTCGAGGTAACGATCGATGGCGCGCAGAAGATCGCGCTGGCCCGAAACATCGGTACCCTGTCGCTGTCGCTGCGCTCGTCGAACGATGTTGGCGCCGTCCAGGACGGCGTGACGACAATCTCGTCCTTCGGCGGATCGGTTGCTGCCGGCATGGCCGAGACCGCCGGATCACTGGTCGAGAAGGTCTCGGCCGAGCCTGAGGGACCGAAATTCAAGACCATCATCGTAACCCGGGGATTGCAGACACAGCCTTATCAGGTCGTGTCGCCGGACGGCACGGAAGAGAAGATTCAGAATTGAACTGAGCCCGGCGGGACACCGGGTTTTTGGGGGCGTGGAAGATGTTTCGTTTGACGGGGAATAGAGGCCTGAATGGCTTGACCAGGGTCGCGGCATCGCTGCTTGCGATGGCGTTTGTGGCAGGCAGCGTTGTGACGACGACCACCGTCGCGGGCGCGGCCAACGAGGTGATCCACATCTCCTCGTCCAAGAATGCGTCGATCCGCATCGCCAAGGGCAAGCCGCGAACCATCAAGACCAACGTGCCCTTCTACGAGATCGTCATCGGCGATCCGGAAGTGGCCAACGTCAACCCGCTGACGGATGACTCCTTCTACGTGCTCGGCAATAGCCTCGGCACGACAGGCATCGCGCTGTTCGACGAGAACAAGCAGCTGGTCGGCACGGTCGACATCGAGGTCACGCTCGACACCGACCGGCTGGCCACCACCATCCGCAACAGCGTGCCCGGCGGCGAGGACATCAAGGTCAGCTCGGCGAACGGCCGTGTCGTGCTGTCCGGCTCGGCCAACGACCAGGTTGCCGCCGATAAGGCTTCGAAGATTGCGACCAACTTCTCCGGCCAGGAAGAAGTCATCAACTCGGTCAACATCTCGTCCTCGCAGCAGGTCCAGCTCAACGTCCGCTTCGTCGAGATCAACCGGCAGGTCGGCAAGGAGCTCGGCACCAAGCTTGGCGTCAGGTATTCGGGCGGATCGGGCTCGATCGCATTCAACTCAAACCCGACAGCGTCGTCGAACGCGCCGGCCGGCGAGATCATCGGCAAGTTGATGACGAACGGCTGGTCGGTCGATGCCACCATCAAGGCGCTCGAGGATCGCGGCGTGGCGCGGCGGCTCGCCGAACCGAACCTGATCGCGCGCTCTGGCCAGAGGGCGAGCTTCCTGGCCGGCGGCGAGTTTCCGATTCCCGTCTCGCAGGGCGACGATGGCCAGATTTCGGTCGAATACAAGAAATTCGGCGTCGGTCTCGATTTCACCCCGACGGTCCTGTCCGATGGCCTGATCTCGCTCGACATCGAGCCCGAGGTGTCGGCCATCGACAAGTCGGCTTCCTATAACATGAATGGCCTTTCGATCCCCGGCTTCGTGGTTCGGCGGGCGCGCACCTCCATCGACCTGAAGAATGGCCAGAGCTTCATGATGGCCGGGCTGTTGCAGAGCGAGAACGACATGGTCCAGCAGGGCATTCCCGGCCTGGCTAAGCTGCCGGTGCTTGGTGCGCTGTTTTCATCGAAAGCCTACCAGCGCCGCGAGACCGACCTCGTCATCATCGTGACGCCCTACCTAGTCAAGCCGATCGATCCGTCGAAGAAGGTGGCGACGCCGTCGGACCAGACCGTGCCGGCCAGCAATGTCGACTTCTTCCTGGGCAACATCGAAGAAGTGAAGGTATCGGACGCCGGGCGCGCCGTCGCTTCGTCTAGCGGCGTGCTCGATGCCGCCGGTGCCGGACATTTCCTCGACCTTCCAAGGGATTAGAGCCATGCGTGGATTCGTCACCTTACCCGTTCTGGCAGGTGCGCTGCTCATCGGCACCGGCTGCATGAGCGAAAATTACCGCCGGTCGGAATACATCACCGACGGCGCCGGCAATTCGCAGGCAGCCAACACCGTGATGCAGATGGTCGACCCGTGGCAGGACGGTGTGCAGAACACGCGTCTGCTGGTGCCGGCGGCCCGCGCCAGCCAGCCCGGCCTCGCCGACGATGCTGCCGCGGCCAAGGACGCGCAGACCAGCTCCAACTGAAGCTTCAGCAAGGCATAGGCAACAGCATGGCCACTCCCGGAAAAACCAAGCGGATCGTCCTGATTTCGGCCGACAAGGTATTCGCTCAGGAAACCAAGGCGGCGTTCTCGTCTTCCGACCTGATCCAGCTCGAAATCGTCGACAAGAACGTCGTCGAACTGCGCGGCGAGATCCAGGAATCGAACTGCGACGCCGTGATCATCGACATGGATGCGGCCAAACTCGAAGAGATCGAGGCGCTGCAGCGCGTGACCCGCCGCCTGGAAGGCAAGGCGCCGATCCTGGTGGTGACGCAGGAGTTCAATGCCGCTGCGGTGCGCATCCTCGTCCAGCTTCAGGTCGCCGACTTCCTGGTCAAGCCGATCAAGACCGCCGATCTCGTGCGTTCCTGCATTCGCGTGCTGCAGGGGCCAGGTCGCGAGGAAAACTCGGAATCGCAGATCTACACCTTCATGCCGGCCGCCGGCGGCGTCGGCACCACGACCCTGACCCTGCAGACGGCGTTTCAGCTGCACAATTCGACGACACGGGGCGCGTCCACCTGCGTTGTCGATCTCAATTTCCAGCAGGGCGCCTGCGCCGAATATCTCGACCTCGAGCCACGCTTCGACATCGCCGAGATCGAGAACCAGCCCGAACGGCTGGACCGCCAACTGCTCGACGTCATGCTGTCGAAGCACTCGAGCGGGCTTTGCGTGCTGGCGGCGCCGACGCGTCCTTCCGAGATGCGTTCCTTCAACGCCGATGTCGTCGTGCGCATGCTGGATCTGGTGTCGGCCTATTTCGACAATGTCGTGATCGACATGCCGCGCACCTGGTTTCCGTGGACCGAGACGGTGCTGCTGGGATCGAACAAGCTCTACATCGTTTCTGAAATGACCGTGCCATGCCTGCGCCATACGCAGCGCCTGATCCAGGCGGTCTACGAGACCGTCGGCAAGGAAGTTAAGCCCAACGTCATCGTGAACCGCTTCGAACAGAAGATGTTCGAAAGCGGAATCAAGCAGGCCGACGTGCAGGAAATCCTCGGCGACCATTTCGTCGGCGGCATTTCGAACAATTACCGACTCGTCCGCGAGGCGGTCGACCGCGGCGTCCCGCTGCACGAGATCGATGCCAACGCCAATGTCGTCAACGATCTGAAGCGCATCATCCTGCCCGAAGAGGTAATCGCCACCGAGAAGAAGGCACGCTCGCTTCTGGCCATCGGCAAGGGCCTGTTGAGGAAGTCCGCATGACCAGCCGCTTCTCGACGCTGCAGAATCGCGACACGCGGCAGGCGCGCGCGCCCGAGCCGTCGCCGGTCGTCGAGCAGGCGGTGGTCATTCCCACGACCCGCAAGGCCCAGCCGCGGCAGGAATCCGGCCCGGCGAAATCGACCAACAAGGTCATCGACGCGCGCGCCCGGCTGCATCGCATGCTAATCGAGGAGATCAATCTCGTTGCGCTGGAGCGCCTGCCGCAGGACGAGATGCGCCGCCAGGTACACGAATTCGTGCTGGAGAAGACCAGGCAGGAACGCCTGGCGGTCAACGGCGCCGAGCTCGACGCGCTCGTCAACGACATTGTCGACGAGATGGTCGGCCTCGGCCCGCTCGAGCCGCTGCTCAAGGACCCTTCGATCAACGATATCCTGATCAACGGCCACCAGAACTGCTTCGTCGAGCGCCACGGAAAGCTGACGCAGGTCCACATACCGTTCAAGGACGAGGCGCATCTGTTGCGCATCGTGCAGAAGATCGTCGGCGCGGTCGGCCGCCGCGTCGACGAGAGCCAGCCGATGGTCGACGCCCGCATGCTCGACGGATCGCGCTTCAACGCCGCCATCCGGCCCGTCGCCGTCGACGGCCCGCTGGTCTCGATCCGAAAGTTCTCCAAGAACAAGCTCGGCCTGCACAAGCTGGTCGAGTTCGGCGCCATCACCCAGAACATGGCCGAGGTGCTCGCCGCCGCCGTCCACGCGCGCAAGACGACGATCATCTCCGGCGGTACCGGTACCGGCAAGACGACGATGCTCAACGCGCTTTCGGC
The DNA here is from genome assembly GCA_947259295.1 of uncultured Rhizobiaceae bacterium. Classification (GTDB taxonomy): domain Bacteria; phylum Pseudomonadota; class Alphaproteobacteria; order Rhizobiales; family Rhizobiaceae; genus CAMYMG01. The sequence goes on from CAMYMG010000013.1 coordinate 118,242, forward strand.
GTTCATCCCGGAAGACGAGCGCCTCATCACCATCGAGGACGCCGCGGAGCTGCAACTGCAACAGCCGCATGTCGCGCGCATGGAAACGCGGCCGGCCAACATCGAAGGCCACGGCGAACTGAAGCAGCGCGACCTCGTCAAGAACGCACTGCGCATGCGTCCCGATCGCGTCATTCTCGGCGAGTGCCGCGGCGAGGAAGCCTTCGACATGCTGCAGGCGATGAACACCGGCCACGAAGGCTCGATGGCGACCATCCACGCCAACACGCCGCGCGATGCGATCGGTCGCCTGGAGCAGATGCTCGGCATGACCGGCATGCCGATGACGGTTCAGTCGATCAGAAGCCAGATATCGAGCGCCCTCGACATCATCGTCCAGCTCACCCGCCTGTCGGACGGCAAGCGCAAGGTGACGAGCGTCGCCGAGGTGACCGGCATGGAAGGCGACGTCATCCAGATGCAGGAGATCTTCAAGTTCGTGCGTACCGGCATGGAAGCCGACGGCAAGATCCTCGGCCATTTCGAGGCTACCGGCCTGCGCCCGCGCTTCCTCGAGGACATGAAGGCGATGGGCATCGAGTTTCCGGGCAAGTATTTCGAGCCCGGGAAGCCGCTGGAATAGCCATGTCTGGAGCGCTTTACGTCATCTACGCGGGTGCGGCGCTGACCGGCATCATGATTGCGGAAGCCTGCTACCTGCTCTACGCGGGAAGGGCAGACCGCCGCACGGCCATCAACCGGCGCATGAAGCTGCAGGAAGGCAAGATCAGCCAGGAACAGGTGCTGATCCAGCTTCGCAAGGAGCGCGGCCTCGACGACAAGACCTCGATCTTCTCGATGGAGCGCTTTCGCAAGCTGCGCACCCAGTCCGGACTGGTGATGCCTTTTCCAAGGTTCCTTGCCATAACCTCGGCTGTCGCCCTGGCAATCGTCATAGCCGCCTACTTCAAGGGCGTGCCGCTGCTGCTGGCATTGGCTGCATTGCCGGTTCTCAGCTTCATGATCCCGATCCAGGTCCTTAAATTCCGCCGCAACCGGCGCCACAAGATCTTCGGCATCCAGTTGCCCGAGGCGCTGGAACTGATCACCCGAAGCCTGAAGGCTGGGCATCCCGTGCCCGTCGCCATTGCCATGGTGTCGCGCGAAATGCCCGATCCGATCGGCACCGAGTTCGGCGTCGTGTCGGACGAGGTGACTTACGGCTCCGACCTCGTGTCGGCGCTGCACAATCTTTACCAGCGGGTCGGCCACGATGACCTGCCGCTGTTCGTCACCGCCGTCTCGATCCAGACCTCGTCGGGCGGCAATCTGCGTGAGATCCTCGACGGATTGTCGACCACGATCCGCGAGCGCGGCAAGCTGAAGCGCAAGGTCCGGGCGATCTCGACCGAAGGACGCATGTCGGCCTACATCCTGACAGCGGTGCCGTGCCTTCTCGCGCTCGGCATCATGCTGTTGATGCCGCAGTTCTATACCGAGGTCTGGGACGAACCGATGACCTGGTACCTGCTCGGCGGCTCGGTTTTCTGGCTGCTGCTCGGCAACGCCATGATGTTCAAAATGTCCAACTTCAAGTTCTGACATGGAAGAGCTGATCCGCATGCTTGCATCGCTGCGCCCCGACTCGCTCGGGCCGGTCGCGCTCATCCTCCTCCTCGGTGGTGCTGCGGCCGTGGCATGGCCAATGGTCGCCGCGCGCAGCGGCCACAGCGACTTGAGGCGCCGGCTGAAAGTCCAGCCGGACAAGCCGGTTAGCGACGCAGCTGCCGCGCCGAAGAAGAACATTGGCGTGGTGCGCGAGAAGGCGACCAAGACGGCGCAGGAATTCTACGCCAAGAGCGACCCCGAGAACGTCGCAAGGCTGCGGATGCGCCTCATCCAGGCCGGCTACATGGATCCCCGCGCGGTCGGCACCTTCTTCCTGATCCGCTTCGGCGGCTTCGTCGTGGCCGCACTCGGCGCCTTCCTGTTCAACGAATGGATGGCGAGCGCCGATTCCACCGCGCTCAGCCGCTGGACATTCGTCGGCATCGCGGCGGTCGGCGGCTATTTCTCGCCCGGCCTGATCCTCGGCCGGCTGATCTCCGCCAAGATGCGCGAATACCGCAACGGCTTCCCGGACTTCATGGACCTGATGATCGTCTGTTCGGATGCCGGCATGGCGATGGAAGCGGGCATCGAGCGGGTCTCGAAGGAACTCTCCGGCACCTATCCCTCCCTCAGCGAGAACCTGCAGCTGGTCTCGCTCGAACTCAGGGCAGGGCGCAGCCTCGACGACGCGCTGAAGTCGCTTGCCGACCGCCTGAACCTCGACGAGGTCCGCTCTTTCGCCACGCTCCTGCAGCAGTCGAAGGAACTCGGAACCAGCCTTTCCGGCGCGCTGCGTGTGTTCTCCGACGAGATGCGCCACAAGCGCATGTCGCTGGCGGAAGAGAAGGCGCATTCACTGCCGGCCAAGATGTCCGTCCCGGTCACGGTCTGTATTCTGCCGGTCGTCATGATGATCGCGATCATCCCGATCATCGTGAAAATGTCGGGCGGCGACTGAGCCGCTATCGTAAACAAGTCCTTGCCGGCATCCGCAGCTTTCGTCGCAACTCCGCACCGAAGTTTAAACGCCTTTGAGCTAATGTGGGTTCTTACGGAGACCCGGTAAACGGGCCAGTGTGGGACAGGGGCAAATGCGCAATATTGCATCGACTGCGATGGTCGCCATCGTTGCGTCCATGGCGCTTGGCGGTTGCACGACCAGCCAGATTGACAAGACCGAGACGACATCGATCGAGCCGGTGACGGCCGACATCAGCGCCGGCGACCTTGCCGCCGGCAAGCAGCAGTTCCGCCAGGCCAATTACGGCCTCGCCGAAAAGCATTTCCGCAAGGCCGTCGAACTGCGCGCCGACAATTCTGAGGCCTGGATGGGCCTTGCGGCCTGCTACGACCAGCTCGGCCGCTTCGACTTTGCCGACCGCGCCTATGAGCAGCTGCTGAAGGTCGCCGGCCGCAAGCCGGAGATCGTCAACAATATGGGCTATTCGCAGCTGTTGCGGGGCAACAGGAAGCAAGCACGCAAGCTGCTCCAGGAAGCCCGCCGTGACATGCCGCAATCGACGGTCGTGGAAGCCAACCTGGCGCTGCTTCAGAAGACCTGACGGACCGGCGCGGCCAGGCCGCGCCAGTCATCCGAGAGATCGCGCTGCCAGGGCCTATTCGGCGGCGCCGAGATATTCCGAAACCGGCGGACACGAACACACCAGGTTGCGGTCACCCGCGACATTGTCGATGCGCGACACCGGCGGCCAGTATTTGGCGCCGCCGTCGAGGTCGCCCGCAGGGCTTGCCGCCTCCAGCCGCGAATAGGCGTGCTTCCAGTCGCCGGCCAAGGTTTTGGTCGCGGTGTGTGGTGCATTGACCAGCGGATTGTCGTCGCGTGGCCATTCGCCCGATGCGATCCGCTTGGCTTCCCCGGCAATCGAGATCATCGCGTCGCAGAAACGGTCGAGCTCATGCTTCGGCTCGGACTCCGTCGGCTCGACCATAAGCGTCCCCGCCACCGGCCAGGACATGGTCGGCGCGTGGAAACCGTAGTCGATCAGGCGCTTGGCGACATCCTCGACGCCCACGCCTGCGCTGTCCTTCAGGATGCGCGTGTCGAGAATGCATTCATGCGCGACGCGGCCGTTGCGTCCCTTGAACAGCACCGGGAAATGCGGCTCCAGCCGGCCGGCAATGTAGTTGGCGTTGAGGATGGCCATTTCGGTGGCCCGCTTCAGGCCCGACGCACCCATCATGCGGATATACATCCAGGTGATCGGCAGGATCGATGCGCTGCCGAACGGGGCGGCTGCGACCGCGTGCGGGCGATCCTCCGTGACATGTCCGGGCAGGAAGGGTGCGAGGTGCGACTTGACGCCGATCGGGCCGATGCCGGGGCCACCGCCGCCATGCGGAATGCAGAACGTCTTGTGCAGGTTCATGTGACAGACATCAGCGCCGATGTCGCCGGGGCGGGCGAGCCCGACCAGCGCATTGAGGTTGGCGCCGTCGAGATAGACCTGACCGCCATGCTCGTGCACCAGCGCGCAGATGTCGCGAACGCCTTCCTCGAACACGCCATGCGTCGACGGATAGGTGATCATCAGCGCGGCGAGGTTTGCCGCATGCTCTGCCGCCTTGGCGCGCAGGTCCTCGACGTCGATGTCGCCATCGTCGGTGCAGCGAACGACCACCACGCGCATGCCGGCCATGCTGGCGCTTGCCGGGTTGGTGCCATGCGCGGAAGAGGGGATCAGGCAGACGGTGCGGTTGTCGTCACCGCGCTCGCGATGCCAGGCGCGGATGGCGAGCAGGCCGGCATATTCGCCCTGGCTGCCGGCATTGGGCTGCAGCGACACCGCGTCGAAGCCGGTGATCTCGGCAAGCCAGGCCTCCAGCTCGTCGAACATTTTCCGGTAGCCGGTCGAGTGAGCCTTCGGCGCGAAGGGATGCATGCCGGCGACCGACGACCAGCTGACCGGCATCATCTCGGCCGTGGCGTTCAGCTTCATGGTGCACGACCCAAGCGGAATCATCGTGCGGTCGAGTGCCAGGTCCTTGTCGGCGAGACGGCGCAGCAGCCGCATCATCTCGGTCTCGGAGCGGTTCTCGTGGAAAACCGGCTGCGTCAGGAACGCCTTGCCGCGCGGCTTGCCGGGCAGGGCGCTGTCGGCCTTCTCCGGCACCGTCGCTCCGAACAGCTTGGCGATCGCCGCGAGGTCGTCTTCGCTCGACGTCTCGTCGAAGCTGATGCCGACCCGGTCGTCGTTCAGCGCGCGCAGCAGTAGGCCGTTCGCCTCGGCGGCCTCGACGACCGAGCGGGCTTTTCCCGTTAGCGTGGCCGTCACCGTGTCGAAGCGTCGGTCGCCCGCAACCTTGATCCCCGCGCTCTGCAGGCCTGCCGCAAGCCGCGTTGCCATTGCATGAACCCGTCCGGCGATCTCCTGCAGCCCCTCAGGGCCGTGCCAGATGGCGAAGGAGGCCGCCATGTTGGCAAGCAGCGCCTGCGCGGTGCAGATGTTGGAGGTCGCCTTATCGCGCCGGATGTGCTGCTCGCGTGTCTGGAGCGCGAGGCGGTAGCCCGGACGCCCATGCGCGTCGGTCGATTGGCCGACCAGCCGGCCGGGCATCAGTCGGGTGAGCTTGTCCGACACTGCGCAGTAGGCGGCGTGCGGGCCGCCAAAGCCCATCGGCACGCCGAAGCGCTGCATCGAGCCGACGGCGATGTCCGCACCGAGGCTCGCCGGCGTGTCGGTGAGGGTAAGAGCGAGGGGGTCGGCGACGAAGATGACGAGCGCGCCGGCGGTCTTGGCCTTTGCTATGGCGTCGCCGTGATCGGCATAGACGCCGAACGTGTCCGGCCACGGCACGATCAGGGCCGCCGTCTCGTCGTCGATCGTGTCACCGTCGATGACGATGCCGAGCGGTTCGGCGCGGGTGCGGATGACATCGAGGATCTGCGGATGCAGCGCGCCTGCCAGCGCGATATGGTTCTTCTTTTCGCGATGATGGCGGTAGGCGATGCCGACCGCCTCGGCCGCGGCCGTCGCTTCATCGAGCAGCGAGGCGGACGCAACCGGCAGGCCGGTCAGTTCGGCGACCAGCGTCTGGAAGTTGAACAGCATCTCCAGCCGTCCCTGGCTGATCTCTGCCTGGTAGGGCGTATAGGCCGTGTACCAGGCCGGATTCTCGAACAGGTTGCGCTGGATGACCGGCGGTACGAGGCAGCCGTGATAACCGGCGCCGATGAAGCTCTTCAGCACGACGTTCTCGCCCATCTTCGCCGCCAGTTCGGCAAGGGCGGCGTCTTCGCTCGCCGGTTCGGGCAGCGCCAGCGGACGGTCGAGGCGGATCGATTTCGGCACCGCCTGCGAGATCAGGGTCTCGAGCGAGGGCACGCCGACGGCGGCCAGCATGGCGCGGGTGTCGGCGAGATTCGGGCCGATGTGCCGGTCGGCGAAGCTGTAGGTGGACGTCGTCATCATCTGCTCCTGCGCCTAGCCGATATGTGCCTTGTAGCCGGCCTCGTCCATCAGGCCCGACAACTGGCTCTCGTCTTCAAGCTTCATCTTCCACAGCCAGCCTTCACCGGCGGCCGAGGAATTGACGAGCGCCGGATCGGAGCCGAGCGCGCCATTCGCCTCGGTCACTTCGCCATCGGCCGGCGCGTAGACGTCGGATGCGGCCTTGACGGATTCGACGACGACGGCGACGTCGCCCTTCTTCACCTTTCGCCCGGCCTCGGGCAGTTCGACGAAGACGAGGTCGCCCAGTTGCTCCTGCGCATAGTCGGTGATGCCGACGGTGGCGACGCCACCCTCGACGCGGATCCATTCGTGGTCTTCGGTGAAATAAGTCGTTGCCATGAGAGTCTATCCTTTGCGGTAGCGGTGTGGCGTGAAGGGCAGGGAATGGATGCCGACCGGAATCCTGGTGCCCCGGACTTCGGCGAAGAACGTTGCGTCGGGCCGGGCGAGCGCTGCTGCCACGTAGCCCATGGCGACGGGATGGCCGGCCGATGGCCCGAAACCTCCCGAGGTGACGCGCCCCGCGGGCCTGCCATCCCCGTCCGTCAGCAGGGTCCCGGCGCGCACCGGCTGGCGGCCTTCCGGCTTCAGCCCGACGCGCTTGTCCTGCGCGCCTTTCGCCAGGATGGACCGCAACGCCTCGGCACCGACGAATTCGCCCTCGGCGCGAAGCCCTTTCGGGATGGACCACATCAGGCCGGCGGTCGCTGGGTCGATGTCGGGCGTGATGTCCAGCCCGTGCAGGCAGAGGCCAGCCTCGAGCCTCAGGCTGTCGCGCGCGGCAAGGCCGATCCACATCACGCGCTCGTCTGCGAGCAGTTTCGGGACAAGATCGCGTGCATCGCTTTCGGGCAGCGCGATCTCGAAGCCGTCTTCGCCGGTATAGCCGGAACGGCTCATGAACCAGTCCTGGCGCGGCTCGGTACCGTGCATAAAGGTGAGGGCGTCCGTCGCTATGCCGGCCTTTTCCAGAACCTCGGCGGCCTCAGGGCCCTGGATGGCGAGAAACACGCGGTCGAGCGGTTCGATCGTCGCCTCGAAATCCTTGCCGACGCTGCGCAGATTGGCCTCGTCGGCTGCAGCGTTGCCGGCATTGGCGACGACCATGTAGCGGTCGGGCCCGAGCCGCGTGACGATCAGGTCGTCGATGATGCCGCCGGCTTCGTTGAGGAAGAACGTGTATTTCGACTGCGTTGGTTCGAGCGCGGCGGCATCGAGCGGACAGGCCCGGTTCAACAACCCGACGGCGCCGGGACCCGACACCGCGAAAAGCTTCATGTGCGATATGTCGAAGAGCCCGGCATGGGCGCGCGTGTGAAGATGCTCCTTCATCACACCGGCTGGGTAGGTCAGCGGCATCGACCAGCCGGCGAAATCGCCGAAGCGTGCGCCGGCCTGCTTGTGAATGTCGTCGAGTGGAAGTGTTTTCGATGCTTCGCCAGCCATGACTTCTCCAGAGACACACGCAATCGGCCGCTGTGGCGACCAGTCCGTGCCCCTCTGTCGGAAGCCTGAGAGACTCGCGCAACCGGAACCCTGTCGGCGGCGCTTACACCTTCGGCGCGGGAACCAGTCCCGACTTTCCAGAGTGTCTTCCTGTCTACGGTTCTTTTGCCTGAGAGATTTCGGGCGATTTCCCCTTCGGCGGCAGCACCGTGCTGCTCTCTCCCGCAAACAGTTAGGGCTCCCGAGAGAGCCCTCGACGAATCGACGCTAGCCCAAGCCGCAGGCTTTGTCACCTGCCGTAGCACCGCTGCGCACCAAGGTTTCGGTAACCAAACACCTTTGCGGTTTCTCAAAACTATGGCGCTAGGCTGCATGTCCGATCTTGACGCTGGCGGGGAACCGGCGACCGACGAGGGGAACGATCATGGGCGGACCGAATACACCGGCGCTGATTGCCGAACTGAATTCCACCAAGCGCATCGCTGCCGAGGACGTGTTGTCGCTGCGGCGCGAATTCTACGGCGACGGGGCGATAACGCGCGCCGAGGCCGAGGCGCTGATCGAACTCAACTCCGCCTGCACGGACCAGTGCCCGGAATGGCAGGCCCTCTTCGTCGAGGCGATCACCGACTTCATCGTGCATCAGGAGAAGCCGGCCGGCTACATCTCCACCAAGAATGCCGACTGGCTGGTCGCCGCCATTTCGCGCGGCGGCAAGGTGCAGTCGATGGCGGAGCTGGAACTGCTGGTGAAGGTGCTCGAAACCGCTAAGTTTTCGACCGAGGGGCTGGTCAGCTTCGCGCTCGACCAGGTCAAGCATGCCGTCATCGAAGGCGAGGGCCCGCTGGTGCACGGCGGCGAACTGGTGCCGGGCGTCATCGGCGAGGCCGAAGTCAACCTGCTGCGCCGCATCCTCTACGCGTTCGGCGGTGATGGAAATGTCGGCATCACGAAGTCCGAGGCCGAGGTGCTCTTTGCCCTGAACGACGCCACGGCCGGCGCCGCCAACCATTCCTCGTGGAACGAGTTGTTCGTCAAGGCCATCGCCAATTTCGTGATGTGTGCTTCAGGCTACGAGGCGCCGACTCGGGAAGAGGCGCTGCGCCGAGAGAGTTTCTTCGACCGTGCCGATGCCGATATCGGCGGCTTCTTCACGCGGATGGTCTCCGGCGGCGGCCGCGGCCTTCTCGCCGCCTACCGTCGCTCGACCGACATCGATGCGGACTGGGAGGCCCGCAACCAGTGGGCCGAAGCCAGCGCCCGCCGCGCCGAACGTATCGACAACGTCGAGGCCAGATGGCTTGCCGATCGCATCGGCCGGGACGGACGCCTGAAGGAGAACGAGCAGGCGCTCGTCGACTTCATCAGGCAGACCTCGCCTGACATCCACCCGGACCTCCAGGCACTGCTGGACAGGGTCGCCTGACGCCGCTGATCAGGCTGCGTTGAGCCTGTCTATGTCGTTCTGCAGCCGGTCGATGATCTGGCCGGTTTCGGCGTGCAACGACCTAAGCCGGTCGATCTGGCTGTTCATCGCACCGGATTCGATCGTCTCATCGGTCTCGGACGGCGCGGTGCCGACCCCGTGCAGGATCCACGACAGGCTGACCTGCAGCAAGCCCGCAAGGATCGTCAGCCGATGTGAGCCGGGCTGAGAACGGTCGCTCTCCCAGGCCTTGATGGTGGCCATCTTGACGCCGAGGCGCCAGGCAAGTTCCTTGACCGTCAGGCCGCTGGCATCCCGTGCGCGGGACAGTCTTCCGCCGATCGTATCCAGATCCGGCTTTTCCTCATAGATATTCGTGGCGTCGGACACCCGATCTGCCTCCTGTTTTAATTGCGTGCTGGCCCCGACGCGGAATCGCTCAAGGGGGACCCCGATCATAGGGCCTGCTTCCGGCAATCGCAAGGAAACCGATAAAAGCATTTGGAAACAAACGATTATTGGACTTTTAGGCGGGCTTTGAGAGGGCATCCCCCAGTACTGCCCGCAGCCGCCGGAAGGGTCGGCAACCTAGCTCCCGAGGCTCACCGCAACGTTGACGGCGGCCGCCACCAGAACCGTGTTGAAGAAGAAGGAAAGCACGGCATGCAGCATGTTTAGCTTGCGGATCTGCGTCTTGGTCACCGCGACATCCGAGGTCTGGGCTGTCATGCCGACGACCAGCGAGAAATACAGGAAATCATAGCCGCCCGGCTCGTCGTCGCCGGGGAAATCGAGCCCGCGGCGCGGCTCGGCCTTCTTCGCGCCAGCCTCGGTGTCCGGCCCCGGCCGCCAGTAGAGATAGGCGTAGTGGTGAGCTGCCATCGTGTGGATGGTAAGCCAGCCCAGCGCCACGGATGCCAGGGAGAGCGTGAGTTCCCACCATTTCGGCTCCTGGCCGCGGTTCAGTATCAGGAAGAGCGAACCGACCGACACCATGACGGCCACGAACGTCACAGCCACGATCAGCCAGGTCGGCTCGTCCTCGTTGGCGGCGTTGTGCTTGAGGAATGCGGCCGTCAGCCGCGGCAATTTCAGCAGTTCGAGCAGCAGATAGACGAGGAAGAAGACGTTCGCGCAGATCTGCACCGTTGCCTGCGGAGCAAGCCAAAGCTCGACCGGAAGCGTCGCCAGCGCGCCGGCCGCCGCGGCGTAGAAGGTCATGTAGCGTCGGTGGAGAAGGGACGTCATGCTCCCAGGACTACCATGCCCTGGCCGGACGCCGCGACCGCTAGTTGCTGCCGATCTCAGCCTTCGCCAGCCCGCAGTGCCCGCCGCACCGCCTGGTCGAGCGCCGACAGGAAGGCCGAGCGGTCGCGCGGCGTGAAGCCGGCATTGTAGCCCTTGCTTTCGCCGGTCTCTCGCAGATGCTGCTTGAGGTCGCGCATCGCCACCGCCATGCCGATGCTCTCGGTGGTAAAGGGCTTTCCGGTCATGCCGATGACATGCGCGCCGAGCGCCACGGTGCGCGCGGCAAGAGGAATATCGGCGGTGATGACGATGTCGTTCTCGCGGGCATTCTCGACGATCCAGTCGTCCGCTGCATCCGCGCTCTTCGGCACCACGACGTTGCGGATCATCGGGTCGCGCGAGGGGCGCAGCCCGCCATTCGACACGAAGGTGACCACGAGCCCATGCCGCTCGGCGACCTTGATCGCCTCGTCCTTCACCGGGCAGGCATCGGCATCGACATAGATTTGCGGCGCCTCGTGCGGCATCAGCCTTGCCAGTTCCCCTGACCAGCCATCAAGAGAACTGTTCTCTTGCCAGCGTGGCCCCGGCGCCGAGCGCCGTCAGCTTTGCCTCGGCGACCGCGCGCGACAGCGGCGCCATGCCGCAATTGGTGCAGGGATAGATGCGTGTCGCATCGGCGTGCTTCAGCGCCTCGGAGATGGTCGCGACCACCTGTTCCGGGGTCTCTATCTCATTGGTCGCGACGTCGATGACGCCGACAAGAACCTCCTTGTCCGGCAGCAGCGAGATCAGCGAGATCGGCACGTGCGATCCTGCGCATTCGAGCGACACCTGCTGGATCGACGAGGCATTGAGCGGTGGGAAGATCTCCTCGTACTGCCGCCACTCGGCGCCGAGCGTCTCCTTCCACTTCATGTTGGCGTCGATGCCGTAGCCGTAGCAGATGTGCACGGCGGTGGTGCAGGTCAGCCCGCGCGCTGCGCGCTCCAGTGCCGCGATGCCCCATTCCTTGACGTCGTCGGTGAACACGTTGAAGGCCGGTTCGTCGAACTGGATCGTGTCGACGCCTGCCGCCTGCAACTCATGTGCTTCCTCGTTGAGGATTTCGGCGAATGCCATGGCCATGTCGGCGCGCTTGCCGAAATGCCCGTCGGCCAGCGTGTCGCAAATCGTCATCGGGCCTGGCAGGGTGAATTTCAGGCCCTTATTTGTATGCGCCCGGCAGAAGGCCGCCTCGTCGCGGTGCACCGGGCGCGAGCGCTTCGGCACGCCGGTCACGGTCGGCACGTCGACGACGTAGCGGTTGTTGCGGATTCCCATCTTGGTCTTGAGGTCCCAGTCGATGCCCTCGACCGTCTCCAGGAACCCGTGAACGAAATGCGTACGGAACTGCTCGCCGTCGGTGACGATCTCGACGCCGGCATCCTCCTGCAGCTTGATCCAGATAAGCGCGGCGTCGCGCTTGGCCTGGTCGAGCGCTTCGCCCGATTGCGTCCACTTCGGCCACAGCTTGCCGGTTTCGGCGAGCCAAGAGGGCTTTGGCAGGCTGCCTGCCAGTGTCGGTCTGAAGAGCATCGTTCCTCCTTGCTGGGAGGACGCTAGCAGGTCCGTGCCAAGACTGCCACGATCACGGAGCGGAAGGCCGATCGCACTCCTCCGGCTGGTCAGCCGGCGAGGCCGCAGCGGACCAGCGACGCATCGGCGGAGGCGCCGGGCGCACCGATTTCCAGCCGATTGTCCGAGACGAGGCTGAGCTCGATCGTGCGCTGTTCGGTCTCGCCTTCGGCGATGCAAGACGCGGAAATCGTCGCGGTGCCTTCGACCAGCGGCGTGCTCTCGATGTTGCAGACGCTTTCGTACCGGCGAATCGTCGTCGGCGTGATCACGGCCATCTGCTCGACAGGCTCCTGGTCAATGCGGGCGCACTGCGCGGCGTCGCCGGCCCAGACGCCGACATAGTCGGGCCCGACGCCAGCCGGGCGGGCTCGGGCGGCGGCCTGCGTATCCGCGTTGAGCTGTTCGGTGGGCGCGAGACGCGCCTCCTCATCTGCCGGAGGAACATCGGCGGCGCGTCCGGACTCCTCGATGCGCCGGTTCAGCGCCGCCGCCGCGTCGCGGATGTCGTTCGCCGCCCTGTCGGCGACTTCACCCGCGGCCCGTCCGACCTCGCGCGCCAGTTCGCCCGCACCCTGGAGCACCGGACCGGCATCTTCAAGCGCGCGGTTCGCCGCGTCGCGTCCCTGGTCGAGCAGCGTGCCGGCACCCTCGGTAATCGACTTCGCGCCGTCGCGAACCTGGTCCATGGCCTGGTCGCGTTCCGCCTGCTCGGCAGTCGGCGACGGCTCCGTGGCCGGCGCGGCCTCCGAGACGGCAGGTGCTTCGGCCGAGGTCGTGGAATTGTCTTCGCCGCTGCAGGCGGCAAGCGTCAGTACGACGGTGCCGGCTGCAAGGGCTCTGCTGAAATGTCTCATGATCGCTCCCGGGAAGTGCGTGCGTGTTCCCGGGGCAAATGCATGTGGCTAGAACGGGTTCCCTGGACGGTCAGTAAACCACGACGCTGCGGATCGATTCGCCCGCATGCATCAGGTCGAAGCCCTTGTTGATGTCGTCGAGAGGCATGGTGTGGGTGATCATCGGGTCAATCTGGATCTTGCCCTCCATGTACCAGTCGACGATCTTCGGCACGTCGGTGCGGCCGCGCGCGCCGCCGAAGGCGGTGCCCATCCAGGTCCGGCCGGTGACCAGCTGGAATGGCCGAGTGGAGATTTCCTGGCCGGCCCCGGCGACGCCGATGATAACCGACTTGCCCCAGCCTCTGTGAGAAGATTCAAGGGCTTGGCGCATGACCTTCGTGTTTCCTGTGCAGTCGAACGTGTAGTCCGCACCGCCGATCTGGTCAGCACCGCGCTTCGTCATGTTGACGAGATGGGCGACGATGTCGCCATCCACTTCGGTCGGATTGACGAAATGAGTCATGCCGAAGCGCTCGCCCCATTCCTTCTTCGAGTTGTTGAGGTCGACGCCGATGATCATGTCGGCGCCAGCGAGGCGCAGCCCCTGGATGACGTTGAGGCCGATGCCGCCGAGGCCGAAGACGATCGCGGTGGCGCCGATCTCCACCTTGGCCGTGTTGATGACAGCGCCGATGCCGGTGGTGACACCGCAGCCAATGTAGCAGATCTTGTCGAACGGGGCCTCCGGATTGACCTTGGCCACCGCGATTTCGGGCAGCACGGTGAAGTTCGAAAATGTCGAACAGCCCATGTAGTGAAAGATCTTGTCCTTGCCGATCGAGAAGCGGCTGGTGCTGTCGGGCATAAGGCCCTGGCCCTGGGTGGCGCGGATGGCGGTGCAGAGGTTGGTCTTGCGCGACAGGCAGGACGGGCACTGGCGGCATTCCGGCGTATAGAGCGGGATCACGTGGTCGCCTTTCTTCACGCTGGTGACGCCCGGTCCGACATCGACCACCACGCCGGCGCCCTCATGGCCGAGAATGGCCGGGAAGATGCCTTCCGGATCGGCGCCCGACAGGGTGAATTCGTCGGTGTGACAGATGCCTGTCGCCATGATCTCGACCAGCACTTCGCCGGCCTTCGGGCCGTCGAGATCGACCTCCATGATCTCGAGCGGCTTTCCAGCGGCGACGGCGACGGCTGCACGGGTCTTCATGCGAATTCTCCTGAACGATTTGCGCCGGAAGGTTTCAGGATTTCCATCCGGTATCAACCCTGTGGGGATCGCGTCAGGTCGATTTATGCGGCTGTCCTCATGTGCGAGAGTGAGCGCATGTTGATCAATCTCGCCTTGGGCACGGTGGTGATATCGGCGACGATCGTGATCCACACTTTCGGCCTTATCGCGGTCACGCGCTTCATGAGCTTTGCGACCGCGCGTTTTCCCATGCACAGGCATCGAAGCCGCGTGGTGGCGATGGTCGCGACCGTGCTCGGCCTGTTTGCGGTGATGACGACAGAAGTCTGGCTCTGGGCAGTATGCCACTATGCGCTGGAAGTGGTGCCCGACTTCGAGACGGCGCTCTACTTCTCCCTGGTTACCTTCTCCACCCTCGGCTATGGCGACGCGGTGCCGGCTTACGAGTGGCGGCTGTTTGCGGCCCTTGAGGGAGCCAACGGCTTCCTGCTGATCGGCTGGTCAACCGCCTACCTAGTCGCCGCCGGCGTAAGGATCGGTCCGTTCCGCACCGGCGAGCATTTCTGAGCGCCCCAAAACCTTCGGCAGACTTGAGTGCCGTCCGCTAAGCACCTAACCTGCAGATCCCAAGAGGCTCTCACGCATGTTCAAAAAAATCCTGATCGCAAACCGCGGCGAGATCGCCTGTCGCGTCATCAAGACGGCGAAGAAGATGGGCATTGCCACGGTTGCGGTCTTTTCCGACGCCGACCGCGACGCGGTGCATGTCGAGATGGCCGACGAGGCGGTGCACATCGGACCGGCCCCGGCCGCCGAAAGCTATCTGGTTCCGGAAAAGATCATCCAGGCCTGCCGCGACACCGGCGCCGAGGCCGTGCATCCCGGCTACGGCTTTCTGTCGGAGCGCGCTTCCTTCTGCGAGGCGCTCGAGGCCGAGGGCATCGTCTTCATCGGACCGAAGCCCAAGGCGATCCGCGCGATGGGCGACAAGATCGAATCGAAGAAGTTCGCCAACGCCGCCAAGGTCAGCACCGTGCCGGGCTGGCTCGGAATCATCGAGGACCCGGCACACGCCGAGAAGATCGCCGGCGAGATCGGCTATCCGGTGATGATCAAGGCCTCGGCCGGTGGGGGCGGCAAGGGCATGCGCATCGCCTGGAACGCCGGCGAGGTGCGCGACGGATTCGACCGCGCGCGTTCCGAAGCCAAGAGTTCGTTCGGCGACGATCGCCTGTTCATCGAGAAATTCGTCGTCGACCCGCGCCACATCGAAATCCAGGTGCTCGGCGACGCGCACGGCAACTGCATCTATCTCGGCGAGCGCGAATGCTCGATCCAGCGACGCAACCAGAAGGTCGTCGAGGAAGCCCCGTCGTCCTTTCTCGACGAGGCGACGCGCCGCGCGATGGGCGAGCATTCGGTCGCCCTGGCCAGGGCCGTCGACTACCAGAGCGCTGGCACAGTCGAATTCATCGTCGACTCCGAGAAAAACTTCTATTTCCTTGAAATGAATACGCGATTGCAGGTCGAGCATCCCGTGACCGAACTGATCACAGGGATCGATCTGGTCGAGCAGATGATCCGGGTGGCTGCCGGCGAGACACTGTCGATCGCGCAGGAAGACGTCGGCCTGAACGGCTGGGCGATCGAGAGCCGGCTCTATGCCGAGGATCCCTACCGCAATTTTCTTCCCTCGGTCGGCCGGCTGACGCGCTACCGGCCCCCTCAGGAGGGCCGCTCGGACGACACCATCGTCCGCAACGACACCGGCGTCACCGAGGGCTCGGAAATCTCGATCTTCTACGATCCGATGATCGCAAAACTCTGCACCTGGGCGCCGACGCGCGCTGAAGCCATCGACGCCATGTCGGATGCGCTCGACAGTTTCGTCGTCGACGGCATCCAGCACAACATGCCGTTTCTGGCGGCTCTGATGCGCCATCCGCGCTGGCGCTCGGGCGACATCTCGACGAGCTTCATTGCCGAGGAGTATCCCGACGGCTTCGAGCCGACGGTTCCGGGCGAGGCCGACAAGGCCGTGCTTGCCGCCGTTGCCACGGCAGTCGAACTGGTGCGCCGCGACCGTCTCGACCGGCTGAGCGGCCGACTCGCGCCGCATTCGGGCGACACCAAGAGCGACTGGGTCGTCCGGCTCGGTGACGACTACCTACCCGTCTCGCTGGACGGAAAGCCGTCGCTGTCGCCATTCGATGCCAGGCTGAAGCTCAATGGCGGCGAGCCGGTCGAGGTCCGGTCGGCCTGGCGCTCCGGCGAAGCGGTCTGGCACGGCGAGATCGGCGGACGTCGGATTTCGGCCCAGATACGGCCGCGCCTCAACGGCATCAACATCGCCTGGCAGGGCATGTCGGTCGAAGCGCTGGTCATGCTGCCGAAGATCGCCGCGCTCGAGCAGCTGATGCCGAAAAAGCTTCCGACAGACACGTCGAAGCTGCTGCTCTGCCCGATGCCCGGGCTGGTCGTCTCGATCTCCGTGTCCGAGGGCCAGGAGGTCAAGGCCGGCGAGACGCTGGCCATCGTCGAGGCGATGAAGATGGAAAACGTCCTGCGCGCCGACCGCGACCTCGTCGTAACCTCCGTCAACGCCAAACCGGGCGACAGCCTCGCCGTCGACGCCGTCATCATGGAGTTCGCGTGAACGGGGCGGCTGCCGCCCGCCCGGCGGTTCTGTTCGATCTCGACGGGACGCTGACCGATCCCTTCGTCGGCATCACCCGCTCGCTGCAGCACGTGCTGGAAAAGCTCGGCCGCATCGCACCGCCGCCCGACGACTTGCGCTGGTGCATCGGCCCGCCCATCCAGTCGAACATCGGCGTCCTGCTCGGCACTGACGACAAGGCGCTTATCTGGCAGGGAGTCGAGCTCTACCGCGAGCGCTACGCCACGCATGGCAAGTTCGAGAACGAGCTGATCGACGGCATACCCGAGGCGCTCGCGACCTTGGCGGAACGCGGCGTCTTCATGACCGTCGCCACCTCGAAACTGAAAACCTTCGCCAGCGAGATCGTTGACCATTTCGGGCTCGCCGGCTACTTCGATGCCGTGCATGGCTCCGAACTCGACGGCAGCAACGCCGTGAAGGCCGACCTCGTCGCGCACATTCTGGATACCGAAAGGCTCGTTGCCGGCAATGCCGTGATGATCGGCGACCGCTCGCATGATGTCGTCGGCGCGAAGGCGAACGGCGTCGCCTCGATCGGCGTGCTGTGGGGCTTCGGCGACCACGAGGAACTCCTCGATGCCGGCGCGGATCATATCGCGGAGAACCCGGCCGACCTGCCGGGCCTGATCGGCACGGCGCTCGACCGCGGCTGACATGGCCGGCCGTTTCCTGCGGACGACAGATTTTCGCCCTTCGGCAGGCGTGCGGAATCGGATAGCTTTGCCGGATCGCAGAAAATCCGAAAGACCGACTTGAACCATGGCAAGTGACAGGCCGACGCGCGATCCACTCCTGCGGGAGGCGATGATCAAGGCCGCCATGCCCGTGGTGCCGGCGCGGCCCTTCGTGCATCTGCGCGTCCATTCCGCCTATTCGCTGCTCGAGGGCGCGCTGCCTCTTGCCAAAATCGTTGCCCATGCCGTCAAGGATTGCGCGCCCGCCATCGCCGTCACCGACACCAACAACCTCTTTGGTGCGCTCGAATTCGCACAGAAGGCGACCAAGGAAGGCATCCAGCCGATCATCGGCTGCCAGCTCGATGTCGCCTTCGGCGACGATAATGGCGAGTCCAACCGCAGCTACCAGAAGCGCCAGGAGGTCGAGCGCTACCCGCTGGTGCTGATCGCGGCCAACGAGAGTGGCTACGCCAATCTCGTCCGGCTGGTCAGCCGCGCCTATCTGGAAAACACGCCCGGCGAGAACATCCATGTGACGCTGGCCTGGCTGGCGCAGCAACAGGACGGCCTCATCTGCTTGACCGGCGGTCCGCGCGGCCCGATCGGGTCGGCCATCAAGGCCGGCCACGCGGATCTCGCCGAAACGCGCCTGCAGACGCTCAAGCACATGTTCGGCGACCGCCTCTATGTCGAAATCGAGCGCGTCGCCGGCTATGACCGCGTCGTCGAGGCCAAGACCATCGACCTCGCCTACCAGCACGAACTGCCGCTTGTCGCCACCAATGAGGGCTTCTTCCCCGCGCGCGACGACTATGAGGCACACGACGCGCTGATCGCCATTGCCGAGAGCTCAGTCGTGGCGGCGGATGATCGCAGGCGCCTGTCGCCCGATAATTTCCTCAAGAGCCAGGCCGAGATGGCCGAGCTCTTCGCCGACCTGCCGGAGGCTATCGACAATACGGTCGAAGTCGCCATGCGCTGCAGCTACTATCCGAAGAACCGCAATCCGATCCTGCCGCGCTTCGCCGGCGGCGACGTCGACAACGAGGACGATGCCGTCCGCGCCGAGGCGCAGGAACTTGCGCGCCAGGCCCATGCCGGACTGGAGTACCGCCTGTCGACATTCGGCACCGCCCCGGGCTTCACGCCCGAGCAGTATCGCGAGCGCCTCGATTTCGAGCTCGGCATCATCGAGCGGATGAAGTATCCCGGCTACTTCCTGATCGTTGCCGACTTCATCAAATGGGCGAAGTCGAAGGGCATTCCCGTCGGCCCGGGCCGCGGTTCGGGCGCCGGCTCGCTCGTCGCCTATGCAACCACCATCACCGACATCGACCCGCTGCGCTTCTCGCTGCTGTTCGAGCGCTTCCTCAACCCCGACCGCGTCTCGATGCCCGACTTCGACATCGACTTCTGCCAGGACCGCCGCGAGGAGGTGATCCGCTACGTGCAGGAGAAATACGGCCGCGACCAGGTCGGCCAGATCATCACCTTCGGAACGCTGCAGGCGCGCGCCGTGCTGCGCGACGTCGGCCGAGTGCTGCAGATGCCCTACGGCCAGGTCGACCGGCTCTGCAAGATGGTGCCGGCGAACCCGGCCAATCCCGTCACGCTCGGCCAGGCGATCGAGACCGAGCCGCGCTTCGCCGAAGAGGCCGAGCGCGAGCCGATCGTCCAGACGCTGCTCGACATGGCGCAGAAGCTCGAGGGCCTCTACCGCCATGCCTCGACGCACGCTGCCGGCATCGTCATAGGTGACCGGCCGCTGTCGGAACTGGTGCCGATGTACCGCGACCCGCGCTCTGACATGCCGGTCACCCAGTTCAACATGAAATATGTCGAGCAGGCCGGACTGGTGAAGTTCGACTTCCTCGGCCTGAAGACGCTGACCGTGCTCGAGCGCGCCGTGCGCCTGATCGCGCGTCGCGGCATCGAGATCGATCTTTCCAAGATACCGCTCGACGATGCCGATACCTACGGCATGCTGTCGCGCGGCGAGGTCGTCGGCATCTTCCAGGTGGAAAGTGCCGGCATGCGCAAGGCGCTGGTCGGCATGCGGCCCGACTGCATCGAGGACATCATCGCGCTGGTCGCTCTCTACCGGCCGGGCCCGATGGAGAACATCCCGACCTACAATGCGCGCAAGCACAACGAGGAGGAAATCGCCTCCATCCACCCGAAGATCGACCACCTCCTGGCCGAGACGCAGGGCGTCATCGTCTACCAGGAGCAGGTGATGCAGATCGCCCAGGAGCTTGCCGGCTACACGCTCGGCCAGGCCGACCTGCTGCGCCGCGCCATGGGCAAGAAGATCCGCGCCGAGATGGAGCAGCAGCGCGGCATCTTCGTCGCCGGCGCCGTCGAGCGCGGCGTGTCGAAGCCGCAGGCCGACTTCATCTTCGACCTGCTGGCCAAGTTCGCCGACTACGGCTTCAACAAATCGCATGCTGCCGCCTATGCGGTGGTCTCCTACCAGACGGCCTATCTCAAGGCGCATCATCCGGTGGAATTCCTCGCAGCCTCGATGACGCTCGACATGGGCAACACCGACAAGCTCGCCGATTTCCGCCAGGATGCGATGCGGCTCGGCATCGAGGTCGTGGCGCCGTCGGTGCAGACGAGTTTCCGTGACTTCGAGGTCGGCGAGGGGCGCATCTTCTATTCGCTGGCCGCCCTCAAGGGCGTCGGCGACGCCGCCGTCGAGCACATCGTCGAGAAACGCAAGGACGGCACCTTCAAGAGCCTCGCCGACTTCTGCGAGCGCATCGACCCGCGCATCGTCGGCAAGCGCGTCTTCGAAAGCCTGATCATGGCCGGCGCGCTCGACTGCTTCGGCCACGACCGCGCCTCGATGATGGCTGGCGTCGAGCGTATGATGGGGTTGGCTGCCCTTGCCCAGCAGAACGCGAGCTCCGGCCAGACCGACATTTTCGGCGCTTCGCTCGGCGACCAGTCGCAGGCACTCAAGCTGCCCGCCGCAGAGCCCTGGCTGCCGGCGGAAAAACTGCACCGCGAGTTCCAGGTTGTCGGCTTCTACCTCTCCGCCCACCCGCTCGACGAGTACAAGTCGGCGCTCAGGAAGATGCGGGTTCAGACCTGGACCGAGTTCTCCGCCGCCGTGAAGCAGGGCGCAACGGCCGGGCGGCTGGCCGGGACGGTCACCTCCAGGCAGGAGCGCAAGACGCGCACCGGCAACAAGATGGGCGTCGTGATGTTTTCCGACGAGACCGGCCAGTTCGAGGCGGTGCTGTTTTCCGAAGGGCTCGCCCAGTACCGCGAATTTCTCGAGCCGGGCAGGTCGCTGGTCATCACCGTCCAGGCGGAAGATCGCCCCGAAGGCATCAACATGCGCATCCAGACGGTGCAGTCGCTGGAGGAAATGGCGAGCCAGGTGCAGAAGTCGCTGCGCATCTATCTGCGTGATGCCAGCCCCGTCGGCACCCTTGCCGGGCAGTTGTCGGTCAAGGGCGAGGGCCAGGTCAGCTTTGTCGTCATCAAGGACGGCGCGCAGGGCGAAGTGGAGGTCGGCCTGCCGGACCGCTACCGCATATCGCCCCAGATCGCGTCGGCCATGCGCGCCGTGCCCGGCGTCGTCGAGGTGGAACTGGTCTGACGTGCCGGGCGGTTTGCCCCGTCAGGACGCCGCGACTTCCGCGGGCTTGGGCGGCCGGCGCTGCAGGTTGAGCAGGTTGCCGAAGAGGATCAGCGCCGCTCCGATCGCCGTGAAAATATCGATACCTTCGCTGTAGAGCAGCCAGCCGATCAGCGCCGACAACGGCACGCGCAGGAAATCGAGCGGCATGATGGCTGTCGCGTCGGCGTAGCTCAGCGCCCGCGCCATGCAGAAATGCGACGACATGCCGGTGAATGAGATCAGCACGATCCACGGCCACAGCTCGACCGGCGGGTTCCTCCATGTCTCGATGGCCGGCACGAGCCCGATGATCGACTGGATGATCAGCATCCAGAAGATAATGCGCACAACGCTTTCGGTCCGTGTCAGCGACTTCACCATGACCACCGAGATGCCGAAGGCGACGGCGCCGGCAAGCATGATCAGATGGCCGGGATCGATCCGTTCGACGCCCGGCCGCACGATCACCGCGACACCGATCACCCCGAGCACGATGGCGGCAATCTTCCAGCGGTTCAGCCGTTCGCCGAGAAAGATGACCGCCAGGATGGCCGTCCATATCGGCGTCGTGAACTCGATCGAGATCAGTTCTGCGAGGGGGATGAGCGTCAGCGCGTAGAGCCAGGCGAACTGGCCGGCATAGTGAACCACGTTGCGGCCGATATGCTGCAGCGGCCGCTGGCTGCGCATTGCCTTGAAGCCGCCCTCCATGTGGACCAGCGGCAGCAGGATGAAGAAGCCGATGATCGAGCGCATCTCCATCACCTGGAAGACGTCGAGAACGTCCGTCGTGGCACGGCCGGCCACGGCCATGATCAGGAACGAGGTGATCGATCCCAGCATCCAGAGTGTGGCTTTGAGGTTCAGTTGCGAAGGGCCCATGCCGCTCTGTCGCAATCGCAGCGTGCAGAAGCAACGCCTAGCTGGGTCATTCGGCTGGGCCAGCGGCGCGCACCGCCTGTGCATCCTTGGCGCGGTACCCGCTGTGGCGAATTGTCGCGCAACGGCAACTGGTTACGGCTCGGCTCCGTATCCCCTGCAAGCAGGCGCCGCATGAATGCCGCGCTCAATCAACAAGATCGAGGCTCAATCACATGATTTCGACCATAGTCAGACAAGCACTTCTCGCCGGCGCGATGGGACTTTCGGCTTCGGCCGTGCATGCCGGGGAAGCCGAATTCCTCCGTTCGCTCGACGGCAATTGGGCCGGCAACGGCACCGTCAAGGTCCGCACCAACTCGTCCCCGGTGAACGTCAGCTGCAACTTTGATTCGGACACCACCGACAGTTCCCTGTCGCTCGCCGGAAAGTGTCGCGGGCTGGTGGTGTTCTCCAAGGCGATCCGGGCCGACCTCAAGTCGAACGGCGCCAGATATGCCGGTTCCTACATCGGCGCCGGGACCGGCACCGCCGGATTGAACGGCAGCCGCAAGGGCAACGACATCAATCTCGGCATTCGCTGGGCCAAGGAAGTCAACGGCGACCGCGATGCCGTGATGACGGTCACCAAGGTCGGCGAAAACGGCATGAGGCTGACGACCGTCGATGTCGATCCGAAGTCCGGCAAGAGCGTCGTGACCAGCCAGATCAACCTCAGCCGCATCTGACCTCGCACGCTGCCCGGCCCGATCAGCTTTCCAGGTCGTCGGGCGGGTGGGCGTTGCGGCCCTTTCCGAACGTGTAGCCCGTTTCGACCGCCGTCTTGCCGAACTTTTCGCGCAGGCTGTCGATCGCACTCTCAGCCAGAGCCCGCTTGCGCGAGGGCAGGTCGACGAGGTCCGGCGGATCGGCCTTGTCGGGGTCCGACAGGTCGCTCACGCCGATCCCGATGAGACGGTATTTTGTGCCGTCGGTCTCTTTCGCCAAGAGGTGAAGGCCCGTCTGGAAGATCCGGTCCGCAAGCCGCGTCGGGTCTTCGAGACGCCGGTTTCGGGTGCGAATCCGGAAATCCTGGGTCTTCAGCTTCAGCACCACGGTCCGGCCGGCGATTTCTGCCTTCTTCAGCCTGGCCGATACCTTTTCCGACAGCGCCCGCAGCACTGGGATCAGATCGGCTGGCGATGCGAGATCGACGTCGAAGGTGGTCTCGGCCGACACACTCTTGGCGTCGTGCTCGGGCTGAACGCGTCTCTCATCCTGGCCGCGCGACAGATGGTAGAGCCGGTCGCCCATCACGCCATAGGCGCGCATGAGTTCGGCGCGCTCCAGCTTCTGCAACTGCCCGATCGTGCTGATGCCGTCGCGCTGCAGCGTTGCCGCGAAGGCCTTGCCGACGCCCCAGATCATGGTCACCGGCTGTCCGGCCAGGAAGCCGAGCGCCTCGGCTTCGCCGATCACCGAAAGGCCGCGCGGCTTGCGGAAGTCGGAAGCGACCTTGGCCAGGAACTTGCAGTAGGACAGGCCGGCCGACACGGTGATGCCGATTTCATTTTCGACGTCGCGGGCGAATTTGGCCAGCACCATGGCCGGCGGCATGGCGTGCAGCCGCTCCGTGCCCGACAGGTCGAGAAAGGCCTCGTCGATGGAGATCGGTTCCACCAGCGGCGTCAGAGCCTGCATCATGGCCCGGACCTCGCGGCCGACCCGCACATACTTCTCCATGTCGGGCCGCACCACGATCGCCTCCGGACATGCTTCCAGCGCCTTGAACATCGGCATGGCCGAACGCACGCCGTGGATGCGGGCGATGTAGCAAGCGGTGGAAACCACCCCACGCTTGCCGCCGCCGATGATGACCGGCTTGTCCTTCAGCGCCGGGTTGTCGCGCTTCTCCACGGCCGCGTAGAACGCGTCGCAGTCGATATGGGCGAGGTGCAGGCGGTAAAGCTCCGGGTGGCGCGCCAGGCGCGGGCTGCCGCAGCGCTCGCAGCGCGTCGCGAGCCGCGCCTGCAGCATCAGGCAGTCACGGCAGAAACCGTGCTCCGGATTGTTGACAGAAAAGCCCATCACTGCGAACATAAAGAGAACATAGCAAATCTTATTCCAGCACGTCCCCGCTAACAAGGTGGGCGACGGGAGGCTGTCATGCTTGTTGACATTTCTCCACTGACGCCGGATCTGTGGCCGGCCTTCGAGGATCTCTTCGGCAAGCAGGGCGCCTGCTATGGCTGCTGGTGCACGCATTTCCGGCTGCCGCCTGCTGCACGCCGCGACAACGACCGCGAGCGCAACAAGGAACATATTCGCGCGCGCATCATGGCCGGTCCGCCGCCCGGCCTGCTCGCGTTCGACAAAGGCGAGGCGGTCGGTTGGATGCAGATCGGCCCGCGCGCCGATATCCCCGAGTTCAACAATGCGGGCAGGGGTTCGGCACCGGTCGACCCCGCCCATGCACAGGACCCGGCCGTCTGGGCCATATCCTGCTTTTTCCTGCGCACCCGGGCGCGTGGCAACGGGCTGACCCACAGGCTTGTCGGCGAAGGGATCGAGTTCGCGCGTCGGAACGGCGCGCGATGGCTCGAGGCCTGTCCGATGGATCAGTCGAAGAGCGCGCGGTCGATCGGACTTTTCGTAGGTTCGACGCGGGTCTTCGAGAAGGCCGGATTCACCCGGCTCGTGGAGCGCAAGGCGGGGCGGCCGCTGATGCGCTACGAATTTTGAGACAGTCCGAGTGCGGCAGCGATCCTCGGCCCGGCGTCCCTCCAGTTTTCTAGTGCCACTACGCCGGTCGGAAGCGGCGGCAGCAGCGCCCGAAACCCCGCGTGGCTCATCATGTGAAACAGTTTCGCGTCGGGCACCGAGGCGGCGACCGATTCCAGATTGCGCGGGATGTCGTCGATGAAGGCGACGGGCCGCGGAGTGCTGCCCCGAATGCGGCGGACGGCCGGCCCCTTGGCGGCTTCCGTGGAGACCAGCGGGTAGGGCAGGGAGAGGCGGTCAAGCAGGCCCCGTCGAACCGCGCGATGACGGTGCGGCATGGCGGTCAGGAGAACAATCTCGGCCCGGGGTGCCAACGAATCGAGCGTGGCGACCGCGTCGGAGGCCACCGTCTGCCAGGCGTCGTGAACGTCGAAGAACCCGGTCATCAGCGCCGATACGGCTTCGGACGACACCGCCTCCCGGCTTTCCAGCGCGACGATGTTACCGTGGATGCGGAAACTGTCGGTGAGAAGCTCGAATCCCTGGCTGTTCAGGAAGCGGCTGAACGGGTCGACGAAGTCCAGCACCACCTCGTCGACGTCGAGCACGAGAAGCGGCCTTGCGTCATGAGACAATTCGGCGATCTGCCTGGCGGTCTCGGGATCGTCGCTCATATGGACGACTGATATCCGTCGTCGCCGAGCGGCAGGAAGCGGATGGCGGCCGCCACCCTGGCCGGCTCGAAGCCCGATTCCTCGCAGAATTTCAGCAGTGTCGGCTCATGCGCGAGGATGAAGTTGAGCACGCCTGCGAGAAACTCCGGCTCGCCCGCCGCCTGCCGGATCGATTGGGCTTCCAGCCCGGTAATGGCGAGGAAGCGAGGCAGGAGTTCCGGGTCGGAGGCGACGAAGGCGAGGGCTGCGATCGCCAGCGCTTCCGCGTCCGCGGCTTGTTGGGTTTTGTCTGCCATCAAAGTGACCGGTCCTGCCGTTGGAAAACGCGTTGTGCGGGACTATCGTTATCCACGGGACACGGCAAGCGGGACAACGGTGCCGAAGAAACGGCGCGGTTCTGTCGATTGAACGGCAGACGCTTGCGCGGGTTTGCGTTTCGTCAATCATCTTGCCGTATCGTCACGACTGGGTTTGGTGTCTCTGCGAGAGACCCGCGGCGATGCCGGCTGGTCAAGCCAGCGGCTGGAGCAAAAAGATCGATGCCGAAAAAAGTAATGATCGTCGAGGACAACGAGCTGAACATGAAGCTCTTCCGCGACCTCATCGAAGCGAGCGGCTACGAGACCGTTCGCACGCGCAATGGTCTCGAGGCCTTGGATCTGGCGCGTCTGCACCGGCCCGACCTCATCCTGATGGACATCCAGCTGCCGGAGGTCTCCGGCCTGGAAGTCACCAAATGGCTGAAGGAAGATGACGACCTGCACACGATCCCGGTGATTGCGGTCACCGCATTCGCCATGAAGGGCGACGAGGAGCGCATCCGCCAGGGCGGCTGCGAGGCCTATATCTCCAAGCCGATTTCGGTGCCGCGCTTCATCGAGACCATCAAATCATACCTCGGCGATGCCTGATGCGCGCCGCTGCCATGCTTTTCGGAGTTTGAACAAGCCATGACTGCGCGCATACTCGTCGTCGACGATATTCCGGCCAACGTTAAGCTGCTCGAGGCCAGGCTGCTTGCCGAGTATTTCGAGGTTCTGACCGCCACCAGCGGTCCCGAAGCGCTGGAAACCTGCGAGAACGGCAAGGTCGACGTCGTTCTCCTCGACGTGATGATGCCCGACATGGACGGTTTCGAGGTCTGCCGGCGGCTGAAGGCCGATCCGTCGACATCGCATATCCCGGTGGTCATGATCACCGCCCTCGATCAGGTGTCCGACAGGATCCGCGGCCTTGAGGCCGGCGCCGATGATTTCCTGACCAAGCCGGTCAACGATCTTCAACTGATGACGCGGGTTCGAAGCCTGGTGCGGCTGAAGATGCTGACCGACGAATTGCGGCTGCGCGCGTCGACGACGCGCAATATCGGCATTGAGGAATTGCTGTCGAGCAAGGCGCCGGAGGGGCAGGGCATCCCGAGGGTGCTGCTGATCGACGAGCGCCCGAGTTCGAGCACCCGGATCAGGAAGCTGCTGCGCCATACGGCGCATGTCGACGTGGCGAGCGATCCCCATTCCGGGTTCTTCCAGGCGGCGGAAGAAGCCTATGAATGCGTCATCGTGTCGACCGCCTTCGCCGAATTCGATCCGCTGCGGCTCTGCTCGCAGCTGCGCTCCATGGACCGCACCCGCTTCCTGCCCATCATGCTGCTCGCTGACGAGGGTGAAGACGACCGCATCATCCGGGGACTGGAACTCGGCATCAATGATTTCCTCATCCGGCCGATCGACCAGCAGGAACTGACGGCAAGGCTGCGCACGCAGGTCCGGCGCAAGCGCTACAACGACCATCTGCGGGCAAGCGTCACGCAGACCATCGAGATGGCAGTGACCGACGGCCTGACGGGTCTGCACAACCGCCGCTACCTCGACAGCCATCTGCAGACGCTGTTCGACCGGGCCGTCGCGCGGCGCCGTCCGCTATCCCTGATGATCACCGACCTCGACCGCTTCAAGGAGGTCAACGACACATACGGCCATGATGTGGGCGATGGCATCCTGCGCGAGTTTGCCAGGCGCCTGCGCAAGAATGTCCGCGGCATCGACCTTGCGTGCCGGTTCGGGGGCGAGGAATTCGTGGTCGTCATGCCCGATACCGAGGCCGCAATCGCCGAGCGCGTCGCCGAACGCGTGCGCGCCGAAATCGCCGACACGCCCTTCGTCGTGAACGGCAAGACCATAGGCGTGACGGTGAGCGTCGGCGTCTCTTCGCTGAAGCGTGGACCGGATGCCGTGCCCGACCTGATGAAGCGTGCCGACCTCGCGCTTTACGAGGCGAAGAACGGTGGCCGCAACCGAGTCGTTGCCAAGGCCGCCTGAGGGTCAAGTTCGAACTTTCGGAAATTTACCTTAATCCAAGCGATTCGCGAGGCTTGGTTAAGAAACTGTTGATCTTCAAGGCCTGTTGCGCAAATGTGAATTGAAGACGGCAGCGGCAAGAGGACGAAGCCGACCGCCTTTCCGATACCCCATGATGCTCAGGTCCGCCGCATCTCCTGGGTCCGTGGGGTGGCCGGTCGGCACTGGCACATAGTGGCCTCCTCGTACCGCTGTCAGACCGCCGACCGGCCCCTTTTTTCCAAGAGTTTGCTGTTTCAGTAGCTGCCGCGGGCACTCCCGTTGCGCCAGACCCGGTCGCCGCAACAATCCATCTCCGATTTCGTCAGCAGCCTGCCGCACAAACGAAAAACGCCGCCCGAAGGCGGCGTCAGAGTCGTGCGGTAGAAAACCGGATCTACTTGATCTTGGTTTCCTTGAACTCGACGTGCTTCTTGGCGACCGGGTCGTATTTGCGGAACGACATTTTCTCGGTCTTCGTGCGGCTGTTCTTGCTCGTCACGTAGAAGAAGCCGGTGTCGGCCGTCGAGAGAAGCTTGATCTTGAGTTTTGCAGCCTTGGCCATTTTCTGATCCGTTGAATTGTCTGGTGTTCATGCCGCTTGGACGCGGGAAGAACCCGGACGCGGAAAACTTGCCGCGACACATAAAGAACATCGCCCGAAAGTCAAGCGCCGGCATTCGCACGAACGCACGGCAGGCCGTCCCACGGTCGGGCGGAGGGGCATCCGGCTCAAATCGCGGGCAGACGTGCCGCAAATCTAGGCGCGGATCGCCCTGCCGTCCATACCGGTCCGGCCCAGCGCAACCGCTACGTGCTTTGAACCCATGCAACCCGTCCGGCGCCTCCTCCTTGGCATAGGCTTGCTTCGCTCATGCTGACTTTCAACAAAGGGGACCGAGAAAATGAGACGCCGGACATTCGTTGCCGCACTGGGCCTTGCAACCATGCTCGCCGCCCCGATCTTCGCAGGCGCCGCAGCCGCGGACACTCTGGAGGACATAACCTCGCGCGGCACCATCCGCGTCGCCGTGCCCCAGGATTTCCCGCCCTTCGGTAGCGTCGGCACCGACATGACGCCGAGCGGCTACGACATCGACATGGCCATGCTGATTGGCGAGAAACTCGGCGTGGAGGTCGAGATCGTGCCCGTTACCAGCGCAAACCGCATTCCCTATCTGCAGACCAACAAGGTCGATCTCGTTATTTCCAGCCTCGGCAAGAATGCGGAGCGCGAAGCCGTCATCGACTTCTCGAACGCCTACGCACCGTTCTTTAACGGCGTCTTCGCGCCCGACGACGTCGAGGTCGGCAAGGCCGAGGATCTCGCGGGCAAGACGATCGGGGTCACGCGCGGGGCGATCGAGGACCTCGAACTGACCAAGATTGCCCCGACCGACGCGACGATCAAGCGTTACGAGGACAACAACGGCACCATCTCCGCCTTTCTTTCCGGCCAGGTCGACGTCGTCGCGACGGGCAATGTCGTGGCTGCGGCGATCCTCGAGAGAGATCCGCCCAAGCGTCCCGAACTCAAGTTCCTGATCAAGAACTCGCCTTGCTACATCGGCATGAACAAGGACGAGCCGGCGCTGATGGAAAAGATCAATGCGATCATCGCGGAGGCCAAGTCGGATGGCAGCCTGAACGCCATTTCGCAGAAGTGGCTGAAGCTCGATCTGCCAGCCGACATCTGATCCCTTGCACGTGTCGCTGCCCAAGCTGGCGTCATGACCTACCAGTTCAGCTTTGCGTGGATCATCCAGTATTGGCCGGTGCTGGCGAAGGGCATCGGCATCACCCTGGAACTCACCCTCGTCGGGGCGGTGCTGGGCGTGGCGCTCGGCACCGCCTGCGCCTGGGCGCGCGCACTCGGGCCCAACTGGCTGAAGCCGGTGGTTGCAGCCTATGTCGAGCTGATCCGCAACACGCCCTTCATGATCCAGCTGTTCTTCATCTTCTTCGGGCTCCCCTCGCTGGGCGTCCAGATGAGCGAACTGACGGTTGCCAACCTCGCCATGGTCGTGAACCTTGGGGCCTATAGCTGCGAAATCATCCGCGCCGGGATCCAGGCGACGCCGCGCGGACAGTTCGAAGCCGGCGCCAGCCTGGCGATGACGCCCTTCGAGACGTTCCGGCACGTCGTGCTGTTGCCGGCCATGCGCCGCATCTGGCCGGCCCTGTCGTCGCAGATCGTCATCGTGATGCTCGGTTCGGCGGTCGTCTCGCAGATCGCCGTCGAAGACCTGACCTTTGCCGCCAATTTCATCCAGTCCCGCAACTTCCGGGCATTCGAAACCTACATCGTTTCGACGCTGGTCTATCTCGTGCTTGCCATTGCCATGAGGCAGATCCTGTCGGGCATCGGATGGGTGCTGTTCCCGGGCAGGAAGGCCTGATGGTCGAATTCACCCTCTGGGACATCCTGCGCAATCTGCTGCTGGCGACCCGCTGGACCATCCTCCTGTCGCTCGTCTCCTTCGTCGGTGGCGGCCTCGTCGGGCTGCTGCTCCTGTTCGCCAGGATCGGCAAGCGCCGCTTTGCCCGCATGCTGGCGGTCGGCTATATCGAGCTGTTCCAGGGCACGCCGCTTCTCATGCAGCTGTTTCTGGCCTTCTTCGGGCTGGGCCTTGTTGGCATTGACGTGCCGGCATGGCTCGCCGCCGGCACTGCCCTGATATTGTGGACCGCGGCCTTTCTCGCCGAAATCTGGCGCGGCTGCGTCGAGTCCATTGCCAGGGGCCAGTGGGAAGCGTCGGCCTCGCTCGGCATGGGGCGCCTGCAGCAGATGCGCTACGTTATCCTCCCCCAGGCTCTCAAGATTGCGATTCCCCCGACCGTCGGCTTTTCGGTCCAGGTCGTGAAGGGCACCGCGCTGACCTCGATCATCGGCTTCGTCGAACTGTCCAAGGCAGGTTCGGTGGTCACCAATGCGACCTTCCTGCCCTTCACCGTCTATGGGCTGGTGGCGCTGATCTATTTCGCGCTCTGCTGGCCGCTATCCAAGTCGAGCCAGATTCTCGAAAGGAAGCTCAATGTCGCTCATCGCGATCACTGAGGTGAAGAAGCGGTTCGGCTCGAACGAGGTCCTGAAGGGCATCTCGATCGATGTTCAGCCCGGCGAGGTCATCGCCATCATTGGAAAATCCGGCTCGGGAAAGTCGACGCTGCTGCGCTGCATCAATGGTCTGGAGACGATCGACGACGGGTCGATCTCCGTCGCCGGCGCGCAGCTGCTGCCCGACGAGATTCATCTGAAGGCGTTGCGGCTCAAGGTCGGCATGATCTTTCAGCAGTTCAACCTGTTTCCCCACCTGACTGCCGGCAGGAATGTCATGCTGTCTCAGATGGTGGTCAAGAAGACGCCGAAGGACGAAGCCGAGGCGGTCGCGCGAAAGATGCTCGACCGTGTCGGCCTGAGCCAGAAGTTCGACGCCTATCCGGAGGAACTGTCGGGCGGCCAGCAGCAGCGGGTGGCGATTGCCCGGGCGCTCGCCATGTCGCCCATGGCGCTCTTATGCGACGAGATAACCTCGGCGCTCGATCCGGAACTGGTCGCCGAGGTTCTCGCGGTTGTCCGCGAACTGGCGGCCGAGGGGATGACGCTTCTGATGGTCACGCATGAAATGAAGTTTGCCCGCGACGTCTGTTCTCGCGTCGTCTTCATGCACCAGGGACGCGTGCATGAGATCGGCCGGCCCGAGGACGTGTTCGCCGCCCCAAAAACCGTCGAACTGCGGCAGTTCCTCGGCCTGCACTAGCGCATCTCTGAAGGCTAGCCGCGCCGCTCGACAAGACGCGACAGCGTCACGGCCATGTAGAGCCCGAAGAACAGCGCCAGGGCCCAGCTGAAGCCATTGGCGCCGAACACGTCCATGGCGATGCCGATGGCCTGAGGCCCGAGCACCATGCCCAGGCCGTAGCAGAGCACGAAGGCGGCATTGGCGGATGCCAGATCGTGGCCCGACAGCCGGGACCCGAGATGCGCAAGCCCGACCGTGTAGAGCGCGGCCACCACGCCGCCCCAGACAAACAGCAACGCCGCCATCAGATGCCAGTCGAAGTAGAGGTAAGGCATCAGCAGGGTGCCGAGCAGGCCGACGCCGGCGCAGGACAAAAGCAGATGGCGCCGATCGCTGATGCGGTCGCTGAGCATGCCGAGCGGTATCTGCAAGAGAACATTGCCAAGGCCGATCATGCTGAGCAGCAGCGCGGCATCGGCCTCCGAATAGCCGATTCTCGCGCCATAGACCGGAAACAGCGCGAAACCGCCTGTCTCGACGGCGCCGAACACGAGAACCGCGGCAGTCGCAGTGGGCACCAGCCATATGAAGCGGATGAAACCCGGGGATTGGGTGTCCCGGGGACGGATATCCGGACTTTCGCGCCAGGCTGCCAGAACCGGAATGGCGGCAATGATGACCAGGACAAAGGTGACGCCGAAGGGCAGGAAGCCCTGGCTCCCGATCTGCGCGAACAGCCACGGCCCACCGGCGAAGCCGAGCGACAGGACGGTGGCATAGATGCCCAGGACGAAGCCGCGCTTGTTGGGCGGCGCGGAGGTGCTGATCCAGAATTCCGACAGGATGAAAAGCACGGTAAGCGCGATATGCAGGATGGCGCGCAGCGGAAACCACATCCAGAAGCTGCTGGCGAAATAGAAGCTGAGCACCGAGAACGCGCCGATGACGATCATGGCGAGCATCGTCCAGACGACGCCGAAGCGTGTCGCAAGCGGCGTCGCAAGCGGTGCGGCGGCGATCGTCGATATGCCGGCAACCGCGGTGTTGAGGCCGATCATCGACGCGGAGTAGCCGCGCGTCTCCAGGATGATGCTGAGCAGCGGCGTGCCGAGGCCGATGGCGATACCGACGACGCTGATCGACGCGATCGCCGCGCAGATCGGCAGCCATCGCAGCGTTTCGGTGGTGGGGATTGGCTCGGTCTTCATGCTCTTTCACGACTGGCAGGCGCGTGACATCCCCGATTCGGTATCGGCACCGAGAAACGGATGGCAGCGGGTCGCCCAAATTCAACCTTCTGTCAATCGCGTAGCGCCGCGATTGATCATCGCAGCCGCAAAGACCCGATGAAGCGTATTGCGTTGTCGGCGCGCTCTTGGCAGGTTCGACATGGAAATGGCGGCGTACCGTCGAACATGGGGAGAAGCATGGTGAAGACGATTCTTGGGACCACGGCACTGATGGCCGCGCTACTGGCAATTCCGGCGATCGGTCATGCCTGCGAGGGCGGCCGGGTGCTGATGGACGACAGCTTCACCAAGCTGAACCCGGCGTGGGGCGTATCGCTGGACGAAAAGTCCGAAAAGATCGATTCGAACGGATTGTCGGTGTCCTATGCGCCGGGCGGCGTGAAACGGGCGCTCAGCCAGTGGGGCTTTTTCGACAATGCCGTCGCCTGCGCTTCCTTCACCGTGGAATACCAGTGCACCGATGCCGAAAAATGCGAGACCCAGCCCTATGTCGGTCTGGTCGTCTGGGGCTCGGATCTGGCCAACTACTACACGTTCGAAGTCGCCCCCCTGGTCGGCATCTATTCGGTGCAGCGGCTTCAGGACAACCGCTGGCTGACGCCGGTGGCCTGGTCCAAGCTGCCGGGCGGCAAGAAGATCGACAGTGGCCAGAAATTCGAGCTTTCGGCGGTGGTGAAGGGCAACCAGGTCACCTTCAAGCTCGACGACCAGACAGTTGCCGAATTCGAGGCTCTGGCGCCGGAGGGCGGCTCGCTGGTCGGCTTCGAAATGGCGGCCGCCCAGAACGGCTCCGCCAAGAGCGACATCAGCCTGTCGCGCTTCGAAGTGCGCGAGATTGCCGCCAGCCAGTAGGCGGGCGGTCCCGGCGCTAGAGAATTTCTCGCACGAAGCGCTTGCCGATCATGCGGTAGAACGGCGTCGGCCCACCCGGCGCGAGCGTCGGATCGTCGACAAGCAGCTGTTCCAATTCGCCCAGTATGGTCTTCGTGATGGCCGGAACGTCGGCCTGCTTCGCGTCCGCGATCGGGAGCCAAATCAGTTCCTCGAGCTCGTTGGTCGGGCCGCCGGCGGGCAGTTCTACCGCGACCGCGCTGCGCCAGGCGCTGAGGAAGCGCGTGTCGAAGCGCCTGACGCGGCCGGGTGGCGTGATCGCCCGGGCAATCACGCGCAGCCCGCCGAGCGCCGGGCGGACACCGTGCTCGGCAAATCCCTGCCAGTCGGGGTTGGCGGTGGCGAAGGCGCCCATCTCGCCGATCAGCAGGCCGGCCTCCTCGTAGGTTTCGCGAATGGCCGACATGGCAATGGCGCGGGCACGCGCCAGGCTGGTTCGTCCGACCCCGGCGGTGAGCTTGGCCTCCTCGCTCGGGTGAAGCGGCGTTGCCACCGGGATGCGGCTGTCGGCAGGATCGGTTCGTCCGCCGGGGAAGACGAACTTTCCCGGCATGAAGGCATGTCCGGCGTGGCGCCGGCCGATCAGCACCCGTACCTCGCCGCCGTGGCGGTCGAGCAGGATGAGCGTTGCGGCGTCGCGCGGCCGGGCAGGGCCGGCGCCCAGCGCGTGCGCTTCCAGCCGGTCGACTTCCGATTTCTTCATGCCTTCCATGGACGCGACCCTAGAGCAGAGAGAGGACCAAGCGAAAGGGGCCTCGGACCCGCGCCGACTGCAGGTAGCCTATCGACCGGCCGCTGGCACTACGCGAAAGTCCACAATGCGCTTAGAAAGTCACAAAGAGACGAACCGGGAGACAGGAATGACGGAACAAAAGACGGCGATCGTGACGGCGGGCGGCTCGGGCATGGGGGCGGCAAGCGCGCGCAGGCTGGCGGCCGATGGATACAAGGTCGCGATTCTGTCGTCCTCCGGCAAGGGCGAGGCGCTGGCCGAAGAGCTCGGCGGAATAGGCGTGACGGGCTCCAACCAGTCGAACGACGATTTGCAGCGCCTGGTCGACCAGACGCTGGTCCGTTGGGGACGCATCGACGTGCTGGTCAACAGCGGCGGCCACGGTCCGCGCGACAAGATCCTGGCGATCACCGACGAGCAGTGGCACACGGGCCTTGACGTCTATCTGATGAACGTCATCCGGCCGACACGGCTGGTCGCGCCGGTGATGGCAGCGCAAAAGGGCGGCGCGATCATCAACATCTCGACGGCCTGGGCGTTCGAGCCGAGCGCCATGTTCCCGACCTCGGCCGTGTTCCGCGCGGGCCTTGCCGCCTACACCAAGCTGTTTGCCGATGAGTATGCGGCCCACAATGTGCGGATGAACAACGTGCTGCCCGGCTGGATCGACAGCCTGCCGGCGACCGAGGAGCGCCGCGACGGCGTTCCGATGAAACGCTACGGCACGAGCGAGGAGATCGCCGCCACGGTGGCTTTCCTGGCCTCGCAGGGCGCCGGCTACATCACCGGCCAGAACATCCGCGTCGACGGCGGCCTGATGCGCGGGTTGTGATATCCTAACGGCAGAACCAAGTGAACTCGATGCCAATCCCGATTGAACCGGTCGGGTCAGCCTTCGGGGCGGGGGACCATGTTCTGAACGCGCTCAATGTAATCGTGGATAGCGTTAGAGATTACAACATGCCAATGCTTGGGAGAAAAGGCCGTGGAAGGGTGTTGCATCCGGACAATGCGGATAGGGCGCGAGCGCGGCAAGTCGATCCACTCGCCTTGAAAGTCCCATGGTTTCGAGTACTCTTTAAAGTGGTTATTGATAACCCAGCCAAAAAGCTCCAACCCCCAGCAGACAACAAGGTGAGGCTTTGCCTGCTCAAGAGCAGATTCAAACCCTCCCGCAGCGTTCCTAAAAGCTGATCGAGGTGGTCTCTTACGTGACGAATCGCCAACGATGGAATCGACGTAGTTGTAGAATGCCACCGATTGCCAGGTTCTGCGTTCGCTTGTTCTTGAGGCATCGGGACCATCTCCCGAAAGCGCCCAGGCCATGTTATCAAAAGTCCTAAGCCAGCGGAGCGGTTGATCCGCGCCATCTGCGGGTGCCCGCTCAAGGTACTCTCCGATAAGTTGGTTGTTGTAGTCGGGTAGGATCGTTCCCGGTACGTGCTCCGTACTATGAATGCTTTCGCCCAGAACGAGCACTCTCAGGCCTCCGAAGACATTTGTAGGGGCGCCGTAGTCAGTCCCCACCCAAGCCCTATTAGACACTGAATTCTCCATTCCAGACTGTCCTTTTTACATCTCGAATCGTCTCCGTGAAATCTATAACAATGCGGTGGGGCGAGCGACAGTAGAAGAATTTTTGGAACTTGGTCGCGTTGGTCAATCCGCGGCCCCACAGGCAGCTTTGCGGCGATAGGTCCGACATTCAGCCTCCCGTCCAGCGTAGAATCGGTTGGAGGAGGTTAACGCTGGCTTGTCACTCCGACCCGCGCGACTACTTTACTGGCGAAAGGGAGCATTCATGAGCAAGACCCTCTTCATCACCGGTGCCTCTTCGGGCATCGGCGCGGCGACCGCGCATGCCGCCTTCGCCGCCGGCTGGAACATCGGCCTGATGGCGCGCAGCGCCGACAAGCTCGAGGCGCTGGTCGAGGAGATGGGCGACCGGGTGCTGGCGTTGCCGGGTGACGCCACCGATCTGGCCGCGCAGGAGAGGGCGGTGGCTGAGACGGTGGAGAAATTCGGCGGTCTCGATGCCGCCTTCGCCAATGCCGGCATGGGCATCAAATCGCCCGGAACGGAAGACGGCGACCCCGAGGAGTGGCGCCGTGTCGTCGACCTCAACATCATGGGCCTGCTCTACACCAGCAAGGTAAGTCTGCCGCATCTTCGCAAGTCGAAAGGCCATCTTCTCCTTACCGGTTCGGCGGCCGGCAGGCGGCATATTTCCGGCTCGATCTACGGCGCGACCAAATGGTTCGTGCATGGCTATGCCGGCAACATGGCCGAAGAGATGCGCGAATGGGGCGGCCGCTGCACGGTGATCGCGCCGGGTATGGTCGATACGCCCTTCTTCGACGAGGCCAAGCCCGACAAGCTGCAGGCCGAGGACGTGGCCAATGCGGTGATGTTTGCGCTGGAGCAGGACCCGCGCGCGACGGTGCGCGAAGTTCACATGATGCCGACCAACTGAGGCCCGGCGTGGGGCCTAGTTGACGTGGACCGGCATGGTGAAGGTGAAACGCGTCTCTTCAGGCGTTGACACGACGTCGAGGTCGCCATCGTGCATCTTGGCGACCTCGGCGGCGATGAACAGGCCAAGACCGAGACCCTGGCGGTCGGTTCGCTTGCCGCGCACGAAGGGCGTGAATAGGTCGGGAAGCATGTCTTCGGGAATGGGATTCCCGGAATTGGCGACCCAGAAGCGGAATACCCCGTTTTCGGTCCGCGCTCCGGTGTAGACCGGCGTGCCAGGCTCGCCGTGACTGAGTGCGTTGCCGATGAGGTTTGAAAACAGCCGTGCCAGCCGCTGGCGGTCGCACGCGACCGGCTGTCCTGCGTCAAAATCGGTCTCGATCACGCTTTGTGGATGGGTATCTCTCAACTCGCCCACCGCCTGGTGCAGGATCGGCTCGATCGGCGTCGCCGTTTCCCGGTCAATTTCGATGCCGCCGCCCATGCGGGCCCGGGCGAAGTCGAGCAGATCCTCAATCTGGGCATGCATGCGTGATATGCTGCCCTCCATCAGGGACAGGATCTCGTCGCGCCGCGGCGGGGCGGGCGACTTTTTCAGGAGCTTGACGCCTGACGCTATCGAGGCAAGCGGGTTTCGCAGATCATGCCCCAGCACCGCCATGAACTGCTCGCGCAATTCCTTCAGTTTGCGTTCGTGGTCGGCCTCTGCCGTCGCCCGGTCGAGTTGCTCGGCCGAATCGAGATGGGAAGCGATCAGTTCGGCAAACAGCCTGAACATCCCGATGACTTCGGGATTCTTGAGTTTGGCCGGCTGCGGATCGATGGCGCACAACGTGCCGAAGAAACTGCCGTCCCGCCGGAAGATGGGCATCGAGATGTAGCTTTGGAAGCCGTACATGGCGGGCGTGTGGTGGCCGCAATAGAGCTCGTCATCATTGACGCTGTCGATGACGACCGCCTCGCGGCTCGCTCGGATTTCGTTACAGATCGTGGTCTCGACCTTCAACTCGCCGCCGGGCTCGAGCCCGAAACTGATATTGTCCAGAACACTGCAGGCGACCCACCGTTCTTCTGTGACGCGGGCGATCGCCGCGAATCCCATGCCGGTCGTGCGGCAAACGACGTCGAGAATGGTCGGCACGGAATCGATACGCCTTACCGTATCGATATCTGCCTGAAAGTCGTGAGGAGCCAATTCTGTCATCGCGTCATTTGGGTTGTGCCGACAGGCTATTGAACCTTCGGGCGAAAGTCACCCTTGCGGCGCTAGCCCTCGTCCGGCACCGTTTCCGGGTGGTCGTCATCGCCGCCAAAGCCATGCATGTAATAGGCCCACTGCAGGCCGACGATGGCGCCCTTGGTCGGCCGGAGGAGGGCAAGCGACATCAGTACCGTGACCGGCGCCCAGATGGCGAGATGCTGCCACATCGACATCGTGCTGTTGGCCTCGATGGCCATGAAGCCGCCAAGCACGACGTGGCCGACAATGGCGATCACCAGATAGGCCGGCAGGTCGTCGGCGCGGTGATGATGCATTTCTTCGCCGCAATTGGCGCAGGCCGGCACGACGCCAAGGAAGGATGAGAACAGTTTTCCCTCGCCGCACTTCGGACATTTCGATCGGAAGCCGTTCCACATCGCGTTCAAGAGGGCGCGGGCGGGACGGCCGGTGTGATGTTCGCCACCGAAAATCTGGGCTTCCATGTCTATCTCCTGCTGCGCCCGCGCGGCTGGGAGGCCCGCGAGCGCGATGATGACCGGCCCTTCGACTTGTGGAACGATTTCTTCGATCCGGGCAGCGGCTTTGCTTCACTCAACATTTCAAAACGCATCGCGCCGGCAAGCGGCGCAACTTCGACCAGGCGCACCTCGACTTGGTCGGCAAGCTGAAAGCCCTTGCCGGATCGTTCGCCGAACAGCGCGCGCGCTGCCTCGTCGAAGTGGTAATAGTCGTCGCCCAGGGTAGATATAGGTATGAAACCATCCGCACCGTACTGCGGCAATTGGACAAATAGTCCCGACTTGGTGACGCCGGAGATGCGCGCCTCGAAAGTCGAGTCGACCTGCTCGGCCAGAAAGGCCGCAATGAGACGGTCGACAGTGTCTCGCTCGGCCGCCATGGCGCGGCGCTCGGTCATCGAGATCAGCTCGCCGATTTCTTCCAGCCGGTCTTCTTCAGCCTTTGTAATGCCGTCCTTGCCGAGCCCGAGCGCGGAGATCAGCGCGCGGTGCACGATGAGGTCGGCGTAGCGCCGGATCGGCGAGGTGAAGTGGGCATAACGCCTGAGGTTGAGGCCGAAATGGCCGAGGTTTTCCGGCGAATAGATCGCCTGGCTCTGCGAGCGCAGCACCACCTCGTTCACCAGGCCCTCATTATCCTCGCCGCGAACCTGCGCCAGTATGCCGTTGAATTGACTCGGTTTCATGGCCGCGCCGCGGGAAAGCGACATGCCGAGCGTGGCGAGGAACTCTCGCAACGATTCCTGCTTGGCCATCGAGGGCGCGTCGTGCACGCGGTAGACCAGCGACTGCTTCTTGGCCTCCAGCGTCTCGGCGGCGGCGACATTGGCCTGGATCATGAACTCTTCGATCAGCTTGTGAGCATCGAGGCGTTCGGGAACCACGACCTGCTCGACCGTCCCGTCGGGCTTCAGCAGGATCTTGCGCTCCGGCAGGTCGAGTTCGAGCGGCTGGCGCGCATCGCGGCCCCGCTTCAAGACCTCATAGGCGTCCCACAAAGGCTTCAGAACCGTGTCGAGGATCGGGCCGGTGGCATCGTCGGGCTTGCCGTCGATGGCGGCCTGGGCCTGAACATAGGAAAGCTTGGCCCATGAGCGCATCATGATGCGATGGAAGCTGTGGCGGATCTTTCTGCCGTCGGCCGAGAAGGTCATGCGCACGGCAAGTGCCGGTCGGTCGACCTTCTCCTTCAGCGAGCACAGATCGTTCGAAATGCGCTCGGGCAGCATCGGCACGACGCGGTCGGGGAAATAGACGGAGTTGCCGCGCTTCAGCGCCTCGCGGTCAAGCGCAGTGCCGGTCCGCACATAGGCCGAGACATCGGCGATCGCCACCGTGGCGATGACCCCGCCGGGGTTCTTTTCGTCAGGGTCGGGCTCGGCGTGGACGGCGTCGTCATGGTCCTTGGCGTCGGCAGGATCGATGGTGATCAGCGGCAGCTCGCGGAAATCCTCGCGGCCGGCGAGCGTCGCGTGCTTGATCGCCTCGGCCTCGGCCAGCACCTCGGCCGGGAAGATATGCGGTATCTCATGCGCGTGGATGGCGATCATCGAGACCGCCTTTTCCGACGACAGCGAACCCAGCACCTGGAGCACCTTGCCGCGCGGCAGGCCGTAGCTGCCGGCCGACACCTGCTCGACTTCGACGAGATCGCCGGGTTTTGCGTTGTTCAGCGCATCGCTGTCGACGACGAGTTCAGCCTGGCGCCGTTCGACCGGCTCGATGCGGAAAGACCCGTCGTCCAGCTTGCGCAGCACGCCGAGCGTCGCATCGGTCCGCTTGGCGAGCAGCTTGATGACCTTGCCGGTGTAGGAAATGGCTCCGTCGCCATCCGTCGCGAATGTCTTGGCCAGCACGCGGTCGCCGACGCCGGCTGCCGGACCTTTCCCGCGCGGCGCGCTCAGCGACACGACCGGCGCGTCGCCGAACTTGTCGTTCCATTCGCTTGGTCTTGCCAGCAGCCCGCCGTCACGATCGCGCGAATAGATGTCGAGGACGCTGACATGGGGCAGGGCGCCGGCGCGCGACAGCCGCTTGCGCTCCTTGGTCAGCAGGCCCTCGTCCTGCAGGTCGCGCAGCAGGTCCTTCAGCCAGACGCGGTCGTCACCCTTCAGGCTGAATGCCTTTGCGATCTCGCGCTTGCCGGAAAGATCGGGATTCTCGGTGATGAACTTCAGTATGTCTTCGCGCGTCGGCTTGAAGTCGCCCTTTGCGGCAATCGCCTTGCGGACGCTTGCGGCCTTATTCTTCCCGGAGATGCGTCGCGCCAAAGTGTTTTACGCCTTTTCCTTCGCCGCGCTTTTCTTCGCCGCCGGCTTCTTCTTGGCGGCAGGCTTCTTCGCGGCAGTTTTCTTGGCGGCGGGCTTCTTGGCGGCAGCCTTGCCGCCGCCGTTCTTGGCAGCCTTTTCGGCGATGAAGCCGACGGCCTCCTCAAGCGTCACCGACATCGGGTCCTTGCCCTTCGGCAGCGTCGCGTTGACCTTGCCGTAGTTGACATAGGGGCCGTACTTGCCGTCGCGCACCGTGACCTTGCCGTCGCCGTTCGGATGGTCGCCGAGATCCTTCAGCGCGGCCGGCGTGCCGCGGGCGCCGCGGCCCTTGGCGATCTTGTCGGCAATCACGGTAACGGCACGGTTGAGGCCGATCGAAAAGACTTCCTCGATGCCATCGAGGTTCGCATAGGTGCCGTCATGCAGCACGAAGGGGCCGTATCGGCCGAGGCCTGCCGAGATCATCTTGCCGGTTTCGGGGTGCTGGCCGACATCGCGCGGCAGCGCCAGCAGTGCGAGCGCCTTCTCGTGGTCGATACTGTCGGGCTCCCAGCCCTTCGGCAGGCTGGAGCGCTTGGCTTCCTTGCCCTCGCCACGCTGCAGATAGGGTCCGAAGCGGCCCTTGCGCAGGGTGATGTCCTCGGCCGTATAGGGATCCTTGCCGATGATCCGGTCGCCGGACTCGCCGCCGCCTGCATCGCCATTGCCTTCCTCGCCAAGCTGGCGCGTGAAGGAGCATTCAGGATAGTTGGAGCAGCCGACGAAGGCGCCATACTTGCCAAGCTTCAGCGACAGCTGACCCTCGCCGCATTTCGGGCAGACGCGCGGGTTGGAGCCGTCTTCTCGAGGCGGGAAGGCGAGCGGCGCAAGCACCACATTCAGCGCATCGAGCACGTCGGTCACGCGCAACTCCTTGATATCGCCAACGGCGCCGGAAAAGTCGTTCCAGAAGTCGCGCAGGACATCCTTCCAGGCGAGCTTGCCGTCGGAAATCTCGTCGAGCTGCTCCTCGAGCGCAGCCGTGAAGTCGTACTGCACGTATTTCTCGAAGAAGCTCTCGAGGAACGCCGTCACCAGCCGTCCCTTGGAATGGGGCACCAGCCGGCGCTTGTCGACGGTGATGTACTCACGGTCCTCCAGCGTCTTCAGCGTCGAGGCATAGGTGGAAGGCCGGCCGATGCCGAGGTCTTCCATCTTCTTGATCAGCGAGGCTTCCGAATAGCGCGGCGGCGGCTCGGTCGTATGCTGGGTAGCGTTGATCTTGTCCTTGGCGAGGCTCTCGCCGGCACGGATCTCCGGCAGGCGGCGGTCTTCCTCGTCCTCGGAATCCTCGTCCTTTTGCTCGGTATAGGCGGCGAGAAATCCGTCGAAGCGGATGACGGAGCCGACGGCGCGCAAAGTCGCCGTGCGGCCGCCGTTCGATGCTTCGATCTCGGCTGTCGTGCGCTCGATCTCGGCCGGCTGCATCTGGCTGGCGATGGCGCGCTTCCAGATCACGTCGTAGAGCCGGAACTGGTCGGAATCGAGATACTGCTTCACGGAGGCCGGCGTGCGCGAAAAATCGGTCGGGCGGATGGCTTCGTGGGCCTCCTGTGCGTTCTTGGCCTTGGCCGAGTAGATGCGCGGCTTTTCCGGCAGATACTTTTGGCCGAATTCGCTGACGATGGAACCCCGGGCGGCTTCGACCGCTTCAGGTGCCATCTGCACGCCGTCGGTACGCATATAGGTGATCAGGCCGGCAGTCTCGCCGCCGATGTCCATGCCCTCGTAGAGCCGTTGCGCCACCTGCATGGTGCGCACCGCCGAGAAGCCGAGCTGGGAGGAGGCGGCCTGCTGCAGCGTCGATGTCGTGAAGGGCGGCCCCGGATTTCGCTTGGTGGGCTTGGCCTCGACCGATAGCGCCTTGAACGCCGCGCCATCGAGCATCGCCTTGATGTCGTCGGCCTGCTCCTTTGACGAGATGTCGAGCTTCTGCAGGCGCTTGCCCTCGAAGCCGGTCAGCTTGGCCTCGAAGTTCTCCTTGCGCGGCGTACCGAGGATGGCGGCGATCTGCCAGTATTCCTCGCGGATGAAGCGTTCGATCTCAAGCTCGCGGTCGCAGACCAGGCGAAGCGCCACCGACTGCACGCGTCCGGCCGAGCGGGCGCCGGGCAGCTTGCGCCACAGCACCGGCGACAGGGTGAAGCCGACGAGGTAGTCGAGCGCCCGGCGCGCCAGGTAGGCATCGACCAGCGGCCCGTCGATCTGGCGCGGATTGGCCATCGCGTCGAGCACCGACTGCTTGGTGATAGCGTTGAATACGACGCGGCTGACCGGCTTGTCCTTGAGCACGCGCTTGTTCTTCAGCACCTCGAGCACATGCCAGGATATGGCCTCGCCCTCGCGATCCGGATCGGTTGCGAGGATCAGGCCGTCGGCGTCCTTGACCGCGTTGGCGATCTCGGTGAGCCGCTTCGACGACGGTCCGTCGACCGACCAGGACATGGCGAAGTCCTCGTCAGGCTTGACCGAACCGTCCTTGGCCGGCAGGTCGCGGACATGGCCGTAGGACGCCAGAACCTTGTAGTTGCGGCCGAGATACTTGTTGATCGTTTTCGCCTTGGCGGGCGATTCGACGACGACGACGTCCATGAGCGATTGTGTTTCCCGTGCGGCGCGAGACCGAAATGGCGGCGCCTAGAAGATTTGGAATCGTCCGTCACATGGCTGCGGTTTTCCGTGCGGTCAAGTGCGAACCCCGAAAATCCCGATCTCGCCTCTCTGCAACTTTGACGATAATCAGGCGATCTTTGCAACTTTGAATGTTTATGGTAGTTCTTCCATCCACCCAAGGCTTCCTCAAGTCTGACCGCAATAAAGAACCTTGCAGAAGTTCGCTCCCGGAACAGATTCAACGGACAACGGCCCAATGGAGCGCCGCCCGATGCATCATCAACCTGACAGAAAGCGTAAGGATACGCTCGACTATCTGCATTCCATGCTTGGCCAGCTGAGAGCAATGGCCGAGACGGAGGGCTGCGATATGCTGGCCTATCTGATCGACATGGCCCAGATCGAGGCCCGCGACCTGATGCTCGGCGAGCCTCCGGCCGGCCGCAGGCGCCCGGACGCGATCGTCTAGGGAGTGCCCGGCAGCTGCGATACCGAGCCGCCGGCATGGCGTTCGAGGCGGCCGGCAAGGTCGAGTTCGAGCAGGATCATGAATATCTGCGCCGGGTGAAGTCCGGTGTGGCGGATCAGCTCGTCGATGCCGACCGGGGTCGGCCCCAGCGCCTCGACGACGCGGATGCGGTCGGAATCCTCGGCAGGTCCCGCAGCCGAGAAGTCGGGCGGGTCATCGAAGGTGGGCGGCAAAGACACGGATCTGCCGGCAAGCGGCGCGATTGCCGCGACGATGTCCGAAGTTTCGGTCACCAGGGTTGCGCCGTCCTTGAGCAGCCCGTTGGCGCCGGCCGCACGCGGATCGAGCGGCGAGCCGGGCACGGCGAACACCAGCCGCCCCATCTCACCGGCCAGCCGCGCGCTGATCAGCGAGCCGGATCGCTTGGCCGCTTCGACCACGACGAGACCCAGAGATAGGCCGGCGATGATGCGGTTGCGGCGCGGGAAATCCTGGGCGCGGGGCTCCCAGCCGAACGGCATTTCCGACACGACCGCGCCACGCGCGGCGATCTCGTGGCTGAGGTCGACGTTCTCGGGCGGGTAGGGCAGGTCGAGCCCGCCGGCCAGCACCGCGACGGTCCCAGTGGCCAGGCTGCCCTGATGGGCGGCCGTGTCGATGCCGCGTGCTAGCCCGGAGATGACGGCGTAGCCCTGGTCGCCGAGCTCCGACGCCAGCATGCGCGCCATCTTGATGCCAGCAAGCGAGGCGTTGCGCGCACCGACGATGGCGACGGGCGGCAGGCCGAACACGCCGGCATTGCCGCGCACTGCGAGCAGCGGCGGCGGATGATCCATTCTTTTCAGCAGCGATGGATAGTCCGGCTCGCCGATGCCGACAAAGCGCGCGCCGGCGCGGGCAGCGGCTTCCAGTTCCGACTCGGCCTCCGCGGCAGACGGAATGCGCACCGCCCGAAGCCCCCCGCCCGAGGCAGTAAGTTCCGGCAACA
This sequence comes from uncultured Rhizobiaceae bacterium, assembly GCA_947259295.1. GTDB lineage: Bacteria > Pseudomonadota > Alphaproteobacteria > Rhizobiales > Rhizobiaceae > CAMYMG01. The sequence continues at coordinate 162,869 of CAMYMG010000013.1, forward strand.
TCTTGATGGCGGCTTCCGCCGATCCGAAGCGGTTGATCAGGTCGCGAAAGGTGGAGGGCCCGACATTGGGCGTTCGGATAAGGCGCAGCCAGTTGATCCGCTGCCTGTCGGACAGACGCGGACCGGCGGGCTCGGCTGTCACCCCTTGGCTCCGATACGGGTCTCCGTCCCGGCCATCAGGCGCGAAATATTCGTCCGGTGCTTCAGGAAGAGGAGGACGCTCAGCAGCGCGAACATGATGGCGAGCGGCTGCTGCCCGAGCAGAAGAAGCGCCACCGGCACGGCGATGGCTGCCAGTAGTGCCGCCGCGGAGGAATAGCGCAGAAGGAAGGCGACGGCGATCCAGACGACGGCGAACACCAGGGCGGCCTTCCACGCCAGGGCGATCAGCACGCCGAGATAGGTGGCCACCCCCTTGCCGCCCTTGAAGCCCAGCCAGACCGGGTAGAGATGGCCGAGGAAGGCGCCGACGCCGGCGGCCATCGCCGCATCGTGTCCGTAGATGCCGGCGACCAGCACCGCGACGGTTCCCTTCAGCACGTCGAACAGCAACGTCACGGCTGCGAGCTTCTTGTTGCCGGTGCGCAAGACATTGGTTGCGCCGATATTGCCCGAGCCGATGCTGCGCACGTCGCCAAGGCCGGCGGCCCGCGTGAACAGCAGTCCGAAGGGAACCGAACCGAGAAGATAGCCGAAAGCCAGGGCGACGATCAGGATGTAGGACAATGAACCCTCCGGCAGGCGCCTAGACCGAATAGACAGTGCGGCCGGCGACCATTGTTTGCAAGACCTTGCCCTGCAGGCGTGCGCCCTCGAAGCAGGTGTTTTTCGACCGCGAGCGGATGCCGGATTCTTCGACCACCCAGGGCTCGTCGAGATCGACCAACGCGAGATCGGCCGGCGCGCCAGGCTTCAATGTGCCGCCCGGAAGGCCGAAAAGCCTTGCCGGCGCCGTCGACAGGACCTCGACGAGCCGGAGTAACGACAGATCTTCGTTGTGGTAGAGCCGGAGTGCCGCGCCCAGCAGCGTCTCCAGCCCGATCGCGCCGACCGCCGCGTCTGCGAAGGGGAGGCGCTTGGTATCGACATCCTGCGGGTCGTGCGAGGAGACGATGATGTCGATTGTCCCGTCCCGCAGCGCCTCGATCATGGCCAGCCGATCGTCTTCGGCTCGCAGTGGCGGCGAAAGGCGGAAGAAGGTCCGGTACTCGCCAACATCGTTTTCATTGAGCGACAGATGGTTGATCGAGATGCCGGCGGTGACGTTCGCCCCGTCCGCCTTGGCGCGGGCGATGGCTGTTGCAGACATGGCGGCCGAGATCTTGGCGGCGTGGTAGGCGCCGCCTGTCAGCCGCGCCAGCATCAGATCGCGTTCGAGCGGGATCGCCTCAGCCTCGCGGGGAATACCCGGAAGGCCAAGCCAGCTGGCGTAGAGCCCTTCATTCATGACGCCGGAGTTGGCGAGGTCCGGATCCTGCGTCTCATGCGCGATGACGGCGCCGAAGTCGCGCGCATAGGTGAGGGCACGTCGCATGACGGCGGCGCTCGCGATCGTGTGCCGGCCATCGGTGAAGGCGACGGCGCCGGCTTCGCGCAACAGGCCGAATTCGGTCATCTCGCGGCCTTCCAGCCGCTTGGTGATGGCGGCGGCCGGAAACACGTTGACGATTGCGGTGTCGCGCGCCGCCCGAAGCACATGCTCGACCAGCGCGATGTCGTCGATCACCGGGTCGGTGTCGGGCATCATGACGATCGAGGTGACGCCGCCCGCCGCCGCCGCGAGGCTCGCCGAGGCGATGGTCTCGCGGTGCTCGGCGCCGGGCTCGCCGACGAACACTCGCCCGTCGATCAGTCCTGGAATGATAGCCTTGCCGCCGCAGTCCACGATCTTGGCGCCCTGCGGCGCGCCCTGGTTGCGGGCATCCGCACCCGCGGCCATGATCTTGTTGCCGTCGACAATCACCGTCCCGTTCTCGTCGATGCCGCGCGACGGATCGACGATACGCGCGTTCTGAAAGACGGTCACGCTCATGAGGCCGCCCCGCCGGGGTTGCGGCGCGGATCGAGCAGCGCTTCCATGACCGCCATGCGAACGGCAACGCCCATCTCGACCTGTTCCTGGATGACGCTCTGAGGCCCGTCGGCGATTTCCGACGCGATCTCGACCCCGCGATTCATCGGTCCCGGGTGCATCACCAGCGCGTCGTCCTTGGCCGCCTTAAGCTTCTCGGCATCGAGTCCGAAGTAACGGAAATACTCTCTGACCGACGGCACGAAGGAGCCGGACATGCGCTCGCGCTGCAGCCTGAGCATCATGACGACGTCCGCGTCCTTCAGCCCTTCGGCCATGGACTGGCCGACGATGACGCCCATCTTCTCGATGCCTGCCGGCAGCAATGTCGAGGGTGCCACGACGCGCACCTGCGCGCCGAGCGCATTGAGCAGGATGATGTTGGAGCGCGCGACGCGCGAGTGCAGTATGTCGCCGCAGATGGCCACGATCAGCTTCGACAGCGGTCCCTTGGCGCGGCGGATCGTTAGCGCGTCGAGCAGTGCCTGCGTCGGATGCTCGTGCGCGCCGTCGCCGGCGTTGACCACCGAGCAGGATACTTTTTGCGCGAGCAGGGCGGCGGCGCCGGCTGACTGGTGGCGGATGATGAGAATGTCGGGGCGCATCGCATTCAGCGTCATCGCCGTGTCGATCAGCGTTTCGCCCTTTTTCACCGATGAACTCGCGACCGACATGTTCATGACGTCGGCGCCAAGCCGCTTGCCGGCCAGTTCGAAAGAGGATTGCGTACGGGTCGAGGCTTCGTAGAAAAGGTTGATCTGGGTGCGGCCGCGCAGCGCCGACGTCTTCTTTTCCGACTGCCGCGAAATCGATACGGCGGCATCGGCACGGTCGAGCAGAAGTTCGATGTCGGAGGGAGACAGATCGCCGATGCCAAGCAAGTGGCGGTGCGGGTAGAGCGGCAGGGCGGGCGCTTGGATCATCTCAAGGGGGTGCTATAGGCAGGTGGCGGCGGGCTAGCAAGACAAAGGCTTTGGATTGGCCTTATTCTCCCCGGTATTTTCGTCGCGCCTGCCTGCGCTTCGGCTATAAAGCCCGACAGGGCAACGCGGATTCGCCGTGCGGGCTGCAACAAAAAGGACAGGGTGTGACGCACGAGGTGACGAACCAGCCGCCGCCGCTTACCGGCAGCAACGCCTGGCGAGGAGATCCGCTGCTCATCCAGATCGCCGAGAATTTCTCGGCCCCGGTGCGCAAGGATCTTGATATGCTCGGCCGGTTCGTGCTGACCCACGAGGCACAGGATCTGGCGCGACTGGCCAACACCGAAACGCCGCTGCTGAAGACACACGACCGCCAGGGCCACCGCATCGACATCGTCGAGTTTCACCCGGCCTATCACGCGCTGATGCGCCGCTCGATGGCGAGCGGCCTGCACTCTTCGGTCTGGGAAAACGGCGCCGACGAGACCGGCCGGCGCCATCAGGTGCGCGCCGCGCGCTTCTATCTCACGTCGCAGTTGGAGACCGGGCACCTGTGCCCGATTACCATGACCAATGCGTCGCTGGCCGCCCTGATGGCCAGCCCAAAACTGTTCCGCGAGTGGGCGCCGCGCATTACCCGGCGCAAATACGACCAGAGCCAGAAGCCGCCGGTCGAAAAGACCGGACTGACGCTCGGCATGGGCATGACCGAGAAACAGGGTGGCACCGACGTGCGCGCCAACACGACGCGCGCCGAGCGGGTCGGCAACGGTTTCTATCGCCTGACAGGCCACAAATGGTTCATGTCGGCGCCAATGTCGGACGCCTTCCTGATGCTCGCCCAGGCCAATGAAGGCCTGTCGGCGTTCCTGGTGCCGCGGCTCCTGGGCGACGGCTCTGGCAACGGCTTTCGTTTCCAGCGACTCAAGGACAAGCTAGGCAACCGTTCGAACGCCTCGTCCGAGGTCGAGTTCGTCGGCGCCATCGGCGAGATGGTCGGCGAACCGGGTGCCGGCATCAAGACGATCATGGACATGGTGACGCTGACCAGGCTGGACTGTGCTGTCGCCTCGTCCGGCCTGATGCGCGCCGGGCTCGCGGAAGCAGTCCACCACACCAGGCACCGCACCGTGTTCGGCAAGAAACTGTTCGACCAGGCGCTGATGCAGCGCGTGCTGGCCGATATGGCATTGGACGTTGCAGGCGCGACGGCGCTTGCCTTCCGGCTCGCCCGCTCGTTTGACGAGGCGGCCAGCGACCGTGGCGAGGCGTCGTTCGCCCGCGCCATGACGCCGGTGGTGAAATACTGGGTCTGCAAGATCGCGCCGGCGCTGCTCTATGAGGCGATGGAGTGCCTCGGCGGCAACGGCTATGTCGAGGAGGCGCCGCTGGCGCGCTACTATCGCGAAGCGCCCGTCAACGCCATCTGGGAAGGCTCCGGCAATGTCATGGCACTCGACGTGCTGCGCGTCCTCGAGCGGGCCCCGGCGCTGTTCGACGAGGTGCTCGCCGGCATCGAGCGCGATCTGGGGCAGGGCGGACCGGGCACCGTCGCAGTGCTGCGCGCCGCTATGCAGGTCGCGGCGTCCGACGAGGGATCGGCGCGCATCCTGACGGAACAGCTGGCGCTGTCGGCTGCGGCCGCCGAACTGAAGCGCATGGGGGCCGGGCGCATAGCCGACGCCTTCATCGAGACGCGTCTCGCCGGCCAGTGGCGAACGACCTATGGCATGATCGACGCGCGCCACGACGCGCGGCTTATTCTGGATACGCTCTATCCGCCGACGAACTGAGCCAGCGCCAGCATCGCCGGGATGGTGAAGAACGATACCGCGGTCTGCAGCGTCGTCACGGCTGCATAGAGCGGTGCGTCGCCGCCAAGCTGGCGCGCCAGCAGGTAGCCGTTCATCGCCGTCGGCACCGCGGCACACAGCGTCAGATAGACGAGGTCGGGGCCTGTTACACCGAACGCAAAGGCCACGCCGATGGCGACCAGCGGAAACAGGACCAGCTTGATCGCCATCGGCACCATCACCGCCGGTCCGGCGCCGAACAGTTCTTCCGGCCGCAGCCCCGAACCGATCGCGACCAGGCCCATGCCGAGGGCCGCGCGGCCGACCAGGTCGAGTGCCTCGTCGACCGGCCCGTAGAGGCCGAACGGCATGAGCCGCATGACGATGCCGGCCACGCAGCCCAGGATCAGCGGATTGATCAGGATGTTCCTGCCGATACTGCGCCAGTCGGCGTCGCGCTCGGCAAACCGCATGACGACATAGACGGAAGCCAGGTTGATCGGAACGATGATCACCGCCATCGCCAGCGCGACGGTCGCCATGCCTTCCGGCGGAAAGATCTTCTGCGCCACGGCAAGCGCGATAAAACCGTTCCAGCGGATGCTGGTCTGGAAGACCGAAGAATATTGCCCCTTGCGGACCAGGCCCGAACCGATGAGCAACGGCGCCAGCGCGAAGGTAAGGGCGCACATTGAAACCACGGTGAACAGCAGCGCCGCCATCATCGTGTCGATCGAGAGGCCGGAGAAATCGGCCTTGTAGATCGTCGAGAACAGCAGCACCGGATAGAGAAACCAGTAGCCGAGCTGTTCCAGCCCCGGCCAGGCGGCCGGGTCGATCACAGTCGAGCGGCGCAACAAATTGCCCGCAACGATCAGCAGGAAAACCGGCAGGATGCTTTCAAAGATGGCGAGCATGGGACACGCGGCGGGAGCACATGGGCGACGCATAGGGTCCGGGTCCGCGCGTGTAAACCCGTCAAGCCATCGCGGCTTCGTCCACGGCGAAACTTTCTGTTAACCTTAACAATTGGTTTACGTTGAAACGCAATTGCTGCCGGCCCACTCTTCAAGGGAGGCAGAAACAGGATTCCGATGCGCCATCTTCCGACCATGCTTGCGGCCTTCATCGAGGCCGGCGATTGCGCCTCCAGCGCTTCGGAGGGGAGCTTCAGATGCGTTGGTTCCTGATTCTGTGGGCATTGCCGATGGGCATTTTCTGGGGCTGGTTCTACCTGTCGCTCAATAACGTGAATTTCGGCTACGTCCTGATGACGCGCGACTTTCACGACCTGTTTTTTGAGCTCTATGGAAACATGCTGGGCGTAGATCCCGCGACTATCCCGCCGCTGGTCGCCCGCGCTTGCGTCCTGGACTCGCTGCTTCTGCTGGCAATCTGGGCGTTCCGGCGTCGCCAAACCCTCTTGGCCAGAGGGCGTGTGTTGCGGGACCGCTATTTCGGTGCCGCGTCTTCGCCGAGGGCATGAAGCCGGTCGAGCACGCCCTGCAGGATGAAGGCTGCGGCAGCCGAATCAATCTTCCCCGCGCGCTTCTTGCGTGAAAAATCCATCTCGATCAGCGTACGCTCCGCTGCCACCGTCGACAGGCGCTCGTCCCAGAAGAGGAAGGGCAGGTCGGTCAGCTTCGCCATGTTGCGGACGAAGGCGCGCGACGCCTGGGCGCGCGGACCTTCCGAGCCGTCCATGTTGATGGGCAGGCCGATCGCCACCGCCCCGACATTCTCCTTGGCCAGCAGGGCGAGCAGGCTCGCCGCATCGAGCGAAAACTTCTTCCGCAGGATGACGGGGCGGGGATGCGCGAAGGACAGGCCTCGGTCCGATACCGCAACGCCGATCGTCTTGTCGCCGAGATCGAGACCGGCGAGCGTCTTGCCGCCCTGCAGGGCCTGCACGACATCGTTTGCTGTGATGACCGGCAAATCGGCCGCCTCTTTTTGACTTAGCTGATGCGGGTTCTATCTTCCCGGCCAACGGAAATCGAGGACACAACGACATGAAACTGACCTGGTATGGCCACTCTGCCTTTCGCGTCGAGGCGGGTGACGCGAAAATCCTGATCGACCCGTTCCTGAGCGGCAACCCGGCCTGGGAAGGCGGCTGGGAGGGGCCGGCCGAGGGCGTCACCCACGTGCTGCTGACGCATGGCCACAACGATCATGTCGGCGATGCACTCGCCATCCTCAAGAAGACCGGCGCGATGCTCGTCGCCAATGCCGAGATATCGGACTATTTCAGCGGCAAGGGCGTCGAAAACGTCAACCCGGCAAACCATGGCGGCACGGTCGAATGCGGCGGCTTTACCAGCACGCTGGTCAATGCCGTGCATTCGTCAGCCATGACCCTGGAGGACGGCTCCGCCGTCTATCTCGGCAATCCGGCCGGCCTGGTCCTGCATTTCCCCGGCGACAAGACGCTCTATCACATGGGCGATACGGACGTGTTTTCGGACATGGCGCTCATCAATGAACTGCACGACCCGAAGATCGGCCTGGTGCCGGTCGGCGACCGCTTCACCATGGGCGGCGCAGTCGCAGCACTGGCCTGCCGACGCTTCTTCGACTTCGAGGCCATCGTGCCCTGCCACTATGCGACCTTCGGCCTGCTCGACGAAACAGCGGAAAAATTCGTCGCCGGCATGGAGGGGTCCGGTGCCAACATTCTGGTGCCCGAAAAGGGCAAGTCGGTCCAGCTTTAGGCGCGGCCGCGAAGTCCAAGCCAAGGACAAAAGGCCCGCCGTGCCAATGCCGCCGCCGCCAATATTCGATTTGTTTACCATTTCATTACCCGCGGCTGTGTTACTTAAATACAACCTGCTGAAGGTTGTCCGCGCCTATAAGGGCGCGACCTGAAGTGCATTGTCCGAGCGGCGGACGGAAACGGGGAGTATTATGAAAAGTTTTGGTCGATTGGCGCTAGCGACGTCAGCGCTTCTGATCTCTGGCGGGGTTGCCTGCGCGGCCGACATGATGGCGGCCGAGTACGTCGACACGGCGGCACCGGCCATGTCAGGGTTTTACGGCACGCTGCATGGCGGTTTCTACATGCCGCAGGATCCTGATCTCACGATCGTTCCGCCCGGTGGTTTTCCGACCGGTGCTGGCAGTGCCAGTTCCGACAATGGCTATCGAGTGGGTGGTTCGCTTGGCTATGATTTCAATGCCAATTTCGGTGTTGAAGCGGAAGTGTCCTATGCCAAGGCGGATATCGACTCGCTCAACTTTGCATTCGGCTCGGCCGACACCGACGGCGACGGAAGTTCGCTGACATTGATGGGTAACCTCATTGCCGGCCAGCATTTCGGCGCATGGCGTCCTTACGTCGGCGCTGGCGTCGGCGCAGCACGTGTTTCATTAAACTCGGACTATGCCGACGGTCTCGACGATAGTGACTGGGCAGCCGCCGGACAGGTCTTCACCGGCATCGACTACAATTTCACCGAGCGGCTTTCGCTTGGCGCTCGCTATCGCTTTCAGTACATTGGCTCGACCGATTACAACGATGGAATCGACGATCCTGTAGAGGTCGGCTCGATTCAGTCGCACAACATCGAAGCCGTGCTGAAAATGCGCTTCGGCAACTAATCGGCACAGGTCGGCGGCGGGTCCAGCCCGCCGTCGTCTGCCGATACAGGCGTGATTTGGAACGACTCTGTTCGCCGCAAGGCCTCCCAACGCGTGAACACCAAGTCGTGCCCTTTCACGCGCCCCTCGTGGCAGGCGAAGCAGGTTTGGTGCGGCGCCGCGTCGACGGGCTTGCCGGCTATGAGACGGCCGAAACCCCGGCCGCCGCTGTCAGGATACCGCTTGGTGTCCTGGCCCGCTACGGCCATCAAACGCATCTGGCGAACGATGGAAGCGCCGACTCGCGCGATCAGTCGAGCCCAGTGCCATTCGCTTCAATGGGATGCGATGTCATTCGATCGGCCTTTCCGGACTGTTTAATCCAATTCATTGTGATGGGCTTTTCGATTGCCCGGCTATCGTTGGCCCTGCGTTCACGCCCGGCTTCAAAGCGCAGTCCGAATAGTGCAATGGAGGGGAACCGGGGACGATCCGTCCGCAGTACGGGCGGCATGTCTCGCCGAACCCCACGAGCCATGCCGAGGAATGCCGCCTGTTGCGCCTCGGCCGACGCGCCGCTATAGCGCGGGCGGTAGTTCCGCGCTCTGCAAGAGGTCCGCATGTCCGTCGATATTCCAACCGTCAAGCGCGTTGCGCGCCTTGCCCGCATTGCCGTCAGCGACGCGGATGCCGAGCGCATGACCGGCGAGCTGAACGTCATTCTGGGCTTCGTGGAGCAATTGAACGAAGTCGATGTCACCGGCGTCGAGCCGATGACGTCTGTCATCCCCATGGACATGAAGAAGCGGCAGGATGTGGTGACCGACGGCGACAAGCCGGCCGACATCGTTGCCAACGCACCGGCGACCGACGAGAATTTCTTCCTGGTGCCGAAGGTGGTGGAGTAGCGGCCAATGGCGGTCGAGATTTCCGTGGAAAGCCCGCTGCAGGACGACGTGCGCGCCATGGTGGCGGAGCTCAACGCCTACATGATCCCGCTGACGCCGCGCGAGTTCCAGTTTCAGCTGACGGTCGAGCAAATGGCCGATCCCTCAGTGACCATGCTGATGGCGCGCGACGAGGCAGGCAGCGCGGTCGGCATGGCATCGCTGAAGGACCATGGCGGCGGGCTCGGCGAGGTCAAGCGCATGTTCACGCGCCCGGCGGTTCGCGGCAAGCGCGTCGGAGCGCAACTGTTGCAGCGGATCGAACAGCTGGCGCGCGAAAAAGGAATCTCCCGGCTGGTGCTTGAGACCGGCGAGGCGCCGGGTTTCGAGCCGGCCTGGCGGGTCTATGAGCGCGGCGGCTTCACGGTCTGCGGCGCGGTGCTCGATTATCCCGATTCCGGGTTTTCCCGGTTTTATGAAAAGAAGATTGCCTGATGACCGATGTGACGAGACTGACAATTGCCGAGGCCCGCGCCAAGCTGCGCGGCAAGGAGATTTCGGCGCTGGAGATCACCGACGCCTACCTGTCGGCGATCGACCAGGCAAACCCGCATCTCAACGCCTATGTGGCGGTGACGCATGACAAGGCGCGCGCCATGGCGGCCGCCTCCGACGCCAAGCTGGCGAAAGGCGAGGGCGGTGCGCTGGAAGGAATCCCGCTCGGCATCAAGGACCTGTTCGGCACCGAGGGCGTTCATACCCAGGCCGCGAGCCACGTGCTCGATGGTTTCAAGCCGCGCTACGAATCGACGGTCACGGCCAATCTCTGGGCCGATGGTGCGGTGATGCTCGGCAAGCTCAACATGGACGAGTTCGCCATGGGCTCGTCCAACGAGACATCCTACTACGGTCCGGTCATCAACCCGTGGCGTAGGTCACGCGAGGAAACCAGCGTCATGCCGACCGCACACCAGGGTGACGCCGCCTTCGTCACCTCCGGCGGCGGGGTCAGGCAGACGCGGACGCTCGACAATGCGCAGCTGGTGCCGGGCGGCTCGTCGGGCGGCTCGGCCGCCGCCGTCTCGGCCTTCCTCTGCGCCGGCGCTACCGCCACCGACACCGGCGGCTCGATCCGCCAGCCGGCGGCCTTCACCGGCACGGTCGGCATCAAGCCGACCTACGGCCGCTGCTCACGCTGGGGCATCGTCGCCTTTGCCTCCTCGCTCGACCAGGCCGGTCCGATAGCCCGCGACGTGCGCGACGCCGCGATCATGCTGAAATCGATGGCCTCGGTGGATCCCAAGGACACGACCTCGGTCGATCGCCCGGTACCCGACTACGAGGCCGCACTCGGCAGGTCCATCAAGGGCATGAAGGTCGGCATTCCAAGGGAATACCGCATGGACGGCATGCCGGGCGAGATCGAGGAACTCTGGCAGAAGGGCATCGCCTGGTTGCGCGACGCCGGCGCGGAGATCGTCGACATCTCGCTGCCGCACACCAAATACGCGCTGCCGGCCTATTACATCGTAGCCCCGGCCGAAGCCTCTTCGAATCTCGCCCGCTACGATGGCGTCCGCTACGGGCTGCGCGTGCCGGGCAAGGACATCACCGACATGTACGAGCAGACCCGCGCCGCCGGCTTCGGCCGCGAGGTGCAGCGCCGCATCATGATCGGCACCTATGTGCTGTCGGCCGGCTATTACGACGCCTACTACCTGAAGGCACAGAAGGTGCGCACGCTGATCAAGCGCGATTTCGAAGCCGTCTTCGGTGCCGGCGTCGACGTCATTCTGACGCCGGCCACCCCGTCCGCCGCCTTCGGCGTCGCCGACCAGGACATGGCAGCCGACCCGGTGAAGATGTATCTCAACGACGTCTTCACCGTCACCGTCAACATGGCCGGCCTGCCTGGCATTTCGGTCCCCGCCGGCCTCGACTCCCACGGCCTGCCGCTCGGCCTGCAGCTCATCGGAAAACCTTTCGATGAAGAGACCCTGTTCCAGACCGGCCACGTCATCGAACAGGCAGCTGGCAGGTTTTCCCCGGAAAGCTGGTGGTAGGTTGTATCTGCTCGTTCGGGCGGTATAGTCATATTGCGCGCATGTCCGGAGCCCACACCAATACTGGAGATGCTTCGATTGCCGCCAATCTCTGACAGTCGCAAACGCATCCTTGTAACGGGGGGCGCAGGCTTTCTCGGTTCGCATCTCATCGACCGCCTGCTCGCGCAAGGCCATGAGGTCATCTGCGTCGACAATCTGTTCTCGTCGACCAAGCGCAACATCGATCACCTGCATCTCAACCCGCGCTTCGAGTTCATGCGCCACGATGTCTGCTTTCCGCTCTATGTCGAGGTCGACGAGATCTACAATCTTGCCTGTCCGGCCTCGCCGGTTCACTACCAGCATGACCCGATCCAGACGCTGAAGACATCGGTGCACGGCGCCATCAACATGCTGGGTCTTGCCAAGCGGCTGAAGTGCAAGATCCTGCAGGCCTCGACCAGCGAGGTCTATGGCGACCCGGTGACACACCCGCAGACCGAGGAATACTGGGGCAATGTCAACCCGATCGGACCGCGGGCCTGCTATGACGAGGGCAAGCGTGCCGCCGAGACGCTGTTCTTCGATTATCACCGCCAGGCCGGCGTGCCGATCAAGGTGGCGCGCATCTTCAACACCTACGGACCGCGCATGCACCGACAGGACGGTCGGGTTGTGTCGAATTTCATCGTCCAGGCGCTGCTTGGCCAGCCGATAACCATCTATGGCGACGGCAGCCAGACGCGCTCTTTCTGCTATGTCGACGACCTGCTCGACGGGCTGGTCAAACTGATGGCCACACCAGACGATGTCATTGGACCGATCAACATCGGCAACACCCGCGAATTCACTATATTGCAGCTGGCTGAAATGGTTATCGAGGCGACCGGCTCGTCGTCGAGGATCGTGCTTCATCCGGTGCCGCAGGATGATCCGAAGCAACGCCAGCCCGACATATCCAGGGCTCGCGCCATACTCGGTTGGGAGCCGACGGTTCCGGTGCGCGACGGACTCGAGCGCACCGTTGCCTATTTCCGTGAATTGTTGGGCGCCGAGATCAGCGCCATCTAGCGCTGGTTAGCCCGACGTTGGGCAGGCCTTGTCAACAGCATTACGCCCGGCTTGCGTTGCGGGCGCCGGCCGTGATTGGTAGCGTCCGGCAACCGGAGCGTCCTGCTTGTTCTTTCCCGCGTCCAAAATCATCTGGTTCTTCCTGCAGCCGCTCAACCTGGCGATCGTGCTTCTCGCGCTGTCGCTGCTCGTCGGCTATGTCGGCTGGCGCAGACTGGCTGGCTCCATCGCGCTGGCGCCTTTCCTGATCCTGCTCCTGTCTGCCTGGACCTCGCTCGGCGCCTTGCTGATCGGGCCCTTGGAAAACCGCTTTCCCCGCCCCGAAACGCTGGCCGGGGTGACCGGCATCATCGTGCTCGGCGGCGGCTTCGAGGGCGCCATCAACCTGGCACGCGGCGGCTATGAGATGAACAGCGGCGGCGACCGCTTCGTCGAGGCGGCCATTCTCGCGGGCCGCTTTCCGCAGGCGAAGATCCTGATATCTGGCGGCGACGGCGCTTTGCTGCTGGAAGGCGAGGGCGATGCGGTTACCGCGCAGAAGCTCTTCGAGGCGCTGGGCATTCCGGCGTCGCGGATTATCCTCGAAAGCCGCTCGCGCAACACCTCCGAAAACGTCGCCTTCACCAGGGACCTGGTGCAGCCGACGCCCGATGACACGTGGCTGCTGGTCACGTCGGCCTTTCACATGCCGCGCGCCGTCGGCCTGTTCCGCAAGGCGGGCTTCCCGGTGGTGCCGTGGCCGGTGGATTACCGCACCTCCGGCGAGGAGGGGATCGGCGTGTTCCGCGACAACGTGCTGGATTCGCTGCAGACCACCACCACCGCGATCCGCGAGTGGTCCGCGCTTGTGGCCTACAAGTTCACCGGACGCATCGATTCGGTGTTTCCCGGCCCGCTGGACTGATCAGCCGGCATTGCCGTCGAGGATCGCCCGGCGCGCCGCGGAAAAGAACTGGCGCCGAACCAGCACGGCGAGCAGCAGCAGGGTCGACAGCGCAAACGCGACCGGGCCGATGAACCAGCCCAGATAGCCGATCGAGAAGAAGATGCTGCGCAGGCCGGAATTGAAGTGCTTGCCGGCCAGTATGTTCATCTTCGCCGCCCGCTGCACGGCGCGCTCGGTGCTGCCGGGATCGGCCGCCTCGTCGGCGAGCACCGGCACGGCGCCGATCAGGATCGAGCAATAGTTGAACAGCCGGTAGGACCAGCCGAACTTGAAGAAGGCATGCGCCAGAAGCAGCACAAGCCCCATCACCTTGATTTCGAAGACGACGCGCGACGGCGGCGATCCGAGTGAGAGATCGCTCAGCACATCCAGCACCTGGTCGCTTGCCCCGAACAGCGCGAAGCAGCCGCCCAGCGCCAGCAATGAACTCGAGGCAAAAAAGGCGGTGCCCTGCTGCAATCCGAGCATGATGCCGGTGTCGATCATCCGCAATTCGCGGCGTGCCATCACATGCATCCAGGCTTCGCGTTGCGCGTTCATCGCCAAGGTCAGGGATTGGCGACCGAACAGACGGCCACCGACGGCGTAGGCATAAAGACCCCAGACCGCCAGAAAGAAGGCCAGAGCCGCAAAGTCGGCCAGTGTCAGAAGCATGCTGTCGCTCATCCGCCATGGTTTAGCACGAAGAGCCGGCCTGTGCGCCAGTCCGCGGTGCGATGGTGTGCGATGGACCTTTGCTATTTGCCGGCCAAATGCGCAATGTCGCCGGCGGAGCAGGGCAGGTCGGCGGGTGTGAAGCCTGACGCCGCAATTCGGCAGAAACATCCACGTCTTGCGGTGGATGTGCCGGGAGCCGCACCAAGGGAGCCATTGCCTGTGTTTTTGTCGGTATTCGACTTGTTCAAGATCGGTATCGGTCCGTCGAGTTCCCACACGATGGGGCCGATGACGGCCGCATCGCGGTTTCTCGACGAGATATTGGGCGGTGACTGGCCGCGGCCGGCGGGCGCCGGCGTCGACCGCATCGGTGCCAGCCTGCACGGTTCGCTCGCCTATACCGGCATTGGCCACGGTACCGACCGAGCCGTGATCCTCGGCCTCGCCGGCGAGACGCCGATGACCGTCGACCCCGACCTTTCCGACGCGATCGTCGAATCGATAACTGCCGACCGGCGCATCGAACCCAGGGGTCATCCGTCCTATCGCTTCGATCCGGCCGTCGATCTGGTGCTCGACCGAAAGACCCCGCTGCTCGGCCATGCCAACGGCATGTGCTTCTACGCCTATGATTCCGGCGACCGGCTCCTGCTCAAGCGGATCTACTATTCGATCGGTGGCGGCTTCGTGGTTTCCGAGGAGGAGCTGCAGCGGCTGAAGGCACGCGGCCCCGAACAGTCCACGACTCCGGTGCCGTACCCCTTTGCCAATGCCGCCGAGATGCTGGCGATGGCCGAGCAGAGCGGGCTATCGATCGCCGAGATGAAGCGCACCAACGAAGAAATCCACATGCCGCGCGACGAACTCGATGCGAAGCTCGATGCCATCTGGGAAGCCATGCTTGGCTGCATCAACCGCGGCCTTGCCCAGGAAGGAATCATGCCGGGCGGGCTGAACGTGCGTCGCCGCGCCCGGCGCCTGCACGACAAGCTGCAGGAGCAGTGGAGCCAGAACCGGCCCAACCCGCTACTCGCCAATGACTGGCTGTCGATCTACGCCATGGCCGTCAACGAGGAAAACGCCGCCGGTGGCCGCGTCGTCACCGCGCCGACCAATGGGGCGGCCGGAACCTTGCCTGCCGTCCTGCGCTACTGGCTGCACTTCCACCCGGAAGCCGACAAGCCGAGTGTGCGCGACTTCCTGCTGACGGCGGCCGCGGTCGGCGGCATCATCAAGACAAACGCCTCTATTTCGGGCGCTGAGGTCGGTTGCCAGGGCGAGGTGGGTTCGGCTTCCGCCATGGCGGCGGCAGGGCTCTGCGCCGTCATGGGCGGCACGCCCGAACAGGTCGAAAACGCGGCCGAAATTGCGCTTGAACACCATCTCGGCATGACCTGCGACCCGGTCGGCGGCCTGGTGCAGGTACCCTGCATCGAGCGCAACGCGCTGGGCGCCGTCAAGGCGGTTACTGCGGCGTCGCTCGCCATCAAGGGCGACGGCAAGCACTTCGTGCCGCTCGATGCCGCCATCGAGACGATGCGCCAGACCGGCATGGACATGAGCGAGAAGTACAAGGAAACCAGCCTCGGCGGGCTTGCCGTCAACGTCGTCGAGTGCTGACATCACGGTCGGGTCGAGAGGCCGGCCTGTGCATAACCGCTCTCGCCATTGACCGTTTCGCTGCTGGCGCTAAACCTGATGGCATGTCACTGAACCTGGTAAAGCTCTGCGTCGGCTGCGACAGCGTCGAGGATCTCGAGCAATGGATCGCCTCCCGGCTGGAGCATCGGCGCCGCACCGGCGAGCCGGTCGAGTATTTCCACACCACGCGGATGGTGCCGACGCGGGCGGCCGAACTGGTTGACGGCGGCTCGCTCTATTGGGTCATCAAGGGCAATGTGCAGTGCCGCCAGAAGCTGCTCGAGGTCAGGCCATTCATCGACGGACAAGGCATCTCCCGCTGTCACCTGATGCTGGACCCGCCGGTGGTACGAACGAGTTGGCAGCCGCGCAGGGCCTTCCAGGGCTGGCGCTACCTCAAGCCGGCCGAGGCACCGGCAGATATCGGCACGGCGGGCAGCGATCTGGCCGAGATGCCGCCGAAACTGCGCCGCGAACTGGCCGAACTGGGCCTGCTCTGACGCCCGCTCCGAGCGCCGGCGCATTTGGGCCCGGATGCCGTCCCCGGCCCAGGCTCCAGTATCGTCAGGCTTGCAAGCCGCGCGCCTACGCCACATGTTCATGGTGATGAAGCAAGCCAGGCCGCCCGCATCGACACCTTCCAAGACCACCCCGACCGCCGAACGCTCGGGGTCGAGCGAGATCGATGCCTTCGTGCGCCAGGCCCGCGCCGTGGCCGCGGTGAAAGCAGCTGGCGGCGGACGCCTGATTCTCGCACTTGACGCCACGATGAGCCGACAGCCCACCTGGGATATCGCCTGCACGCTGCAGGCAGAGATGTTCGACGCCGTCGGCAAGTCCGGCTCGCTGGCCGTGCAACTGGTCTATTTTCGAGGCTTTGGCGAATGCCGTTCGTCGAAATTCGTCACCGATACCGCCGCGCTGAAGCGGCTGATGACCGGCATCGGATGCCGCGGTGGTGCCACGCAGATCGGCAAGGTCCTCGCCCACGCCCTGAAGAGCACCGCGACAGAGAAGGTCGATGCGCTCGTCTATATCGGCGACGCGATGGAGGAATCCGTTGACGATCTTGCAGACAAGGCCGGCCGGTTGGGCTTGCTAGGGGTTCCGGTTTTCGTGTTCCAGGAGGGGCGGGACAAGACCGCCGAATCCGCCTTCAAGGAGATTGCCCGCCTGTCCAAGGGCGCCTGGTACCGGTTCGACCATAATTCCGCCGCCACGCTCGCAAAACTCTTGTCGGCGGTGGCCGTGTTCGCAACGGGCGGCGTGAAGGCCCTTGAAGCGCGCGGCAGGCCGGAGGACAGGTTGATGATCGAGAATCTGCGGGGCGGCAACAAGGGATGAGTGCGCTTTTGGGCGTGTTGGCGGTCCTGCTTGGCACGACCGCACTGCTTGCCGCATTCCTTCGGGTTGATGCGTCAAAGCTTGCAGGTGGACTTCGCATCGCCGGACCTACCGTGCTGGGCCTGGTTGGCGTGACTATGCTTTTGTTCGGGCGGGCAGCCATTGGCGGCATGATGCTGTCGGGAGCGGCGGCCTGGTATGGCGCTACGCGCAAGAAGCGCGCCGGCACGAAGGCCAGGAACCAGCGCTCGACGGTAAGGACCGCGGCGCTCGAAATGGAACTGGATCACGATACGGGCGGCCTGGAAGGCCTGGTTCTTGCCGGGACCCACGAATCCCGTACCCTCGGCTCGCTGAACCTCGACGAGCTGCGTCAGCTCTACGGCGAGCTCTCCGGTGACCCGGAGAGCCGACAGTTGCTAGAGACGTATCTTGACGGCCGCTTTCCCGTCTGGCGCGAGAACGCTCAGTCGAACGGTGGCGACGGGCAGGGTGTTGCGCCAGGTTCTGGCGCCATGACTAAGGAGGAGGCTTACAAGATCCTTGGTCTTGAAGCGGGGGCCGCCACGGCGGATATCCGCAAGGCGCACCGCCGCCTGATTCAGCGCCTGCACCCCGATATCGGCGGGACGTCGTTCCTTGCTGCGAGGATCAACGAGGCCAAGGACGTTCTGCTCTCCAATCACGGGTAGTTCTCCTTCAACACGGTACAATCCGGGAGTATTCTGGATGGGGCGCTACTGCTGCACTGCGTAGCAATCGAGCTTCTTCTTCTTGAGTGCGTTGCAGGTATTCCAGGCTTCGTTCTTCGAGCCGAAGCCGCCGAAACGGGCACGGTAATAGGTGACCCCGCCCTTCTCGAAGGTCATGGTGAAAGCCGATGCCTGGGCAAGCAGGGTAGGAGCGATCTTGTTGGTCTTGGCCAGGAAGGCGCGAGCCTCGATTTCGCTCGGCGACGAGGCAACCTGGATCGCCCAGCCGGCGGGCGGGTTGACCGAGGCCGTGTTGACGGGATCGATGTCGGCCATGCGTGCCTCGATCGGCGCGGCATAGGCCTGCTCGACGACCACCGGCTCGAGGTCTTCGGGAGCCTCGTCCATGGCAATTTCGATCTCATCCTCCGGCCGTGCCTTCGGGGTCGGCACGTTCTTCTTCGGCAGCATCGCCTGCACCATGGTGCGCAGCGAGGACTGGCCAGCCTTGGCGACCAGGTCGCCGCCACCGCGCCGCGACGAGGCCTTGGGCAGGTACTTCTTGATCAGTTCGGCCATGTGGGCGTCGCGGGAACTTCCGGTCCGTCCGCCCATTACGACGGCGACAATCCGGCGGTTGCCGTCGACGACCGAGGAAACGAGGTTGAAGCCCGAAGCGCGGATGTAGCCGGTCTTGATGCCGTCGACGCCCTTGATCTTGCCGAGCAGCCGGTTGTGGTTGCCCATGCGGCGCTTGTTGTAGGTGAAGGAACGCGTCGAGAAATAATCGTAGTACTGCGGATAGTGCTCGCGTAGCGCGATGCCGAGCGTCGCCATGTCGCGTGCCGTGGTGTGTTGGGCGTTGTTCGGCAGGCCATTGGCATTGCGGAAGATCGTGGCCGTCATGCCGAGCTGGCGTGCCTTGGCCGTCATCTGTCGAGCGAAGGCAGC
The DNA here is from genome assembly GCA_947259295.1 of uncultured Rhizobiaceae bacterium. GTDB lineage: Bacteria > Pseudomonadota > Alphaproteobacteria > Rhizobiales > Rhizobiaceae > CAMYMG01. The sequence continues at coordinate 181,469 of CAMYMG010000013.1, forward strand.
CTCGGAGCCGGCCAGAAATTCGCCGATCGCGGTGGACGCGTCGTTGGCCGACTTGGTGACAAGCGACAGGATTATCGTCTCGACCGTAACGGAGCCGCCGGCACGGACGCCGAGCTTGGTCGGCGGCTCTGCCGCGGCGTTCTTGGAGAAGGGCACCTTCGTATTCTTGGTGATCTTGCCGCTCTCCAGCGCCTCGAAGACGAGGTAGAGGGTCATCATCTTGGTCAGCGAAGCCGGGTAGCGCGGGGCGTCGGCGCTCGAGGCGAACAGTGTCTTGCCGGTATTGGCATCCACCACGATCGCCGCGTATTTCGAATTGGCCGCTGCCGGCTCGGGCAGTGCCGTCACGACGGCAAGCGCGGCGACGAGCATCATGGTCGATCTGATTGAGGAGACGGCTCGGCGAGCAACGACGCTTAACGCATTACGCACTATCACACCCTTTGAATCTTGTTTTGCACCAGGGGCTGCAAAGGTCCTGCCCCGCTTGAAATGCGACACTAGGGGGCCAGCGTTACCAATCCGTTTATGGTAACCGGCGCGTTCATACTTTTATTCGGCTTTGAATCGCATTCTCAGCGTCGGGGGCGGCGGCCTGCGTCGCCTGCGATCGGATTGACAATATGCTGCGGCGCACCATACTTTCGTTGCGCCGCACGGTAATGCCGCGCCGCCCGCCACAGACCCGAAGGGAAATGGACATGACCCCCACGTTCGAAGACGCAAGCAAGATCGGCAATCAGTTCCTCGACTCGAGCCTGAAAAGTTTCGCGACGGTGACCAAGAGCGCACAGGCGATTTCAAACGAGGCGTCGGCTTACACGAAAAAGACGCTGGAAGCAGGCAGCGCCGCCGTCGAGAAACTGCTCGCGGTCGACACCATCGAGAAGGCCGTAGCCGTCCAGACCGACTACGCCAAGACTGCCTATGAAGGCTTCGTCGCCGAGGCGACGAAGATGGCGGAACTTTACGCGGACATGGCCAAGGATGCGTACAAACCCTTCGAATCAATCGTCGCGAAAGCGCACTAGACCATTCCTCCAGGACTGCGCGAGCCCGGCTGCTGAGGCGCGGCCGGGCTTTTTGTTGTCCGTGGCGGGGCGGATCGGCTCAAGCCGTTCACGATCACGACAATTACGCACGATTTGGACGTTGGGTCATATTGTCAGCAGGAATGAAGGGCTTAAAATCATCTGGCGAAGCACTACATAGCGATGGTCTGGCGTGAACTGAAAGAGGACAACTTGAAGACGATTGGCGGGGCTGCCATCAGCAAGAGCATGGTCACCATGCAGGACGGCGAGGATGGCAACGACGGTACCGGTCGTGGCACCGCCGTCATTACGCGCACCAAAACGAAGACCAAGAAGCCCAGCCTCTATCGAGTCCTGATCCTTAACGACGACTACACGCCGATGGAGTTTGTGATCCACATTCTCGAGCGGTTTTTCCAGAAGGACCGCGAAGCAGCGACCCGCATCATGCTCCATGTTCACAATCATGGGGTTGGCGAATGCGGCGTCTATACATTTGAAGTCGCCGAGACCAAGGTAACCCAGGTCATGGACTTCGCCCGTCAGAATCAGCATCCGCTGCAATGCGTGATGGAGAAGAAGTGAGGTACTGAATGCCGGCTTTCTCCCAAGGTCTCGAAAAGGCGCTTCACCAGGCGCTCACCCTGGCCAATGAAAGACACCACGAATACGCAACGCTCGAGCACCTGCTGCTCGCGCTCATCGACGATGTCGAGGCGGCGGCCGTCATGCGCGCCTGCAACGTCGACCTTGACGAACTGAAGCACACGGTACTCACCTACATCGATACCGAGCTCGACAACCTCGTCACCGGTTACGACGAGGACTCAAAGCCGACGGCCGGGTTCCAGCGCGTCATCCAGCGCGCCGTTATCCACGTCCAGTCTTCGGGCCGCGACGAGGTTTCTGGCGCGAACGTGCTGGTCGCGATCTTCGCCGAACGCGAGAGCCACGCCGCCTATTTCCTGCAGGAACAGCAGATGACCCGCTACGACGCGGTCAACTACATCTCGCATGGCATTGCCAAGCGTCTCGGCTCGTCGGAGAGCCGCTCGCCGCGCGGCGCCGAGGACGATCAGCGCGCTGCGGGCGACGGATCGGAGGAGGGCGGCAAGAAGAAGCAGCAGCAGGACGCGCTGACGGCCTATTGCGTCGACCTCAACAAGAAGGCGCATTCCGGCAAGATCGATCCGCTGATCGGCCGCGAGAGCGAAATCAACCGCACCATCCAGGTGCTGTGCCGCCGCTCGAAGAACAACCCGCTCTATGTTGGCGATCCCGGCGTGGGCAAGACCGCGATTGCCGAGGGTCTGGCCAAGCGGATCGTCGAGGGCGACGTTCCGGCCGTCCTGCTCGACGCCACGATCTTTGCGCTCGACATGGGCACGCTGCTGGCCGGCACCCGTTATCGCGGCGATTTCGAGGAGCGCTTGAAGCAGGTCGTCAAGGAGCTCGAGGAGTTCCCGGGCGCCATCCTGTTCATCGACGAGATCCACACGGTGATCGGCGCCGGTGCGACGTCGGGCGGTGCCATGGACGCGTCGAATCTCCTGAAGCCGGCTCTGTCGTCCGGTGCGATCCGCTGCATAGGTTCGACCACCTATAAGGAATTCCGGCAGTTCTTTGAGAAGGATCGCGCCCTGGTGCGGCGCTTCCAGAAGATCGACGTCAAGGAACCGACTGTCGACGATGCCATCGAGATCATGAAGGGGCTGAAGCCCTATTATGAGGAGTTCCACAAGGTGAAGTTCACCAACGACGCCATCAAGGCGGCGGTGGAACTGTCGGCACGCTACATCAACGACCGCAAGCTTCCGGACAAGGCGATCGACGTGATCGACGAGACCGGCGCGTCGCAGATGCTGCTGCCCGAAGGCAAGCGCAAGAAGACGATCGGCATCAAGGAAATCGAGGCTACCGTCGCCACCATGGCGCGCATCCCGCCGAAGACCGTTTCTGCCGACGATGAAAAGGTGCTGTCCGGTCTGGAAATCGAGCTGCAGCGTGTGGTCTACGGCCAGGACACTGCCATTACCGCGCTGACCTCGGCGATCAAGCTGGCGCGTGCCGGCCTTCGCGAACCGGAGAAGCCGATCGGCTCCTACCTGTTCTCGGGACCGACCGGCGTCGGCAAGACCGAAGTGGCAAAGCAGCTTGCTGCCTCGCTCGGCGTCGAACTGATCCGCTTCGACATGTCGGAATATATGGAGCGTCATACCGTCAGCCGTCTGATCGGCGCGCCTCCCGGCTATGTCGGCTTCGACCAGGGCGGCCTGCTGACCGACGGCGTCGACCAGCATCCTCACTGCGTGCTGCTGCTCGACGAGGTCGAGAAAGCCCATCCCGACCTGTTCAACATCCTGTTGCAGGTCATGGACCACGGCAAGCTGACCGACCACAACGGCAAGCAGATCGACTTCCGCAACGTGATTTTGATCATGACAACGAATGCTGGTGCCTCCGACATGCAGAAGGCGGCGATCGGCTTCGGCTCCAGCAAGCGCGAGGGCGACGATGTCGAGGCGATCAACCGGCTGTTCACGCCGGAGTTCCGCAATCGCCTCGATGCGATCATCCCGTTCGGATCGCTTCCCGTGCCGGTCATCCATCAGGTCGTGCAGAAGTTCGTCATGCAGCTCGAGGCACAGCTCTCGGATCGCGGCGTGACCTTCAACCTGTCGCCTGATGCGATCTTCTGGCTGGCCGACAAGGGCTACGATGAGCGCATGGGTGCCCGGCCGCTCGGTCGCGTCATCCAGGAGTACATCAAGAAGCCGCTTGCCGAGGAAGTTCTGTTCGGCAAGCTGCGCAAGGGTGGCACCGTGCAGATCACGGTCGAGAAGAAGGAGGACGGAACGTCCGGCCTGAAGCTCGACGCGCTGGCCGACGAAGCACCGGTGAAGCCGAAGAAGGAAGATCCGGTCGACGACGGCCCGAAGAAGTCGGCGAAGAAAAGTCCGGCGAAGAAGGCCGCCGCTGCCAAGGCAAAGCCTGCGCCCAAGTCGCCCGACGGGCCCAAGCGCAGCCTCGTGCCTCAGCTGCCGCGCAAGGGGTGACCCGGGCCACATCAGACAGGAAAGCCTCCGCAAGGAGGCTTTCTTTTTGGCCTGCTGTCCGCCTCCCCGCAGGGGAGGGGCGAACGCGAACGGTAGGGACGGCTCCCGGCCATGTCGGCTGAAGCTGTCGCCGAGCCGTCGTTTGCCGAGCGGCGCAGATGGTATCTGCGCGGCTGCGGCGGCGCGGTATCCATTCCCGGCCTGATCCTGGTTTCGGCTTTCGTCGGGTTCGCCAGCCTTGCCAAGGGGGCAGGGGTGACTGCCGCGCAATCGGTATTCATGACAGGCGTGGTCTGGGCACTGCCGGCCCATGTCGTCCTGATCGGAGCGATCCTCGCCGGCGCATCATTGCCGGCAGCGATGTTTGCCGTCACCCTGTCGTCGGTGCGCCTGATGCCCATGGTCGTCGCCATCGTGCCGGAACTGCGCGGCTCGCGCACGCCGCGATGGGTTCTCTACCTCCTGTCGCATTTCGTGGCGGTGACATCCTGGGTCGTCGCGATGGAGCGCCTCAAGCACGTGCCGCCGGATCTGCGCACGAGCTACTATCTCGGCCTTGGCTCGACGCTTGTGCTGGGCAACATGCTGGTGGTTGCCGGCTTCTACGCCATCGCCGACAGCCTGCCGCCTTCCGTCTCCGCCGGCCTCCTCCTCCTTACCCCGATGTACTTCCTGGCGTCGCTCTGGGGCTCCGCGCGGGAGTGGGCAACGCATGCCGCCATGGTCATAGGCATTGTGCTGGGGCCGGCATTCCACATCGTGATGCCTCAGTTCGATCTGGTCGCGGCGGGCGTGCTCGGGGGACTGGCGGCCTATGGGTTGCATCGCCTGCGCGGCCAAAGGGCCCGTCCATGACATTCGATGCAATCGACGCCTGGTGGTGGCCCTTTCTCTTCATCCTGGTCGCCGGCTGGGTCGCTACCGATGCGTGGCGCTTCCTCGGCGTCTATCTCGGCAGCCGCCTGGAGCAGGACTCTGAAGCACTCGTCCTCGTCCGCGCCGTGGCAACCTCGCTTGTCGCGGCGGTCATCGGCAACCTCGTGATCTTCCCGTCGCCGGCGCTCGCCGCGACACCGCTCGCCTTGCGCATCGGCGCCGTGCTGCTCGGCTTTGCCGCCTATCTGGCGCTTGGCCGACGCGTCATCGTGGCGATCATCGTCGCGGAACTGGTGTTCGGGATTGGGCTGTGGGCGGGAACCTAGGGCTCCTGGCAGCGTCTCAGGCGCCGTTTCCCGGAGCGGTCAGGCTCCGGAACAGCAGATAGCCCGCCAGCGGAATTGACGGGTAGATGAACCAGAGTTCGGAGAGGCCCGTCGTCATGACGTTCACCCCGGCCATGACGGCAATCGCTGCGATTGGCACGCGCGTCTTGCGCGGCTGACGAACGTACCAGGACCCGAAGCGGGAAAGGCGGTGGCCCCAGCGACCGAGAAGGCTGTAATCTTCGTCCTCTGCCTGCTGCGATGACCCGGTCCGGGCAGGGGTTGCTGCGGTTGCAAGGTCTGCTGCCTGAGGTGAGCCGCTGTTGCGGCCGGATATGCGCACCCGATAGCCGGCGATCGGCGTGTCGAGCCCCTTCACCATCTGTTCGCCGGCGAATTCGTAGCCGACCGCCAGATGCCTGTTGGTCAGATTGTAGACGGCTTCCGACACCATGATGCCACCCGGCTCTGCAAGTGACTCAAGCCGCGCGGCAACGTTGACGCCGTCGCCGTAGAGGTCCGAACCGTCCTCCATCACGTCGCCGAGATTGATGCCGATACGGAACCACATCTGGCTGGGCTGCGGGAGATCGCGGTTCTCCGCACCGATGGCATCCTGGATTTCGACGCCGCAGCGCACCGCTTCGACCACTGACGGAAATTCGGCGATAACCGCATCGCCCCAGGTGTTGACCTTGCGGCCGTCATGACGCTCGAAAAGGTCGTTCATGATGCCGCGATAGCGCCGCAGCCGCTCCAGCGTGTCGGCCTCATCCCTGGCCATCAGCGACGAGTAGCTCTGCACGTCGGCGCAGAAGATCGTCGTCAACTTGCGCTTGATTTTCCTGTCGGTCATGGGACCCCGGCATGCGCGTGGCAAGTGATCGAACATATAGGCGGGCTCGCGGGTCGATGCAAAGAATGAGTGGCCGTTGCGGCCTTGTACCGTTCGACCAATTGAGGCACATGGCGGCATCCGATCCTGAGGAGTCCTGCATGACCGCGAATGCCACCGTTTCCGTCGGCAACACGACATTCTCGAATTCCGGCCCGTTGACCCTGATTGCCGGACCCTGTCAGCTTGAATCGCGCGATCATGCCTTCGACATGGCGGGCGCGCTGAAGGAAATATGCGGCAAGCTGGGGCTCGGTCTGGTCTACAAGACCAGCTACGACAAGGCCAACCGCACCTCGCTCTCCGGCACCCGTGGCGCCGGCCTGGACGCCGCCCTCCCTGTTTTCGACGACCTGCGCAAGGAGTTCGGGCTGCCGATCCTGGCCGACGTGCACACGGCGGAGCAATGCGAAATCGTCGCGCGCCATGTCGATGTCCTGCAGATCCCGGCATTCCTGTCGCGCCAGACCGACCTGCTCATCGCTGCCGCGCGGACCGGCGCGGTCGTCAACGTGAAGAAAGGCCAGTTCCTCGCCCCATGGGACATGAAGAACGTCGTCGCCAAGATCACGCAGTCCGGCAACGCCAATGTGCTGGTCACGGAGCGCGGCGCCTCGTTCGGCTACAACACGCTGGTATCGGACATGCGGTCGCTGCCGATCATGGCCGAGATGGGGACGCCGGTGATTTTCGACGCCACGCATTCTGTCCAGCAGCCGGGCGGGCAGGGCGGTTCGACAGGCGGCGAGCGCCGCTTCGTCGAGACCCTGGCGCGCGCCGCCGTCGCTGTCGGGGTCGCCGGCGTCTTCATCGAGACCCATGAGGATCCGGACAACGCGCCCTCCGACGGCCCCAACATGGTGCCCCTCAAGGACATGCCCGCCCTGCTCGAACGCCTGATGGAATTCGACCGCGTGGCCAAGGCGAAATAACCGGAACCTTCGTTGCCGCCGGCCATTTTCCCTGCATCCTTCAACCAACGAGGAGCACAGAAAATGACCACCCACACAGGACATACTGAAGCCATCCAGGCTTCGCGCGTCATCGGCACCTCCGTCTACAATACGGCTGGCGAGAGCATCGGCAGTATCGAGGACGTGATGCTCGACAAGACGTCCAACGGCATCATGTTCGCCGTCATCGGATTCGGCGGCTTCCTGGGCATCGGCGAGAAGTACCACGCGGTGCCCTGGTCGACGCTCGACTACGACACCGACAAGGACGGCTACGTCGTTCCCTTTAGCAAGGAACAGTTGCAGGCAGCCCCCGCCTATTCGATCGAGGAACTGTCGGGCAACGACGGCAGGGCCGCGCGCGATGCGTCGTTCGACTACTACAAGGTCGACCCCTACTGGTGATCGTTGCACCATGCTGATTGACCGGATGGCCCCGCGGATGCGGGGCCATTTCGTTTCAATTGCTCAGAAATGGTGGATCCGACAATGAACCGGCTTGCGGCGCCGGCTCGCTGCATGACGTCATGAACGCAGCGACGATCAGCACTATACTCAAGATACCGGCAGACAACTCGGACATGGCGAAACTCCCTGGGTTTCGCCCCGCGCGACCCAAGAATTAGCGCAACGGTCAGAGGCTGTCGCGCCTTCGCGCATTACTTTGAGTTACACTCTGCCACGCTTCGTGAAGCATCCGCTGCTACCAAGAAATGTCGCGGCACCGATTGCGTTTTGGCCCACTTTGTCTAAGACGGGCGCGGCATTTCCAACGATCCAGGCGAAGGATTTTCACCACAATGACCGCCATCATCGACATCATCGGCCGCGAAATCCTCGACAGCCGCGGCAACCCGACCGTCGAGGTCGACGTCGTGCTGGAAGACGGCTCCATGGGTCGCGCCGCAGTCCCGTCCGGCGCGTCGACTGGCGCGCATGAGGCTGTGGAATTGCGCGACGGCGGCAAGCGATATCTCGGCAAGGGCGTCGAGCGAGCGGTGGAAGCCGTCAATGGCGAACTGTTCGAGGCGATCGGCGGCATGGAAGCCGAAAACCAGATCCACATCGACAAGACCATGATCGAGCTAGACGGCACGCCGAACAAGGCGCGCCTCGGCGCAAATGCCATTCTGGGCGTATCCCTGGCCGTCGCCAAGGCTGCCGCCGAAGCATCGGGCCTCCCGCTCTACCGCTACCTCGGCGGCCCCAATACCCACGTCCTGCCGGTGCCGATGATGAACATCATCAATGGCGGCGCCCATGCCGACAATCCGATCGATTTCCAGGAATTCATGATCATGCCGGTCGGCGCGCCGACCCTGCGCGACGCCGTGCGCTGGGGTTCGGAGATCTTCCACACGCTAAAGAAGCGGCTGAAGGACGCCGGCCACAACACGAATGTCGGCGACGAGGGCGGGTTCGCGCCCAACATCAAGAATGCCCAGGCAGCGCTCGATTTCGTCATGGAGTCGATCGAGCAGGCCGGCTTCAAGCCCGGCGAGGAGGTGGCGCTGGCGCTAGATTGCGCGGCGACCGAGTTCTTCAAGAATGGCTCCTATGTCTACGAGGGCGAGAAGAAGACCCGCGATCCAAAGGCACAGGCGAAATATCTGGCCAAGCTCGCGGCCGACTATCCGATCATCTCGATCGAGGACGGTATGTCCGAGGACGACTGGGAAGGCTGGAAGATGGTCACCGATCTGTGCGGCAACAACGTGCAGCTCGTCGGCGACGATCTGTTCGTGACCAACACGTCGAGGCTGCGCGACGGCATTAAGATGGGCGTTGCGAACTCGATCCTGGTCAAGGTCAACCAGATCGGCTCGCTGTCCGAAACGCTCGACGCAGTCGAGACGGCGCATCGCGCCGGGTATACGGCAGTCATGTCGCATCGTTCGGGCGAGACCGAGGATTCGACGATCGCCGACCTCGCCGTCGCGACGAACTGCGGACAGATCAAGACCGGCTCGCTTGCGCGTTCCGACCGGACCGCAAAGTACAACCAGCTGATCCGCATCGAGGAAGAACTCGGCAAGCAGGCACGCTATGCGGGAACGTCGATAGTGCGCGCTTGAAGCGTTTAGGCATACAATTCGAAAGGGCGGCTCCGGCCGTCCTTTTCGTTGTCTGGACGCTGACGCTAACCGTCCATTAAGCACAATCGGGTGAGATAGGGGTTCAAGGAACTCGCCCCATGTGGACACGTCAGCACAAGCAGAGAAACACCGGCCGGCTCATACTGCCGGCGATCGCGACTCTGTTCCTGGCCTATTTCGGCTTTCACGCCTATCACGGCGAATTCGGCATCTATTCCAAATACCAGCTTGAGGCACAGGCCGCCGAGCTTCAGGCGCGGCTCGACAAGGTCCATGCCGCGCGGGTGGATCTCGAGCATCGCGTGCAGTTGCTGCATGATGGCACGCTGGAGAAGGATATGCTTGACGAGCAGGCGCGCAAGGCGTTGAATCTCTCGCAGCCGGATGAGATTACCATCATGCGGACAGTGCACCGATCGAATTAACCGAATGCCGGTTAATCGGCGAGTTTCTCAATGATTTTATAATCTTACCTGCATGCCAGCCATGCGTTTTTCCGCATGGCAGAATGCCATCCGGCGTGATAGCGTTCCTGTCAGATCAAGGGGTACGCTTGTTCCCCTTGAATGTCCGCAAAGAGACAGCACAGGGAGTGACGCATGGCAGCCGCCGCCAAAAAAGCGCCCACGAAATCCAAGACGGGCGCAAAGCCGTCCGCGCCAACGACGCCCAAGCCGTCGGAATTCTCCAAGGAGCAAGAGCTCGAAGCCTACCGCGGCATGCTGCTCATCCGCCGCTTCGAGGAAAAAGCCGGCCAGCTCTATGGCATGGGCTTCATCGGCGGCTTCTGCCATCTCTATATTGGCCAGGAAGCCGTCGTTACCGGCATGAAGATGGCGCTTGTCGACGGTGACCAGATGATCACCGCCTATCGCGACCACGGCCACATGCTTGCCATGGATCTGTCACCCCGTGGCGTCATGGCGGAACTCACTGGGCGCCGCAGCGGCCTGTCGCATGGCAAGGGCGGTTCCATGCACATGTTCTCCAAGGAGAAGCATTTCTACGGCGGCCACGGCATCGTCGGCGCGCAGGTGTCGCTCGGCACCGGGCTCGCCTTCGCCAACCGCTACCGCGGCAACAAGAACGTCTCGCTGACCTATTTCGGCGACGGCGCGGCGAACCAGGGCCAGGTCTACGAGAGCTTCAACATGGCTTCGCTGTGGAAGCTGCCGGTGATCTACATCATCGAGAACAACCGCTACGCCATGGGCACATCGGTCAGCCGCTCGTCTGCCGAAACCGATTTCTCGCACCGCGGCGCATCCTTCAAGATCCCCGGCATGCAGGTCGACGGGATGGACGTGCGTGCGGTCAAGGCCGCCGGCGAGGTCGCGACCGAATGGTGCCGCTCGGGCGAGGGGCCGATCATTCTCGAGATGCAGACCTACCGCTATCGCGGACATTCGATGTCGGATCCGGCAAAGTACCGTTCCAAGGACGAAGTGCAGAAGATGCGCTCCGAGCACGATCCCATCGAGCAGGTCAAGGCGCGCCTGATTTCCAAGAAATGGGCGACCGAGGACGAGTTGAAGGCCATCGACAAGGAGGTTCGCGACGTCGTCGCGGATGCGGCCGATTTCGCGCAGACCGATCCCGAGCCGGATGCATCCGAGCTCTGGACAGACATCACGCATTGACGGGAGCGCGACCATGCCAATTGAAATCCTGATGCCCGCGCTCTCTCCGACGATGGAAGAGGGCAATGTTTCCAAGTGGTTGAAGAACGAGGGTGACAAGGTCGCCGCCGGCGACGTCATTGCCGAGATTGAGACCGACAAGGCCACCATGGAAGTCGAGGCCGTCGACGAAGGCGTGCTGGGCAAGATCCTGATCGAAGCCGGCACCGAGGGCGTGAAGGTCAATACGCCGATCGCCGTGTTGCTTGAAGAGGGCGAGAGCGCCGGCGACATCGACACTGCGAAGAAGACCTCGGCGCCCGCCGAGGAGAAGCCGGCCGCGACCGACGATTCCGGCGGCAAGGCACGCGAGGCAAGGGACGAGCCGAGCGCCGACAAGGATGCGACGAAGGTCGCGGCTGCGCCCAAGGTCGACGTCGCCGCCGACCCGGATATCCCGGAGGGCACCGAAATGGTGTCCACGACGGTGCGCGAAGCGCTGCGTGACGCCATGGCCGAGGAGATGCGCCGCGACGAGGACGTCTTCGTCATGGGCGAGGAGGTCGCCGAGTACCAGGGCGCCTACAAGATCACGCAAGGCCTGCTGCAGGAATTCGGCGCGCGCCGCGTCGTCGATACGCCGATCACCGAGCATGGCTTTGCCGGCGTCGGTGTCGGTGCGGCGATGACGGGGCTGAAGCCAATTGTCGAGTTCATGACCTTCAACTTCGCCATGCAGGCGATCGACCAGATCATCAATTCGGCGGCCAAGACGCTCTACATGTCGGGCGGCCAGATGGGCGCGCCGATCGTGTTTCGCGGTCCCAACGGTGCTGCGGCCCGCGTCGGCGCCCAGCACAGCCAGGATTATGCGGCCTGGTATGGCCATATCCCCGGCCTGAAGGTGGTGGCGCCCTATACGGCTGCAGACGCGAAGGGCCTGCTGAAGGCTGCGATCCGCGATCCCAACCCGGTGATCTTCCTCGAGAACGAGATTCTCTACGGCCAGCATTTCGATGTGCCGAAACTGGATGATTTCGTGCTGCCAATCGGCAAGGCGCGCATCCACAAGCCGGGCAAGGACGTGACGCTCGTGTCCTGGAGCATCGGCATGACCTATGCCGTGAAGGCCGAGGCCGAGTTGCGCGACATGGGCATCGACGTCGAGCTGATCGATCTCAGGACCATCCGCCCGCTCGACCTGGACACGATCATCGCCTCGGTCAAGAAGACCAACCGGCTGGTGGTGGTCGAGGAAGGCTTCCCGCAGTCCTCGGTCGGCGACTTCATCGCCAACCAGGTATCGCAGCGCGCCTTCGATCATCTCGACGCGCCGGTGATTACCATTGCCGGCAAGGATGTGCCGATGCCCTATGCGGCCAACCTGGAAAAGCTGGCCCTGCCGAATGTCGGCGAAGTGGTCGACGCGGTGAAGGCGGTCACCTACCGGTAGAGACCCGACGGGAGGCAACGATGACGAAGGATGAATTACCTGACGTCGTAACCAAAGCATTGAGGGCTTTGGGAGGAACCGCCAACGTGGTGGAGGTGGCAAAGGAAATTTGGAAACAGCACGAAACAGAGCTGTCCACCTCCGGGGACCTCTTCTTTACCTGGCAATATGACATGCGTTGGGCGGCGCAAAAACTACGCGACGCCGGCAACCTTAGTCATGTTCGCGAAAACGGCCGATCCGCTTGGCAACTGTTACGAGGATAACCATGCCCATCAACATCACCATGCCTGCCCTGTCGCCGACCATGGAAGAGGGCAACCTCGCAAAGTGGCTGGTCAAGGAAGGCGACAAGGTTTCCTCGGGCGACGTGATCGCCGAGATCGAAACCGACAAGGCGACGATGGAGGTCGAGGCCGTCGACGAGGGCACGGTCGCAAAGCTCGTCGTGCCGGCGGGTACCGAGGGTGTGAAGGTCAATGCGCTGATCGCCATCCTGGCGGCCGAGGGCGAGGATGCGGGGGCCGCGGCCAAGGGCGGTGGCGATGCCCCGGCCAAGGCAGAGGCGCCCAAGGCCGATACTCCGAAGACAGAAGCAGCAAAGGCCGAGGAACCAAAGGCGGAAGCCAAGAAGGCGGAACCCGCTTCCGCGCCCGCGCCAAAGGCTGATGCCGCGCCCGCGTCAGATGGCGCTGCCTCCGGCGAGCGCACCTTCGCCTCTCCGCTGGCGCGCCGCATTGCCAAGGACGCCGGTGTCGATGTTTCGGCGGTCAAGGGCTCTGGACCGCACGGCCGCGTCGTGAAGGCGGATGTCGAGGCTGCCATCGCAGGCGGCGGCAAGGCCAAGGCCGACGCAAAGCCTGCGGCCGGCGCCGCTCCCACACCGAAGTCGATGTCCGACGAGCAGGTGCTGAAGCTGTTCGAGGAGGGCTCCTACGAGCTCATCCCGCACGACAACATGCGCAAGACCATCGCCAGGCGCCTGGTCGAGGCCAAGTCGACGATCCCGCATTTCTACCTGACGATCGACTGCGATCTCGATGCGCTCCTGAAGCTGCGCGCCGAACTCAACGCCGCATCGCCGATGAGAAAGACCGAGAAGGGCGAAGTTCCGGCCTACAAGCTTTCGGTCAACGACATGGTCATCAAGGCGATGGCGCTGGCGCTGCGCGACGTGCCGACGGCGAACGTTTCCTGGACGGAGACGGCGATGGTGAAGCACAAGACCGTCGATGTCGGCGTTGCCGTGTCGATCCCCGGCGGCCTGATCACGCCGATCATCCGCCACGCCGATACCAAGACGCTGTCGACCATCGCCAACGAGATGAAGGATCTGGCGGCGCGTGCTCGCAACAAGAAACTGAAGCCCGAGGAATACCAGGGCGGCACCACGGCGGTGTCCAATCTCGGCATGTTCGGCGTCAAGGATTTCGCAGCCGTCATCAACCCGCCGCACGCGACCATCCTGGCGGTCGGCGCCGGCGAACAGCGCCCGGTGGTCAAGAACGGCGAGATCAAGATCGCAACGATCATGTCGGTCACGCTGTCGACCGACCATCGCGCCGTCGACGGGGCGCTTGGCGCCGAACTGATGGTGGCGTTCAAGCGCTACATAGAAAATCCCATGGGAATGCTGGTCTAGGTCTTTTTTCAACGCGATTGAGGGAGAGCGACGATGACAATGACGATGCATCATGGTGAAAGACTGCGGACTTCCTGGATCTGGATGGCCGTACTTGGCGTAATTTCGCTTGTCGGCGGTGTGCTGGCGCTGGCGAACCCGATGGCCGCGACGCTCGCCGCGACGGTACTTGCGGGCTGGGTATTTTCGCTGCTTGGCGCGTTGCAGATCGTGCAGGCATTTCGCGTCACCGGCTGGCCGGGTTTCATCTGGTCGCTGCTGTTCGGTATCCTGGTTCTCGCCGTCGGCCTGTCGCTGATCTTCAATCCGCTCGCCGGCATGGTGTCGCTGACGCTTTTGGTGGCGGTGCTGTTCCTTGTCACCGGCGTCGTCAAGGCAATGTATTCCTTCGCGCTGCGGCCGATCTCAGGCTGGGGCTGGGTGCTGGCGTCCGGCCTCATCTCCATCGTTCTCGGCGTCATGATCCTCGGCAACTTCCCATGGGCGGCGGTGTCCGTGCTGGGCATCCTGCTAGCCATCGAGCTCATCTCCAATGGCGTTCTGTTCCTGTTGCTGGCCATGGGCCTGCGCAGGGTCTAGGGGCGGATCGATGAAAACAGTCCTCTGCTATGGCGACTCGCTGACCTGGGGCTACAACGCCGAGGGTCCGTCGCGCCACGCGCTGGAGGACCGCTGGCCGAGCGTCCTGCAGTCCGAACTTGGCGGCGGCGCCCATGTCGTCGCCGAGGGGCTGAACGGGCGTACGACCGCCTTCGATGACCACCTTGCCGGCGCCGACCGCAACGGCGCCCGGCTCTTGCCGACGATCCTGACCAGCCATGCGCCACTGGATCTGGTGGTTTTCATGCTCGGCTCGAACGACATGAAGCCTTGGGTTCACGGCAATGCGCTTGCGGCCAAGCAGGGCATGCAGCGGCTGATCGACATTGTTCGCGGCCACGACTACCCGCTCGACGGGCCGGCGCCGCAGATCCTTATCGTTTCGCCCCCGGCTGTCAGCCGCACCGAGAATGCCGAGTTCAAGGAAATGTTTGCCGGCGGCGATACGGCGTCCAAGCGGCTGGCCGCGTTCTACGAGGGCCTTGCCGCCGAAGCCGGCTGCGGCTTTTTCGATGCGGGCACGGTCGCGGTAACCACGCCGCTCGACGGTGTTCATCTCGACGCCGAAAACACCCGCAAGGTGGGTAGGGCGCTGGCGCCTGTGGTGCGCGGCCTGCTCGGCCAGTAGTTCAAGGAGAATGTCAGTGGCCAATTCCTACGACGTCATCGTGATCGGGTCCGGCCCCGGCGGCTATATCGCGGCGATCCGTGCGGCGCAGCTCGGCATGAAAACGGCGATTGTCGAACGCGAGCATCTGGCCGGCATCTGCTCCAACTGGGGCTGCATCCCGACCAAGGCGCTGCTTCGCTCGGCCGAGGTGATGCACCTCGCCTCCCATGCCAAGAATTACGGGCTATCCATAGAGGGCAAGATCAGCGCCGACGTGAAGGCAGTCGTCGACCGCTCGCGCGGCATTGCGCAGCGCATGAATGCCGGCGTCGGCTTCCTGATGAAGAAGAACAAGGTCGACGTCATCTGGGGCGAGGCCAAGCTCACCAAGGCTTCGATCGGGGCTCAGCCGGGCGAGATCGTCGTTGGAAAATCCTCCAAGAAGCCGATGGAGCCGCAGGCGCCGCTGCCCAAGAACACGCTGGGCGAGGGCACCTATACGGCCAAGCACATCATCGTCGCGACCGGCGCCCGGCCGCGCGCGCTGCCCGGCATTGAACCGGACGGCAAGCTGATCTGGACCTATTTCGAGGCCATGGTGCCGCCCGAGATGCCGAAGTCGCTGCTCGTCATGGGTTCGGGCGCCATCGGCATCGAGTTCGCCTCCTTCTACCGCACCATGGGGGTCGAAGTGACCGTCGTCGAGGTGATGCCGGCGGTCATGCCTGTCGAGGACGCCGAAATTTCCGCTTTTGCCAAGAAGCAGTTCGAGAAACAGGGCATGAAGATCCTGCTCGAGGCGAAGGTGACCAAGGTCGAGAAGGGCAAGGACTCCATCACCGCCCATGTCGAGCTGAAGGACGGGAAGGTCGAAAAAATCACCGCAGACCGGATGATTTCGGCCGTCGGTGTGCAGGGCAACATCGAGAACATCGGCCTCGAGGCGCTCGGCGTGAAGACCGAGCGCGGATGCATCGTCATCGACGGCTACGGCAAGACGAACGTGCCCGGCATCTACGCCATCGGCGACGTCGCGGGGCCGCCCATGCTGGCGCACAAGGCCGAGCACGAGGCGGTTATCTGCGTCGAGAAGATCGCCGGCCTGCCGAATGTCCATCCGATGGACAAGTTGATGATACCCGGCTGCACCTACTGCAACCCGCAGGTCGCCTCCGTCGGATTGACCGAGGCAAAGGCCAAGGAAGCGGGCAAGGACATCCGCGTCGGCCACTTCCCCTTCGTCGCCAACGGCAAGGCGATTGCGCTCGGCGAGGATCAGGGCATGGTCAAGACCATCTTCGACAAGAAAACCGGCCAGCTTCTGGGCGCACACATGGTGGGCGCAGAGGTCACCGAGCTGATCCAGGGTTTTGTCGTCGCAATGAATCTCGAGACCACCGAGGAAGAACTGATGCACTCGATCTTCCCTCACCCTACGCTCTCCGAAACGATGAAGGAAAGCGCGCTGGACGCCTATGGCAGGGCTCTCAACGCGTGACGGCTATCTCCTCAGGCGCGCGGGCAGGCGGAACCTATTGCGCCATTCCTCCGTTTAGAGGGGCGATAATCGCGTCCAAGCTTGAGGAGAGGGACTATGGAATCTGCAGGGGTAGGCTGGATAGCAGCCATCATCATTGGCGGTCTGGCCGGTTGGCTCGCCGAACAGTTCATGAAGAGCAATATGGGTCTCTTGATGAACATCATCCTCGGCATCGTGGGCGCAGTGATCGCCAACGCGATCCTGGGCCTGATCGGCGGCTCGCTCGGCGGCTGGATCGGCTATCTCATCGCCGGCTTCATCGGCGCCTGCATATTGATTGCCGTGGCGCGCGCCGTACGGCGCTGACCGTCGAAAGCTATGTCCTGAAGGCCACCGAGGCATGCGCCCGGTGGCCTTTTTCTTTGCCCGCAAACAGCCTAGATAAGGAGCGACCGCAAGATCCGACTGAACTGCCCCGAATTCTGGAAGGTTACATATGGTCACCGTCCTAGACCGCATCGCCGACGCGCCGCGTCCAAGGCATCCCGAGAAGGCGCATCGCCCGGACCAGGATGTGCTCCGCAAGCCGGACTGGATCCGCGTCAAGGCGCCAACATCCAAAGGCTATGCCGAGACGCGCGCGATCGTGAAGTCGCACAATCTGGTAACCGTTTGCGAGGAGGCCGGCTGCCCCAATATCGGCGAGTGCTGGGACAAGAAGCACGCCACCTTCATGATCATGGGCGAGATTTGCACCCGGGCCTGCGCCTTCTGCAATGTTTCGACCGGCATACCGACGCCGCTTGACCCGGATGAGCCCGCCCGCGTCGCGCACGCTGTCAGGCAGATGGGTCTCAACCATGTCGTCATCACGTCGGTTGACCGCGACGACCTTGCCGACGGCGGCGCCGAGCATTTTGCAGAGGTCATCCGCGCCATCCGCGCCGCTACGCCGGCGACCACCATCGAGATCCTGACGCCCGATTTCCTGCGCAAGGAAGGCGCGCTGGAGATCGTCGTCGCGGCCCGGCCCGACGTCTTCAACCACAATTTGGAAACAGTTCCGTCCAACTATCTGACGGTGCGCCCGGGCGCCCGCTACTTCCATTCCATCCGGCTGCTGCAGCGGGTCAAGGAACTCGACCCGACGATCTTCACCAAGTCCGGCATCATGGTCGGGCTCGGCGAAGAGCGGAACGAGATCCTGCAGCTGATGGACGACCTTCGCTCGGCGAATGTCGACTTCATGACGATCGGCCAGTACCTGCAGCCGTCGAAGAAGCACCATCCGGTCGCCAGGTTCGTCACGCCCGAGGAATTCAAGTCCTACGAGACGATCGGACGGACGAAAGGCTTCCTGCTCGTCGCATCGAGCCCGCTGACACGTTCCTCGCACCATGCGGGCGACGATTTTGCCAGGCTGCGCGCGGCCCGTGAGGCGCAACTCGCAAAGTCGGCCTGACGGTCGCCGATGCCCAAATACGAGACCACGCGCCGCGTTAGGCATGCGCCGATGAAGATGTTCGACCTCGTCGCCGACGTCGAGCAATATCCGCACTTCCTGCCGCTCTGCCAGGCACTGACCGTCCGCTCGCGCAAGGAGCGCGACGGCCACACGATCCTCGTTGCCGACATGACGGTCGGCTACAAAGCGATCCTGGAAACCTTCACCAGCCAGGTCTACCTGAAGCCGGATGAGGCGACGATCGAGGTCAAATATCTCGACGGACCGTTCCGCTACATGAACAACATCTGGCGTTTCACGCCCGACGAAGGCGGCGGTTCGCTGGTAAACTTCTTCATCGATTACGAATTCAAGAGCCGCATTCTCGGGGCCGTCATGGGGTCGATGTTCGACCGTGCGTTCCGCATGTTCGCGGAAGCCTTCGAAAAGCGGGCGGATGAGATCTATGGCAAGACAGGATCGGCCAAGTCAGTTGGATAACATCACTGCAGTATCCGACGAGTACCAGTTGGTGGTCGGCACGCCGGACGTCGAGACCTACAGGCGGTTGCGCAGCATTTCGGGGCTGAGCGGGAAGACTCTCGAAGCCGCCGCGGCCGGCCTGCCCAACACACTCCACGCGGTGACGATCGTATCGAAGGACGTCACCGTGGGCATGGGGCGGATCATCGGCGATGGCGGTTGCTTCTACCAAATCACCGATATCGCGGTCGATCCGGCCCATCAGGGCAGGGGACTGGGCAAGAAGATCATGCAGGCGCTGGTTGCTCACCTGCGCGCCAACGCGCCCGAGACGGCCTATGTCAGCCTGATCGCGGATGGCCCGGCGCGGCACCTCTACGAGAAATTCGGCTTCCAGCCCACGGCACCCGCCTCGATCGGCATGGCCCTGCAGCTCTAGTCTGGCATCCTCAATCCAGTTCCCGCAGACCCATTTCGAGTGCGTGCCTCGCCGTCTCGCGGCGGATGTAGTCGCGGCCGAGGTTCTGGAAGGTGCATTTCTCCGTGACCGTCGGCCTGCCTGTCATGGCAAGGCCGAACCACACCAGCCCGACCGGCTTTTCCGCCGACCCGCCGTCCGGACCGGCTATGCCGGTCACCGCAAGCGTGATGCCGGCGCGTGAGTGCTCAAGCGCGCCGTCGGCCATCTCTGCCGCTGTCTCCCGCGACACCGCGCCATGGGCTTCAAGTGTCTGTGCCGAAACGCCGAGCATCTCCATCTTTGCCTCGTTGGAATAGGTGACAAAGCCGCGGTCGACCATCGACGATGAACCGGGAATGTCGGTCAGCCATGAGATGATCATGCCGCCGGTACAGGATTCGGCGGTGGCGACCAGGATCCCGCGGCGCTCGCAGGCCTTCAGGAACCGATTGGACAGCTCGTACATCTCATTCATTCATCTACCTCGCCGGCAAACACCACGCTTGCGGTCGCAATTGCCGCAATACCTTCCTCTCGGCCGATAAAACCAAGTCGTTCGTTTGTGGTTGCCTTGATCGAGACGCGGCCTGCGGAAATTTTCAACATCTCCGATATCGCCGCCACCATGGCCTCGCGATGCGGTCCGATCTTCGGCGCCTCGCAGATCAGCGTGACGTCGGCGTTGGCGATACGGCCGCCATGTTGGCGCACCAGCCCGGCGGCATGCTGGACGAAGATGCGGGATGCCGCGCCCTTCCACTGCGGGTCGGATGGCGGAAAATGCGTCCCGATATCGCCGGCCCCACAGGTCGCAAGCAGCGCGTCGGTCAGTGCGTGCAGCCCGACATCGGCATCGGAATGGCCCGACAGGCCGCCGGAATGGGTGATCTCGACGCCGCACAGCGTGACATGGTCGCCGGGGCCGATCGAATGGACGTCGTAGCCATTGCCGGTTCTTACGTCGGGGAAGGACAATGCTTTGCCGCCCAACCGTTCATTTGCCATCGCGATGTCCCGGGCCCAGGTGAGTTTCAAATTGTCCGGCGAGCCGGTGACGAGCTTGACCGGCATGCGAGCCCACTCGGCGATTGCCGAATCGTCGGTGAAGTCGAGCCGGCCGGCCGTGCTCGCCTTTTCATGCGCCGCCAGGATCGGCCAGAACGGAAAGCCCTGCGGGGTCTGCGCCGCGTGCAGCCCGGCGCGGGGGATGGTGGCGTCGACGCGCCCCTCGCTGTCCTCTCGCTTTAGCGTGTCGGCCAGCGGCATTGCCGGCAGGGCGCCCTGCCTTGCATCGATGGCCGCGATCGTCCGGTCGATCAGGTCTTTGTCGACAAAGGGCCGCACTGCGTCATGAATGAGCACCATCTCGGGCGGCGCCTCACGCAGGGAGCGCAGCGCCAGCAGCGTCGATTCCTGCCGCGTCGCCCCGCCATGCACCATGCCGACGGATCGCGAGGGACCGATCGCGGTTGCAAACAGCGCCTCGTCGTCGGGGTGGATCGCCACGACGATGGTGTCGATCAGCGGGTGCGCCAGGAACGCGTCGATCGTGTGTGCTATCACTGGCTTTCCCGCCAGCATGCGATATTGCTTTGGCCCGTCAGAGACGCCTGCGCGTTCGCCGCGACCGGCGGCTACGATGATGACGGCGACTTTCGGGGAAGGTCTGGCGGGCTCACTCTGCATTCGGTGACGAATAGTCGCGCCGCCATTCGAAAACCAGAGGATTCCAGAAAGCGTCACATTTTTACGGCACTTGTCCGTTGCACCGCAACCAGAAACTGTCTAGGGAATAGGCAGTCTTAGAAAGTGCTTTGTTTTTGTGCATGAATGAGCCCGTGAACCTCGCCGAGCCGCTCCACATAGGCGGTTTGCAGATCCGCAACCGGGTCTTTCTCGCGCCGATGTCCGGCGTGACGGACGAGCCGTTCCGGTTGCGAGCATACGCACATGGTGCCGGTCTTGTCGTCTCTGAAATGGTGGCGAGCGGAGAACTCGCAAAAGGCAGCAGCGAGTCACGGCGGCGCCAGCGGCATTCGGGCCTTTCGGTGCATATGGTCCAGCTCGCCGGCCGCGATGCTGAAAACATGGCCGAAGCCGCGCGGGTCGCGGCAGGCGAGGGCGCCGACATCATCGACATCAATATGGGCTGTCCGGCCAAGAAGGTGACGGGCGGCTATTCCGGCTCGGCGCTGATGCGCGACCTCGACCATGCGCTGACGCTGATCGACGCGGTCGTCGGCGCCGTCGAGGTTCCCGTCACCGTCAAGATGCGGCTCGGTTGGGACGACTCAGCCCTTAACGCTCCTGACCTGGCCCGCCGCGCCGAGCAGGCCGGGGTGAAGATGGTGACGATCCACGGGCGCACCCGTTGCCAGTTCTACCAGGGCAAGGCCGACTGGCGCGCCATTGCCCGGGTCAAGGCGGCCGTGTCGATCCCGGTCGTTGCCAATGGAGACGTCGCAACCCCCGCCGATGCCGATGAGATACTCGCCCAGTCGGGTGCCGATGCCGTCATGATCGGCCGGGCAAGTTACGGCATGCCCTGGGTTGCCGGAACTGTCGCCGGCGGGGCGGATCGCAGCCTGGCTGCGCCTGTCGGTCCCGAAGCCCTGGGCGACTACATCGCCGCGCATTACGAAGACATGCTGACCCTCTATGGCGTCCAGTCCGGCCTGCGCCAGGCGCGCAAGCATCTCGGCTGGTACATCGACAGGCACGCGCCCGAAGCAACTCCCCAATTGCGCGCAAAGGTCATGACATCCACGGATCCGGTTGAAACGGTTCGAGAACTCAGGATCTGCCTGGAAGAGGCGGCATCGCACGATATGACGAGGCAGGCGGCATGAGCATGAGCGCCCCTTCGACGGCCGATGAGTCGGACCACGCCCAGATCGTCCTGAACACCATCCGGCGGCCGGTCATCATGGTCGGGCCGGACGGCATGATCAGCTTTGCCAATGCCGACGCCGAAGACTTCTTCCGCTCCAGCGCCGCGGTGCTCGCGCGCAAGACGCTCGCCCATTTCGTCCCGTTCGGCAGCCCGATCCTCATCCTGGTTGACCAGGTTCGGGAGCGCCGCTCACCCGTCAACGAATACCGCGTCGACATTTCCTCACCGCGCATCGGCATCGAGAAGGTCGTCGATCTCTACGTCGCGCCAGTCCCGGAACTGCCCGGCTCCGTGGTCATCATGTTCCAGGAACGCTCGATGGCCGACAAGATCGACCGGCAGATGACGCATCGCAGCGCCGCGCGCTCGGTCACCGGCCTGGCTGCCATGCTCGCCCATGAGATCAAGAACCCCCTGTCTGGCATCCGCGGCGCCGCGCAGCTCCTGGAAACGGCGGTGTCGGACGAGGACCGCGCGCTGACCCGGCTCATCACCGAGGAAACCGACCGCATCGTCTCGCTCGTCGACCGCATGGAGATCTTTTCCGACGAGCGCCCGATCGACCGCTATCCGGTCAACATTCACGTCGTGCTCGACCACGTGAAGGCCATCGCAAGGAACGGTTTTGCGAGCCGGATCAAGATCTTGGAGGATTATGATCCATCGCTGCCTTCGGTCTACGCAAACCGCGACCAGCTGATCCAGGTGTTCCTCAATCTGGTCAAGAACGCCGCCGAGTCGACCGGCAACAATTCCGGCGGCGAGATCACACTCTCTACCGCATTCCGCCCCGGCATTCGCGTCTCGGTGCCAGGCACGCAGGACCGCGTGTCGCTGCCGCTCGAGTTCTGCGTCCGCGACAATGGGCCGGGCGTCTCGGACGACATCCTGCCGATCCTGTTCGATCCGTTCGTCACCACCAAGCCGAACGGTTCGGGGCTCGGCCTGGCGCTCGTCGCCAAGATCGTTGGCGAACACGGCGGCATCATCGAATGCGATTCCACCCCGCGCGGGACGACGTTCCGCGTGCTGATGCCCGCCTGGAAGGGAATGTCGGCAGCCCCTGCCGAAGACGTTGAAGGAAATCCGACATGACGGTTCAGGGCAGCATTCTTGTAGCCGACGACGATGCCGCCATCCGCACGGTGCTCAACCAGGCGCTTTCGCGTGTCGGCCACGAGGTGCGCGTGACTTCCAATGCGGCGACGCTCTGGCGCTGGGTCGTGGCGGGCGAGGGCGATCTGGTGATTACGGACGTGGTGATGCCGGACGAGAATGCCTTCGACATGCTGCCGCGCATCAAGAAGGCCCGGCCGGAGCTGCCGGTCATCGTCATGAGCGCGCAGAACACCTTCATGACGGCCATTCGCGCTTCCGAAACAGGCGCTTACGAGTATTTGCCGAAGCCCTTCGACCTCAACGAACTGCTCAACATCGTGAACCGCGCGCTGTCGGAACCGCGCCGCGCCAAGGCCGAGCCGCGCGCCGATGACCCCTCCGAAGCCATGCCGCTGGTCGGCCGATCCGCCGCCATGCAGGACATCTACCGCATGCTGGCGCGCATGATGCAGACCGACCTTACCGTCATGATCAGCGGCGAGTCGGGAACGGGCAAGGAGCTGGTGGCGCGCGCGCTGCACGAATACGGGCGTCGCCGCAGCGGCCCTTTCGTCGCCATCAACATGGCCGCCATCCCGCGCGACCTGATCGAGTCGGAGCTTTTCGGCCATGAGAAAGGCGCCTTCACCGGCGCCCAGAACCGCTCCACCGGCCGTTTCGAGCAGGCAGAGGGCGGCACGCTGTTCCTCGACGAGATCGGCGACATGCCGATGGAGGCGCAGACCCGCCTGCTGCGCGTGCTGCAGCAGGGCGAATACACGACCGTCGGCGGCCGCACGCCGATCAAGACAGACGTCCGCATCGTCGCCGCCACCAACAAGGATCTGAGGACCCTGATCAACCAGGGCCTGTTTCGCGAGGATTTGTTCTATCGTCTGAACGTCGTGCCCCTGCGTCTTCCGGGACTGCGCGAGCGCGCCGAGGACGTGCCCGACCTGGTGCGCCACTTCTTCAAGCTCGGCGAGGAGGAGGGTCTGCAGACCAAGCGCATTTCGAGCGGCGGCATCGAGTTGATGAAGCGCTATCCCTGGCCGGGTAACGTCCGGGAACTCGAAAACCTGGTGCGCCGGCTCGCGGCCCTCTACCCCCAGGACGAGATTTCCGCCGAAGTGATCGAGGCGGAACTGAAAACCGGCGAGCAGTCCGAGGCACCGGGCGGCGCCATGGTTCCCGACAATCTCACCATAGGCCAGGCGACCGAACACTTCCTGCAGCGCTATTTCTCGAGTTTCGCCGGCGAAATGCCGCCTCCGGGCCTCTACCAGCGAATCATCGCCGAGGTCGAATACCCGCTCGTGCTGGCATCGATGACCGCGACCCGCGGAAACCAGATCAAGGCGGCGGAGCTTCTCGGCCTCAACCGCAACACGCTGCGCAAGAAGATCCGCGATCTCGGCGTCAACGTCTATCGGGCTTCCAAGCCGGTCTAGCCGACGAGACCCCCCAGAGTTCCACGACTCCCTGCCGGTTTCCCCTCCAAGGGTTCGTGGGCAAACCGCTTCGGCGACATCCGCTTGTTGCATAATCGCCACAATGCATTGCATAGGTGGATGCAAAGGACGGACAACCCCGCACAACATGGCAGCTCAGTCACCGGTAGTTTCAGATCCGCATTTCGAAAGCGCTTCGGCTGCGGACGGTCGTCGTCTGCTTGCGCTTCCGGGCGTGATCGCGGTTGTCAGCGCCCTCATCACGGCCGCCGTGTCGTTCGCCATTCTCGTCGGCATCACGCCGATCCTGCCGAATGAGACGACGACGCTTTCCCTGATTGCCATCAACGCCGCCTTCGTCCTGTTCCTCAGCTGGCTGATCGGCATGGAGGTCTACCGGATCGTCCGGGCCAGGCGGCGGGGCAAGGCGGCATCGCGCCTGCATGTGCGCATCGTCGCGATGTTCTCGCTGGTCGCGGTTCTCCCGGCCATCCTCGTCGCCGTCATCGCCTCGATCACCCTCGACATCGGCCTCGACCGCTGGTTCGAGATACGTACCAAGACGATCATCAACTCGTCGCTGTCGATCGCCGAGGCCTATGTCCGGGAGAACGCCCGCAACCTGCAGGGCACGACTCTTTCCATGGCCAACGATCTCGACAACGCCCGTCCGCTCTATGGGCTCGACCGGACCGGCTTTCGCGACTTCATGAACAAGCAGGCCGTCGGCCGCGCGCTTGCACACGCGGCTCTCGTCCGCGTCGACGGCTCCTTCATCATGAGCGCGCAGACCCGCTCGGATTTCGAGATGCCGCCGCCAGTCCCGGAAGCCCTGGAACAGGCCACCGCCGGCCAGCCTGTGCTGATCGAACCGCGCACCAGCAACGTCGTCGGCGCCATCGTCAAGCTTCGCCAGATCGAGGACGCCTATCTCTACACCATTCGCCTCGTCGACCCCGAGGTCATCCGGGCCCGCCAGATCGTCACCGCCAACACTGCCGAATACCGCGGGCTCGAGGCCAACCGCCGCACTACGCAGATCGCCTTCGGCCTGCTCTATCTCGGCCTGACGCTGATCATCGTCCTGGCCGCCATCTGGACCGGCATCACGGTTGCCGACAGGCTCGTCCGCCCGATCCGGCAGCTGATCGGCGCTGCCGACGAAGTCGCCACCGGCAATCTCGACGTTTCGGTGCCGGTCCGCCCCTCGGACGGCGACGTCGCCTCGCTCGGCGATACGTTCAACAAGATGCTTCTCGAACTGAAGGCCCAGCGCAACGAGATCCTGAACGCGAAGGATCTGGTCGACGAGCGCCGCCGCTTCTCCGAGGCCGTGCTCGCCGGCGTCACCGCAGGCGTCATCGGCGTCGATCCCTACGGCATCATCACCATCGTCAACCGGTCCGCCGAGACCATGCTGGCGATTTCGGCCGAGACTTCCCTTGGCGAAAATGTCTCCGCGATCCTGCCGCATGTCGGCAGGGTCTTCGAGATCGGCCGCAAGTCGGGCCGCGCGGTCTATCGCGAGCAGGTCACCTTCTACCGCACCGGCGCCGAGCGCACCTTCAATGTCCAGGTCACCGTCGAAGGTGGCGACACGGTCAGCGGAGAAAAATCCTATGTGGTGACGATCGACGACATCACCGACCTGGTGCAGGCGCAGCGTTCGACAGCCTGGGCGGACGTCGCGCGGCGTATCGCGCACGAGATCAAGAACCCGCTGACGCCGATCCAGCTCTCGGCCGAGCGAATCCGCCGGCGCTACGGCAAGGTGATCACCGAGGATCGCGAGGTGTTCGACCAGTGCACGGACACGATCATCCGCCAGGTCGAGGACATCGGCCGCATGGTCGACGAGTTCTCCGCCTTCGCCAGGATGCCGAAGCCGGAGATGAAGGTCGTCGACGTCCGCGAGGCACTCCGCGAGGCTTCGTTCCTGGTTGAAGTCAGCCGTTCGGACATCGCCTTCGAGCGCGACTTCGCCGGCGAGCCGCTGATGGGGACATTCGACAGCCGGCTCATGTCCCAGGCGTTCGGCAACATCATCAAGAATGCCGCCGAAGCCATCGAGAATCCCGACGGCGGGGTGATCCGCATTTCCGCCCACCCGGTGGACGGGATGATCCGGATCGACGTGACCGACAATGGCAAGGGCCTGCCGCGGGAAAATCGGCAGCGGCTGCTCGAGCCCTACATGACGACACGCGAGAAGGGCACGGGGCTCGGCCTCGCTATCGTCAAGAAGATTGTCGAGGACCATGGCGGCAGGCTGGAACTGCACGACGCCCCAGAGCATTTCCACGCAGGGCGCGGCGCGATGGTCAGCATTCTCCTGCCGGCCGCCGATGGTGCGATGCGCACCGTTCCCGGCGAAGCAACAGATACTGAAAGCGAGAAGGTGACTGATGGCGTCTGACATTCTCATAGTCGACGACGAGGAAGACATTCGCGAGCTGGTTGCGGGTCTGCTGAGCGACGAGGGCCACGAGACGCGTACCGCGCATGACAGCGACAGCGCGCTTGCGGCAATCGCCGATCGCGTGCCGCGGCTGGTGTTTCTCGACATTTGGCTGCAGGGCTCCAAGCTCGACGGCCTGGCGCTGCTCGACCAGATCAAGACCATGCATCCGGGCCTGCCGGTGGTGATGATCTCGGGCCACGGCAACATCGAGACCGCCGTGTCGGCGATCCGTCGCGGCGCCTACGATTTCATCGAGAAGCCGTTCAAGGCTGACCGGCTGATCCTTATCGCGGAACGCGCTCTGGAGACCTCGAAGCTGAAGAAGGAGGTCTCTGACCTCAAGCTTCGCAGCGGCGAGACCTTCGACCTGATCGGCATGTCTTCGGCGATGAGCCAGTTGCGCCAGACCATCGAGCGTGTAGCGCCGACCAACAGCCGCATCATGATCCTAGGCCCCTCCGGCTCCGGCAAGGAACTGGCGGCGCGCGCCATCCACGCGCTGTCGGCACGCAAGGGCGGCCCATTCATCACCGTCAATTCTGCCACGATCACGCCCGAACGCATGGAGATCGAGCTTTTCGGCACCGAATCGAACGGCGGGGAACGCAAGGTCGGCGCGCTCGAGGAGGCGCATCGCGGCATCCTCTACCTCGACGAGGTGGCCGACATGCCGCGCGAAACGCAGGCCAAGATCCTGCGCGTTCTGGTCGATCAGCAGTTCGAGCGGGTAGGGGGCACGAAGCGGGTCAAGGTCGACGTCCGCATCATCGCATCGACGGCCCAGAACCTTGAGGCGATGATCGCCGAGGGCAGGTTCCGCGAGGACCTATACCACCGCCTGGCGGTCGTGCCTGTCATGGTGCCCGGGCTTGCCGAGCGCCGCGAGGACATTCCCTATCTTGTCGACCATTTCATGAAGCAGGTGGCCCGCCAGGCAGGCATCAAGCCGCGCCGCATCGGCGACGACGCGCTGGCGGTGCTGCAGGCACATAATTGGCCGGGCAATGTCCGACAGCTTCGCAACAACATCGAGCGGCTCATGATCCTCGTCCGCGGCGACGACGTGGAGGCGCCGATCACGGCCGACCTCCTGCCGGCCGAGATCGGCGACGTGATGCCGCGGGCACCGAACCAGTCCGACCAGCACATCATGGCGCTGCCGCTGCGCGAGGCGCGCGAGATGTTCGAAAAGGAATATCTCATCGCCCAGATCAACCGCTTTGGCGGCAACATCTCTCGCACCGCCGAGTTCATCGGCATGGAGCGGTCGGCGTTGCACCGAAAGCTCAAATCGCTCGGCGTCTGATGGCCGAAAGCATCGCAATCGCCTAACATTTCCGCACATCCCGAGTCGCGAGAATCCCATGTCCCGTATTGCCTATGTGAATGGACGCTACGTCGCCCACGCCGCCGCCAGCGTGCACATCGAGGACAGGGGCTTTCAGTTCGCCGATGGCGTCTACGAGGTCTGCGAGGTGGCGCGCGGCTATATCGTCGACATGAAGCGCCATCTCGACCGGCTCGACCGTTCGCTGCGGGAACTCCAGATCGCCTGGCCGATGACCCGTGCCGCACTGGAAATCGTCGTTCGCGAAGTCGTGGCGCGCAACCGGGTCCGCAACGGTCTGGTCTACATGCAGGTCACGCGCGGCGTTGCCAGCCGCGAATTCCTGTTTCCGGCGGACACAAAGCCTGCGCTCGTCATTACAGCCAAGAAGGTCGATCCCGCCCACACCTCAAAGCGGGCAGAGAATGGCATCAAGGTCATCACCGTCCCCGAGAACCGCTGGGACCGGGTCGACATCAAGTCCGTCGGCCTGCTGCCCAACGTGCTGGCAAAGGAAAAGGCTCGCGCGGCCGGAGCGCAGGAAGCCTGGTTCGTCGACGCCGACGGCATGGTCAAGGAAGGCGGTTCCTCGAATGCCTGGATCGTCACCATGGGCGGATCACTCGTCACAAGGCCGGCTGAGCACGGCATTTTGCGCGGCATCACCCGCACGACCCTGTTCGACGTCGCAAGCAAGCTCGGCTTGAAGATCGAGGAGCGCTACTTCTCCGTGGCCGAGGCCAAGGCGGCCCGCGAGGCCTTCATCAGTTCCGCGACAACCATTGCCATGCCGGTCGTTGCCATTGACGGCGAGACGATCGCCAACGGGCATCCGGGCTCCGTCACACTTTCGCTTCGCCAGGCATTTTTTGACATTGCGGAAAAAAGTCCTGCCTGATAACCGCAGTGGGCAACAACACGCAATTTCTCGCCGGGTTGGGCCCTTAGGCCCGGCCCGCGAGAATGTTCATGTGCCTTGACATATGCCAGCAAATTTGGCGGATTGGCATTTGAACTGACGGGGCTCGGCGAAAGATAAAAACAATGGCGGAACGTTCGCAAAATCTGCAGGACTTGTTCCTGAACTCGGTCAGGAAGACCAAAAACCCACTTACGATCTTTTTGATCAATGGCGTCAAGTTGACGGGGGTCGTCACGTCCTTCGATAATTTCTGTGTTCTTCTGCGCCGTGACGGGCATTCGCAGCTTGTCTACAAGCATGCCATTTCCACCATCATGCCGAGCCAGCCGGTTCAGATGTTTGATGGCGAGGAAGCTGGCGCGGGCACCTGATTGGCACGCCAATCGGACGGCGGCCGGGGGGCGAGCAGCAACGGGACGAGCGATACGCCGGGCATAGAGCGGCGTGAGGCGCCGACGCGCGCCGTTGTCATTGTCCCGGTGCTTCCCAGATCCTTCCGTCCTGACGAAGAATCTTCGCAGAACCGTCCCCGGCTGACGCGTTCGCCCGAGGCGAGGCGCGACGAGGCTGTGGGACTTGCGCAGGCGATCGATCTCGAACTGTCTCATGTGGCAATCGTCACGATCAGCGATCCGCGTCCGGCGACGCTGCTCGGCAGTGGCAAGGTCGAGGAGATCGCCGAGATCGTGAAAGAGGGTCATGCCGAGGTGGTCATCGTCGACCATCCGCTGACACCGGTGCAGCAGCGCAATCTGGAAAAATCCCTGAATGCCAAGGTGCTTGACCGCACCGCGCTCATCCTCGAGATCTTCGGGCGGCGCGCGCGCACCAAGGAAGGCACGCTGCAGG
Source organism: uncultured Rhizobiaceae bacterium (assembly GCA_947259295.1). GTDB lineage: Bacteria > Pseudomonadota > Alphaproteobacteria > Rhizobiales > Rhizobiaceae > CAMYMG01. The sequence goes on from CAMYMG010000013.1 coordinate 211,497, forward strand.
TCGAACTGGCGCATCTCAACTATCAGAGGGGGCGTCTCGTCCGCAGCTGGACCCATCTGGAAAGGCAGCGCGGCGGTGCCGGCTTCCTCGGCGGCCCCGGCGAAACACAGATCGAGGCCGACCGGCGCGCCCTGCAGGAAAAGATCATCAAGCTCAAGCGCGAGCTGGAAACCGTACGCCGCACCCGCGACCTGCACCGCGCCAAGCGCAAGAAGGTCCCGTTTCCGGTCGTCGCCATCGTCGGCTACACCAATGCCGGAAAGTCGACGCTGTTCAACCGGCTGACCGGCGCCGGCGTCCTTGCCGAGGACATGCTGTTTGCAACGCTCGACCCGACGCTACGGCGCGTGCGGCTGCCGCACGGCACGCCGATCATCCTGTCCGACACGGTCGGTTTCATATCCGACCTGCCGACCCACCTGATCGCCGCCTTCCGTGCGACCCTGGAAGAAGTCGTCGAGGCCGATCTCGTCATTCACCTGCGCGATATTTCCGACCCCGACACCACAGCTCAGGCTGACGATGTCGCCCGCATCCTGCGCGACCTCGGCGTCGACCCGGATGATGCCAGCCGCGTCATCGAGGTCTGGAACAAGGTCGATCTACTTGACCCGGGCAACCGCGAGCGGCTTCTCGAAGACGGTGCATCCGGCGGCGCCTCGCGCCCCATCGCCGTTTCGGCCATAACCGGTGAGGGCATCGACGCCCTGTCGGCGGCCATCGAGGAACGCCTCTCGGGCGCCCTTGAGCAGACGGAGGTCACGCTCCTGCCCGACCAGATGGGCCAGATGGACTGGCTCTACCGCAACGGCGACGTGGTTTCGCGTGCCGACAATGAAGATGGCAGCGTCACAATCACGATCCGCGCCACGGCGAGTGCTCGCGAAGAGATCGAAAGCCGGCTCCGCAAGAACAGGCCTTAGTCGCTACCCGGAGCTTTTGGCGAGTTGCCACAACTCTTCCATATCGTCGAGCGATGCCTCCTGCAAGGTGCGCTTCCGTTCTTTCAGCGACCGCTCGACGAAGTGGAAGCGGCTGCGGAATTTCTCGTTGGTGCCCGCGAGCGATGCTTCTGCGTCGAGACCGAGATGCCGGCCGAAATTGACCAGCGCAAAGAGGACGTCGCCGAACTCGTCCTTGGTCGCTGCCATGTCCTTGTTCGCAAGCGCCTCGCGCAACTCGCCGATCTCTTCTTCGATCTTGTCGAGGATCGGGCCGGCTTCGCCCCAGTCGAATCCCACCTGGGCTGCCTTCTGCTGCAGCTTGAGCGCGCGAGTGAGGGCCGGCAGGGCTATCGCCACGCCGTCGAGGAAACCCTGCCCGTGATCCTCCGCTGGCAATCCACGCGCCACCCGCGCTGCACGCTTGGCTGATTTCTCGGAGGATTTTATTGCCTCCCACATGCCCTTGGCCATGCCGGCACTGCGTGCCTTCTCGTCGCCGAACACATGGGGATGGCGGCGGACCATCTTCTCGGTGATCGCCTGCACGACATCGCCGAAGGCGAATTCTCCCGCCTCATCAGCCATTTGCGCATGGTAGACGACCTGGAGCAGGAGGTCGCCCAATTCGTCCCTCAGATCGTCGAGATCGCCCCGCGCAATCGCGTCGGCCACCTCGTAGGCTTCCTCGATCGTGTAGGGTGCTATGGTCGCGAAATTCTGCTCGATGTCCCATGGGCAACCGCTTTCAGGGTCGCGCAGCGCAGCCATGATCTCGATCAGGCGTGAAATTTCTCGGGATGCTTGCATGCTCGGATGCTAGTCCCGCTTGCGATGCTGCGATATGAAAGAAGACAGTTCGCGCATCGCTTGTCCACAGATGCCGCCGGCGGGCAGAAACGTTCGCCGACGATCTGGACGGCAGCCATTCGGAAGTCGTCTCCCATGCAGGCCGACAGCGTCACCGGTCGTGGTCCCTTGGCCTTCCTGGTCAGGCGCTGGCGCCGGCAGGTGCCGCTGGAGACGCTTTTCTGGCGTGACATGATCGTCATTGCTTCGCTCATCAACGTAGCGGCTGGCGCTGCGGGGCTCGTCTCGCTCGGTCTCAAGGCCGGGGTCGGATTGTCAGTCGCCGTTCTCCTGGCGCCGCTTCCCTACAACGCGTTTCTTCTCGCGGCAGTCTGGCGTACGGCCGACCGCGTCGGGCCACAGACGGCAAGTGCTTACCGACTTGGCGCGACCCTGTGGTTCCTGGCTGCGACGATCATTTAGCGCAGCCGAACCATCCGTGCCGGCCTAGGAAATAGGCAGCCCGTGCTATTTGATTAAAAAATAGGCGACAGCCGTGGCGTTGCGCAAAATTGTCACAATCCCGAATCTGTGGGTTGCCGCTTCCCCATGGGAAGCGCATCCCGAAACATCCCCAACATGTTGAGTGCAAACGGTAATCGGCATCTCCGCTCAAGCCTGACGTCAACTGGCATGGTGGTTGCTTTGTTTATTGCGGTGCAACAACCAATTCGGAGGTACCCACATGAGGGGAAGTTTCTCAATGATAAGCAAAACATTATCCGCCACTGCCATAGCCGCGGGGCTGATGTTCTCGACGCCTGCAATGGCCCAGGACGACACCATCAAGGTGGGCATTCTCCACTCGCTGTCGGGGACGATGGCGATTTCGGAAACGACGCTGAAGGACACGATGCTCTTCCTGATCGACGAGCAGAACAAGAAGGGCGGACTGCTCGGCAAGCAGCTTGAGGCCGTGGTCGTGGATCCCGCGTCCGACTGGCCGCTTTTCGCCGAAAAGGCCCGCGAACTGATCTCGGTCGATAAGGTCGCCGCCGTCTTCGGCTGCTGGACGTCGGTGTCGCGCAAATCCGTGCTGCCAGTGTTCGAAGAGCTGAACTCGCTGCTCTTCTATCCGGTGCAGTATGAAGGCGAGGAAAGTCAGCGCAACGTGTTCTACACGGGTGCTGCGCCCAACCAGCAGGCCATTCCGGCCGTCGACTACCTGATGAGCGAAGAGGGCGGTTCGGTCGAGCGCTGGGTGCTCGCCGGCACCGACTATGTCTATCCGCAGACCACCAACAAGATCCTTCAGGCCTACCTGGAATCGAAGGGCGTGGCCAAGGAAGACATCATGGTCAACTACACGCCGTTCGGCCATTCCGACTGGCAGACCATCGTCACCGACATCAAGAATTTCGGTTCGGCTGGCAAGAAGACCGCCGTGGTCTCCACCATCAACGGGGACGCCAACGTTCCCTTCTACAAGGAACTCGGCAACCAGGGCATCAAGGCCGAGGACATTCCCGTCGTCGCCTTCTCGGTCGGCGAGGAAGAACTGGCCGGGCTCGACACGACCCCGCTCGTCGGTCACCTGACCGCCTGGAACTACTTCCAGTCGGTCGATACGCCCGAGAACGATGAGTTCATCTCCAAGTGGCAGGAATACACCAAGAACCCGAAGCGCGTGACCAACGATCCGATGGAAGCTCACGTGATCGGCTTCAACATGTGGGTCAAGGCCGTCGAAAAGGCCGGCACCACCGATGCTGACGCCGTCATCGACGCTATCGTCGGCGTGTCGGTTCCCAACCTGACCGGCGGCTTCTCGACCATGATGCCGAACCATCACATCACCAAGCCGGTGCTGATCGGCGAGATCCAGTCCGACGGCCAGATGGAAACCGTCTGGGAGACCACCGGCCTGGTCGTCGGCGACGAATGGTCAGACTACCTGCCGGACTCGAAGGATCTGATCGCCGACTGGCGCAAGCCCATGTCGTGCGGCAACTTCAACACCGCCACCGGCAAGTGCGGCGGCAAGGCAACCAACTGACCTTGTCCGGTCGATAGCGCCGACAGGCGTTCGATTTCCGGGCGGACACCTGCTGATCCGCCCGGACACCCTTCACCGCATGAATGAGTGGCATATCCGGCAATGACCCTGCTCAGAACGCTTTGTCTCGTGCTTCCGCTGCTGGCCGCCTTTGCGGGCCCCGGCTTGGCCGACGACGCAGCGACCCGCGATATCATCGCGAAATTCGCCACCGCCAGGAGCTTCTCGGACACGCAGGCCGTCGTTCAGGAACTCGCCGCAACCGGCGACCCGGCCGTCGAGAAGCCGCTCGTGGCGCTCTCCGAAGGCGACCTGATATTTCGCGAATCCGATCGCGCGGTTTTCATCGGCAAGGAGTCGGGGAGAACCGTACAGCTGCTCGATCCGCTGACCGGGGAAGCGCAGGGCGAGGCCAAGAAATCCGAAGTCAGCAAGATCAAGGTCAACAACACGCTGCGCCGCATGATCCGCGATCTCGTCGGTGCGCTGACGTTGAACTCTCCAGATCCCGTTGTTCGTATTGCCGCCGCCGACACGATGTTCAAGACGGCCACCGCCGACGCGATAGAGCCGCTCGATGCCGCGATCGCCAAGGAGCAGGTGACCAGCGTGCGCAAGAAGCTTGAGCAGGCGCGCGCCTCCTCTGTCCTCGTATCCGACCTGCCGGAAGCCGACAAACTCGCTGCCATCGAGTTGATTGGAACAATGGGCAGCCGGGAGGCGGCATCGCTGCTGCTCGCCTTCGAGGCGCAGTCTGAGGGACCGCTGAAAGACGCCGCGACTGCGGCCATTGCGAAGATCAATGAGACATTGGCGTTCTGGGCCGTCGCCCAGAACGTTTGGTACGGCATGTCGCTCGGCTCTGTGCTGCTGCTTGCCGCCATCGGCCTCGCCATCACCTTCGGCGTCATGGGCGTCATCAACATGGCGCATGGCGAGATGGTCATGCTCGGGGCCTACACGACATTCGTCGTTCAGGAGGTGATCCGGTCCGCGGCACCGGCACTGTTCGACTGGTCGCTGGCCTTTGCCCTGCCGCTTGCCTTCCTCGTATCCGGCGCCGTCGGCCTTGCCATCGAGCGCGGCATCATCCGTTTCCTCTATGGTCGTCCGCTGGAAACGCTGCTCGCCACCTGGGGCGTGTCGCTGATCCTGCAGCAGACGGTCCGTAGCATCTTCGGCCCCACCAACCGCGAGGTCGGCAACCCGACATGGATGTCGGGTGCCTTCGACATCGGCCAGATGTCGATCACCTACAACCGCATGTGGATCCTGGTCTTTGCGCTCGGTGTCTTCGTCGTGCTGCTCTACGTGATGAAGCGCACGCCCTGGGGCCTGCAGATGCGCGCCGTGACGGCCAATCGCCGCATGGCATCGTCTATGGGCATCAAGACGCCCTGGGTAGATGCGCTCACATTCGCGCTCGGCTCGGGCATTGCCGGCATTGCCGGGGTGGCGCTCAGCCAGATCGACAACGTCTCGCCGAACCTCGGCCAGGGCTACATCATCGACAGTTTCATGGTGGTGGTGTTCGGCGGCGTCGGCAATTTGTGGGGCACGCTTGTCGGCGCCTTCTCGCTCGGCATTCTCAACAAGTTCCTCGAACCCTATGCCGGCGCGGTGCTGGGCAAGATCCTGGTCCTGATCCTGATCATCCTGTTCATCCAGAAGCGCCCGCGTGGCCTCTTCGCGCTCAAGGGAAGGGCGGTGGAAGCATGATAACCGGAAAATTCTTTGCCGCCGGCGCCGACCGCCGCATCGCCATAACGATCGCCGTCCTGCTCGCGGTGGCGATCATTGTGCCGTTGCTGAACCTGGTGGCGCCACCCGGCAGCGCCCTCCACATGCCGCCCTATGTGGTCGCGCTGCTCGGCAAGTATCTCTGCTACGCCATGCTGGCGCTGGCGCTCGATCTGGTGTGGGGCTACTGCGGCATCCTCTCGCTCGGCCATGCCGCCTTCTTCGCGCTCGGGGGCTACGCCATGGGCATGTACCTGATGCGGCAGATCGGCGACCGCGGCGTCTATGCCAACCCCATCCTCCCCGACTTCATGGTCTTCCTCAACTGGAAGGAACTGCCCTGGTTCTGGTACGGCTTCGACCAGTTCTGGTTTGCCGCGCTGATGGTCATGCTGGTGCCGGGCGCGCTGGCCTTCGGCTTCGGCTGGCTGGCCTTCCGCTCGCGTGTCACCGGCGTCTATCTCTCGATCATCACCCAGGCCTTGACCTACGCGCTGCTGCTCGCCTTCTTTCGCAACGACATGGGCTTTGGCGGCAACAACGGCCTGACCGACTTCAAGGACATTCTGGGGTTCAACGTGCAGGCCGATTCGACACGCTCGGCGCTCTTCGCAGCCACCGCGATCGCGCTGGCGCTCGCCGTCTTCGTGACGTGGCGCATCATCGGATCGAAATATGGCAAGCTGCTGATGGCCGTGCGCGACGCCGAGAGCCGCACGCGCTTCCTCGGCTGGCGCGCCGAGAATGTGAAACTCTTCGCCTTCACCGTCTCGGCCGTCATGGCCGGCATTGCCGGCGCTCTCTACGTGCCGCAGGTCGGCATCATCAATCCAGGCGAATTCGAGCCCGCCAATTCCATCGAAGTCGTCGTCTGGGCGGCCGTCGGCGGCCGTGCAACGATCGTCGGTCCGATCATCGGAGCGGTGCTGGTGAACACCGGCAAATCATACTTCACCGGCGCGCTGCCCGACTACTGGCTGTTCGCGCTGGGTGCGCTTTTCATCGCCGTCACGCTCTTCCTGCCGAAGGGCATCGTCGGCATGTGGGATGCATGGAAGACACGCCGCAAGGATCACAAGGCGGCGGCCGCGGAGGATCGCGCATACGCCCTGAACGCCGCCAGTGCCGAAGCCGAAGCGGGTGGCACTTGGGCCGAGCGCAAGACTGGCCCCGAACCCCAGCCCGCAGAGTAAGCCATGTCGGAAAAAGGCCATACCATCCTCTATCTCGACGGCGTCTCGGTCTCCTTCGACGGGTTTCGGGCGATCAACAACCTGTCGCTTGTCCTCGACAAGGGCGAGATGCGCGCCATCATCGGCCCGAATGGCGCCGGCAAGACGACGATGATGGACATCGTCACCGGCAAGACGCGGCCGGACACCGGCGAGGTCTTCTTCAACGGCAAGGTCGACCTCACCAAGCACGACGAAGCCGAAATCGCCATGATGGGCATCGGCCGGAAGTTCCAGAAGCCGACCGTCTTCGAGAGCCATTCGGTGGAAGACAACATCATGCTGGCGCTGAGCGGCCCCCGCTCGATCTTTCCGGCGCTGTTCCACCGCAGTTCGCCGGAGGAAAAGCGGCGCATCGATGAAATCCTGGCGACCATCCGCCTCGAGGCCAAGCGCGACGACTTGGCGGCCAACCTGTCGCATGGCCAGAAGCAGTGGCTTGAGATCGGCATGCTGTTGGCGCAGGATCCGAAGCTGCTTCTCGTCGACGAACCCGTTGCCGGCATGACGGACGCCGAGACCGAGGAAACCGCGCGCCTGCTCAAGGAGATCGCCAAGACGCACTCCGTCATCGTCGTCGAACACGACATGCATTTCGTGCGCGAACTCGACGTCAAGGTGACCTGCTTGCACGAGGGCTCGGTCCTGTCGGAGGGCACGCTCGATTTCGTCTCCGCCGACGAACGCGTCGTCGAAGTTTATCTGGGGCGCTGAGGGTGTACTGGCGCTTCGACCTCGACGCGTTCCGTTGGCCGGCGGCCGATGCAACCACGATGCCGGCATCTGGCCGCTCCGGCTCCCAGCGCCCGGACCATTCCGACCAATTCACCCATTCCCTCTGGCCGGGCGTCGTGCCTGCTGTCCGCTACATCGGGCACGAGGGAGACCAGGACACGAGGACTGCCTGCAATGCTTGAGGTCAAGGACGCTACCCTGCACTACGGCGCGGCCCAGGCGCTGCGCGGCGTGTCGCTGACGGCCGGTGCGGGCAAGATCACCTGCGTGCTCGGGCGAAATGGCGTCGGCAAGACCAGTCTGATGAGATCCATCGTCGGCCATCACCGGCTGACGAGCGGAAGCGTTGCCTTCGAGGGGAAGGCGCTCGACCGGAGCGCGGCGTATGACCGCGCCCGGTCGGGCATCGCATTCGTGCCGCAGGGCAGGGAGGTCTTCCCGCTGCTGACGGTGCGCGAGAATCTCGAATCCGGCTTCGCGCCCCTGAAGCGCGCCGACCGCAACATCCCCGGCCACGTTTTTGAGCTTTTCCCGGTGCTGAAGCAGATGCTTGGACGCCGCGGTGGCGACCTGTCGGGCGGCCAGCAGCAGCAGCTGGCGATTGGTCGGGCGCTCGTGATGCGACCGAAGCTTTTGGTTCTGGACGAGCCGACCGAGGGCATCCAGCCCTCGATCATCAAGGATATTGGCCGCGCCATCCGCTATCTGCGCGACCAGGCCGGCATCGCCGTGCTGCTGGTCGAGCAGTATCTCGATTTCTGCCGCGAGCTCGCCGACGAGGTCAACATCATGGACCGCGGGGTGATCGTACACACCGGTCCGGCCGAAGACCTCGACCAGCCGGAAGTGCGGAAGTTCCTGACGGTCTGACCCACGACATCGGCAGGGATCGGATTTCAGATCCCGCTCGGAAGAGTTTGGTGCCGCGCGTCCGCGCCAAAGTTCACGTCATTGGATGTCCAAGAGCACAAAGGTTTGCGATATGCCGGGGTTCCCTGGTCATGTTGTTTTCAGTTGAAGACGCCGCCGCCGTTGTCGTCCCCCCCACCTCCGCCGTTACCATTGTCCCCGCCGCTCCGGCCCGGCGCTTCTCGACCCGAATCGCCTCGTTCGGTCCGACGTTGCGCCGCCGCCGACATTCCGCAGCCATTGGTCACCCGGCGGAACGACCGGGACAGCCGCTGTTCACCGGAAAGGAACGGTAGCGCCCTTGGCGACCCAAGAACATTCAGGACGTCGCGGTTGACCTGCTCCGGCGTGCCAACGCCACCTGAAGGCGTCGCCAGCACCATGTCGCAGCGCCGTCGGAGTTCCTGGCAACCATTGTTACCACAGAACTGCGCCGCTCCTTCAAGCAGTACGATTGCGGTGACGCCTCCCGCGCCGACATAGATGTCGAGCCCCGTGCCGCGGACACCGAGCGTTCCCGCCGGCGTGACAATTTGATAGGCCGAGGACTTGGACTTGCCGCTGATCCAGCGAAAGCTGCCCCGGGCGGCGTGCAGGGACAACTTCTTCACCGTGTTCGAATCGTTGAAGACGAACTCGTCGATCACGACGTTCGAGTTCCAGCCGACCGCGAATTTCGTCCCGTCGCGGAACAGGAATTCACCCAGGCCGGTGTTGGAGGTCTGGATGCGTTCGTCTCGGTGCACCGGTGCCTGGTAGGCGAGGATGGTGCCGTCTCCCGTCACCCGTGTCTTGACCAGGGTCGCCTCACCGACCTTCTCCTTCGCGCTTACGGCCGCCGTGTTTAATAGAACCAGGCTGGCCGCGGCGAGGGCGAGTTTGTTGAAAAGACGCATGTCGCTCTTTCTCGGTTGATGTCTCTTCCAGGAACGCTGATGTCGACCCTCGCTGTAACGGCTTGATGCCTTGACCATGGGTCAACTGTCACAGCCGCGCAACCGAAACCCCGATGACCGTACGGCGCTCCTTCCGGAACGCGTCGGCCCAAGTGGTCGATTCAGGCTGAAAACCAGTAGCGCGTGACGTGGAAGAACAGCGGCGCCGCGAATGTAAGCGAATCCACCCGGTCGAGCACGCCGCCATGCCCTTCGATGATATAGCCCCAGTCCTTCGCCTTGAGATCGCGCTTGATCGCGGAGAGAACGAAACCGCCGAAGAACCCCGCGACCACGATGATCGCGCTGAACGCGGCCGCCTGGAGAGGCGAAAAGGGCGTCAGGCCGGAAAGCAGCGTGCCGACCGCGATCGCCGACAGTCCGCCGCCTATCAGGCCTTCTACGGTTTTGGACGGGCTGATATTGGGCGAGAACCGATGCCTGCCGATGAGCTTGCCCCAGATATACTGGAACACGTCGCTCAATTGCACGACGATGATCAGATAGACGATGAGCAGCGCACCGGAACCGCCTGTATCGAGCATCAGCAGGGCCGGTGCGTGACTGATCGAAAAAACCGTCAGCATCAGCCCCCATTGCACCTTGGCACTGCGCGCCAGGAATTCGTTGGTGTCGCCCATCAGGGTGGCCACAGCCGGCAGCAGCAGGAAGGCATAGACCGGGATGAATACCAGGAACATGCCGTACTGGTTCGTGCCGAGAAGCACGTAGTGGATCGGCAGCACCACGAAGAACGACAGGAACAGCGCGTGGTGGTCGCCGCGTCGCGACGGCGTCAGGGTCCAGAATTCGCGCAGCGCCATGAAGGAGAGGATCGCAAAAAGCAGGATCGTCGTCGTCCGGCCGGCAGCGATCGCCGCGCCGACGACGACCACCATCACCCACCACGATCTTATGCGCGCGTTGAGGTTGCGAACGGTTGCGATGGCGTCGGGCTGGCTGGCGCGATGGTCAAGTACGTAACCGACGGCTGATGAAAGCGTCAGCAGTCCGATGATGCCCGACAGCACGAACAGGAATGTCTGGTTCACGTCGCCATCCTGTCCCCGAGCGCAAGCACGGCGTCGCGGGCGCGGCGCAAGAACGCGGCCCGGTCCTCACCCGGCTCGACACGCAAAGGCACGCCGAACCGCGCCGTGCAGGTGATCGGAACCGGCAGCATGCTTCCCTTGGGCAGGATGCGCTGCAGATTGTCGAGATAGACGGGCACCAGCTCGACCGTCGGAAAGCGCTCAGCCAGCCGGTACAGACCGCTGCGGAATTCCGCCATCTCGCCATCCTCGGCCCGCGTGCCTTCGGGAAATATCAGGATGGATCGTCCCTTCTCCAGCAGCCGCTCGAGCGGCGCCAGCGGCTCGCTGCCCTTCTTCGGCTTGCGGTCGATCAGCACGGCGCAGACCACGGTCTCGGCGACATAGCGCCTGAACCTGTTCTTGCCCCAGTAGTCGAGCGCCGCGACCGGGTGGGTCAGCCGCCGAACCGGCCAGGGCAGGGCGGCCATCACGGCGACCGTGTCGAAATGGCTGCCGTGATTGGCGAAATAGATCCGCGCGGCGGTCGTCGGCTTGCAGCCGAGCCATTCGCTGCGCGCCCCGACAAGCAGGCGGACCAGCATGATCAGCGCGCGCCTGACCAGCGTGTTCATGCCTGCTCCAGCTGGCGCGCGATCGCCATGGTGCGGGTTATGCAGGTGATGAGTGACCCGGCCGCAATTATCACGGCTGTTGCAAGAAGCGGCCACTTGCCCGCCGAGACGATCGGGCCCGCCGCCTGCGCCACTAGGCCGATCGTCAGCGCCGCCATCCTGCGCTGCTTGGCCATGACGCCGCCGAAATCCTGCGCCAACCCGACAGCGCCACCAAAGACGCGGACATAGGCGGTCAGAGCCGCGAGCAGCGCGCAGATCCAGCCGAGCCAGGGTGCGCCCGCGGCATAACCGAGCGGCACCAGCAGCAGCGTGTCGGCGATCCGGTCGGGGAACTCGTTGTAGATGACGCCGGTGCTGGTCCGGCGCCCGCCCTCTATTGCCACCATCCCGTCAAGCAGGTTGCATACGAGGCGCAGCTGCACGCAGGCCGCCGCCGCGAGAAAGAGAACCCAACTGCCGGCAAAAAGGATTGCAGCGCCGCCGAGTGCGGCAAACGCCACCGAAGCGACCGAGATCGAATTCGGTGAAATACCCCAGTTCGCGAGACGCGCGCTGACGGCGATCGCCCAGGCCGACGAACGCGAAGCAATCGGGCGACGAACGTCCTCACGATCCACGGTCATTGGCACCCCCTTCGCCAATATACAGGAGGTTCGCGCCCGCAGGATAGATGCTGCGGTGGGGTCGTTCGAATTCTGCGGACCCGCCGGTCGTTGCACTACAACCCGCCCCGCAAGGCGTGATAGGGATCGGTCCCCGAACTATCCAACCGTGGTGCCGCCGCACCGAACCCGCCATATTGGACGAAGGATAAAAATCTTGAAGATTGCCATAGGAGCCGACAGCGCCGGCAAGCCGCTGCTCGATGTGATTGCCCAACATCTGGCCGGCAAGCCCGATATCACCGTTAGCGATCTCAGCCGGTCGGGCTATTACGCGGACATTTCAAAGACGCTCGCCGAAACCATTCTCGACGGCACCAACGATCGCGGCATCCTGTTCTGCGGCACGGGCATCGGCGTCAGCATCTCCGCAAACAAGGTGCCCGGCATCCGCGCCGCGCTGACGCATGACACCTATTCGGCCGAGCGCGCCGCCAAGTCCAACAATGCACAGATCATCACCATGGGTGCCCGCGTCATCGGACCCGAGCTTGCCAAGGCGATCGTCGACACATGGCTCGCGTCGAGTTTCGATCCGGCGGGCCCATCAGCCGCCAATGTCGAGGCCATCGACCGGCTCGACGCCGGCAAGGCCCGCTAGCGCGAGTAGCCGGCAAACGGAAGACGCCCGGCGGTGGTTTCCGCCGGACGTCCGCCTTGGGAGTGAACCGTTTCAGGCCTGGATGAATTCCAGCAGATCCGGATTGATCACGTCGGCATGAGTTGTCAGCATGCCGTGCGGGAACCCCGGATAGATCTTGAGAGTGCTGTTCTTCACCAGCTCGTGTTGCAGCACGCTGGCGGCCTTGTAGGGAACGACCTGGTCGTCGTCGCCCTGCAGGATCAGCGTCGGCACGGTGATCGCCTTCAGGTCTTCGGTCTGGTCGGTCTCGGAGAAGGCCTTGATGCCTTCGTAGTGCGCCTTGGCGCTGCCGATCATGCCTTGGCGCCACCAATTGTTGATCACGCCCTGCGAGACCTTCGCGCCCGGCCGGTTAAAGCCGTAGAAGGGGCCGGCGGCGACGTCGATGTAGAACTGCGCGCGATTGGCGGCCAGCGCGTCGCGGAAGCTGTTGAGGACCTCGATCGGCGTTCCCTCGGGATTGCTCGGCGTCTTCAGCATCAGCGGCGGAACGGAGCTGACGAGCACCATTTTGGCGACCCGGCCCTGCGGCTGGCCGTATCTGGCGACATAGCGGGCGACTTCGCCGCCACCAGTGGAATGTCCGATATGGACGGCGCTGCGGAGATCGAGATGTTCGGCCACCGCCGAGGCGTCGGCGGCATAGTGGTCCATGTCATGACCATCGCTGACCTGCGTGGACCGTCCGTGGCCGCGGCGGTCGTGGGCGACGACGCGGTAACCCTTGTTGACGAAGAACAGCATCTGGTTGTCCCAGTCGTCGGCGCTGAGCGGCCAGCCATGATGGAAGACGATCGGCTGCGCCGTCTTCGGACCCCAGTCCTTGTAAAAGATGTCGACGCCGTCCTTCGTGGTGACCATGCTCATTGTGTTCTCCTTGGCTTAAAATGTTGGGGGCCGCCAATGCCAGAATCGCGCGGCCTTGCCAATCATACTGCCGCCACCCCGCGCGACCCGCCATTGTGCTGGAGGATGTGTGATTCATACGACTGGGGGGCCCGATCATACGATTGTATGGGGTAGGGTAGGGGCCGTCGAAGACGGGGCGGTCAACGAACAGGTTAGGATCGCGAAGGCTGGCTGTCAGAGTAATTCACCAGGGGCTCGTGGCCTGCGCCCCTCGTCCGCTCAGGTTCGTGTCCGCCGACACGACAAGCGCCTCGCCCGGCAGCGTCAAGGCGGCCATACCGAGCCATAGTGGGTATTCGGCATATCTGGCGGAGGGAGTGGGATTCGAACCCACGGTGAGCTTGCACCCACGCCGGTTTTCAAGACCGGTGCCTTAAACCGCTCGGCCATCCCTCCAAGCTTTGAAATCATTGGGCTTTTCTGCCCTCGCTGCGGTGGCTTGGGAGCCGCTGCTACGCACTTTGCTACGATTGGCTTTGTGCACGCGCACTTATAGCCTTGCGGATTGCGGCGTCAACTTGCTCGGCGGCGTCCGCCTGCATTCCCGGCATGACATGGCTGTAGAGATCCAGGGTGATTCCGATTGTCGAGTGGCCTAGCCTCTCGCTCGCAATCTTCGGATGCACGCCGGCGGCCAGCATCTGCGAGGCGTGGGTGTGCCTTAGATCATGAAAGCGGATGCGGGGCAGGGTGGTCTTGCTGATCAGCCGGACCCACTCGTGCGTCATGGACCGGGGCTGGATTGGTGAACCATCGACCTGGGCGACGACGAAGCTTTCGGCGTCGGGACGCAGCCCAAGCCGCAACTGCTCTTCCGCCTGGCGAGCGCGATGGCTCCGCAACTCTTCAGCGACATAGCCGGACAGGGCAACGGTGCGCGCCTTGCCGGACTTCGGCTCCTTGTAGCGGACGCCGGCCTTGGTCTGCTCGGCACTCTCGACGATGGCGATTGACCTGCCGTCCAGATCCACGTTGCGCCAGCGCAGGGCGACAATCTCGCCGCGGCGCATTCCGCACATGACCGCAAGCAGGGTAGGGACGAACATGCGCGTCGGCCGCATGGCGTCGACCAGGTCGGCGGTCTGCCCAGCATCGTAGGCCAGCATCTTCTTGCGCTCGACCTTGGGCGGGGTGGTAGCGAGGGCAGGGTTCTTCGATAGCCTGTCCCACGTCACAGCCTGCCCAAGGGCCTTGATCAGCACGCGGCGGGTGTGATGGACCGTCCGAGGCGAAAGCCCTCCGCCTGAGGCGCCCCTGCGGCCCGCTGTCAGCATCGCGGTAAACCCGGCATCGATCCGATCGGTTTTCAGCTTGGACAGGATGATGTCGCCGATTTGCGGCGCAATCGTCTTGCGGCAAATCTCGGCGTATCGCTCCAAAGTCTTCGGCGCCACCGACGGTCCGATGAAAGCCAGCCACTCGTCGAGGAACTGCGCAACTGTCTGCTTGCTCGGCTCAACATAGGATCCGACCTCAAGGGCGGCGATGAGACGCGCGCACTCACTGTCGGCCTGGCGCTTGGTGCCCTTGAAGCTGTGCCATTTCCTGCGCTTTTTGCCGGTCTTCGGATCGCGCTCCCCGACATCGAGGACGATGGCCCAATGGCCTGGCGAGCGCTCGGTCACGTGACCTTTCACTTCGGTTTCCCTTCTTTCCCGAGGTAAAGTTCAGATTCCAGTTGGTGCCTGAGCGCATCCTCTTTTGCCCAACGTTGGCGCTGCTCTTCCATCTGGCGACGGACAAGATTGCCGGCTTCAATCGCGAGTGGAACTGTGTCGGCCGCACTAACTGCATTGAGTTCGAGACCAAGATCAACCATGCGGTTATGCGCACTCTCGGCGCGCTCAGCCAGGTTGGGGAACTTCTCGAAAAAATGGAGGGCAAGTTGCCTGGCGAAGATGCCTGCATCTTTGATGGCATCTTCGTCCTCTAACATTGTGCTGAACTCTTGATCTAATGCGTCGCAAGCCTCGCTTGTTGCGAACACCGCATCGGACAAAGCGTCGACGTTCTCCATAGTCCGCAGTCCCAGTTGGACCAAGCGACGAATAGCCTCAGATCTCGACGCGACGTGGTTATCATGTTGCCAGTTGTCGATCGCCGCCACCTCGTCGGAGGTGATAACGAGTTGCAGGCGCACGCTCTCGCTTTCACCTAGTCTAGGTCGGGCCATTTGGGGATAACTCCACATTTTATGCCAAAAATACACACAAAACCTTGCAGGTCAATCCGGACCGGATTAAAAGCGTTGCGTGTGTAAGAATGGAAGGAGAACAGATGGACGTTGTCGAAGCCTTGTCCCGACCGACTATTTCGGTCCCAGAAGCTGGGAGGCTGTTCTACGGCCTCGGAAGAAACGCCGCGTACCTCGCCGCCCATACGGGTGACATTCCAACGATCAAAATCGGGGGCAGGATTATGGTGCCAGTCGCCCCGATCGCCGAGAAGCTCGGCTTGCGGTCAACTATCGGGAGGGTGACGGCATGAAGTCTGCACGCGGCACCAAGGGAGAATAAGCGGCCCTGTCGGCAAAACTGACCGCTTATCCCTTGATGCGAACCGTCCGAATCCAACCCTCCTGAATAAGGACAGCCAACATGCATGGCATAACACCTGCAATGCCGCTCGCCAATAAGGCGGGTAAGAAAACGTCACGCGACAAAACAGCACTGACCGTCCGGATTGAACCGGATGGGCGTGTCCGGAAATATACCGGGCGCGATGCGTGGATGCTCCGTCGACTGATCGACGTAGGCGCGCGCGGCCTGACTACCCTCGACCTTCCGACTGGTGTTCGGGCGTCGCACTACATCATGTGTTTGCGTCGGTCCGGTCTGTCGATCGAAAGCCCGCGCGAACCGCATGGCGGCGAATGGGCCGGCGTGCATTCCCGCTACAAGTTGATGACTGAACTCTCGGTCATTGAAGACGCGGAAGCCGCGGCATGAGCGCTGCTGAACTGGAAGGCGGGTCCGTAGTGGACCCGTCGACCGTTGATGAAGCGTCAACATGGCTTGCGACTGGTGGGGCTGACAAATCCCGCAATGTCGTTGTCCAGCTTCGTGAACGGTTCGGCCTCTCGCCCAAGGGCGCCTGTGACGCCATCCGCGAATCCCTCCTGAAGAGGGGGGCGCGCTGATGGCAAAACCCTCTCGCGGCGGTGAGAAGTACGTCCGGCTTCCCCACTACCTGCTCAAATGTCCAGCCTATCGCTCCCTGTCGGTCTATGGGCGTTGTCTGCTGGTCGAGTTGGAACAGCGCTACAACGGGCACAACAATGGCGGCATCACGCTAAGCCATCGTGAGGCACAAGCGGCACTTAATTGCAGCAACAAGCCTGTCCCGGCCGCATTCCGGGAACTGGAGGACAAGGGCTTCCTGAAGGTCACGCAACGCGGTTCCTTCCATTGGAAAACGCGGGGCGATGGCTCCAAGGGGCTTCGGGCAACCGAATGGACTCTCACGGCGCACCCGATTGATCTGCCGATCCGTGACCCGATGCCTGAAACGAAGGACTTCATGCGGTGGCAACCTCCGAAAAAACCACGGCACGCCGACAGCGTACCAGTGGACCGCCCTAAGCGTACCATGTCGGAGGGTATGACACGCCGACAGCGTACCAATGGCACGCCGACAGCGTTCGATGAGGTCAATAAGCGGTCATCTGATGGTACGCTTAAAGCGGGCACATATAGTATACCAGATACCCTAGCCTTGGCTAAGGCGGAAGCCGACAGCAGCCGTGGCGACCCCGCGGCTGCTGTCGGCGCTCTTGCGCACCAAGTCCTTTTGCGCGTGGGAATTGCCAATGCCTAGCCCTTTTTGTTTTCCCGTTTACAAGCAAAAATTGGTCGTCCTGGGGCTCGCCGATCGACTGGCGGTGGTTCACGGGACTGAGGCGGGCAAACTCTGGCGGGCGGAAGCTTGGCGGATTGGCGACGGTTTGTTGGTCCTCGGCATCGAGCCCGCCGAAATCAGTCGGCAGATCGTGGATCGTCTCGACGCTGTCCGCTCGGAGTTGGAAAGGCGGGGCATCCGCCGAAAATTGAACGGGGAACATGTAGCATGAAAGTCTAGCGCAAAACCGTCGTTAGAAAGTTCGCAGAGGGCAGGGCTTTCCGTAGGACTTCGATCTTGCCGAGCCACAGCGCCTCGCCCAGAGTGGAAGTCAGACCTGCAACTTCTTGACCCGTTTTGGCCCACCCAGTTGAAAATGGAAACCGTTGGAAAAACAAAGATTTACGAGAATTAAATAGGCGAAATATGCGATGAAACAATGTCCATGACACATGGACCATCAACCCGTTATAAGTCCCTAGGTCCACTTCCGCGCACCATCGGATTTCGTGCCGCTGGTTCACCTAGTCTCCGTCGGCAAGGCTTGTCGGCCTTGGTGCTTCATCCGGGCCAATGTTCACCGCGGGCGGGAACGCCTCGGCGCTTCTTACGCTACGACGGCACAGGGCGAAACGCGAGAAGCGGCCTAAAAGGAGGAAAGCGGGCATGACCGGGTTGCAGCGTAAATCGCTTCAGGCGATAATTTTACTATGCCTCGCCACATTTGCATTAGGTGCCGGCACAAGCGGCAGCGAGGCAAATGTCATGTTCGGATCTGGTAAGGATTCATGCGGCCAATGGACCGCTGATCACACGTCCGGGACAGTGGTGGGTAAATATCAGGAGCAATGGCTCTTGGGGTATCTATCCGGCATTAGTCAGTGGTCAGGTTTTCGTGAAAAGGATATTTTGGCGGGTCAGGACTTTGCCGGTATCAGTGCATGGGTGAGCCTCTATTGCTCTCAACACCCTTTGGAAAAATTAGTGGATGCCGCTGATGAACTCGTGAAGGTGCTCAAAGATCAATAATGGCGTCCCTGTTTCGATTATGCCGCAAGCCTATCCACCAGCCTTTTGACGCTGGTGAGATGCCATTGTCTGCCCTGCGCGGTGGGCACGCCCTCGGCGTTTAATTCAGCCGCTATTTTCCGAAGTGACTTCCCGGCATCGAGCTTCGCCCGAACGGCGCCAGAAATGGCCATAGCGCGGTGCTGGGCAGCCTTTCGGTTTTTAGGTGCCAGAACGTCCCTGCCATGACTTCCCAGCACCACGCCTTTCGCCTTGGCGGCTGCGAGGGCATCTTTCGTGCGCTGGGAGATTACCTTGCGCTCTTTCTCGGCGAGTGCCGCGTAAAGGTGGAGCATAAAGGGATCCGCATCGGTGCCGAGCTCGGCGACGATAAACGGGACGCGCTGGGCCATAAGGGCTGCCACGAAGGCAACATCGCGTGACAGCCGATCGAGTTTGGCAACAACAACTGGAGCCTTGATCTTGCGCGCTTCATCAAGGGCGGCTTTCAGGACAGGCCGACGGTCGAGCGCATCCGCACCTTTGCCGGTTTCGACTTCCACATGCTCGGCGACAATCTCGACGCCCTCGGCCTCGGCGAAGAGGCGAATATTCTGGCGCTGCGCTTCCAGTCCCAGCCCGGAGCGTCCCTGCTTCGCGTTCGATACGCGGATATACGCAAACGCCTGTTTCATGACCGTTTCCCTTCCGTGTACACATACATACCAACGTTTATTTGTGTACACAAGGAATAAATAACGGGAAATAATGGGACAGCGGAAATTTCGGGTAGCACCTACGACTTGACCGTCGCACCTTGTCAGGCACTTTGATGATTTGAGAGGGGAATATGATGGACAGCTACGACCTTGGGCAGATGATGGTCTCACTGGTGCCGATAACGATTCTTTGGATTGTAGGAGTCGGCTGGCCAGTTTCCAAAGTTCTGCGAAAGGCCGGCTTCTCTGGTTGGTGGACGGTCATTGCGTTCATACCGCTCGTCAACATCATCGGACTTTGGGTGTTCGCAATACGACCATGGCCGAGCATTTCTTCTATGCCGCTGCGTCGATCGTAAAGATGCCGCGCGGTCGGGGTCGAATTTCTAGAAGCGACTACGCGCGTGGAAAGTAGGGTTTCGCGACCAATACGCGCGCGCGCGCCACCTCTGAAAACAGACAACAAACAGACGGCCAGGTCGTAATTTCTGACAGCGCCAACGCGCGGAACGGTCGCCCTGATAATACAGAGGGAAAACAGCCGAAGGGGCGGGAATTTTTAGAAGCGCCCACGCGCGCAAGGTGGCCCTAGAAAATCAAAGCGGCGGCTATCGCTGCCAGCAACGCATTCGTCAGCGTCAACAGTACCGTTATCGCGGCAACATCCTGACGCGTTTGACGCATCGCGAACTCGCCAGGCTCTCCGATCGGCGCGCTATCCAGGTCACGTGTCGCACCATCAATGCCCCATTGCGCCGCCCTGCTGGACAAAAAGTAGGCGATGACAAAAGCTAGTCCCGCTGCGCCAGCGCTACTCATCTAGCTAGCCTTCCCCAGCCCGAAGCATCCGCGTCCTGCCGCTCGCATATCGCATATCTTCCGCCTCCATCTGCCATTCAAACGACTTATGTCTTCTCGTCGCCGTCAGTGGCTCCAAATTGCCATGAAGGCACCGCCACGGATTCGAACCGTGGATACAAAGATTTGCAGTCTTTTGCGTCACCACTCCGCCACGGCGCCACGCGAGTTGTTCAAGCATCTTTTTGGCAACCTCTGAAGCTGTTTTAGTTTCGTCAACTCGAATTATGGACGGTTTCCGATACATGGTTGCGAATTTGCAACCACTCGCTCCTCATTTTGCACTACACCTACCCTTGGGTTATGGGTGAAGCTGGGGAGTTGGATATGAAGAGTTTTCGGCGTTTGGTGCGGAGGGCAGTAGTTGCTGGCACCGTTTCGGCGGCGTCCGCCGGTCTAATATCACCTGCATCGGCCTATGAATGGAGTGGATTCTACGTCTCGGCTCAAGGCGGCGGTGTGTTCGGTGATTCCGATGTCACAGCTGCCCTGACAGGTGAGAGCCGATTTTGCTTTATTGGATGCTCAGCCTGGAGCCCTTATTCATTCAGCGGGTCTGATACAGCAGACCTATCAGGCGGCTCCCTTGGCGCAGCCGTAGGATTTAATTATCAGCTTCAGAACGTCGTTATCGGTGCTGAAGCCGATATCAACTACTCGAATGCTGACACCAGCGAGCACGCGCTTGTTTCCATTTTTGATGACTTCATCCAGCTTGGTACGTATTCCACCGAACTCGAGTGGTTTGGCAGCGTAAGAGGCCGCGTCGGCTATCAGCTATCCGATGGTCTTATGATCTATGGATCGGGCGGATTGGCTTTTGGGAGTGTTAAGAACTCCATAGGCTACAGGTTCGGAGGAGTTGGAGAGTCTTTCACAGATACCAGTACTGAAATCGGCTGGACAGCAGGCGGGGGTATGGAAATGAGCCTCTTCAAC
>CAMYMG010000014.1 GCA_947259295.1 uncultured Rhizobiaceae bacterium
GATGCACGGCGCCCGCACCACCCGCACGGCCTTCGGGTCGACGGCGGAGCCAAGTTCGCCGATCAGGTTCTCGGCGCCGGCAAGCATGCAGGAAACCGAATCGCAGACCCGGATGGTCAGCGCGGGGGGCGGCATCTCGCCTTCCTTGACGATGTCGAAATGGTCATAGAACGACGCCACCTCGTAGACCTCGGCCTGCGACAGCCGCATCTCCTCGGCCAGCGCGCGAAGGTGGGCGGCCGACAGATGGCCGTAGCGGTCCTGGATCAGGTGAAGATGTTCGATCAGCAGGTCGCGCCGGCGCGGGCGTTCGCCGAGCAGCGCGCGCACGTCCTGCAGCGCTGCATCGTCCAGCGCCCGTCCCTTCGGCCCCCGGTCGCGTCCGCGGCGGTCCTGCATGGTCATCGTCTGCCCTTCCGTCATGCCCGTCGAGGCCACGTCGCCTCGCGTTGGATTTTCACCTTTAGGCAAAATTTCTTCCTCACGCTACAAAAGTTGCGACTCTGATGCCGCAAATATGCATTTTCGAAGGAAGGCCTCGCGGCGATGCCGGTTCTATCGCATGTGTCCGGGGCCGGCGATGTTCATGATCCGACCTCCGCCGACGCTTTGTCTCATGCGACCGGAGCGGCGGCCTTCTCGATGACAAAGACAATCGTGTTGTCATTCCGGTCGGTTCTTTCGAGACGGTCGCCTGTCTCGGTGAGCAGGTGCGGAATGTCGATCGCCGCCATCGGGTCCGTGCAGATAACCTCCAGGCGTCCTCCCGGCATGATGCCCTTGAGTGCCTTGCGCGTTTTCAACGCCGGCAGGGGACATTTCAGTCCCGTCAGGTCTAGCTTGGCTGTTGTCATGGCGCGAAGATGGCGAAGGGCCGGTGGTTCGTCAATCGGCCAGCGCCGTCCGGCAAGTGGGGATTACGACGGCCATTCCCTCACATCAGGCTCGAATAAGGCAGGAAAGCCACGACCTGGCCGGGTTCCACGGTGAGCGTCGCCTCGTCGAGCTCGATCAGCCCGTCCGTATCGACCAGCGAGGACAGGAGGCCGGCGCCTTCGCGCGGGAATTTCTGCGCCTCCAGCGTGCCGTTGGTGCCCGCAGCGACGGTTGCCCGCACATATTCGCGCCGGCCTTCCTTCTTGCGGTAGGAGAAGGCGGCGTGCACCGGCGTCGCGATCGTTCGGCCCGGCTTCGTCCCCGCCATCGCCAGGATGGCCGGTCGCGCGAGATTGGCGAAGGTGACGAAGCTCGCCACCGGATTGCCCGGCAGCCCGATGAAGGCCGCACCCCTGATGACGCCCATCGCGACCGGCCGGCCGGGCTTGATGGCGACGCGCCAGAAGATCAGCGAGCCGACGCTCTCGACCGCGGATTTCACATGGTCGGCCTCGCCGGTCGAGACGCCGCCAGAGGTCAGGATGAGGTCGTTTGTCGCAGCAGCTGTCTCGAGCGCATTCGCGATCTCCCGATGATCATCGGCAAGGATGCCGAGGTCGGTCACCTGGCAGCCGAGCCGCGCCAGCATGGCCATCAGCATGAAGCGGTTGGAATCGAAGAGCTGTTCGGCCCTGCGCGGCTCGCCGGGTGCGACGATCTCGTTGCCGGTCGAAAACACGGCGACACGCACGCGCCGGCGCACCTCCAGCCTTGTCATGCCCAGCGCAGCGGCAAGGCCTATATCCTGCGGTCGCATGCGGTGGCCGGCCTTGAGCACCGTTGCGCCGGACGCGATGTCCTCACCGGCCGGCCGCACATTGGCGCCCTTCTTCAGCCCGGCGGGCAGGGTCACGGTGGCAGCTGCCTCGTCGAGACGGACGTCCTCCTGCATGAAGACGGTGTCGACCGACGCCGGCATGGGCGCGCCGGTAAATATCCGGACCGCGTGTCCGGCCGCCACGCGTTCACTCGCGCTGCCGCCGGCCTGGATGCGCCCGCTCACGGCAAGCGTTGTCTCGCCGGCCTGTGGCAGGTCGGACGCGCGTACGCCGTAGCCGTCGACGGCCGAATTGGTGAAGGGCGGCAAGGGGAGCGCCGCAACGAGGTCGGCAGCGAGCACGCGCCCGTCTGCCTCGGCGAGCCCGACCGTCTCGGTTTCGGCGACCGGACCGAGCCGCGCGGCGATCAGCGCCGCGGCATCGTCGACCGACATCATCGGTCCGCCGAATGCGAAACAGTCGTCGGAAAGCTGCGCCACGTCTCGGAAATCTCCTTGCCCTGCCGTCCGCATCGGACGACCGCGTCGCATTGCCCCTATATTATGGAGACCGGACGCGATAGTTTTTCGCTCCGCCGGACGGCCCGGAGCGCCATCCGCCATCAAACGGTTTTTGCGAGAATGGAATGCAGCAGGCAAAAAAGCTAGTCGAGGCCGAGCGCGTGATGCCCGATCCCTTTGCGCCGCTGCTGACGGAGCGGGTGCAGGGGATCGACCAGACCGGCGCCGCCGTCGAGGTCAACGTGCCGGCCGAGCGGGCGCTGACGCTCTACCTCAATGCCCAGGAGATCGTCACCATGATGACGATCAACGACTATCCGGAATATCTGGCGATCGGCTACCTGCTCAACCAGAACATGCTGAAATTCGACGATGTCGTCACCGGCGTCGACTGTGACGACGATCTGCAGGTCGTCGTGGTGCGCACCGAGCGCGGCACCAACTACGAAGAGAAGCTGAAGAAGCGGACGCTGACCTCGGGCTGCGCGCAGGGAACCGCCTTCGGCGACCTGCTCGAGGCGCTGGAAGACATCGCGCTGCCGGCGGCCGAGTTCCGCACCTCCTGGCTCTACCGGATGACGAAGACCATCAACACCGCGCCTTCGCTCTACCTCGAGGCCGGCGCCATCCATGGGTGCGTGCTCTGCCGCGAGGGCGAGGTGCTCTGCTACATGGAGGATGTCGGGCGCCACAACGCGGTCGACAAGATCGCCGGCTGGATGTTCCGCCACGGCGTCGATGCGGGCGACAAGATTCTCTACACCACCGGGCGCCTGACCTCCGAAATGACCATCAAGACCGTGCGCATGGGCATTCCCGTGCTGGTGTCGCGTTCGGGCTTCACCTCCTGGGGTGTGGCGCTCGCCAGGCAGGCCGGACTGACGCTGATCGGCCGCGCGCGCGGCAAGCGCTTCTCGGCGCTTTCGGGCATCGACCGCATCGTCTTCGATGAGGACCCCGGTACGGTAGAGGACGAATCGAGCAGGAGCGCGCGCAAGGGCGGCGGCGGCGATGACTGAGGCAGCGCCGATGATCGGCGTGGTGCTTGCCGGCGGACTGGCTCGGCGCATGGGCGGCGGCGACAAGCCGCTGCGCCGGGTGGCGGGGCAGGCGATCCTCGACCACGTCGTGGCGCGCCTGGCGCCGCAATGCGACGCCCTGATTCTCAACGCCAATGGCGACCCGGCGCGCTTTGCCGGCTATGGCTTGCCGGTGGTGCCCGACACGCTGGAGGACTATCCCGGACCGCTTGCCGGCGTACTTGCCGCGCTCGACTGGGCGGCCGAAAACCAGCCCGATGCGACACATGTCGTCAGCGTTGCCGGCGACTGCCCGTTCCTGCCGCGCGACCTGGTCTCGCGTCTCGAGTCCGCCCGGATTGCCGAAAAAGCCGAACTGGCCGTCGCAGCCTCTGACGGCCGCTCCCATCCGGTGATCGGTCTCTGGAGCGTCGCGTTGCGTGGCGATCTGCGCAAGGCGCTGGTCGAGGAGGGGCTGCGCAAGATTGACCTCTGGACGGCGCGCTACCCTCTTGCCACCGTGGCCTGGCCGGCCGATCCGGTCGATCCCTTCTTCAACGCCAACACGGCCGACGACCTCGACGAGGCCGAAAGAATGGCGGCCGCGGCGCTCTAGCGTCGGCTCACGACTTGGCCGGTCGAAATCCTGAGAACAGAAGCGCCTCGCGCGTTTCCTGCGACTGCAGCTTCTCAAGGAACGCTCTGACCGCCGGTCGCTCCCGGCGCGCCGATACCATCGCAAAATCGTAATGCTCTTCCGTCAGCGGGATGAAGCCGAGCCCCGCAGCGCGCGCCACCGGCTCGATCGTCACGCCCCAGTCGGCGCGCCCCTGCGC
>CAMYMG010000015.1 GCA_947259295.1 uncultured Rhizobiaceae bacterium
CCTTTGCTGGGCGAGGAAAGGAGCCTCGCCGTCACGCAAAAAACTCCTACAGCGGCCGCACTTCGAGGCTCCCCGCCTTCAGCGCGGCGATGGCTTCGGCCACCGCCGCCATGCCCGACAGCGTCGTGTAGCAGGGCACCATCTGCATCAGCGTGGCGCAGGCGCTATCTCCCCCCTTGCGGGGGAGAAAGCGATTTCAGCGTCTTGGCGGCGTTCGGCCCTGTCGAAGGGCCGATCTTCACGCCGCCAAGTGCTAGAAATCGCAAGAGAGGGGATCGCCTCCGCGCAGAGGTCGCAAGCGTCGCGCTCCGTCCAGCACCCCCCTCTGGCCTGCCGGCCATCTCCCCCTCAAGGGGGGAGATCAGCTGGTCGTCACGCAAAATACTCCTGCAGCGGTCGCACTTCCAGGCTCCCCGCCTTCAGCGCGGCAATGGCTTCGGCCACCGCCGCCATGCCCGACAGCGTCGTGTAGTAGGGCACCTTCTGCATCAGCGTGGCGCGGCGCAGGGATTTTGTCTCCGACACCGCTTTCGGGCCGTCCGTGGTGTTGAAGACAATCTGCGGTGCGGGTTAAGCCGCCTCGGCCATTCCATTTCCAGGTGATACCGCGGCAACGACCGCGTCCGCTGACCATTCGAGAAATTCGGCATCCTTGCGCAGATCGTCGAGTGTGCGGGGCAGGGGACGTTCGCCCTGCCAATCCTCGAAGGCAAAGCCGAGAGCCACGCCGGCCTCGTGGAGGGCAGAGTCGAGTGTGTCGGCCACCGCGATGACGCCCGGCACGTCCGGAAAGGACACGCCGTAGCCGCTGTCGGCTTCCTTTTGGATTAGGGCGATATAGTGGGTCATGTACCCCTCCTGGGCCATCTCGTCTTCACGTAGACCAAGGCGGCTTCGCAAGGATTTTATCTCCCCCCTTGCGGGGGAGAAAGCGATTTCAGCGTCTTGGCGGCGTTCGGTCCTGTCGAAGGGCCGATCTTCACGCCGCCAAGTGCTAGAAATCGCAAGAGAGGGGATCTTTTTGGGCGCCGGCGTTGCCCCCTCTCTTGGATTTTCTACGACTTAGCCTCGCGAAGAGCGAGAATAAGACCGTGAAAATCCATTCTCTCCCGCAGGGGGAGAGATTGGGCGCTACGCTGCCCCTCACCTGCCTGCCGGCATCCTCTCCCCGCAGGCGGGGAGAGGAGAGCTCTTCTCAGGCAAAATACTCCTGCAGCGGCCGCACTTCCAGGCTTCCCGCCTTCAGCGCGGCAATCGCCTCGGCCACTGCCGCCATGCCCGACAGGGTCGTGTAGTAGGGCACCTTCTGCATCAGCGTGGCGCGGCGCAACGACTTCGAGTCCGACACCGCCTTCTGGCCGTCCGTGGTGTTGAAGACCAGCTGCACCTGGCGGTTGCGGATGGCGTCCTCGATATGCGGGCGGCCTTCGAGCACCTTGTTGATCTTCTGGGCCTCGACGCCGTTTTCGGCGAGGTAGCGCGCCGTGCCGCCGGTGGCGAGCACCCGAAAACCGAGTTCGGCCAGCCGCCGCACCGAGGGCAGCACGCGCGCCTTGTCCTCGTCGCGCACCGAGACGAACACCGTCCCCGAGCGCGGCAGGTCGACGCCGGCACCCAGCTGCGCCTTGGCGAAGGCCAGCGCGTAGTCGTGGTCTAGCCCCATGACCTCGCCGGTCGAGCGCATTTCGGGCCCGAGCAGAATGTCGACGCCGGGAAAGCGGTTGAACGGGAAGACGGCTTCCTTGACCGCGATGTGGCCGGGATTCTTCGGGTCGGGTTTCGCGCCGTAATGGGCGAAGGCGTCGTCGAGGCCTTCGCCGGCCATGATGCGCGCCGCGATCTTGGCGATCGGGGAGCCGATTGTTTTTGCGACGAAGGGCACGGTGCGGCTCGCGCGCGGGTTGACCTCGAGCACGTAGATGGTGCCGTCCTTGATGGCGTATTGCACGTTCATCAACCCGCCGACATTGAGCGCGCGGGCAAGTGCTGCCGTCTGGCGCTCCAGCTCGTCCACGGTTTCGGCCGACAGCGAATGCACCGGCAGCGAGCAGGCACTGTCGCCCGAATGGATGCCGGCCTCCTCGATATGCTCCATGATGCCCGACACGAAGGTATCCTTGCCGTCGCACAGGCAATCGACATCGACCTCGATGGCGTCGGTCAGATAGGTGTCGAACAGAAGTGGGTTCTTGCCGAGCAGCGTGTTGATCTGGCCGGTCTTGTCGTTGGGGTATTTCTGCTTGATGTCCTCCGGCACCAGGCCGGGCACCGTGTCGAGCAGATAGGACTGCAGCATCGTCTCGTCGTGGATGATCTGCATGGCGCGGCCGCCAAGCACGTAGGAGGGCCGCACGACCAGCGGGAAGCCGAGCTCGGAAGCGACGGTGCGCGCCTGCTCGACCGACCAGGCGATGCCGTTCTTGGGCTGCGCGAGGTCCAGCTTGTGCAAGAGCTTCTGGAAGCGGTCGCGGTCTTCGGCAAGGTCGATCATGTCGGGCGAGGTGCCGAGGATCGGGATGCCGGCCTTTTCCAGCGCGTCGGCGAGCTTCAGCGGCGTCTGGCCGCCGAACTGCACGATGACGCCCAAAAGCGTGCCGGCCTGCTTTTCGGCACGCAGGATTTCCAGCACGTCCTCGGCGGTCAGCGGCTCGAAATAGAGCCGGTCCGACGTGTCGTAGTCGGTCGACACGGTTTCCGGATTGCAGTTGACCATGATCGCCTCGTGCCCGGCCTCGCGCAGCGCGAAGGCGGCGTGGCAGCAGCAATAATCGAACTCGATGCCTTGGCCGATGCGGTTCGGCCCGCCGCCGAGGATCACCACCTTCTTGCGGTCC
Source organism: uncultured Rhizobiaceae bacterium (assembly GCA_947259295.1). GTDB lineage: Bacteria > Pseudomonadota > Alphaproteobacteria > Rhizobiales > Rhizobiaceae > CAMYMG01. Next base: position 2,835 of record CAMYMG010000015.1, read on the forward strand.
GAGACCTGCGCCTCCGAGCGCGTCTCGCCGGCAAACGGCGCCTCGTAGGAGGAATACATGTAGGCGGTGGGCGAGGCGAATTCGGCAGCACAGGTGTCGATGCGCTTGTAGACCGGGTGGACGCCGAGTTTTGCGCGCAGCTCCGCAACGTCCTTGACATCGCCCCTGGTCAGCGAGGCGAGGCGGGCGTCCGAAAAGCCCATCGACTTCAGCATGCGCAGGTTTTCCGTATCGGCCGGCAGGCCGTGCTCGCGCACGCGCGCCTCCATGGCGATGATGCCGCCGATCTGCTCGAGGAACCACGGGTCTATCCTGCACATGTCGTGCACTTCTTCCAGCGAGGTGCCGGTGCGGATCGCCTGCGCCACCATGCGCAGCCGGTCGGGCGTCGGCGTGCCGAGGGCGGCGCGAATGGCGTTTCGGTCGTCGCCCTGGCCGATGCCGGGGATCTCGATCTCGTCCAGTCCCGTCAGTCCCGTTTCCAGTCCACGCAATGCCTTCTGCAGCGATTCCTGGAAAGTGCGGCCGATCGCCATGACCTCGCCGACCGACTTCATGGCGGTGGTCAGGATCGGCGAGGCGCCGGGGAACTTTTCGAAGGCAAAGCGCGGGATTTTCGTCACCACGTAATCGATGCTCGGCTCGAAGGAGGCCGGCGTCGCGCCGCCGGTGATGTCGTTCTCCAGCTCGTCGAGCGTGTAGCCGACGGCAAGCTTTGCCGCGATCTTCGCGATCGGGAAGCCGGTCGCCTTGGAGGCGAGTGCCGAAGAGCGCGAGACGCGCGGGTTCATCTCGATGACGACGAGGCGCCCGTCCTTGGGGTTGACCGCGAACTGCACGTTGGAGCCGCCGGTCTCCACGCCGATCTCGCGCAGCACCGCGATCGAGGCGTTGCGCATCATCTGGTATTCCTTGTCCGTCAGCGTCAGCGCCGGCGCCACGGTGATCGAATCGCCGGTGTGCACGCCCATCGGGTCGATGTTCTCGATCGAGCAGACGATGATGCAGTTGTCGGCCTTGTCGCGCACCACCTCCATCTCGAACTCCTTCCAGCCGAGCACCGATTCCTCGATCAGCACTTCGGTGGTGGGGGAGGCGTCTAGGCCCGACGAGATGATGTCGAAGAATTCCTCGCGGTTGTAGGCGATGCCGCCGCCGGTGCCGCCCATGGTGAAGGAGGGGCGGATGATGGCCGGCAGGCCGACCGTGTCGAGCGCCTGGGCGGCGACCGCCATGGCGTGGCTGATGTAGCGCTGCTTGCGGTCGCCTTCGCCAAGGTTCCACTGCGTTTCCAGCGCATCGAGCGCTGCGTCCATGTCGGGCGCGCCGGATGCCTTCAGCGCCGTGCGCTCGGCCTCGTGGCGCTTGCGGTCCTCGTCCTTCGGCTGCGTGGCGTTGGCCAGCATCGACTTCGGCGTCTCGAGCCCGATGCGCGCCATCGCCTCGCGAAACAGCGCGCGGTCCTCGGCCATGTCGATGGCATCGGCGTTGGCGCCGATCATTTCGACATTGTAGCGCTCGAGCACGCCCATGCGGCGCAGCGACAAGGCGGTGTTGAGCGCCGTCTGGCCGCCCATGGTCGGGAGCAGCGCGTCGGGGCGTTCCCGCGCGATGATCTTGGCCACAACTTCCGGCGTGATCGGTTCGATATAGGTGGCGTCGGCGAGCTCCGGGTCGGTCATGATGGTGGCCGGGTTGGAGTTGACCAGGATGACCCTATAACCTTCCTCACGCAGCGCCTTGCAGGCCTGGGTGCCGGAATAGTCGAACTCGCAGGCCTGGCCGATGACGATGGGGCCGGCCCCGATGATCAGGATCGACTTGATGTCGGTGCGTCTTGGCATGGACAAATCCGTTCGGGCAGGCGTGTTGCGCAAAAAACCGGGACGGGAGACCCGGCCGGTTGCGCTCAACGATTGTGGTGTCAGGCTAAGGGCGCCTTATAGGGAAAATTCCGTGCCGCGTAACCCCCAAAGATCAGCCGTCCCCCGGCGGCTGCGGCCGTCCCGAGGGAACGCACCGCGACCCCGCCCGTTGGGTGCATGAACCCACCCCAAAAGGAGAGCCAAATGCGCAACAACCAGAACCCGACGACACTCGGAGAAAGCGGCACCAGCAAGGACAAGGCCGACCTGCGCGAAATGGACCGCGACGGCAAGTGGAAGGGCGAAGCCCTCAAGGACGCCGAAAAGGACGCCAAAGAAGCCCGCCGGCCGGGCGCGACGCAAGAGGAAAAGACCGAAGGCCTGGCAGTCCCGAAGGGCAGCTGAAGTCGTCAAGCGGGGTTACACCCCGCACCACGAAAAAGGCCGGGCGATTGCCCGGCCTTTTTCGTTTGCACTAAAGCCGCCTCAGCGCGGTTCGGCGCGGAGCGCTTTCCAGGTTGCCACCATCATCAAGATCAGCAGGATGGCGAAGGGGAAGCCGGTGGCGATGGCGCTTGCCTGCAGCGCCGCCAGGCCGCCGCCGAGCAGCAGGGCGATTGCCACCAGCCCCTCGAAGGTCGCCCAGAACACGCGCTGCGCCACCGGGGCGTCGACCTTGCCGCCGGCCGTGATCGTATCGATCACCAGCGAGCCCGAATCCGACGAGGTGACGAAGAACACCAGCACCAGAACAATGCCGATCAGCGAGGTGATGGCGGCAAGCGGCAGTGGCTCGAGCATCCTGAACAGCGACAGTTCCGGCGTATAGGCGACCACGGTCTCCTGCACGCCCTGGTAGCCGTCTGCCAGGAGCTGCGTCATCGCCGTGTCGCCGAATGCCGTCATCCACACGATCGAGGCGATCGACGGCACCAAAAGCACGCAGGTGATGAATTCACGCACCGTGCGCCCCTTGGAGATGCGCGCGATGAACATGCCGACGAAGGGCGACCAGGAAATCCACCACGCCCAGTAGAAGGTCGTCCACCCATGCACGAAATCGCTGTCGGTGCGGCCGAACGGATTGGACAGCGCCGGCAGGTTGGTCACATAGGCCGCGGTGTTGGCAAAGAAGCCGCTCACCAGTTCGCCGGTCGGTCCGAGCAGGATGACGAAGGCGAGCAGCAGCACGGCAAGAGCCATGTTGAGCTCGGACAGTCTCTTCACGCCGGCGTCGAGCCCGGCCAGCACCGACATCAGCGCCACGCCGGTGATGCAGGCGATGAGCACGACCTTTGCCGTGTCGGTCACCGGTACGCCGTAGAGGAAGTTCAGTCCGGCCAGCGCCTGCTCGGCGCCGAAGCCGAGCGATGTCGCGAGGCCGAACAGCGTGGCGAAGACGGCCAGGATGTCGATGCAATGTCCGGTCCAGCCGCGGATGCGCTCGCCGAAGATCGGGTAGAAGGCCGAACGCACCGAAAGCGGCAGGCCCTTGTTGTAGGCGGCAAGCGCCAGCGACAAGGCAACGACCGCGTAGATTGCCCATGGATGCAGGCCCCAATGGAAGATGGTGGCGGCCATCGCCGCCTCGCGCGCCGCGTCGACCGCTTCGGGAATCAGCACGCCGTCGGCACCGAACGGTTTCGCCAGGCCAAGCGGCGGATTGTTGAAGTGGTACATCGGCTCTAGCACGCCGAAGAACATCAGGCCGATGCCCATGCCGGCGGCAAACAGCATCGCGAACCAGCCCATGTAGCCATAGTCGGGCACGGCGCCCACGCCGCCGATGCGCACCTTGCCCATCGGCGAGACGATCAGCGCGAGGCAGAACAGCACGAACAGATTGCCGGCGATGAGGAACAGCCAGTCGAAGGTCGAGGTCAGCCAGACGCGCAGGCCGCCCAGTGCCGGCCCGACAGAATCCCGGAAGATCAGCGTGACGATGACGAAGCCGACGATAACAATCGCGGAGATGAAAAACACCGGGTTGTGGATGTCGAGGCCAAGAACCTGGACATTATCCTGTCCGACTTCCTGGTTGTGTTCGACTTCAGCTGGCGCGGCGGTGTGGCTTGTTTCGGTCATAGCTTTCCCCATTTTGGAAGGGTCGGCGTAGATCCGCCCCTCCAAGCTTGATCACGTGTCCCTGTCTGAACACATTTGGCGCCGTCCTGCCACCCTTGAGGAGGAAATGATTTGTGGAGCGAGCGGACGCAACGCGCGCAAAAGGCAGAGATCCCGGGGTCTTGACGGCAAGCCGGGCACTGAACTGCGCGGGGAGCGTGGCAGGTTGCAACGGCCGCGAAGCTTATGTCGGACGAGCGGCGGCTAGTCGTCCCGACTGGCGGAGGCCGCGCCGGCCAGCGGCAATTCCCCTGCCGCCGCGATCACGCTGTCGAGAAGTCCTGGAAAGCGCGCGTCGAGCTCGGTGCGCCGCAACGAAATCATCCGGCTTGTGCCGACCACCTCGGCACGCGTCACCCCGGCTTCGCGCAGTTTCGCAAGGTGGTAGCTCAGATTGGTCTTCGATCCGTAGTCGAGGAATTGGCTGCAGCTCTGCGGTATGTCGGCGTTGCGCGCCAGGTAGGTAACGATCGCAAGGCGCGTCGGGTCCCCCAGCACCGAGAGCACGTTCGGCAGCGATATCTGGTCGGCGGCAGGGTGGGGCAGGGTCATCGCTAGGCTTCGGGTTTTGGAATGGGCACGGCTGGCGGCGCTGCATTGGCATGAGCCCGGCAGGAATATTCTCGCACGGAATTGACAAATCGCCAAGCCAAGTCCAATTGTTCAACAACTATTGAACTAAGGATCGTGTCCATGGACAAGCGTCTTGTCTGGCTGGCCGTCGGGTCGTTCGTCATGAGCACCGTCGGCTTCGTCTTCTCCAGCCTGCTGCCGTCGATCGCTGCCGATGCCCACATCACGATCCCGCATGCCGGCCACCTGATCACGGCATTCTCGCTGTCCTATGCGATCGGCGCACCGACGCTGTCGGCGCTTGCCGGCGCCACGGACCGCAGGCGCCTGCTGGTTGCGGCGATGCTGACTTTTGTCGCGGGCAACGCCGTCGCGGCCCTCAGCACCTCCTTCTCCACACTGCTTCTCGCCCAGATCATCATGGGGGCTGCGGCTGGCCTTTTCGCGGCGACCGCCCAGGCCGCCGCGGTGGCGCTGGCCGGGCCGGAACATCGCGCTCTGGCCATTTCCATCGTCGTTGGCGGTACGACGTTTGCTGTCGCCATCGGCGCGCCGCTCGGCTCGCTGGTGGCGGCGTTCTGGGGCTGGAGGGGCACTTTCCTGTCCATCGCCTGCCTCGCAATCGTCTGTGCCGTGGTCCTGTGGTTCCGGCTGCCGCAGGGTCTGAAAGGCACCAGGCTGACGATGCGCGAGAGGTTGCAGAGTGTCGGCAAGCCCGGCGTCCTGCCTTCCCTGCTGGTGACGTTGCTCTATCTCACCGGAGCGTTCGCGCTCATTTCCTTTCTTGCGCCGCTCGCCATGGAGGGTGCCGGCCTGCCGGCTTTGGCCATGCCGGTAATGCTGCTCGCCTTCGGTATCGGCGCCGTCGTCGGCAATCTCTCCAGCGGCTATCTTGCCGACCGCATCGGCGCGACCCGCGTGGTCGTCCTGTCCCTGCTGATGGCGACGACGATCTGCCTTGTCATCTCGCTCAGCCTGAAATTGCTGCCGCCGGACATTGCCGGGCCTTTGCTCATCGGCCTGATGGTACCCTGGGGCATCATCGGCTGGGCATTTCCGCCGGCACAGGCCAGCCGCATCGTCGGCTACGCCCCGGAGGTTGCGCATCTCACGTTGTCGCTCAATGCGTCGGCGATCTATCTGGGTATCGCGCTCGGCACTTTCATCGGTGGCCGCGTGCTGGAAATCGGTGCGGCCTCCGATCTCGGTCTGGTGGCCGCCGCCCTGCCGCTGGTAGCGCTCGCCGTCCTGGCGACGAGCCTGAGGGCGCTGCGCTCGGCAGCACCTGTGTTGCAGGCGTCCCGTTAGCCGAGACGGCCGCCGCACGGCGGCCGTCATCCGACCCGTCAGTCGAGATTCTTCCTTCTCTCAAGTTCGGCCGCAGACGGTTCCCCCGACCCGAAGTCGCCTGGCACGATGTCGCCGGCGGGCTCGTAGGTCGCCATCACCACCCCGGTCGAGGAGACCTGTGAAGCCGTCACGCGCAGGCCCATCGGCTGGGCGCCGTCCCCGAACAGTTTCTTGCCCTTGCCGAGCAACACGGGGAAGACGAGCACCCGGATCTCGTCGAGCAGTTCGTGCCTGAGCAGGGTCTGCATCAGGTCGCTCGAGCCCTGGACCAAAAGCACGGGTCCCTCTGAAGCCTTCAGGTCGCGCAGCGTCGCGACCACGTCCTTGCCGAGCGTCTGGCTGTTCTGCCAGTGGAGCTCCCGGTCGGGCTGGCGGGTCGCCACATATTTGGTCGCCTTGTCGAAGGCTTCGCCGATCGGGTCGCCCTTCGCGTAGGGCCAGAAGGCGGCGAAGATATCGTAGGTCTTGCGGCCGAGCAGCAGGTCGTAGGGCCTGTCGAACAGTTCGCCCATCACCGCGCCCATCGCATCGTCCCAATAGTTGAAGGTCCACCCGCCATACTTGAAGCCGCCGGTCGGATCCTCCTGCGGTCCACCCGGCGCCTGCATGACGCCGTCGAGGCTGACAAAGGCTGAGGCAATGATCTTACGCATGTCTTTCTCCGTTGGTGTGACTATCGGTCGGGCGCCTGACCTGCTCAAGGACGATGCGGGCAGCCCGGTTCCGACAGCAAGGGGAGAAGGGTCGGAATGAAGGGATAGTGTCCTCGGATGAAGCGACGCCGCCCACGGAAGGTGAGTAGTGAGCTAGACCCAGCTATCTGGCTTACGGATGGCCGTACCCGGTATCGGATCGGGAAATTGGCAGGCAGCAAGGTGCGCGTTGTGGATATAAAGTGTGAAGTTGGCCGCCGCCTTTAGGCTAGGGCTCGCCGCCAGCCACTTGCCATTCGGTTGTCTCTTCTGGATTACCGGCGATAGGAGGCCAATGGATTTTCCCGCCTCGTGTCTCGCGATCCGCATTGGTTCTACCAAGTCGGTGTCGTTGGTGATCACGATGCCGACATCAAAGGCGTCGAGAAAAGCATCGCGAACGAGATGACTTCCCAGATTGACGTCGCTTCCTTTTTCCTCGGCTTTTTGCACCAACACTAGGTCGGGGAGCGGGTTGTTCCATACATAGCCGGCAGGCCGCGTTTCTGGTGGTGCTGCCAATGCCGCCCATTTGTTGTGATAGGTGAATTTCCCGTAGGTGATTTCCGTTTCTGGAACGGTGCCTAGGGCAGACAAATACGCTTGCTGCCGTCTCGGCGCGTCGGGATCAAGATTCCCTGAAACGCGAGCGGTATAGTAATTGACCCGCTCGACCGACATAGGCGCTGCCAGTATGTGATCAGCTAGAGCCTTGATGTTCAGCCACTTGTATTGCGGCTTGAGCTTCAGGCGGCGATTGTAGAGATTGAAACCGTCAACATACACATACGCGCGCATGTGCTCCCCCGAACAAGCAAAAGCCGCTCCGGATTTCTCCTTTGCGGCTTTTGAGCCTACAGCACGCTGTAGGTAGGTTCGAGACTTATGTACGGCTTTTAGTTAGATTTATCAAGCCATTTCGCACGTCATTCTATCACCTCAACTCACGTTTTGGACGTGTGATGTTGTCCATCGAGCGTTCAAATGCTGTCCCACTATCGTCCTTCACGCTCACGTCCCCTGCGCGAGCCCAACGGAACGGCTGGCGCCATTGCGCGTTGAGCGAGCGCCGCGATTCTTGCGGCCACGTGGAGGAAACATCATGGGTATCAAGGAAGCGCCGACGCCGAAGGGCAAGGAAGCCGCCGGCGGCCTGCGTCAGGCCGCGGCAAAGGACGAGCGCAAGACCGAGGAGCGCAAGGGCAGCGACCTGAAGAAGGGCGCCAGCCGCTTCGAGGAGCGCTCGAAAAGCTCCGACGGCAAGAGTGCGGGCAAGAAGCAGGTCTGAGGTCTCTGGCGGCTGGTCGCTCACGGCGAAAAAGCCTGTGACTTGAACAATCGCTTCGGTTAGGTTTTGCCGGTCCGGGGACGTTGCCCGCACCATGACGCATCGGGGAGTGCAATATGCGCTGGAGAGGCCGTCGCCAGAGCGACAACATTCAGGATAATCGTGGCCGCGGTGGCGGCATGGGCGGCGGGTTCGGCCGCAGCCCGATCCGTCTGCCGATCGGCCGCAGCGCCGGCGGTGGCAGCCTGTCAGGCATCGTCATCCTCGTCGTGCTGTTCTTCGTGCTCAAGGCCTGCGGCATCGACCCGCTGGAGATGCTGGCCGGTGGCGGCGGCGGCATGGCTCCGGGCGGCGGCGGCCAGGTCACCCAGGGCCAGGCGCCGGCTTCCGACGAGATGAAGCAGTTCGTCGCGACCGTGCTTGCCGAAACCGAGGACGTCTGGAACGGCATCTTCCAGGCCGAGGGGCTGAACTACGAGGAGCCGACGCTGGTTCTCTTCGACGGACAGGTGCGCTCCGCCTGCGGCTATGCCTCGTCGGCGTCCGGTCCGTTCTATTGCCCCAACGATCGCCAGGTCTATCTCGACACCTCTTTCTTCCAGCAGCTTGCCTCGCAGTTCGGCGCCTCGGGCGATTTCGCCCAGGCCTATGTCATCGCGCACGAGGTCGGCCACCACGTGCAGAACCTCACCGGCATCCTGCCGAAGTTCAACGAGATGCGGCAGAGCATGACCGAGGCAGACGCCAACAGGATGTCGATGCGGGTCGAACTCCAGGCCGACTGCTTTGCCGGCGTCTGGGCGCATTTCACCGACCAGAAGGGCCTTCTGGAACAGGGCGACATCGAGGAGGCGCTGAACGCCGCGCAGCAGATCGGCGACGATACGCTGCAGAAGAAGATGCAGGGCTATGTGGTGCCGGAAAGCTTCAACCACGGTACGTCGGAGCAGCGCCAGACGTGGTTCGCAGCGGGTCTCCAGGCGGGCAAGCTGTCGTCCTGCGACACCTTCAACAACCCGATCTAGGCCGGCTCTATATTGTCGACAGCTTACTGCGCGCGCGAGGAAAGCACGCGGCGGCCTGTGGACGCGTCAGCGTCCGCGGCCTGCTTTTCGGCCTTCTCGGGCTTGGCGGCGCTGGCCTGCGAATTGCCGACGAAGCTCTTGTAGACCCAGCCCTTGCGGCCCTTGTAGCTCACTTCGCACCATTGCTCGCAGCCGAACAGGTCGACCGTCGTGCCTGCCGGTATGACGGTCAGCACCTTGGCGCCCTGCTGGCCGCGCGCGCGCATGTTGACACCCTTGACGATGCGGGCCTTGCGGCTTGCGCCCGAGGCGCTGGCGCCGGATGGGTTGCCCGCCAGGCCGCCGACATCGACGCCGGGCAGGGCCTCGAGTTCGTCGTCCGCGGGTTCGGCGGGCAGCGATGCCGTCTTATCGGGCTCGGCCGGCTTCGCCTCGCTCTTCGGCGCGGCGGCGGTTTCGGAAGCGTCTTCGGGCTCCGGGTCGATCGCCTCGGAGGCGGCATCGATTGCCTCCTCGTCCTGGGACAGGGCCAGCGCGGCCGTCTCGACCTCGTCGATCTGCGGGTCTGGCTGCGCCGATGCCCCTGTCGGCGGCTGCGCCGCAGGCGTCACCGAAGCATTTGCGACCGAACCGACCCTTGGCTCGGCAATGATTTCCGGCGGCCGCACGATCGGGGCCGGATCGTCACCCTCTGACGCGTCGCTCGCCATCGTTCCGTCGCTGGCGATGCGGATTTCGCGCACCACCTTGACCGGGATCGTGTCGGCGGCGCGCGCCATGGCGCGGTCGGCGAGGTAGTTGACGAACATGGCGCTGCCGGCGCCGACCGCAAGCACGACCGCGCAGGCGGATGACAGCGCGGCGATGCGGCGCGTACGTGCCGGTACGGCAGGCAGGGCAGGAAGCGCGATGGCGGGAACTTTGGTTGCTCGGCGGCGGGCGAGCTTGAGGGGGCTTCTCACGATTGATACTCCTCGCAAGCCCCCACTTGCAGCATCAGCTATCCGTCAGAAATGTGACGAAGCTGGGTCGAATTCGCCCGATCCGATGATTTTCTGCGAAAAACGGGCATGTTTTTCGCTGGAATCGACGCGTTCTGCCGGATCCTATCGCTCGGCCAGCGCCGCTTCGCCCCGCCTTTCGCGGATCAGATTGACGAAGCGCCGAAACAGATAGTGCGAATCCTGCGGTCCTGGCGAGGCTTCCGGATGGTGCTGGACCGAGAACACCGGCCTGCCGGTCAGCGCGATGCCGCAGTTCGAACCGTCGAACAGCGACACATGCGTTTCCTCGACGCCCTCGGGCAAGGATTCGGAATCGACCGCAAAGCCATGGTTCATCGAGACGATCTCGACCTTGCCGGTGGTGTGGTCCTTCACCGGATGGTTGGCGCCATGGTGGCCCTGGTGCATCTTCTCGGTCTTGCCGCCGAGCGCCAGCGCCAGCATCTGGTGGCCGAGGCAGATGCCGAACACCGGGATTTCGGTCTTCAGCAGGTCCTGGATGACGGGAACCGCGTATTTCCCGGTAGCGGCGGGGTCGCCCGGGCCGTTCGACAGGAAGATGCCGTCGGGCTGCATGGCAAGGATTTCGTCGGCAGCGGTAGAGGCGGGCACGACGGTGACCTTGGCGCCAAGACCGGAAAGCAGCCGCAGAATGTTGCGCTTCACGCCATAATCGATCGCCACGATATGCGTGGTCGGCTCGGTCTGCTCGCCATAGCCCTGGTTCCACACCCAGGGCGTCTCGCGCCAGACCGACGACTGGCCCGAGGTGACATCCTTGGCGAGATCGAGATCGACGAGGCCGGACCATTCCGCGGCGCGCGCCTTCAGGCCGTCGATGTCGAAGACGCCGTCGGGCGCGTGCGCGATGACGGCGTTGGGCGAGCCCTTTTCACGCACCAGCGCGGTCAGCGCCCGGGTGTCGATGCCGGACATGGCGACAATGCCGCGCCGCTTCAGCCACTGGTCGAGATCGACGCCGGCGCGGTAGTTGGAGGGGCTTGTCACCTCGGCCTTGAATATGGCGCCGACCGCGCCGTGCCGCGCCGCCGGGTTCAGGTCTTCCTGGTCCTCGTCATTGGCGCCGATATTGCCGATATGCGGGAAGGTGAAGGTGACGATCTGGCCTGCATAGGAAGGATCGGTGAGGATCTCCTGGTAGCCCGTCAGCGCCGTGTTGAAGCACACTTCGGCAACCGCGCTTCCGGTGGCGCCGAGCCCCCGGCCTTCGATCAACGTGCCGTCGGCGAGCACCAAGAGGGCGGTCGGCATTTCGCTAGTCCAGGGGGCGGTCGAGGCGGCCATACAATCTCTCCAGAGCGGTATTGAGGGCGTCCTTGCCCCGATGCGACAGGCGGCCGCGCGAGGCAGGGCCCGGGACGGCGATTGTCGCTGTCTCCCCACCCGTGATCTTCAATCCATGCAAGGCCCAGTACATAGGCGACGCGAGGCAACCGGTCAATGATCCCTACGCACACGGACCGGAAACGCTAAGCTATTGAATTTCAACGGGTTGCGTCCAAGAATTGCAATTTGCGTCCGACCTTCGTCGAAGCTATGTTCGGCGCCTTCCACAGGAGAGCCATTCGATGCGTGCAAAAATCGCCGAGGCGCTGAAGTCGGCGCAGAAGGCACAGGACAAGGAACTGGTATCGACGCTGCGCATGATCAGCGCCGCCATCCAGGACCGCGACATCGCCAATCGCGGCACCGGCAAGGAGGCTGCGAGCGACGACGACATCCTGCAGATCCTGACCAAGATGGTGAAGCAGCGCCAGGAATCGGCCAAGGCCTTCGAGGACGGCAACCGGCCTGAACTCGCCGCCAAGGAAAATGCCGAGATCGCCATCATCAACGGTTTCTTGCCAAGCCAGATGGACGAAGCCGAGATGCGCAAGGCCATCGGCGAGACGATCAGCGACGTCGGCGCGACCGGGCTGCGCGACATGGGCAAGGTGATGAACGCGCTCAAGGAAAGATATCCGGGCCAGATGGATTTCGGCAAGGCAAGCGGCATCGTCAAGGGCCTGCTGCAGTAGCGAAAGAACGCTACGCGGTTCAGCCCGAATGGCGCAGCGGCGATCCTAGGCTGCCATATGCGTCAGCTTGTCCGGGTTCTTGACGATATAGATGGCAAAGATCTTGCCGTCGCGAATGCCGAGCGCCGTTGTCTGCAACGCACCGTTTGAATCGAGGCCTACATACCCCGGCAAGCCGCCGATCGTAGCTGTTCGCAGCAAGCTGGGCGCGGTCGCGGCCTTCCGCTGGGCAAAAACGAAGAGTCGCAGCACGCGTTCCAGGCCGCGAATGACCTCCCGGAACGCCAGGATCTTGCCGCCGCCGTCGCTATGGATCTCGACATCGCGCGCCAGCAATGTCGATAGCGCGGTGACATCGCCGTCACGCGAAGCAGCGAAAAAAGCACGCGCGATTCCATCAGCCTCTCCTGCACGGAGGCTGTATCGTGGCCGTTCGTTCTGGACGTTCTTGCGCGCGCGGGAAGCCAGTTGCCGAACGGCGGCAGGTTCACGATCAAGCACGACCGCGACCTCGGTCAGCGCCACGCCGAATACATCGTGGAGCAGGAAAGCCGCCCGTTCCAGCGGCGAAAGTCGCTCCAGCGCCAGCATCAGCGTCACGGTGACATCGTCGGCGGTGGCTTCTGGCGCATCGATGGGCTCGACCAACGGCTCTGGCAGCCACGGGCCGACATAGATCTCGCGCCGCGCTCGCGCCGACTTCATCCGGTCAAGGCATAGTCTCGAGACGATGCGGGTGAGATAGGCGGCCGGCATACGGACGTCGTCCTCGACGCGCGACCAGCGCAACCAAGCATCCTGCACGACATCTTCCGCCTCGGCGATCGAGCCCAGCATCCGGTAGCTCAGACGCAGCAGGCGTTCGCGCTCCAGCGTAAATTCCTCGATCCTCAGTTCGGCCAGCGACACATCACTGTTCGCACCATGGGCCATCGTGCCCGCACGGATGCTGGGGGCCCGCTGGGTTTCGTTCCTGCCGTCCTGCAACATGCCACTTTCCTCACATGGACCGTCTGGCTCTCGGACGAGCGAGTTCGCGCAAGTGTGACATGACATCTGCTTAAAAAAATCGTGCCGGAGATGTCACGCCTCCGATCGTCGCGTCGTCAACCCAGCAGCGCCGGCTGTTGGCGCAAACTCAAGGAGACAATCATGAACGAGACCACGCGCCTCAACTGGTACGAGGTAGCACCGGCTGGAGCCAAGGCCCTTTTCGGCCTCCATCACTATGTCACACACAACACGAACCTGCCCGAGGAACTTATCCATCTCGTGTTCCTGCGCGTATCGCAGATCAATGGTTGTGCGCATTGTATAGACATCCACAGCCGCGATTTGTTGAAAACCATGGCGGCCGACAAGGTCATGCTGGTCCCGGTCTGGGAAGAGGTGCCGCACCTTTTCTCCGAACAGTACCGCGCGGCTCTGGCCTGGGCCGAGGAGGTGACGCTTGTCAGCGAAACGCACGCTTCCGACGAAGCCTATTCCGCCGTCTCGGCAGTGTTCGATCCCAAGGATTTGGTAGATCTCACGATCACCATCGCAGCCATGAACGCCATCAATCGTCTGGGCGCTCCTTTTCGGCTGCCGGTGAAGGCGCAGCCCTGACGGTTGCGTGGGTGCCGTCACTTGGCTGCGACGGCACCCTGTGCTTGCTACCGGCCGCACCCGGGGTCATGCCCATCCGCCCGCAGACCTCAGCCGGAGATCACTCCTGTGCCGCGGGGCTAGTCTGGAATTTGACCTCTCGACGTGCTTGGAATGGCGCAAACCCTTGTCTTTTCGTTTTTCCGAGGGGCGTTCTATCGTCCCTGCTACAGGAGCCGATCATGCAGAAGCATCGCTTCGGACCACTCTCGACCGAGGTTTCGCTGATCGGGCAGGGCACCTGGCTGCTCGACGGAGGCGACCACGCGGCGGCGGCAAGCGTGCTGCGCCAGGGCATCGATATGGGCATGTCGCATATCGATACCGCTGAAATGTACGGCGAGGCGGAGCTTGTCGTCGCGCAGGCTATCGAGGGCCGCCGCGACGAGGTCTTCCTGGTTTCCAAGGTTCTGCCGAGTAACGCCTCGCGTTCCGGGACGATCAAGGCATGCGAGCGCTCGCTGGCGCGCCTCGGCACGGATCGCCTCGATTGCTTCCTGCTCCACTGGCGCGGCCAGCACCCGCTGGAAGAGACGATTGCCGCCTTCGACGAGCTGCAGCAGGCCGGCAAGATCGTGTCCTGGGGCGTCAGCAATTTCGACGAGGACGACCTCGAGGAAGCGCTCGCGATCGCCGGCAGCGGGGCCATCGCCTGCAATCAGGTCCTCTATCACCTTGAAGAGCGCGCCATCGAGCACGCGGTCATTCCCTGGTGCGCGCGCAACGACGTTGCGGTTGTCGCCTACAGCCCGTTCGGCCACGACCGGTTTCCAGGGCCGAAGTCGCCCGGCGGCCGGGTGCTGGAGGAAATTGCGCGCGACCATGGTGCGAGCGCCCGCCAGGTTGCTTTGGCGTTTTTGACCGGCGAGGCACCCGTCTTCGCCATCCCGAAAGCTTCAAGCGTCCCGCACGCTGCCGACAATGCCGCGGCGGGGGACCTCAAGTTGAGTGCCGATGAACTGCGTCGGATCGACGAGGCATTTCCGCGCGGGCCGCGGCCCCGCAGCCTTCCGATGATCTAGGCCGGTCCTAGTTCTTGTCGACGGGAGCAGCGGGCACTCCCCGTCCATAGGGCACGCGCAGCCATGCCCTTTCATGCAGATAGTAGAGTACCGATTTCGTCACGACTTCCGTGAAGCCGATTGCCGCCGCAAGCTTGATGCTTCCGGTAATGATCAGCGAAATGATCATCGTGTCGACGGAGCCTGTGACACGCCAACTCAGCGCCTTGGCGAAGCTTCGTGATCGGGTTTCCATGGGGCGGTTCTCACTGCAACGGGGTAACCTGGGTTTATGCGTTGGCGGTCACCGGGTGCCAAGGTCCAATCCCAGCGAATAGCGGGCCGCCTTTGGAACAGGCTTCCCCGGATGCCGCCATTCTTGGAACGCCGTGCGGAAAAGCGCTGCCGCCGTGAAAGGTTCTCGGCTCAGGCTTGGCCAGACGCGGTGGCGGCCAGCGGCTCGACCGCCCCGCTGCGCCGTTCCCAGATGAGGGATGCAAGCGCCACGGCCGCGGCGAAGCTCATCGCCAGCACGCCGACCAGCGGCAAGGTGCGGTAGGAGAATCCCGACGCCAGGATTACCGATCCCAGCGAAGCGGCGATCGCGATCCCGACGTTGAAGCCCGACGGGATCAGCGAAGACGCAAGGTTCGGCGCGTCGGCGGTCCAGCTCAGGATGCGGGTCTGGATCGGCGTGCCGATTGCAAAGTTGAGCGCTCCCCAGGCGGTCAGGGCCACGATCATGGGAGTGGGGTAGGGGCTGACAAGATAGACGATCAGAAGGACGACCGCCTGCAGCGCCAGCATCGTGATAAGTGACGGCATCAGCATCCGGCCGGCCGACAGCTTCCCGCCGATGAAGACGCCGATCGTGGCGCCGATGCCGCTCAAGAGCAGCACCCAGGGTACGGTGCTTGCCTGAAGGCCCGTCACTTCCTGCAGCAGCGGCGCGATATAGGTGTAGGGGACGAACTGTCCGAGCATCAGCATGAGCATCAGGATCAGCGAGGTCCATACCTGCTGCCGGCCCAGTACCCGGACCTCGCTGCCGAGGCTGACCGAAATCCTGGCAGCACCCGTCCGGCTGGGCAGCATGAGGGCGATCGAGGCGATGGCGACGAGGCCGAGCGCAAACATCGCCCAAAAGGTCCAGCGCCAGCCCCAGGCATTGCCGATCGCTGTGCCGATGGGCACGCCGATAACGCCGGATACGGTCAGTCCGGCAAGGATGATGGCCACAGCCATGCCCCGCTTGTCCTCGCGCACCAGCCCGACTGCAACGACCATGGCGACGCCGAAATAGGTGCCGTGCGCCACGGCGATGGCGACCCGAAAGAGCAGCATGGAGGTGAAGTCGGGGGCAAGCGCACAGGCCAGCTGGCCGGCCGTGAAGGCGAGCGTCAGTCCGATCAGCAGGGGCTTGCGGCGGAACCTGTTGGTGGCGAGCGTCAGCAGCGGGCCGCCGACGGCGATGCCGATGGCGTAGCCCGTCACCAGGTAGCCGGCCGTCGGGATCGACACACCCAGCCCCTGGGCGACCTCGGGCAGCACGCCTGCGATGACGAACTCGGTCGTCCCGAAAGCAAAGGCTGCAATGAACAGCGCGACAAGGGAAAGCGACATGATGGCCTGCTGGATGGCATACCTTGAAAGGACTGCGTCAAATCATGGACGTCGGCGGCGATCAATCAAGAAATTCTGGTCCAGGCCTCAGCTAACCTCAACGGCCAAGGGCTCGGGCCGCGGCCCCTCTACCGAGAAGGACAGCTACACGGCCTTCAGCCGCGAACCGCGCAGGAGCCCCTGTTCCTCGAGCACCGGGTAGGCCATCGAGGCGAGCAGCGAGTTGATCTGCTTCAGGTCGCGGATCGTGTCGAGATGGATCGAGCTTGTCTCGACGCTCTTGGGCGAACCGTCGCGCAGACGCAGGAAATGGCTCTGGCTGGACGATTTTTCCTGGTCGCGCAGCCGGTCCTTCTCGACGACCAGTTGCCGCGCCGTTTCCGGATCGCGCGACACCAGCACGTTGAACGCCATCCGGGCATTGGCCATCACCGACGCGTGGAAGGCGCAGAGTTCGAGCCAGCCTTCCGGGGTGAATTCCAGGCCGCGGTCGAACTTCTTCTTCACATGCACCAGCATGTTGCGAACGATGATGTCGCCGACCTGTTCGAGCTTGACGCAGGCGCCGAGAAGCTCCTGGCAGCGCAGCGCCTCGGCTTCGTTCAGCGACCGGACGGTGACCTTGGCGAGATAGAGCTTGATCGCCGCATGCTTGCGGTCGATCCGGTCGTCGAGGTCGGCCAGCGCCTTGATCTTCTCGTCGTCGGTCTCTTCGTAGAGTTCCATGATCCGCTTCAGCATGATCTCGACCGTCTCGCAGGTGCGTACGACCTCGCGCGTCGCGTTGGCGAGCGCCTGGCTGGGCGAATCGAGCGCGGCCTCCGACAGGGCCGAAAGCTCGGTGGCGGCGAGTTGCTCGTCAGGCGTCGGAGGCGCCTTCATCATGGTCAGGCGCTCCGCCAGACGGAACACGACACCTGCCAGCGGCATGCCGACCAACGCCAGCAGCAGGTTGAAAGCGATATGGGCGTGGACAAGCTGCTCAGGCGCCGACGCGCCAAGCATGCCGAGCGGCGGCTGCAACCAGACGACCGCGATCATCGCCAGAAGTGCGCCGGTACCGCGCATGATCAGGTTGCCGAGCGGGACGATGCGGGCCTTCGGCGGCGTTGCGCGCGACAGCATCACCGCGATGATGCCGCCGCCGATATTGGCGCCGAGCACCAGAACGACGCCGAGTTCGGCCGGGACGAGTCCGCGCGCGGCAAGCGCCACCACCAGCAGGATCGCGGCGACGCTGGAATGGAACAGCCAGGTCATGATCGCCGCCAGCAGGAAGGCGGTGACGGGGTCGCCCGACAGATAGTTCACCACAACCGGCAGGATCCGGCTCTCGCGCAGCGGCTCCGAGGCCTCGCCGATCATCCGCAGCGACAGGATCAAGAGGCCGATGCCGATGAGGATACGTCCGAGCTGCAACAGGTCGCGCCGCGAGGTCGACATGAAGAGCGCCGTGCCGGCGACGAGGCATAGCGGCACCAGCGCCTGCAGGTCGAAGCTGAGCAGCTTGACCACCAGCGCCGAGCCAACGTCGGCGCCAAGCACGGCGAGCAGCCCCGACGCACCGCCGACGATGCCCGATCCGGCGAATGAACCGACGATCAGTGTCACGGCCGTGGCACTTTGCAGGCAGATGGCGAGCGCCGCGCCTGCACCCACCGCCAGCAGCGGGTTCTTCAGGATGGCGCGCAGCCTGTAGCGCAGCACGTCGCCATAGGCCCGCTCGACGCCTGTGCGCACCTGTCGCGTCGCAAACAGCAGCAATGCCACCGCGCCGGCGAGGTGCAGCAGGACGAGCGACCCGCTCATCGGGCAGGCTCCCGGCACTTGGGCCCGGGCCGGACAGCAGCCACTGGTTGGAGGGTCACAGGAATCATCATCCCAATTTAGCGCGAAAACAGATTAGCCGGATAATATTTTTTGCTGGTCGTGCCGGGCGGTTCAGCGGCGACCGCAGGTGTCGGAAATGGGTTGGCCGTCGGATAGTTGCGTTTTCCGCGCGGCACGCTGCGAGGCGGGCGTGGCGCGCCACTACGAGAGTACACCGGAGGGACAGCAGCCGATCTGAATCAGTCACTGAGAGGGCAACCCTAAATGCCGGAAATCATTACGGAAATGTAAGATCATCGTTCACATGCGGTTCATGCAGCTGCCGCTACTCCTTGGGCATCGACAACCAAGGAGCCTGCCATGAAACGCCTCGTTCTCTCCGCAATCGCCCTTTCCATGCTCGCGCTTCCAGCCGTTGAAGCCCAGGCCGCGCCCCGGCACGGCCAGCAGCAGAACATGGAACGCCACGACAGCCATTGGAACGGCAAGCCGGACCAGTTCCGTCGCAAGCCGGATGCCCGCAAGAAGTCCGTCGTCCGCAAGCATGGCTGGGTGCGCGGCAATCACCTGCCGTCCTGGCAGCGCAAGCAGGTGGTGCGCGACTATCACCGCCACGGGCTGCGCCGCCCCGGCTATGGCCAGCAGTGGGTCAAGGTCGACAATGAATACCTGCTGATCAGCATCGCGTCGGGCATCATCGCCGGACTGATCGCCGCCCACTAGGACGCCGGAACAGGGAAGGCGGCTCGCGCGGGCTGCCTTCCCGCCGGATCCCCCGGCCGGCGGCAACACCGCCGGCCTTGCCTGTGAATACCGGGCACGCCCGACGATTGGAATAGAACGCATCGCGGCTGATGCCTATATAGGGGCGAACAGAGTCCCCGTTGATGCGCTTCGAAAACTCATTCCTCGACGAGATACGCGACCGCGTGCCGATTTCATCGCTGATTGGCCAGCGCGTCACGTGGGACAGGAAGAAGACCAATGCGCAGCGCGGCGACTACTGGGCCTGCTGCCCGTTCCATGGCGAGAAGAGCCCGAGCTTCCACTGCGAAGACAAGAAGGGACGCTACCACTGCTTCGGCTGCGGCGTCTCGGGCGATCACTTCAAGTTCCTGACCGAACTCGAGAATGTCAGCTTCCCGGAAGCCGTCGAGCGCATCGCCGAACTCGCCGGCGTGGCGATGCCGGCGCGCGACGAATATGCCGAAAAGCGCGAACAGGAGCGCGCGAGCCTCAAGGACGTCATGGAAATGGCGACGAAATTCTTCGAGGAGCGCCTGCAGTCTGCCGACGGCGCCCGGGCGCGGGCCTATCTGCGCGAGCGCGGCCTGACGCCGGCGACCCAGCAGGCCTTCCGCCTCGGCTATGCGCCGGAAAGCCGTAACGCGCTGAAGGAGCACCTGGCCTCGAAAGGCATCGCCAAGGCCGATATCGAAGCCTGCGGTCTGGTCCGCCACGGCGACGACATTCCCGTTTCCTATGACTGGTTCCGCGACCGGATCATGTTCCCGATCCCCGATTCGCGCGGCCGCATCATCGCCTTCGGCGGCCGCGCGCTGGCGCCCGACGCGCTGGCCAAATACATGAACTCGCCGGAGACCGAGCTCTTCCACAAGGGCAACGTGCTCTACAACTTCGCCCGCGCCCGCAAGGCGCAGGGCCGCGACGGCACCGTCCTCGTGGTCGAGGGCTACATGGACGTCATCGCGCTCGCCCAGGCCGGCTTCGAGAACGCCGTCGCGCCGCTCGGCACCGCCCTGACCGAAAACCAGCTGCAACTCCTGTGGCGCATGACCGGCGAACCTGTGCTCTGTTTCGACGGCGACCAGGCCGGCCTGAAAGCCGCATGGCGCGTCGCCGACATGGCCTTGCCGATGGTCGAGCCGGGCAAGACGGCGCGCTTCGCACTGCTGCCCGAGGGCAAGGATCCCGACGATCTGGTTCGCGCCGAGGGTCCCGAAGGCTTCCGCAAGGTTTTGGCCGACGCGCGCCCCCTGGCCGACCTGCTTTGGATGCGCGAAACCGCCGGCGGGCTTTTCGAGACGCCGGAGCGCAAGGCGGAACTCGAAAAGGCGCTGCGCGAACTGACCGGCCGCATTAGGGACGAAAGCCTGCGCTTCCACTACCAGCAGGAGATGCGCGAGCGCGTCCAGGCGTTCTTCGGCCGCACCCGCGACAAGCCGCGCAACAAAGGCGACTGGCGAAAGCCCGACAAGACGCAGGGCGGCCAGTTCGCCAAGCCCGGCGCCGTGGCGAGCCGGTTTGCCGTCTCCGAAAGCCTCGCGCGGTCGGCCCTCGTCAAGCGGGCAGGCGGGATCATGCCGCTGCGAGAGACGGCGATCGTCGTCGCGCTCGTCAACCATCCGCATCTGATCGAGGAGAATTTCGAGCATTGCGAGATGCTCGACCTGTCGCATCCCGACCTCAGGCTGCTGCATGCCGCGCTGATCGACGCCATGGCGCATGGCCTGGCCAACGATCGTGGTGCGGTCCTCGCCTCCATCGAGCGCGCCGGGCATCTGGAGCGCTGGGAACGGGCGGTCGCTCTCATCCGCAAGGCCAGGCTCTGGCCTGTACTGGAAGATGCGGCGCTGGAGGATGCGCGCGACGCCTTCGCGCAGGCGCTGCACTTGCACCGCAGCGCCGGAACGCTACATAAGGAACTGAAAGCGGCTGAAATGGCGCTGGCGACCGAGCCAAACGACGAAAACTACCGTCATCTGGTTGAGATTCAGACCCAGTTTCGTGATGTTCAGGCGACAGAGGCGCTCATCGAGGGCTTCGGCATTTCGTCGGGCAGGGCGGGGCGCGGTTTCTGACCATTTGATTCGCTTTTTTGGCGCGAATCATGCGACAGCCGCTTGACGTTTCGGCGGAATGCCGGAATCAGAACGATTCGAAATGCTGACAGCCAGGGGCCGGAGCCGTGATATTCACGCGCGGACCACGTGTTGGGGTGGCAGGGGACAGGTTCTCGCCCCATATGACAAGGTTAATCGGTACTTAAGACACGTGCTGATACTGGACCGGAAGCGCAGGTTCGGCGAGCACAGATGATTATTCCGGTTCCCGGCCCAAGGCCTGCGGGGACCGAGGCTTGGAGAAAGCAAAGCATGGCGACTAAGGAAAAGGAAGAGGTCGAAACCGAACGCGAAGGCACGACCGATGGGCCCTTGCTCGACCTTTCCGATGATGCTGTCAAGAAGATGATCAAGGCCGCCAAGAAGCGCGGCTATGTCACTATGGACGAACTGAATTCGGTGCTGCCTTCGGAGGAAGTGACCTCCGAGCAGATCGAGGACACCATGTCCATGCTGTCCGACATGGGCATCAACGTCGTCGAGGACGACGAGACGGCCGACGAGGCGGAAACCGAGAAGTCTGAAGCCGACGCCGAGGAAGACGCCAACGAACTGGCCGAGCGCACCGGCACGGCCGTCGCCGCCACGACCACCAAGAAGGAACCGACCGATCGCACCGACGATCCGGTCCGCATGTATCTGCGCGAGATGGGCTCCGTCGAGCTCTTGTCGCGCGAAGGCGAAATCGCCATCGCCAAGCGCATCGAGGCCGGCCGCGAGACGATGATCGCCGGGCTCTGCGAGAGCCCGCTGACCTTCCAGGCCATCATCATCTGGCGCGACGAGCTCAACGAATCGAAGATCCTGCTGCGCGAGATCATCGATCTCGAGACCACCTACGCCGGCCCCGAGGCCAAGCAGGCGCCGGCCATCGCGCCGCGCACCGAGGAAGAGGCAAAGCCCGCCGCGGCTGCTGACCGCTTCCGTCGCCCCAACCGCGACGACGACGACGTCACCAATGTGACGGTCGACACGCGCGGCCTGGAAGAGGAAGAAGACGACGAGGACGAGGCCAGCCTGTCGCTTGCCGCCATGGAGGCGGAGCTCAGGCCGCAGGTCATGGAAACCTTCGACGCCATCGCCGATACCTACAAGAAGCTCAGGAAGCTGCAGGATCAGCAGGTCGAGAACCGTCTCGCCGCTGCCGGCACGCTGTCGCCGAGCCAGGAGCGCCGCCACAAGGAGCTCAAGGAACAGCTCATCAAGGCGGTGAAGTCGCTGTCGCTCAACAACGCCCGCATCGAGGCGCTGGTCGAGCAGCTCTACGACATCAACAAGCGCCTCGTGCAGAACGAAGGCAAGCTGCTCCGGCTCGCCGAAAGCTACGGCGTGCGCCGCGACCAGTTCCTCGAGCAGTATCAGGGCTCCGAGCTCGATCCCAATTGGATCAAGTCGATTTCCAACCTGTCGGCGCGCGGCTGGAAGGAATTCACGCGCAACGAGAAGGACGCCATTCGCGACCTCAGGTTGGAAATCCAGAACCTGGCGATGGAAACCGCCATCTCGATCCAGGAATTCCGCCGCATCGTCAACCAGGTGCAGAAGGGCGAACGCGAAGCCGCGATTGCCAAGAAGGAGATGGTGGAAGCCAACCTTCGCCTCGTCATCTCGATCGCCAAGAAGTACACGAACCGCGGCCTGCAGTTCCTTGATTTGATTCAGGAAGGCAATATCGGCCTGATGAAGGCGGTCGACAAGTTCGAGTACCGGCGCGGCTACAAGTTCTCGACCTATGCGACCTGGTGGATCCGGCAGGCGATCACCCGCTCGATCGCCGACCAGGCGCGCACCATCCGTATTCCGGTGCACATGATCGAGACGATCAACAAGATCGTGCGCACGTCGCGCCAGATGCTGCACGAGATCGGCCGCGAGCCGACGCCTGAGGAACTGGCCGAGAAGCTCGCCATGCCGCTCGAAAAGGTCCGCAAGGTCCTGAAGATCGCCAAGGAGCCGATCTCGCTCGAAACACCAGTCGGCGACGAGGAAGACAGCCACCTCGGCGATTTCATCGAGGACAAGATGGCGATCCTGCCGATCGACGCGGCGATCCAGGCCAATCTGCGCGAGACGACGACCCGCGTTCTGGCCTCGCTGACGCCGCGTGAGGAGCGCGTGCTCAGAATGCGCTTCGGCATCGGCATGAACACCGACCACACGCTCGAAGAAGTCGGCCAGCAGTTCTCGGTGACGCGCGAGCGTATCCGCCAGATCGAGGCCAAGGCGCTCAGGAAGCTCAAGCATCCGAGCCGTTCAAGGAAGCTGCGCAGCTTCCTCGACAGCTGAGCCTGGTTCAAATCCATCGCAGAAAAGCCCGGCATTGCCGGGCTTTTTTCGTTCGGGCAGGGCGGCCGGCAACGCGGATGGGCCTTCCCCACTCTGAAACGATCGTGGACAACGCGCCCGGTCGCTCTAGGTTTGTGAACGGCCGATGACCCGGTTAGGGATGATCGTTCTCAAAAGAGCGCCAAGGAGGATCGCATGAGCCTGGATGAGGGGGAACGGACGGGCGGTTGCCACTGCGGAGCGGTCCGCTTCCGCGTCCGCCTGGCGAACGGGCTGAACAGCGCACGGCGCTGCGACTGTTCCTTGTGCCGCATGCGTGGAGCCGTCGCGGTCACCGCACGGCAAGGCGACCTGACGATCACGCAGGGCGCGGAGATCCTGACCCTCTACCAGTTCAATACGGGCGTCGCGGAACACTATTTCTGCTCGCTATGCGGGATTTACACGCACCACCGGCGGCGCTCGGACCCGAGCCAGTTCGGCATCAATGCCGCCTGCCTCGACGGCGTCAGCCCCTTCGATTTCAGGGAGATCGTCGTCAACAACGGCAGGCAGCACCCGAATGACCGTACCGGGCAACCGGGATCCGACATCATCGGCATCCTGACCTTCACGCCGGCGGCAGGGGACTGACCGTGCCCAGCCAGCGATCGCTCTCGCTCAATACGTCCGGGCAGGGGCTCTACGAAGTCACCGACGACGTGGAGGATTTCGTCGCCGAGGCCGGCGTCGATATCGGCCTGCTCACCGTCTTCGTCCGCCATACCTCCTGTTCGCTGCTCATCCAGGAGAATGCCGATCCGGATGTCCGCCGCGACCTCGACCAGTTCTTCCGCCGCCTCGTGCCGCCGTCGAACGATCTGGCAATGAAGTGGGTGATCCACACGACCGAGGGCCCCGACGACATGCCGGCTCACATCAAGGCGGCGCTGACTTCCGTCTCGCTGTCGATTCCTGTGTCCCGGGGCAGGATGGTGCTCGGCACCTGGCAGGGCATCTACCTGTTCGAACACCGCGATGCACCGCATCGGCGTGAGATCGTCCTCCACCTCGGCGGCGACTGACACCGCCGGCGCTTCAGCGGCCGCCGCGCCGGAGGCGGGCAGGACGCCTCGACGCGGCGCGTCGAAGCGGTTAGCCTTCACTCAAACCAATGCGAGACAAGCAATGTCCTTCCTCAAGAGACTTTTCGGCGGCGGCGAGGCCAATGGCGACGCGGCTTCGGCCAAGCCCGCCAAGGAGATCGAACACAACGGCTTCACGATTGCCGCCACGCCCTACAAGAATGACGGCCAGTACCAGACCTGCGGCATCGTCTCGAAGGAGATCGACGGTGTCCTGAAGGAACACAAGTTCATCCGCGCCGACCGCTTTGCCGGACTGAGCGAGGCCGTCGACGTGACGCTGCGCAAGGGCCAGCAGATCGTCGACGAGCAGGGCGACCGGATATTCGGCTGACGACGGCCTGACCGATAAAAAAAGGCAGGCGCCGGGTGGCGCCTGCCTTTCTTTGTTGCGGCTGACCTTGGGGGTCGGGTCAGGCCGCCCTGGCGGCCGGGGCCGAAACCAGCGCTTCGATGCGTGCCGAGGCCTTGTTCAGCGCGGTCGTGACGGCCTCCTCGCCCATGCCGACGCCTTCGACGCGAATGACCTCGACATCGGTCATGCCGAGGAAGCCGAGCACGCTGCGCAGATAGGGAACCGCATGGTCCATCTGGACCGCTGCACCTTCGGAATAGATGCCGCCGGAGGCCAGCACGACATAGACCTTCTTGCCGGTCGCCAGCCCCTTCGGGCCGCCTTCACTGTAGGAGAAGCTTTTGCCGGCGCGGGCGACGTGGTCGATCCACGACTTCAGCGTCGAGGAGATGTTGAAGTTGATGAAGCCTGTCGCAAGAACGACGGTGTCGGCGGAAAGCAGTTCCTCGACCACCGCGTCGGAAACGGCAACCACTTCGGCCTGGCGCGGCGTGCGCTGTTCGACAGGCGTGTAGATGCCGGCCGAATAGTCTGGGTCGATATGCGGCAGCGGATTGGCGGCCAGGTCCCTGACGATCAGCCGCGAGGAAGGGTTGGCCTCGCGCAGCTTGGCTGCGAGTTCGGTGGCGACGCGGGTCGAGTGCGACGCGGAACCGCGCGGGCTGGAGGTCACGAGAAGGATGTTGGACATTGCGGTAGCTCCGAAGTCGGGGGTTGTTGTCCCGCATAATCTGGACATTCCAATCCATCGGAAAAACCGATATAATTTCGATATTATCTATCAGGAAACCCGATGACATGCAGCCCAATCCCACGCTCGACCAGTTGCAGGTTCTCGTCGCCGTCGCCGACACGGGGAGCTTTTCGGCCGCCGGGCGCAAGCTCAACCGGGCGCAGTCGGTCATCAGCTACGCGATCACAAATCTTGAGGCGCAGCTTGGCCTGAAGCTGTTCGACCGCGAGGGCACGCGCGAGGCGGCGCTCACGGCCGAGGGCAAGGCGATGGTGGCGGACGCGCGCCGCATGGTGAACGTGCTGAGCGACATGCGCTCCCGCGCCGAAGGTCTGAAGCAGGGGCTAGAGGCCGAGCTCGCCGTCGCGGTCGATGTTGCGGCCCCGTCGCCAGTGCTGACCCGCGTTCTGACCGCCTTCGAAGCGCAGTTTCCATCGGTTGCCCTGTCCCTCAGCGTCGGCGCGCTCGGTGCCGTCTGGGAACAGTTGCTGACCCGCGGCGTCGATCTCAGCATCGGCGGCCAGCCTGTCGCCATCAGCGACGAACTGGTCGCCGAGCGGATCGGCGAAGCGTCGATGACGCCGGTGGCGGCACCCTCGCATCCGCTGGCGAGCTACACGGGCAGGGTGCCGCTGGCGGTCGTGCGCGAGCATTTCCAGCTCGTCATCTCGGACGTGTCGCAGATGACGAAGGGCAAGGATTTCGGCGTCTTCGCCTACAGGACATGGCGCATGACCGACATGTCTACGAAATACAATCTCATCCGGTCGGGCCTCGGCTGGGGTGGCCTGCCGGCCTGGATGATTGTCGACGATGTCGTGGCCGGGCGGCTGGTCATTCTCGACCTAGAGCCGTACCCGGTGCGTCCCTACGAGATCTTTGCCTTCCACCGCGCCGATACGCAGCCGGGCCCGGCGGGCCGCTGGCTGCTGGAGCAGTTCAAGCGGGAACTGCCGGCCATGTGTGCCACCCTGCCGGAGGCCTATCTGCGTTCCCTGCCAAGGGCCTAGCCGGAAATTGGCTGCATCAGCCCGTCGATCAGCGCTGCGAGCACCTCGCGGTACTCGGATTCGGAAGCACCTGCGTCGATGGCCAGGGCGGCACGATCGAAAGCCGCGGCCAGAAGGGCCGTCAGCGCGTCCGGCGCGAGCGGTCTGAGTTCACCACTTTCCATCGCGGCCACCAGCCCATCGCGCAAGGTACGGTTGCCATGCCGGGCGTCGATCTCGTCCATCACGGCCCGGCCGAGCACTGCCGGACCGTCCAGCAGAAGAAGCCTTGTGCGGCCTGGCCAGCGCATCGCCTCGAGATAGGCATTGGAGCCGGCGATGAGCGCTTCCTTAGGAAACAGGGCGGGAGGCGAGGCTCGTTCGATCTCCTCGGCGACGGCCTCGGCCTCGCGCTCCACCACTGCCTGGAACAGCGCCTGCTTGTCCACGAAGTGGTGGTAGAGCGCGCCGCGTGTGACGCCTGCGGCCGATACGATCTCCGGGGTGCCGGTGTCGGCATAGGACTTTTCTGTGAACAGCTTTCGCGCCGCCGCGATCAGATCGGACCGCGTCGCGGCGGTACGGTCGCGGTTCGTCCGCCTCTGAGCTTTCTGTTGCATACATACAGCCTGCATGTTAATTGCATATACATGCAGAGTGTATGTTTATGTGGGGCGAAAGGAAAGTCATGAAAAGCACGAGCTACTACCCTGTCCTGATGACCGACGACGTCGCCGGCACGAAGGCCTTCTACGTCGAGCACTTTGGCTTCATGCCGCTGTTCGACAGCGACTGGTATGTCCACCTGCAGTCGCAGGAGGACACAAGCGTAAATCTCGGAATCGTTGACGGAAACCATGAAACGGTTCCGCCGCAGGGCAGGGGCAAGGCCTCCGGCCTGCTCATCAACTTCGAGGTCGAGGATCCCGACGCCGTCTACCGTCGTGTCGTCGACGCAGGGCTTCCGATCCTGAGAACCCTGCGCGACGAACCCTTCGGACAGCGTCACTTCATCACCTGCGACCCCAACGGGGTACTGATCGACGTCATCAAGCCGATCGCTCCGAGCGCGGAGTTTGAGGCTCAGTATTCCGGCGGCGCGCAGGCGGGTTGATCGACAGCGGCGGTCCGGCAGCGAGGCGGGCAGCCCTTCAGGACTGCTCGGCCACGCTCTTCAGCTTCACCAGGCCCTTCTCGTAATCGGGTCCGATCCAGCGGTCGAACATCAGCCCGAACCATTTTGCGGGAATCCCCTTGAGGTTCGATTCGAAACTCCAGCGTGCACTGGTTCCGGTGTCCGACGGCACGAGGTCGAAGCTTGCCCTCGACCTGCCGCTCATGCCGAAATCGAGCGCCGTCTCCACATAGTTCGGCGGGTCGTAGTCGATGATCGTCTGCGAGCCGCTGCCGATCTCGGGGTCTTGCGAGCGCCAGCGCATGATCTGGCCGAGCCCGCTCTCGGTGCCCTCAAAGGTGTAGACGATGTTCGGGTCGCGCTCGGCCCAGGGCGAAAACTCGTGGAAGCGGCGCAGGTCGCCGACGATCGGAAAGACCTCTTCGGGCGGTGCGGCGATTTCGATGGAGCGGGTGACCACCGCCTTGGCGGGCAGCAGGAAGGACCCGCCGGCAACGACCAGCGCGACGCCGGCCGCCAGATAGAAGATCCATCGCAGGAACCTGATCATGGCAGAGCCTCCCCAGACGGCGCCTTCCCCTCGGCGCGATGCTGCCGGCGGCAACCTTCCGTCGCCCTGCGGCGCCCGTCAACCCTTGGCGCCGATGGCTCGTCGGCTACATGTTCTTGATGACGGAACTGACGCCCTCGAGCGGCGCGCCATCGGCGACGGCGGCCGCCAGTATGGCCGGCACGATCGCATCCGCCGCGTCGACGACCAGCGGTTCGACGAGATGCGACGTGTGGATGAAGCCTTCCGCCCGCATGTGGTCGAGCAGCGCCAGCATCGGATCCCAGAACCCGCCGACATTGCCGAACACGATCGGCTTGCGGTGATGGCCGAGCTGCGCCCAGGTCATGATCTCGATGATCTCCTCGACGGTCCCGATGCCGCCCGGCAGCGCCACAAAGGCGTCGGATTTCTCGAACATCATGTGCTTGCGCTGGTGCATGTTGTCGGTGACGACGAGGTCGTCGAGACGCTCGAGGGCGGTCCGGGTGGCTTCCTTGTCCATCAGGAACTGCGGGATGATGCCGGTGACCTTGCCGCCCGCGCGGATGGCGCCGTCGGCCACCGCTCCCATGATGCCCCTGGTGCCGCCGCCATAGACCAGCACCAGGCCGGCCTGCGCGATGGCGCGGCCAAGCACATGACCGGCCTTGAGATAGGCATCTCCACGGCCCGGCGAAGAACCGCAATAGACACAGATGGATCGAATCGTGTTCATGAAACTGATTGGTGATTCTGATCGTAACCACGTCAAGACCTCCGGCGGGTCTTTTCTTGTCGGTAGGGTGAAAAACGGCTAGACCCGGCTCAGGGTCAAGGGGCACGGACATATGGCGATAACGACCAACAGGGCTTTGCTGTTTCTGGCCGGCGGCGGTGCCGCTGCCCTGGCGATAGCCTATGCCTCGGGCGTGCTGGACCCGTTGTTCAACCCGCCGCCGAAGCCGATCGTCGCGCTGCCGGAGCCGGCCGAGACGACGCCGAAGGACGCGCGCGTGCCTGCGGCCGACGCGCCGGCATATGCCGGC
>CAMYMG010000016.1 GCA_947259295.1 uncultured Rhizobiaceae bacterium
CATCGTCGAGGTGACGGTGATCCGGCGCCTCTACGAGCGCGACCATCTCGACCAGGTGCTGGCGACCTTCGCGCTGATCCTCATCTTCTCGGAAGGCACGCGCTGGCTGTTCGGCTCCTTCCCGCTCTATCTCAACATCCCGTCGCTGCTGCAGGGCGCGGTGGCGCTGCCGGGCGGCGCGCACTATCCGCTCTACCGGCTGGCGATCATCGGCGTCGGCCTCGCCGTGGCGCTCGGCCTCTATCTCTTGATCGGCAGGACGCGGCTCGGCATGCGTATCCGGGCCGGCGAATCCGACCGCGAGATGATCGGCGCGCTCGGCGTCGACATCTCGACGCTCTACACGGTGGTCTTCGCGCTCGGCGCGGCGCTGGCCGGGCTGGCCGGCGCGATGGTCGGCGCGCTGCAGTCGGTCGAGGTCGGCATGGGCGAGCCTGTGCTGATCCTCGCCTTCGTGGTCATCGTCATCGGCGGCATCGGCTCGATCAAGGGCGCCTTCGTCGGCGCGCTGCTGGTCGGCATCACCGACACGATGGGGCGTTTCCTGCTGCCCGGCATGCTGGCGGCGGTGATCGGCCCGGCCAAGGCGTCGGGCATCGGCGCGGCACTGGCCTCGATGCTGATCTATATCGTCATGGCGCTGATCCTCGCCTTCCGGCCCAAGGGCCTGTTCGCGGCGCAGGCCTGAGCATGACGCGCGAAACGATCCTCAACGCCTTCCTCGCCCTGCTGCTTCTGGCGCTGCCCTTCGCGGCGAATGTTGCCGGCGAGCCCTTCTACGTGACGCTGGCCACCCGCATGGCGGTGCTGGCGCTCGCCGCCGCCGGGCTGAACCTGGCGCTCGGCTTCGGCGGGCTGGTGTCGTTCGGCCACGCCGCCTTCTTCGGCATCGGCGGCTATGCGGCGGGCATCCTCGCCGCGCACGCCTTCAACGCCGAGCCGCTGCTGAGCTGGCCGTTCGAGATCGGCGGCAGCGACCAGATGCCAGTGATCTGGCTGGTTGCGGCGCTTGCCTGCGGGCTGGTGGCGCTGCCGATCGGCGCGATCAGTCTCCGGACCAGCGGCGTCTACTTCATCATGATCACGCTGGCCTTCGCGCAGATGATCTTCTACTTCGCCATCTCCTGGCCCTCCTATGGCGGGCAGGACGGGCTGTCGATCACGCTGCGCAACGGCTTTCCCGGCCTCAACACCATGGCGCCGACGAGCTTCTTCCTGGTCTGCTACGGCCTGCTGATGGCAGCGCTGCTGTTGAGCTGGCGGCTGCGCGACTCGCGCTTCGGCGCGGCACTCCAGGCGGCGCGCCAGAACGAGGCGCGGGTGGCGGCGGTCGGCATCGATCCGCTGAAGATCAGGCTCGCCGCCTTCACCATCTCGGCGATGATCACCGGTGTCGCCGGCGCGCTGTTCGCCGACCTCACCCGCTTCGTCAGCCCGTCGATGCTGTCCTGGCAGATGTCGGGCGAACTGATCGTGTTGATCATCCTCGGCGGCACCGGGCGGCTGTTCGGGCCGGTGGCCGGCGCCATCCTGTTCGTCATGCTGGAATTCGTGCTCGGCGGCATGACCGACCGCTGGCAGTTCTTCCTCGGCCTGATCCTGCTCGGCGTCGTGCTGTTCGCGCGCGGCGGCGTGGTCGGGCTGATCGCCGGGAGGCCGCGGCATGGCTGAACCGGTGCTCGACATCAGCCATTTGTCGAAGAATTTCGGCGCGCTGAAGGCGACCGACGACGTCAGCCTCGACCTCAGGCCCGGCGAGATCCACGCGCTGATCGGGCCGAACGGCGCCGGCAAGACGACGCTGATGCAGCAGATCTCGGGCATATTGAAGCCGTCGGCCGGCACGATCCGTTTCCTCGGCGAGGATATCGGCGGGCTTGGCGTCGCCGAGCGGGCGCGGCGCGGCCTCGGCCGGACCTTCCAGATCTCGTCGTTGACGCCGGAATTCTCCGCACTGCGCAACGTGATGCTGGCGGTGCAGGCCAGGCAGGGCACGAGCTTCCGCTTCTTCGGCAACGTGATGAAGGACGACAGCCTGACCGGGCCGGCGATGCAGGCGCTGGAGCGCACGGGGCTCGCCGGGCGCGCCGGTTTCACGGCGGCGGAACTGTCGCATGGCGAGCGGCGGCAGCTCGAGATCGCCATCGCGCTGGCGCTCGGCTCGAAGGCCTTCCTGCTCGACGAGCCGATGGCCGGCATGGACCCGGAAGGCGCCAAGGCGCTGACCGGCTTTCTCGACGGCTTGCGCGCCGAGGCGCCGATCCTGCTCGTCGAGCACGACATGGACGCCGTGTTCGCGCTGGCCGACCGCGTGACGGTGCTGGTCTATGGGCGGGTCATCGCCGGCGGCAGCGTCGCCGACATCCGGGGCGACGCGGCGGTGCGCGCCGCCTATCTCGGAGAGCCGCAATGACGCTGCTCAAAGTCGCAGGCATCGAAACCTTCTACGGCGCCAGCCAGGCGCTGTTCGGCGTCGATCTCGACGTCGCCGAGGGCGAGGTGGTGGCGCTGATGGGCCGCAACGGCATGGGCAAGACGACGACGATCCGCTCGATCTGCGGGCTCGCCCGACCACGCAGCGGCGCCATCGAGTTCGGCGGCGCGGCTATCGGCAGGCGACAGCCGTTCCGCATCGCGCGGCTCGGCATCGGGCTGGTGCCGGAAGGCCGGCGCTGCTTTCCCAACCTGACGGTGCGCGAGAACCTGGTGGCGGCGGCGCGGCCGGGCAAATGGGCCATCGACGGCGTCACCGGGCTCTTCCCGCGCCTCGGCGAGCGGCTCGGGCAGTATGCCAGCACCCTGTCGGGCGGCGAGCAGCAGATGCTGGCGATCGGCCGTGCGCTGATGACGAATCCGAAGCTGGTCATCCTCGACGAAGCGACGGAAGGGCTGGCGCCGGTGATCCGGCAGGACATCTGGGCGGCGATCCGCAGGCTGAAGGCCGAGGGCCAGTCGATCCTGGTGGTCGACAAGACGATGGCAGAACTCTTGCCGGTGGCCGACCGCTGCGTGGTGCTGGAAAAGGGCCGCACTGTGTGGAGCGGGCGGCCGCAGGAACTGACGGAAGACCTGCAGGACCGCTATCTCGGCGTTTGAGGCCGGCGCGGCCATGGTGCGCACCGGCTGTACGATCCGCGGGAGCAGCGGTTTCGCGCTATCCCTATCCTATTTCAGCAGGCCTGCCTTGCGCAGCGCGTCCTCGATGATGTGTCGGACGCCGGCCGAGGCGGTTTCAGGCTGTGGCTGCGCGGCGGTTTTCGCGCCCTGCCCCATTGACCTGTTGGCGGTGCGCGGCGTGGACGGCGTTGCCGTGGCGGGGCGCGGACTGCCCGCGGTCCGGGCCTTCACCTCGTCGACAAGACCGAAGAATCCGGCGATGCGCAAGGTCGAGGAGATCCCGGCGTCGATCATATAGGGTGCTGCGTGGCTAAGTCCGTCGGCAGTGTCGAGCGGCGTGCCGTGCGACATGCCCTGGATCAGGTAGTACTCGATCGCCTCCCGCCCCTCATCGTCGACCCAGACCATGCGGCGGTGCCCATCGACCTCTTCCTCGCGCGTCGGCTGACCGGCAACGCCGTGCACACCCTGCCACTGGTTGACGATTAGCCCGGCGTTGGAGGCGGCCACGGTCTGATCGGCGCTGCCCTGCCAGACGGAGATGCGCGGCCAGGCGCCGGAATGGCCGGAGGCTGCCGCCAAGCGCTTCTGCAGCGCCTTGGTGTCCGGCGCGCCGTGTCCGCGCATGCGATCGAAGGCCTCCGGCACGGACGTCGCCGTGCCGTAGGGCAGCCCGGCGATGATTGCGCCGGCTGCAAAGGTATCGGGATAGGCGGCCAGCATGACGCCCGCCATGGCGCCGCCGGCCGACAGGCCGGTGACGAAGATGCGGTCGCGGTCGATGCCATGGGCGACAACGGCCGCCTCGATCATCTGGCGGATCGAGTGCGCCTCGCCTCCCTCGCGACCTATGTCGCCCGGCACGAACCAGTTGAAGCAGAGATTGGCGTTATTGGCCCGGCGCTGCTGCGGATAGAGGACGGCGAACCCTTCGCGGTCGGCGAGCCGCGACCAGCCGGCCGCGTGGTCGTAGCCGGCGGCGGTCTGCGTGCAGCCATGCAGCACCACCACCAGCGGCGCGTTGCGGGCGAGATTGTCGGGCACATGGATCAGCGCATCGAGTTGGCCTGGGTTGGAGCCGAAGCCGGTCAGTCCGGTCAGCGCATCCGATCCCGTCGAAGGCGGGGCGAAGCTTCGGTTCCGGTTGGCGGCGAGCCGGGCGATCGTATCGGCGAGGTTTCTCATGAACGCGTCTCCTTCAGGTCAACCTTCCGAAGTCGACTCAGCTGAAACGCCATCCTGCCCCGTTCGTTGCTGCACTGCACAATAAAATCTGACGGCACGGGGAAGAAGCGGGTGCGATCCCCTGCCGTGGCATGCGATTCTTGTGCTATTTCAGTCGGTAGAATGATGACCGCATAGTCGCCAGTCCGGGATACCTAGTTCGCGCCGGCGTTCGGCGCGGGTTCCTCGGTCGAAATGGCGTCGGTGGTGCGTTCCTCGACGTCCGGTGCGCCGTCCTCGCGTTCGATGGTGATGCTGATCGGCCCGGCCTCGATCTGGCCGAAGGGCGAGGCAAAGGCGATCTCGGCCGCGTCGCGGCCGACGCCGATGCGGATCAGCCCGTCGAGATTGGCCTGGCGGGTGCCGTCGAACAGCCACCAGCGGCCGCCGAGATAGGCCTCGAACACGGCATGGAAGTCGCTCGGCTGCAGGCCGTGCGCATAGCAGCTGACGAAGCGCGCGGGAATGTTGAGCGCGCGGCAGAAGGCTATGCCGAGATGGGCGAAATCGCGGCAGACACCGGCGCGCATGATCAGGCTTTCGTCGGCGGTGGTGAACTGGTCGGAAGAGCCACGCTGATAGTCGAGATTGTCGTAGAGCCAATTGCAGATCGCCGTGACGCGCTGGTGGCCGGGCTCCAGATCTCCAAACTCGCGATAGGCAAAGGCTGCGAGGCGGTCGGACGAGACGAACCGCGACGGCAGCAGGAAGGGCATGATGTCGAGCGGCAGTTCGGTCAGTGGCATCTCGTGAATGGTCGCCGGGTCGGCACGGAACACGTCGAGCGTGACGTCAGCCTGGTAGCTGACGGTCAGCGGACCGGCCTCGGCGGCGACGCTGACATAGCGGTTCTGAACATCGGGGACAGTATAGGACCGTCGCGCCAGGTCCGGGTCGAAGGACAGGGTCTCGACAAGGTTCTGATGGCGTTGCAACCGGGCAACCTCGATGTTGAAGATGAAGACGGTCGGAGCGATGACCTGATAGGACAATTCGCAGCCGAGCTTGTAGCGCACAGTCATGGGGTCTTGTCCCTCAGATATCGTTCGGGTTTCGGGCGTCTCACGCCGCCGTCATCCGGTCAGCACCGGGGGCAGCTTCAGTCAATCAGACGGCGCCGGTTGCGGCAACCGGGCCATGAGGTCGCCCGGCGTGGCAGAACCACGCCGGGCATCGTCGCAAGGTTTACATCTTGACCTTTGGCTCGCGCGCCCAAAGGCGCAGCTTGCGGCAGCTCTCGATGAAGCTGGAGATGCCGGCGGCCGAGCCCAGTTCGATGAAACCTTCATCAAGCTCGACCTGAGCCTTGTCGAAGAGCGGCTGCGCCGCCTCTACATGGCCGATGAACTTGCAATGGGCAAAGGCGTCGGCCACGAAATCGCGCGCCGTTGCCTCCTTGGTGAGCTTTTCAGCGCCTTCCGGGCTGACGATCAGCGCCACCGCGTCGTAGAGCACGGAAGGACCGCCGTCGATCATCTGCTGGCCCTCGATGAAGCTGCCATCGGAGGCCTCCACGCCGCCGACCTTGGGCGCGATGATTTCCATCATGGCGCCCTCCTTCTTCAGCGCTGCGGCAAGCTTCTTGACGATGCCGGCGTCGCAGCCGTCGGTGACCAGCACGCCAACCTTGCGGCCGGCGAAACTGGCGGGACCATTCTTGACGATCGACAGCGCATCGGAGGCCTGCAGGTCATCGCGCGGCGCGATGGCGGCGTCGGCCTTTTTCGGCAGTTCCTTGATGCCCAGCTTTTCGGCCACCGTCTCGGCCAGCCCCTCATCGATGTTGAGGAGGTGCGAAACCATGCGCTCGCGGATGACCGGCGTCTCGACCTTCGACAGCTCGAAGGTCAGTGCCATGGCGATGTGCTGCTGCTCGGGCACCGTCTGGCTGATGAAGAACTGCCGCGCCTGGCTATAGTGGTCGGCAAAGCTTTCCGGGCGCAGCCGGACCTTCTGGCCTTCCTCGGCATCGGCGAAGGAACGGAAGCCGCGCTGCGGATCCTCACGCGGGCCCATACCCCACGAGTTGGGCTGATAGTTGGCGCGGCCGACAGGATTGCGCATCGCCATGTGGCCGTCCTGCTGGAAATGGTTGAACGGGCATTTCGGCGCATTGATCGGCAAATGGCTGAAATTGGTCGAGCCCAGCCTTTTGATCTGCGTGTCGAGATAGGAGAAATTGCGGCCCTGCAGCAGCGGGTCGTTGGAGAAATCGATGCCGGGTGGCACGTTCTGCGTCATGAACGCCACCTGCTCTGTCTCGGCGAAGAAATTGTCGGGCATTCGGTCGAGCACCAGCCGGCCGACCGGCATCGGCTTGATGATCTCTTCCGGGATGATCTTGGTGGGATCCAGAATGTCGAAGTCGAAACTGTCGGCGAATTCCTGGTCGAACAGCTGGACGCAGAGCTCCCACTCCGGGAAATCCCCGGACTGGATCGCCTGCCAGAGGTCGCGGCGGTGGAAATCCGGATCGGCGCCGTTGATCTTCACCGCCTCGTTCCAGACCACCGACTGCAGGCCGAACTTCGGCTTCCAGTGGAACTTGACGAAAGTGGATTCGTCATTGGCATTGACCAGCCGGAAGGTGTGGACGCCGAAACCTTCCATGAAGCGGAAGGAGCGCGGGATGGCGCGATCCGACATCACCCACATGACCATGTGCATGCTCTCGGGGGTGAGCGAGATGAAGTCCCAGAAATTATCGTGCGCCGACTGGGCCTGCGGGAAGGCCCGGTCGGGTTCGGGCTTCACCGAATGGATGAGGTCGGGAAACTTGATTGCATCCTGGATGAAGAAGACCGGAATGTTGTTGCCGACCAGGTCCCAGTTGCCTTCCTTCGTATAGAGCTTGACGGCAAAACCGCGCACGTCGCGCGCCACGTCGAACGAGCCCTTGGAGCCCGCCACCGTCGAGAAACGGACGAAGGCCGGGGTCTTTTCGCCAGCACGCTGAAAAATGTCGGCGCGGGTGTAGTCGGCGAGGGAGGCATAGGTCTCGAAATAGCCGTGCGCGCCGTAGCCGCGCGCATGCACGACGCGCTCGGGAATGCGCTCGTGATCGAAGTGGAATATCTTCTCGCGAAAGTGGAAATCCTCGATCAGCGTCGGGCCGCGCGTGCCGATCTTCAGCGTGTTCTGGTCGTCTGAGACCGGCACGCCATGCGCCGTGGTCATCGCCTCGGTATCGCCGCCGGCAGTCTGGTGGAGTTCGCCGCCGCTGCCGCGCGACAGCTTTTGGTCGTGGATGGTGACTTGGTCGTCGGGAGACCGGCGGCTCTGGCTGGGCTTCTTGGCCATAAGATTTCTCTCTGAACAGGTTGAATGCGTGTGCGCTGGGGTTCGCCACGCCGGCGTTTTCACGCCTTTGTGAGACATTGGCTTAAGCGCTGTTCAGGACAAAGGTTCCTCGGTCAGGAGGATATTTTGGCCGACGAGATCTCCGCAGAGAAATACATGGTCCGGAGCGCTGGTGTACCAGCGGTCTTCTTGTTGGATTAGGGGCGTTTAATAAACCAACGGGCGCGCCGGATCGGCACGCCCGCAAAGCAACAGGCCAGCGAAGTTTGGCCGGCCGTTGAAAAGTCAGTTGACGTTCTTGCCGAACCAAGCGTCGACGTCTTCGCGGGCGCGGTCCTTCTCCACGCCGTAGCGCTCCTGGATCTTGCCTTCCAGCTGCTCGCGGCGGCCAGCGATTTCGTCAAGATCGTCGTCAGTAAGCTTGCCCCACTGTTCCTTAACGTTGCCCTTAAACTGTTTCCAGTTACCTTCGACTCTGTTCCAATCCATGACGTTCTCCTTCCGGTTCCAGGCTTTCGAGCCTCGCGAGGTCAACGTCGAAACGGCGGTTTGGTTCACAGGAATTTGGCGCAGGATGCAGACCGTCCTGGCCTGTGCGCGGCCTGGGGCAGGGAAAGTCCTAGACTTCAGAGCTTTTCACCGGGATAGTCTGGTGCTGCGAGAGAGGATTGAACTCTCGACCTCTCCCTTACCAAGGGAGTGCTTTTCAGCAAAACCGTGCCTTTAAGACTGCCTTAGAAGCGGAACAAGCCGGAAACACCGGGTTATATCTGTACGTTTTCTGTACGGAGGTCCCCTGATGGCAGAGCATGTCGTCTCCGTATCCGGTGGCAAGGACAGCACCGCCACCTATTGCCTCGTGAGCGAGGGAGGCTATTCAGGGCCGTGGCGGCAGATACCGGCAACGAGCACCCCGCAACCTACGAAGCTGTTAATCGCCTTGCCGAGCGCACCGGCGGTCCAGTCGTAAAGTAGGTGAAAGCTGACGCCAGATCGCCGGCAAGCGGTTATTCATCTAGCATTGAGAGGCGCACGGCTTCGCCCCCGACCTGGTGGCCAAGGCCCTCGACGTCCTGCGGCCGACCTGCAACCCATTATCTGAACCTCTGCCTTTGAAAGGCAGAGGTTCGAGTTCGAATCCTCTCTAGTGCGCCACAAAATCAATAACTTAATGTAGTCGTGTTCGCTCCGTATGGAATGGGTACGGAAATCATGGGGAGGTAGACCGCCACTTGACCCAACACGGCTACCGGCCTTGGTGGTGAACCGGGGAGCGATGGCGACCTCCGGTTCCGACACGAAACAGTCCCTTACGGGCATGTTGATCAAAAACCGCTTTGCGCCCGCATCGCTGACTTAACGCCGGCGAGCGCGTCCGAAAACGCCCGGTCAACAGCGCCAAAAATTGCCATTTCGAGGTTTTTTTCAGAGCGATCCACAACCGTGATACCAGCGATGGTGCCCGGCTCAAGCTCCTCTGCCAATGAGACAATCTCTCTGGCAACGACCTCGAAGGGCTCGTCGCGAGCAATCAGTTCGAAAACTGCGAGTTGACCTTCAATCAAACGCGGAACCAGGTCGCCCATGGCGTCAGCAGTATACCCCGAACTGACCCATGGCGAGTCTTTTGCGGACCAAGATGGGCACTTCAAGTTAAATTTGGAGTTCTGAATGCAACGCGTCTCCTTTGCGTCGGTCGGGGCAGGACCAGTTCCTTTGGCTCCAGTTGAAGTAGGTCGCCTGGCTGATCCCCGCCCGACGGCACATCTCCGCGACCGGGATTCCGTCCGAACCCTGCTTCAAATTAATGCCTTCTGCGCGTCCGAAAACCTCGATGCCTTCATCGTCTTCCGATCCTCCAGCCAAGGGACGTGAGCGCGAATACTCCATTTCGAACTGTACAGTTTTCAGGGAGCAGAGCAGCTTCAAGCACGGACAGATGGCAAGCGTTGTCTGAAGCACGATCTCTGGCTCTTAAAGTCGGTCGGGTACAGCGGCAAGGCTGCGCCAACGAGCAGGGGACAAGCCTACCGTCCTTTTCATTTCTTTTCATTGCGCCGGCTATCTGGCTTATCAACCCGGACGGGCGCATAATGCCACGCGACCGGTACCTTCCGGATTGCACCACTTCGTTCGACGGAGAACGAATGGAAAGAAGACTCGCTGCTATCCTTGCTGCGGACATGGTCGGCTACAGTCGATTGATGGAAGTCGACGAGTTGGGCGTACTTGCGCGATTGCGGGCGCACAGGATCGAACTGATTGATCCTGCCATCGCCAAAAATAACGGGCGCATCATCAAAACCACGGGCGACGGGATGCTCGTAGAGTTCCAAAGCGCAGTCGATGCTGTCAGTTGTGCCGTAGAAGTTCAGCAGCGGATGCGTCGCAGAAATTCTGATGTCCCTGAAGATATCCGGATTCAATTTCGTATCGGAATCAATTTAGGCGACATTATTTTTCAAGACGAGGACATCTTTGGCGATGGCGTCAATGTCGCGGCCCGCGTCGAGCAACTCGCGGAAAGTGGGGGCGTCTGCGTAACTGCTTCTATCCTTGATCAAGTAGCCAGCCGCCTGGACATCGCGTTCGACGATCTTGGCGAGAAGTCGCTTAAGAACCTGAGCCGCTCAGTACGGGTGTATCGAGTGGTCTTCGACGAACCGCCCCAAGCACACCTTTCAGGAAACGGCAGCAAAGTTCGAGATGAGTCCGTCGCAAAACCGACGATCGCTGTCTTGCCTTTTGCCAACATTAGTGGTGATTCGGAGCAAGAGTTCTTTGTTGACGGTTTGACCGAGGATATCCTTACTGAGCTCAGTCGCCGTCATGAGCTTTTCGTAATCTCTCGTAATTCGACCTTTGTCTATAAGAGCCAGTCTGTAGATATCGGCGTTGTAGCCAAAAAGCTCGGCGCGCAGTATGTCGTTGAGGGCAGCGTCCGGAAATCTGGTGACCGACTTCGTGTCACTGTACAGTTGATCGACACTTTCAGCGATACCCACATTTGGGCAGAGCGATACGACCGCAAGCTTGACGATATTTTCGCGATACAGGACGAAATTACTGCAGCGATCGTGGCAACGTTGCCGGGTCGTCTCGAAGCGGCGCAACATGATCAGTTGGCTCGCAAGAAGCCCTCCAACCTGGTTGCATACGAGTGCGTGCTGTCCGCCAAGGTGCTTCATCACCGGAGTAATCGCGAGGATAATGCTCGAGCTCAGGAGCTGATCAACCGGGCAGTGGGATTGGACCCTGAATACGCCCATGCCTATGCTTGGCGCGGTTGCATCCTGGGCCAAGCTTGGGGTTACGGCTGGTGTGCCGATAAGGAGGAAACGTTCGCCCAAGTAGAGGCCAACCTAAACAAAGCGCTGAACTTGGACGACAATGACGCAGATGTTCACCGTATCCTTGCAGCCGTAGCGATAACGCGCGCAGATTTTGTTCGGGCGCGATACCATCAGGAGCGGGCATTGGCGCTTAATCCGAACTACGACCTGGTCGTGGTGCAGATGGGCGAACTGTTGACGTGGTTGGGGATCCCCGACGAGGGGGCGGAATGGATCGAAAAAGCCATGCGGCTGAATCCCCACCATCCTGGAAGATTCTGGAGCCACTTGGGGAAAGCCCACTTCACAGCTAAACGATATAGCACCGCCATTGAATCATTCATGCGGGTGCCGTCAATGGACCTGGTGTCCCGAGCCTTTGTCGCTGCGTGCCACGCTTGGCTAGGCGACCAGACTGCGGCCGAGGCGCATGCGGCTGCCATTCGAAAACTCGACCCGGCCTTTAGTTCTGGCGCTATTATGGCAGCCATTCATTATGCTGACGAGGAAGACCTTCATCACATGCGAGAAGGCATGTCGAAGGCCGGACTAATGTGAGATGCCGACGAGAAATAGTATCGGTCGCCCAAGGAGGCGCCTGCCTGGAGTGCCGGCAAGCAGGCAGCGCAAAAAGAGTGCTCAGGTCAAGCAAACTTAGCTAGTTTGGTTCTTTTGGATCACGAAAGCAGGATTGCGTGGTCGGGCGCTGTTTGGCCTTGGGGTCGACTGCCATGCAACAATTAAGATCGGCTTGCTTGTATCTGGCCCGGCGATACGGCCATTAATTCGCATCAATCCCTTCGGATTCAGCTATCCTCTGACTGCGGCGTCAGCGTGTCGTTGAGGCCGTCGCCCAGCAGGTTGAAGCCGAGCACGATAGCGATGATCGCAAGGCCCGGCCAGACCGCCATCCACGGCGCCTCGGTGAGGAACTGACGCGCGATGTCGAGCATGCTGCCCCATGATGGGGCCGGCGGGCGCTGGCCGAGCCCGAGGAAGGCAAGGCTGGCCTCGGCGAGCACGGCGACCGCCATGGTGATTGTGACCTGGACGACGATCGGCGCCATGACATTGGGCAGGACATGGGCGAGTATGATGTTGCGGTTGCGCACGCCGAGCGCGCGCACCGCGGTGATGTAGTCCTCGTTCTTGATCGAGAGGACCTGGCCGCGCGTCAGCCGGACGAACACCGGCATGGCCGATACGCCGATGGCAATCATCGCGTTCTGCAGGCTCGGTCCGAGAAAGGCCGCGAGCGCGATGGCTAGGACCAGAAAGGGCACCGCCAGAAGGGCATCGGTGAAGCGCGCAATGATGGCGTCTAGGATGCCGCCAAAATACCCCGCCACCAGGCCAAGCGGCACCCCGATGGAAATGGCGATGGTGACTGCGATGACGCCCGCCGCGAGCGAGGCGCGCGACCCGAAGATGACCCGCGACAGCACATCGCGGCCCAGATCATCGGTGCCGAACCAGTGCAGGGCCGATGGCGCCTGCCGCACGGCGAGCCAGTCCGAGGCGTTGGGATCGAATGGTGCAATGAACGGCGCGAAAACGGCAACCAGAACGAAGAACAGCACCAACGTGCCGCCGATCATGGTGCTCGGATGTGACAGCGCGCGGCGCAGGGCGGAGCGGCGCGCGCCGCAGC
>CAMYMG010000017.1 GCA_947259295.1 uncultured Rhizobiaceae bacterium
ACGCTGGCGTCCGGCAGCGATCCCTCGCGCCGGATCGAGACGCCGGCCTGCCGGGCGCGCGGGCCGGCAAGCATCAGAGCCTCGTCGATGACTGGTCCCAAGAGCACGTCGTCGACGGCGGTGCCCGGCTTGCGGGCGAAGGAGAGCAGGGTGCGCGACAGTTCCGACATCCTGTCGACCAGGCCCGCGATGCGCGCCACGGCGTCGGCCGCCGCCTCGCTCCTGCCGCGCGCCAGCAGCCGCGTTGCGTTGTCGGCATAGGTCCGTATCGCCGCCAAGGGCTGGTTGTACTCATGGCTGAGCGTCGCCGACATCTGGCCGAGTGCTGCAAGCTTCGCCGCCTGGATGAGGTCGGCCTGCGTCTTGCGGAGTTTTTCCTCGGCCTCGGTCCTTTCGCCCACCTCGTGGGCGAGCGCCGCATTGGCCTCGGTGAGGTCCGCC
Source organism: uncultured Rhizobiaceae bacterium (assembly GCA_947259295.1). GTDB lineage: Bacteria > Pseudomonadota > Alphaproteobacteria > Rhizobiales > Rhizobiaceae > CAMYMG01. The sequence continues at coordinate 442 of CAMYMG010000017.1, forward strand.
GTCCGCTCGCGCACCAGGTTTTCCAGCCGCTGCGCACTGGCCTCCGAGCGCAGCTGCCGGAGCCGCAGCGCCTCGCGTCGCTTGACGTAGAGAAAGGCGAGGCTGCCCGACAGCAGTGCCGCCAGCACCGCCACCAGCATGGCGGATTGCTGCGCCGCGACGATCGCCCCGCGATCGGCGAGCACGTGCAGCGTCCATCCCATCAGCGGCAAGGGGCGGCTTGCCGCGAGGTAGGAGGTGCCGGGCTCGCCGGCGAGATGCACGGTCTGGCCTTCGCCGGTCGGGTGGTCGGCAAGGACGGCATCGCCCCCGCCACCCGCGAAAAGGCGGCGCGACTGCCAGGCCGGCCGGTTGGAAATGAAGATGGCGCCGCTGGCGTCGGTCACCGCGATCGGGTTTGCCGACAGCGCCCAGGTCTGCTCGACCTGGTCCATTCGGACATAGATGGCGATGACGCCGATCAGTCTGTTGCCACCGCGTACCGCGGACGCAAACACATAGGCGCGCTCCTGCTCTTCGGGAGAGAGCGATTCACGGCCGAGCCGGCCTTGCCGCGCAGCCTCCAGCAGCGCTTCCTCGTTCAGCCGCGAATTGTCGAAGATGCCCCGCGCCGAGGCGAAGACGCGGCCCGACGCATCGGCGAAGGCGACGTCCATGGCACCGGAATAGCTGGCGATCTCCAGCGCCATGTCCTTCGCGGCGCTTGCGCCGGCGGACGAGCCGGCGTCGGAAAACATGGCGATGACATCGTCACGGCGCGACAGGAGAGGCGGCAGCAGGCGGTACTTCTCGAGCACGCCGGCGAGCGTCTCGGACTGCAGCGCCAGCGCCTCGCGCGCTGTTGCCAGGACGGTCCGCTGTGCGCGGTCGGAGACGATCGACTGCGCCGCCCATGCCATGCAGAGGCCGAGGATGGCCGTGACGACGACAACCGCGAGTTCGAGATTCGCGTAGCGGCGCCGCATCTCGCGTTCGGCAGCGGGTATCGTATTGCCCTCGGTCATGCTTCTCCCGGCCCGCAGCGCGCGATCATCGGCATCGGCGACGCTGTTTCCAGCACTTATGTCATGCCCCGGCAAAGGCGCAAGGCTGGCAATGCCGGCGGGTCCAGTCTCCGCGGCCCGGGACTAGAACAGCGGCCCGAGCGTCGCGATGGCGTTGTTCCACAGGCGGCGCGGCATCGGCCATGCCGCGACATCCTGCATCGTGACCTGGCTCGACCGACCGATATAGTCCTGCTGCCGGGCGCGCATGGCGGCCGTAAGGTCCGCGTCATGCACGAGGATGTTGTTCTCGTAATTCAGGTCGAGGCTGCGGCGGTCCATGTTGGCCGAGCCGATCAGGGTGAGTTCCCCGTCAACGGTCAGCGACTTGGTGTGCAGCAGCCCGCCGGAATATTCGTAGACCTTGACGCCGGCGGCGATCAGGTCGGCATAGTAGCTGCGGCTGGCGGCACTGACGATTCTCGAATCGTTGCGGGCCGGCAGGACGAGCGTCGTGTCAACGCCTCGGTAGGCCGTCGTGCGAAGAGCGTTCTGCAGCGATTCATCCGGCACGTAGTAGGGCGTCGTGATGACGACTTCGCGGCGCGCCGCAAACATCAGCGCGACGAAGACCTCGCGCATGGCGGACGAACGCACGGTCGGACCGGTGCCGATGACCTGCGCCGGCATGCTGTCCGACACGGCCTGGTCGTGCGGGCCGTGCAGCAGGTCGGCGATGTCCTCGTCGACGCCGGCCATCCAGTCGCTGGCAAACAGGATCTGGTTCTGCCGCGCGATCGGACCCTCGAAGCGGATCACGGCGTCGACCCATGGCGCGAAGCGCGCCTTGACCAGAAATTCCGGGTCGGCGCAGTTCTGGCTGCCGCAATAGGTGATGGCGCCGTCGATGACGACGATCTTGCGGTGGTTGCGCAGGTCGATACGGCCGGCAAAGGGGCGCAGAAGCGGGTTGCCGATCGGCAGGCCGCTCGCCACCCGGACGCCGGCGCGGCGCATCGCCTGCCAGTGCTGCGAGCGGATCAGGCCGCGCGAGCCGAGATCATCGGCCATCGCCCGGCAGCTCACGCCGCGGCTGGCCGCGCGGATCAGCGCCTCGATGATCTTGCAGCCATTGTTGTCGGGCAGCCAGATGTAGAACAGCAGGTGCACATGGTCGCTGGCCGCGTCGATGTCGGCGACCATCGCATCGATCGTTGCGTTGGAGTCCGGCAGCAGCCGGGCCGAATTGCCGCCGACGGGGCGGAAGCCGCTGATCGAATGGCCAAGCTGGAAAAGGCTGCCGTAGCGGTCCGGCACCGGCGCTTCGCGGCCTGTGTCCTGTGCCTTGGGCAGTCTGGCCAGAACCTCGCGCATACGCTTGGCGCGCTGCCTGCCGATGCTGACCTCGCCGAACAGCAGATAGATCAGAATGCCTGCCACCGGCACGGCGCCGACGACGACCAGCCAGGCGATGCGCGAGGCCGGATCGCGGTTCGGCCGCAGCAGGATCCGCGCCATCACCGCGAGGTCGGCCAGGGTGAGCAGGATGCCGTAAAGCGAGGAACTGAGCAGCGTCTCCATGCGCTGGAGTTAGACCGGGATTGCCGCATGCCGTCAACGCCCGCCAGGGCGTTCGCATCGCCTGAACAGGGGAGGCAGATTTAGTCCTTGAGGCCGCTCGATTTCCTCTTTCCTCCGCCGGAAACCGATGCTAGACGTGAGCTGATAAATCGAGATTTCTGGATATATGGACAAGTCAACCTCTCTCGCTGCCCTTGCCGCGCTCGGCCAGGACACACGGCTCGAAACCTTCCGGCTGCTCGTCAGGACAGGCCCGCAGGGCATGGCGGCAGGCGAGATCGCCTCGCGCCTCGGCACGGTGCAGAACACGATGTCCTCGCATCTCAAGATACTCATGCAGGCCGGGCTGGTGAGCGCCGAGCGCGACGGCCGCAACGTCCGCTACGCCGCCGACATGACCGGCTTTCGGGATCTCCTCGCCTACCTCATGGAAGACTGCTGCAACGGGTCGCCGGAGCTCTGCCGGCCCGTCATCGATGCCATAGCCTGCGATTGCTAGGAGGAATGGAAATGTCTGCAGAACCCTACAATGTCCTGTTTCTGTGCACCGGCAACTCGGCCCGCTCGATTCTCGCCGAAGCCATTCTGAACCGCGTCGGCCAGGGCCGCTTCAAGGCCTGGTCCGCCGGCTCGCAGCCGAAGGGCGAGGTCCATCCCTACGCGCTTCAACTGCTGAAGAGCCTCAACCACGATACGTCCTTCGCCCGCTCGAAGAGCTGGGAAGAGTTCGCCACGCCAGGCGCGCCGGAAATGCAGTTCGTCTTCACCGTCTGCGACAATGCCGCCATGGAAGCCTGCCCGGTGTGGCCGGGACAGCCTATGACGGCGCATTGGGGCGTGCCCGACCCGGCGGCGTTCGAAGGGACGGAGGCCGAGAAGCACCTCGCCTTCGCCGACACCTACCGCATGCTCAACAACCGCATCTCGATCTTCACCAGCCTGCCGATGAACACGCTGGACCGTCTGGCACTGCAGAAGCGCCTGCACGAGATCGGCGCCCAACTGCCGAAGGCCGGCTAGGACAAGACATGACGGATCAGACTTACCCGGCGCCCAAATTCGCTGCTCCTTCCATCGGCTTCTTCGAGAAATGGCTCTCGGTCTGGGTCGCGCTTTGCATCGCGGCAGGCATCGCGCTGGGCACGTTGATGCCGGGCGTGTTCGGCTTCCTCGCCGGGCTGGAGGTTGCCTCCGTCAACCTGGTCGTCGCCGTGCTCATCTGGGCCATGGTCTTCCCGATGATGGTCAATGTCGACTTCGCCAGCCTGCGCCATATCGGCGATCGCCCGAAGGGGCTGGCGCTGACCATCGTCGTCAACTGGCTGGTCAAGCCGTTCACCATGGCGGCGCTCGGCGTGCTGTTCTTCGAGTACGTCTTCGCGCCATGGATCGCACCGGCCGACGCCCAGCAATACATTGCGGGCCTGATCCTGCTCGGTGCGGCGCCCTGTACGGCGATGGTGTTCGTCTGGAGCCAGATGACGCGCGGCGACGCGACCTACACGCTGGTGCAGGTGTCGGTGAACGACGTCATCATGATCTTCGCCTTCGCCCCGATCGTCGCCCTGCTGCTGGGCGTCACCGACATCACGGTGCCGTGGGCAACACTCATTCTCTCCACCGTGCTCTACGTGGTCATACCGCTGGTCGCCGGAGCGATGACGAGAAGCTGGCTGATCGGGCGCGCCGGCGGCAAGACCGCCGAGGCGGCGGTGTCGGAATTCACCGGCCGGCTGAAGCCGGTGTCGGTAGTCGGATTGCTGGCGACAGTGGTGCTGCTGTTCGGATTCCAGGGCACCGTGATCCTGGCTAATCCCATGCTCATCGTGCTGATCGCGGTGCCGCTGATCCTTCAGTCCTACGGCATCTTCGCGATCACCTATGCGGCGGCGAAGGCCTGGAAGGTCCCCTTCAACGTGGCGGCACCCTGCGCGCTCATCGGCACCTCGAACTTCTTCGAACTGGCGGTGGCGGTGGCGATCAGCCTGTTCGGACTGAACTCGGGTGCTGCGCTGGCGACCGTCGTCGGCGTGCTGGTCGAGGTGCCCGTGATGCTATCGCTGGTCGCCTTCGCCAACCGCACGCAACACTGGTTCCCGAAGGCCTGATATGACCGTCACCATCTACCACAACCCGCAATGCGGCACCTCGCGCAACACGCTGGCGATGATCCGCCAGTCCGGCGAGGAGCCCGAGGTCATCGAATATCTGAAGACGCCACCGTCGCGTGAGAGACTGGTCGAACTTCTCGCCGCCATGGACATGACACCGCGCCAGCTGCTGCGCGAGAAGGGCACGCCCTATGCCGAACTCGGGCTCGACGATCCGAAATGGAGCGACGACGAGCTGATCGACTTCATGCTGGAGCATCCGATCCTGATCAACCGGCCGATCGTCGTGACGCCGCTCGGCGCCGTGCTGGCGCGGCCATCCGAGGCGGTGCTGAAGGTGCTGCCCAACCCGGACATCGGGACCTTCACAAAGGAGGACGGTGAGGTCGTTGAGGCAAGAAGCAAGCCTGCTTCCTGAAGGCCGCTCAAGCCCGGCCACGACCCGATCGGGGTGAATTCCTGGCAATGGCCCTCGATCTATTTCGGGTTCTTTCGAAATTCGGTTGACGAAAGCCGCGACAGGCACTAAACCTATTTCCATGAAACTCGAAAAAGCAGCCTCCCAGCTCGAAGCCCTCGGCAATCCGACCCGGTTGCAGCTCTATCGCACGCTGGTGCGGGCGGGTGACGAGGGTCTGGCCGTCGGCAGCATCCAGGACCGCCTGACGATCCCGGCCTCGACCCTGTCGCACCATCTCAAGCGCCTCGTCGATACCGGCCTGGTCACGCAGGAACGGCAGGCGACGACGCTGATCTGCCGCGCCCACTATCCCGGCATGCAGGCCCTGATCGGCTATCTCGCCGACGAGTGCTGCGCCGATGGCACCTGCGCGCCGGTCGCCAACAGCGTCACCGCGTGAGGCATTTTTTTGCCTGCATATTTCGAATGTACTAGAAGGAGCAAAACTATGAATGCAGCTTTCGGAAACGGACTCCCGGTCGCCGTCATCGGCGCCGGTCCCGTCGGCCTCGCCGCCGCCGCGCATCTGGTCGAGCGCGGCATCCGGCCGGTGATTCTGGAGCGCGGCGCAAGCGTCGGTGCGACCCTGCACGAATGGAGCCATGTCCGCGTCTTCTCGCCCTGGCGCTACAACATCGACGCCGCGGCCCGCCGGCTGCTCGAGCACTCGGACTGGCAGGCCCCCGACGACGATCTGCTGCCGACCGGCGGCGACATCGTCCGCGACTATCTTCAGCCGCTCGCCGGCCTGCCGCACATCGCCCCGAACCTGAGGCTTGGCGCCACGGTCGACGCAATCACCCGGCTCGGCCGCGCCAAACTCGCCGACGAGCACCGCGCCGAGGCTCCCTTCATTGTCCGCTATCGCGACGAGCGGGGCGAGCACCGCCTCACGGCGCGCGCGGTGATCGATGCCTCGGGCACCTGGACGCGGCCCAATCCGATCGGCGTTGACGGTCTCAGCGTGCCCGGAGAGACCGAAGCGGCGGACCGCATCGCCTATGGCATCCCCGATGTCGCCGGCGCCGAACGCGCTGCCTATGCAGGCAAGCGCACGCTGGTGATCGGCGGCGGCCATTCGGCGATCAACGTGGCGCTCGCGCTGATGGAACTGCAGGAAAGTGATCCCACCACCGAGATATTCTGGGCGTTGCGCCGCGATGGCGTCGAGCGCCTGCTCGGCGGCGGCCTGAACGACCAGCTGCCGGAGCGCGGTGCGCTCGGCCTTGCCGCCAGCCAGGCGATGCGCGACGGCCGGTTGAAGATGCTGGCGCCCTTCTCCGTCAGCCGCATCGACAGGACAAGAGACGGCCTCGCAGTCGAGGCGATGCATGGCGGCCAGCCGACGCGGTTCGACGTCGACAGGATCGTCGTCGCCACCGGCTTCCGCCCCGATCTCTCCTTCCTCGGCGAGCTCCGCATCGCGCTCGACCCGGCCGTCGAGGCGCCGCCGGCCCTGGCGCCGCTGATCGATCCGAACCTGCATTCCTGCGGCACCGTTCCGCCGCATGGCATTTCGGAACTGGCGCATCCGGAGCCGGGCTTCACCATCGTCGGCTCGAAATCCTATGGCCGCGCGCCGACCTTCCTGATGGCGACGGGTTACGAGCAGGTGCGCTCGGTGGTGGCCGATATCGCCGGCGACCATGCGGCGGCCCGCGATGTGCGGCTGGTGCTGCCGGAGACCGGCGTCTGCAACGCCGACCTAAAGCCTGAGGACGCGGCTTCAGCCTGCTGCGGCGGCCCCGCGCCGGCCGGCGCCGATGCCTGTTGCGTCAAGGATGCGGATGCCAAGGCCGCGGGCGAAGCCGGTTGCGGCTGCGGATCGGCGAGCAAGGTCGAACCGGCCAAGGCCTCGGCCTGCTGCGGAGCGGCGGCATGAGCATGCCTGCCCCATGCATCCGGCGCGACTGTCTCAGG